>CACWLD010000007.1 GCA_902761655.1 uncultured Bacteroidia bacterium | reverse complement strand
GCTTCGCAGTTGCTATACCCCCCTCCGGCTATGCCGGTGTCCCCCAAGGGGGAATGCGTCCTCCACTACGTTCCGTACGGTGCCTTCCGGTCGTCGCATCGCTCCTCCCTTACGGCACGGCGCCCGATGGCGCCTTCACACGCCGTCGTGCGAAGCAACGCACGCTCTCTGGAGGGACTTGCTCTTTCATTCACCGCCTATTCGCTCCGCCCCGTACCTGCTGTGGCCTGAGAAGTTTGGTTCAGGAGAAGGGCCCCTGGTGAACCATTTGGGAGGGGGATTTGGGTGGTGTTAACAACTTTGTGGAAAAAAATGTAAAGTATTGGAAGAAAATGGAAAATTATTTATAATTTTGCACACTACGAAACGTATACAGATATGCTCACTTTCATTGGCGAATACTCTTGCAAACTGGACGACAAAGGCCGTCTGGTAATGCCTTCTGCATTCAAGAATATCCTGCCTGAAGGTGGCGATGTACGGTTTGTCGTGAAGAAAGACATTTTTGCACCCTGCCTGGAAATGTACCCATTCGAAGAGTGGGAAAGACAGTCCGCAGAGGTAAAGTCCAAACTGAATTTCTTCAACGCCGAGCACGCCAAGTTCTGGAGAGAGTATATGAGAAACCGGTCCGTAGTGGAGCCCGATCCTAAATTCGGCCGAATTTCTATCTCCAAAAAGCTGCTCGAAGCAATAGGGATAACCAAGGAAGTAGTTTTCTGCGGCAATGACTACAAGATAGAAATCTGGGCCAAGGACCTTTACGAGGCAAGTCAGATTTCCAACGAAGAATACATTGCAATAGCCGGGAAACTATCCGAACAGAGATAGCGGGAGGCCGGAGCAATGTCTGAATACCACAATCCAGTCCTTCTAGAAGAAAGCGTAAGCGCCTTGATAGGCGATGCGTCCGGCGTATACGCCGATGCCACCTTCGGAGGCGGAGGCCACAGCGCCCTGATCCTGTCCAGGCTGTCCCGCAAGGGAAGGCTCCTGGCTTTCGACAGGGACGCAGATGCCCTGGAGAATGCCCCAAAGGACAAACGGCTCACCTTGATACACAACAACTTCCGCTTCATCCACAATTTTGCCTTGCTGCACGGGGTGGAGTTTGACGGAATACTGGCGGACCTTGGAGTGTCATCCCACCAGTTCGACACGCAGGAAAGAGGTTTCTCCTTCCGCTTCGACTCAAAACTGGATATGCGGATGAACGCGGAAGGAGAGCGCACCGCGGCAGACGTGGTCAACGACTACCCCGTAGAGAAACTGGAGGAAATCTTCAGGCTTTACGGCGAACTGGAGAACCCTGGCAGGGTGGCAAAGCTCATCGACGCAGCGCGCAAGCAATCGCAGATCCTCACCACCGGCGAGCTGAACAAGGCCGTAGAGAGCGCCCTGCCGCCCTATGCGGACCACAAATGGCTTGCAAAGCTGTACCAGGCGCTGAGGATAGAAGTGAACGAGGAGATGCGCTCCCTTGAGAAGTTCCTGCAAGGAGCGGCTGAAAGCCTGAAGCAGGGCGGGAAGCTGGTGGTGATAACCTACCACTCCCTGGAGGACCGGATGGTCAAGAACTTCATAAAGACAGGAAACATAGAAGGCAACGAGCAAAGGGATATGTACGGAAACAACGCAAGCCCGCTGAAGGCCGTGAACCGCAAGCCCATCCTGCCTTCTGAAGATGAGATACAGACAAACACACGCGCCAGAAGCGCGAAACTGAGAATAGCGGAGAAAGCATAGAGATGGATCAGCAGAAGAAGAGATTCAGATTGTCCGACGTCGGGAAGTTCATAAAGAACTCCCTGTTGGCCATACTTCGCGGAGAACTCCTCCTGAGGCTCAACGTGAACAAATTCTTCCCGCAGATAGCCTATACGTTCCTGCTGTTCGCCCTTTCCATCCTGTTCAGCCTTATGGTGGACAGCACCCTTGGCAAGGTAGAGCAGAACAAGCTCACCCTTCAGGAACTGGAAAGGCTCAACTCCCAGAAGACATTCGAGCTTATAACCCTCAACCGCAGGAGCACGGTTTCCACGCTTCTGCAGGAGCAGGGCTCGGATGTGGCGGAGCCGGTAAAACCTGCGAAGATATTGAAATAGATCCCCGGACAAGCCGGGGATGACGGAACAACGGATATGGAGGAGGTAAAGATAACAAAGAAGAAAAGGGACAGCGTAGGCCGCGGCCTGCACTGGTTCTACCTGTTGTTCCTCCTCATTTCAGTGGGGCTGATCGTCCGTCTGGTATACTTGATCTTTGTCTTCAAGCCGGACCCGGTGGTTGAGTCAATGCTTACCCCTTCTTCTACAGAAGTGCCCATAGAGCCAAAGCGAGGATCCATCCTGGCTTCCGACGGCCGCGTACTGGCAATGTCCTTCACCTGCTACGACCTTTATATGGACTGCACCGTCCGGAAGGACGCATACGCGCAGATGGAAGACGGCGCTGAAAGGGAGAAGGAATGGCTGGCCAAGGCAAACGAACTGGCCAAAGGCCTGTCCGAGATCCTTGGCGACAAGAGCGCCGCGGACTACTACAACCTCATCCGCAACGGCAGGGCCCAGGGGCGCAAGTACGTGAACATATGCAGGGGCGTCGACGAAGGCACCTATCGCCGCATAGCGGCGCTGCCCCTTTACAACGAGGGGCGCTACGCGGGCGGACTCATCGACGACGAGAAATACATCGTCCGTAAATATCCATACGGCACGCTGGCCAGGAGGACCGTGGGTTTCGTGCGCCGCAACGAGAGCGTGCGCAACAGCCGCGTAGGAATTGAGGGCCGCTACGATCACATCCTCCACGGAGAGGAGGGCGTGGAATATATGCGCACCACTGACCTTGGCCGCGTACGGGACTACGCCCAGGAGTACAGGCTTGCCAAGGACGGGCAGGATGTGCGCACCACGCTGAACATAGACATCCAGGACGTTGCTGAAAGGGCGCTGCGCTCCCAGATAGAGGAAGACCCGGAACTGGAAGGCGGCTGCACCATTGTGATGGAAGTCAAGACAGGGGCGATTCGCGCGATGGTCAATCTCCTGCGGGATTCCGTATCGCTCAAGATGGAGGAATCTATGAACCTTGCCATTGGCAGGCTGGGAGAGCCGGGTTCCGTATTCAAGGCGGTCAACCTTATGTCCAACCTTGAGGACGGCAAGGTCAAGAGCCTTGACGAGACCCTCCCCACCAACCACGGACTGTTCCCTCCTTTTGCGCAGGACCACTATATTACCAGCTACGAGGCCCGCTCCCACAGCAATGTCATAAGCCTGGTGGAGGGCTTCTCCATTTCCTCCAACTACGTTTTCAGGAAACTGGCGTCCGACAACTACCGCGACAACCCGCAGTCCTACATAGACAAGATCTATATGTACAAGCTTGGAGAGGCTTTCGACTTTGACCTGGAAGGCCTGGCCAAGCCCAACGTCCCCGACCCCAAGTCCGCCGCCTGGAGTGGCACGGACCTGGCCTCAGTGGCCATCGGCTACTCCATTTCAGAGACTCCCCTGCACATAGTAACCTTCTACAACGCCATTGCGAACAAGGGCAGGATGATGAAGCCGTACCTGGTGGAGGACATCGAGGAAGGCGGCGTAGTAGTTGAGAAGATGGGTCCCAGCGTGCTCAACGCCTCCATCTGCTCAAAGGCCACCGCCGACACCATAACCCGCGCCCTGAGGGCCGTCGTAGAGTATGACCACGGTACGGGAAGCAGGCTCAAGAACAAGAACTACTCCTTTGCCGGAAAGACAGGAACCGCCAGGGTTGCCCTGAACGGCGGTGGATACGAAAAGGGCGGCCTCAAGAAGCACCAGGGAACCTTCGTGGGCTTCTTCCCGGCCGAAGACCCCAAATACACAATCATAACGGTCGTTTACAGCAACCTCACCTACGCCAACACCTACGGAGGAACAAAGCCGGCCGCGGTGGTAAGGGAGATTGCGGACTATATATATGCTATGGACCCCATATGGGAAGAGCAGGTCAGCCGCTCCGGAAAGATGCCTGAGATGAAGGCGCAGCTTCCGGCGGTCGAGGAAGGCAAGGTCCCGGATGTTACGGGACTGGGCCTCAAGGACGCGCTGTTCGTGCTGGAAAATGCCGGATACGTATGCTCCTACTCCGGATACGGCCACGTGGTTTCCCAGGTAAACGAGGGCAATAAAGTAACCATTACACTGAAATGAAACTCCAGGACATCATAAAAGGCACCGATGCCAAGATACTTTACGGCACGCCTGAAACACAGATTGACGCAATAGTAAGCGATTCGCGCAAGGCGGCGGCCGGCGCGGCGTTCTTCGCCGTCAAGGGCCACGACCGCGACGGCCACGACTACATAGACTCCGCGCGCGCCGCCGGGGCCAGTGCAATAGTCTCCGCAAGCCGCAGGGACCTTGCCCTTTGTGCCGCAAACTTCTATGGCCATCCGTCAGAGAAGCTCTCCCTTGTGGGAATCACCGGCACAAACGGCAAAACCACCACCGTCACCCTGCTTTACAACCTGTTTATGGGTCTGGGATACAACTGCGGCCTGCTCTCGACCATTGCCAACTATGTCGGCCGCAAGCGCAGCGAGACCGAGAACACCACCGCGGACCCCATAACCATAAACCGTCTCCTCAAGGAGATGAACGACCAGGGATGCGAATACTGCTTTATGGAAGTCAGCTCCATAGGCGTGGAGCAGGACAGGGTTGCCGGGCTCCATTTCAAGCTTGGAATCTTCTCCAACCTCACCCACGACCACCTGGACTACCACGGAACCTTTGCGGAGTACCTCAGGTGCAAGAAGCTTTTCTTTGACTCCCTCCCTTCCGACGCCTTCGCCCTTATAAACATTGACGACCGCAACGGAATGGTAATGGTGCAGAACACCGCCGCAAAGGTTGTGACATACTCCTGCCGCAATATGGCGGACCACACCTGCCGCATCCTTGAGGAAAGCTTCGAGGGAATGCTCCTGAAGATTGACGGCACCGAGACCTGGACCCGCCTCATTGGCCAGCACAACGCATATAACATCCTTGCAATCTACTCTGCGGCAAGATGCCTTGGAGCAGGCAAGGACGAGACCCTTGTGGCCCTGAGCAAACTGGAATCCGCTCCGGGACGCCTTGAGAACCTCCGCGGTCCTAGGGGCCTTTCCGTGGTGATAGACTACGCCCACACCCCTGACGCAATGGAGAACGTCCTCAAGACCCTGCGCGAGATAGCCCCTGAAAAACAGCTCGTCTGCCTGTTCGGCTGCGGCGGCGACCGCGACCGCACAAAGCGTCCTGAGATGGCCAAGGTTGCCGAAGCCTTCGCGGACAGGATAATAGTCACATCCGACAACAGCCGCACGGAGCGCACGGAGGACATCCTTGAGGACATCCGCAAGGGATTCGGCGGCGAAGGGCTGCGCAAGGCCATCTTCATAGCCGACAGGCGCGAAGCCATCCGCACCGCCATCATCACTGCCAACGACGGAGCCACCATCCTGCTTGCAGGCAAGGGCCACGAGACATATCAGATTATTGGAACCGAACACCGCCACTTTGACGAGAGAGAAGTTGTGGCGGAAGTGTTCAAGACTATGCTAAACTAAACCATCCTTATGATCTACCATCTTTTCCAACTCCTCCAAGACTACGATTTCCCGGGTCACAGACTGATGAATTACCTGACCTTCAGGGCCATCCTTGCCAGTATGATAAGCCTGCTGGTAGCCCTGTTCGCGGGCAAGAAGATTATCGGGATCCTCCAGAAACACCAGATTGGAGAAACCATCCGCGACCTTGGCCTTCAGGGGCAGATGGAGAAGAAAGGCACTCCCACTATGGGAGGAATCATCATTATAGTGTCCGTCCTGGCCTCCGTCCTGCTGGTTGGAGACCTGACCAACATCTACAACCTGCTGCTCATCCTCACCACCGTATGGTGCGGCGCCCTTGGCTTTGCGGACGACTACATCAAGGTATTCAAGAAAAACAAGAACGGCCTGAGCGAGCGCAAGAAACTCATAGGGCAGATAAGCCTGGGATTTGTGATAGCGCTCATAATGTGCCTCCATCCCGGAATCCTTTCCGACAAGCTCGTAACCACAATACCGTTTGTAAAGGCCCACGAGTTCGACTACTCCTGGCTCTCCCCTTTTAGGGGCCAGCTGGGCGTGTACTGCACCTGGGCCATCTACGTGATACTCATTGTGGTGGTGATCGTTGCCTGCTCCAACGGCACCAACCTCACTGACGGAATGGACGGCCTGGCCGCCGGCACCACCGCCATAGTTGGCGTGGTGATAGGCGTCCTTGCCTGGCTCAGCGGCAACGTGATTGACACCGCCTACCTGAACATTATGTACATCCCCGGGGCCGGCGAGGTGGCCATATTTATGGCAGCGTTCGTGGGGGCGCTGATGGGATTCCTATGGTACAATTCCTTCCCCGCCCAGGTATTTATGGGCGACACCGGAAGCCTTACCATTGGAGGTATCATAGGCGTGAGCGCGGTCCTCATCAGAAAAGAGCTGCTGCTCCCGCTGCTTTGCGGAATATTCGTGGTGGAAAGCGCCTCCGTGATTATCCAGAGGACATATTTCCGCCGCACAAAGAAGAAATACGGAGAAGGCCGCAGGTACTTCCTGATGGCCCCTATCCACCACCATTTCCAGAAAAAAGGATTGCCTGAACCAAAGATAGTCAGCAGATTCTGGATTGTAGGAATCATACTGGCCGTTTCCACACTGGCGTTACTGAAACTTAGATAAGATTTATGTCAAGAGTAGTTGTTTTAGGAGGTGCCGAGAGCGGCGTAGGAGCCGCCGTACTGGCTAAAGTCAAAGGTTTCGATGTCTTTCTGTCCGACAACGGGAAGATCAAGGAAGAATATGCCGCAGAGCTTCGCAAATGGGACATCCCGTTTGAAGAGGGCGGACATACCGAATCCCTGATTCTGAATGCCGACGAGGTTGTAAAGAGCCCCGGCATCCCGCTGACCGCCCCGATGGTCGTTAAACTGGAACAGCAGGGCACGCACATAGTATCGGAAATAGAGTTTGCCGGACGCTACGACACGGCAAAGAAGATATGCATCACCGGGTCCAACGGCAAGACAACCACCACTTCCCTCATTTACTACCTGCTTCAGCAGGCCGGCCTCAACGTGGGTCTGGGAGGGAACATAGGCAAGAGCTACGCCTACCAGGTGGCTACCGAGCACTATGACTATTACGTGCTGGAAATAAGCAGTTTCCAGCTAGACAACGTATATGACTTCCGCCCGGACATAGCCATCATCACCAACATCACCCCGGACCATCTTGACAGGTACGACCACAATATGGAGAACTACGTCAAGGCAAAGTTCCGCATCACCCGCAATCTGCGCCCGGAGGACTGCTTCATCTTTGATTCCGACGATGCCATAACCATCGCCCACCTGGACAAGATCATCCTCCAGACCAAGATGCTGCCCTTCACCCAGGAGCGCGAAGTGCAGCAGGGAGCCTTCCTGCGCGATGACCGTATGGTCATCCGCTACGAGCAGGACGAGAGCGAGATCTTCCTGGAGGAGCTGGCCCTTGGCGGCAAGCACAACATTTACAATTCAATGGCAGCGGCCCTTGCCGCCAAGGCAATGGACATAGAGAACGAGGTCATCCGCAACAGCCTTGCCACCTTCGCTCCCATCGAACACAGGCTAGAGCCTGTCCTGAGCATCAAGGACGTGCTTTACATTAACGACTCCAAGGCAACAAACATAGACTCAGCGTGGTACGCCCTTGAGTGCCAGAAGAAGCCCGTTGTATGGATTGTGGGTGGAAAGGACAAGGGCAACGACTACAGCATCCTCACGGATCTGGTAAAGGAGAAAGTCAAGGCAATAGTATGCCTTGGTATTGACAACGCTAAGATACACGCCGCCTTCGAGGGCATAGTGGGCAAGGAAAATATGGCCGACACCCACTCCGCCGAGGAGGCCGTAAAGGTTGCAAGCAAATTCGCGCAGAGCGGAGACGTGGTTCTCCTGAGCCCCTGCTGCGCAAGTTTCGACCTGTTCAAGAACTACGAAGACCGCGGCGAGAAATTCAAGCAGGCGGTAAGGAACCTGTAACGCATTATGGCAAAGAGCAAAGGAAAGACTACATTCATAGACCGCCTGGGAGGAGACAAGGTGGTATGGACAATCATGCTCTTCCTTTGCATGATCTCCCTGGTGAGCCTGTTCTCCGCCACCTCCCAGCTGGCATCCGAATCCAACACCCGCCTGAACATAGTAAAGGACCAGGTCATAACCATTGCAATGGGACTGTTCTTTGTGTTCCTCTGCTACAGGGTCAACTCCATAAAGCTGTTCAAGGCCCTGGCTAGATGGGGCTTCGCCCTGTCGCTGGCCCTGCTGGCTTTCGTGGACCTGCACATAAAACTGCCCCTTGTATCGGCCGCAAGCATCAACGACGCCTGGCGCGTCATCAAGGTCTTCGGCTTCCAGGTTCACGTCCTGGAGGTGGTGAAAGTGGCAATGGTGATGTATCTGGCCTGGGCCATAGACCGTCTCCAGAACGGAGAGTTCAAGCTGCTTGACAGGCTGTCCAACATAAACCGCCTGGAATTCCTGGGCAACAAGATATGGCAGGAGATAATCTGCGTGATACTCCCCTCTCTCATAATTGTGGTGGCATCCCTGCCGGCCAGCAACTCCAGCGCCCTGTTCCTTGCGGGAATAATGTTCCTGACAATGCTGCTTGGAAGGATCAATTTCTTCCATATAGTGCTCACTGGCCTGTTCTGCGGGGTGATGCTTGCAGGATGCTTCGGCCTTTACAAACTGAGCAGCGGGCTCCAGCATAACGATCCGGACGCCAAGGTGCTGTTCAGGCGCATCGGCACGGGCGTAAGCCGCGTGCTGGACAAATCCATAGACTACGAGGAAATCATCCGCACGGCGGACAAGGGTTCCAAGGAATACCAGACCGCCCTGGACCGCATACGCCAGCCATACGGCGCCAAGATTGCCATAAAGGAAGGCGGCCTGTTTGGAAAGGGCCCGGGACGCAGCACCCAGAAATACAAGGTTCCCGTCATTTACGAGGACTATATATTCAGTTTCATAATTGAGGAATACGGCCTCCTGTTTGGCGGACTGATCATATTCATACTGTATCTCAGCCTGCTCGCCAGGGGCTCCATCATAGCCAGGAACTGCAACGACCACTTTGCAAAATGCGCCGTGGCAGGCCTGTGTATGCTCATCACCGCCCAGGCAATGATGCACATCACCGTGAACTGCGACATTGGCGTGCTCACGGGACAGACGCTTCCCCTTATCAGTTACGGAACGTCGGCCTTCGTGTGCTTCAGCATTGCCTTTGGAATAATCCTGTCCATAAGCAGGATGGCGGAGAAGAACGTAGAGAAAGAGAGACTTGAGGCGGCGCCGCTCATAGAACTTCAGGAAGACACCCAGGACGAACTGCGGAACTCCCTGAACGACCTTGACCAGCTTGACTCAATGGACATATAATAAGGAACTATGGAATACAAACCTGTAAGAGTTATCATCAGCGGCGGAGGCACGGGAGGCCATATCTTCCCGGCCATCTCCATCGCATCCAGGTTCAAGGAAGTGAACCCGGAGTCCGAAATCCTGTTCGTGGGCGCGGAGGGAAGGATGGAAATGGAGAAGGTGCCTGCAGCCGGATTCCGCATAGTGGGACTTAAAGTTGCCGGCCTCCAGCGCAAGAGGAGCCTCAAGAACATAGTGGAGAACCTCAAGCTGCCCATTCGCTTTGCAAAGAGCATACGCAAGGCCCGGCACATCATCAAGGAGTTCAAGCCTGACATTGCCATAGGCGTGGGCGGATACGCCAGCGCTCCCCTGCTGTTCGCGGCCACCGAGATGAAGATCCCCACCCTCATACAGGAGCAGAACGGATTTGCCGGCCTTACAAACAAGATGCTGGGCCGAAGGGTGGACAAGATATGCGTCGCATACGAGGGAATGGAGAAGTTCTTCCCCGCTGACAAGATTGTCCTCACGGGAAACCCCATCCGCAAGCTCATAGTGCCCTGCACGCCCCAGATGAAGGCGGAAGGCATAGAGTTCTACGGGATGGACCCTGACAAGAAGCACCTGCTTATTGTTGGCGGAAGCCTTGGAAGCGGAACCCTGAACAACTCTATGAAGAAATGGATATCCGACGGATGCCCCGGAGGAGAGGACGTGGAGGTGCTCTGGCAGTGCGGCAAGTACTACAAGGCTTCCATTGACGCGTTTATGGAATCCCGCAAGGAGGACTTCCCGCAGATACACTATTCCGAATTCATTTCCAAGATGGCCCTGGCATACGCTATGGCGGACGTGGTCATCTCACGCTCCGGCGCAAGCTCAATTTCTGAGCTGTGCGCCGCCCGCAAGGCCGCCGTGCTGGTGCCTTCCCCCAACGTGGCGGAAGACCATCAGACGCACAATGCGATGGCCCTGGTGCGCAAGGGCGCAGGAATACTGGTGAAGGACGCGGAAGCGGAAGAGAAACTGATGGACGTCGCCCTTAAACTGCTGGACAATCCTGAGAAGATCCAGGAAATGGAGACCAACATAGCAAAGCTTGCAAAGATGGACGCAAGCGCCGTAATAGTTGACCAAGCATACAAACTGATATAATGTACAGCAACATATATTTCATTGGGATTGGCGGAATTGGAATGAGCGCCATAGCCCGTTACTACAAGTTCAAGGGACTGAACGTGAGCGGTTATGACCGCACGGAGACGGAACTGACGCGCAAGCTCTGCGCGGAAGGGATAGGAGTGCATTACACTGACTCCCCTGAACTGATCCCTGAGGACATCCAGGACACGCTGGTGGTCTACACCCCGGCAATCCCTGAGGACCTGCAGGAACTTGTAACGGTACGCCGGAAGGGATACAAGGTGGTCAAGCGCTCCCGTATGCTGGGAGAGATCACTGACGGCCAGGTGTGCCTTGCAGTTTCCGGCACCCACGGAAAAACCACCACCAGCACGCTCGCAGCCCACATCCTCACCCAGAGCGGCGAGGGCTGCTCCGCATTCCTCGGAGGCATCTCCAAGAACTACGGCACCAACCTGCTGATGAGCGCCAACGACGTGGTTGTAGCGGAGGCTGACGAATTCGACCGCAGCTTCCTCCAGCTGCACCCTGAGATTGCCGTCGTCACCGCAATGGACGCGGACCATCTGGACATTTACGGAGACCTTGAGCACGTGCAGGAGGCCTTCCGCAATTTCGCTTCCCAGGTCAGCGGGGCGGTTATCAAGAAGATAGGCCTTCCTCTTGGAAAGGAAGACACCCCGGCCAAGCTTTACACATACAGCCTGGACAATACCCAGGCGGATTTCTACGCATCTGACATCCGCCTCCAGCCGGACGGGCACTTTGTCTTTGACCTCAACCATCCGGGCGGGGTCATAAAGGATATAAGGCTTGGAACGCTGGGATGGGTGAACGTGGAGAACTGCGTTGCCGCGTCGGCGATGTGCCTGCTTCACGGCACAAAGCCGGAGCACATCCGCAGCGCCGCGGAAAGCTTCCAGGGCGTGCGCCGCAGGCTGGACGTCCACGTCAACCGTCCGGGCCTCACCTACATTGACGATTACGCCCACCACCCGGCGGAACTGGCAACTGCCATTTCCTCCCTCAAGCAGATATTCCCTAACAGAACCCTCACGGGAGTGTTCCAGCCGCACCTCTACACACGCACAAGGGATCTTGCGATAGGATTCGCGACTTCCCTGAGCCTGCTGGACGAGCTGATCCTGCTGGACATCTACCCCGCAAGGGAGGAACCCATAGAGGGGGTTACATCCGAAATCATCTTCAAGGATGTCACCTGCCCCGTCAAGAGAATGATGCACAAGGAAGACCTTTTGGACTACCTTGCCTCAAGGGACCTTGACGTGCTTGCAACCTTTGGCGCGGGAGACATTGACAGGCTTGTACAACCAATAACTGAAATGCTGGAACAGAGATGAAACGTTCGACGCTGAACATACTCCGGATTGCCGGAATCGCAGTCCTGGCGGCAGCCTTCGTGCTGCTTGGCCTGCTCAGCCGCAAGGCCCGCTTCCAGCGGACCTGCGACGGAGTGGTGGTGGAGTTCAGCGACAGTTTCAACTTTGTCACGGAAGAAGACATAAAGGGATACATAGACCGCTATGCCGGCAATTACATAGGCCGGAGGCTGGACAGCCTGGACCTGAACGGAATTGAGAATATGCTCAACCAGCAGAGCGCCGTGCTCCGCAGCGAGGTCTACTCCACCGGCGACGGCAAGCTGCACACGCGCATCTGGCAGCGTGAGCCGGTGCTGCGTTTCCAGAGCCCGGACGGAGGCTTCTACATAGATGACCGTGGGTCGATATTCCCCTTGCAGGACAACTACACATCCCTTGTACCTGTCATTGACGGGTACATCCCCGTGAAGGTCAGCCCGGGCTACAAGGGCGAGGCGCGCAACGAGAAAGAAGCCGCCTGGATAAGGGGCGTGCAGGAAATGGTGAACTATATGCAGGGCAACGCAATATGGGCGGAAAACATTGTACAGATACACGTGGACCAGAATTCAGACATAATCCTGGTGCCCAGGGAGGGAAATGAGAAGTTCATCTTTGGCAGCCCGGACGATGCCGCGGCCAAATTCTCCCGCATAGAGAAGTACTACCAGTACATTAAGCCCGGCGAGAAGCAGTACACCAGCGTGAACGTAAAATATAAAGGACAGATTATTTGCAAATAAACACAATATGGACGAGAGATATATCGCGGCTATAGACCTGGGGTCATCCAGGATCAGTCTGGGGGTTGCCCTGGTTCAGGGGGACAACACCCAGATCATTTATTTTGACAGCACTCCTTCCGAGGGTGTGCGCACCGGCGCCGTGTTCAACCCGCAGCGCTGCGGCGGCAAGATAAGGGAACTGCTGGACAGGGCCGAGGCAGAGCTTAAGATCCGCATACACCAGATAGTGACCAACTATCCCAAGTACGGAGTGAAGCAGGAACTGGCCACCGGCGAACTGCCCAGGACGGATCCAACCAGCAGCATATCTGACGAGGAACTGGACAGCCTCAAGAACGTGTCGTTGGACAGCTATCCCCTGGACAACAGCGCCACACAGCTCATTTACGGAGCCGTGGTGCAGTCCTTTGCCACGGAGGAGTACATCAACGCCCGCGAGGACGACGTAGTGGGAATGATAAGCGCAAAGCTGTGCGGCAACTATAAGCTGTTCATTGGAAGCAAGCGCACTTCGGATTACATAGACGCGGCCTGCAATATGGCCCAGATAGCCATTTCGGACAAATACTTCGGCCCGGAGGTGGAAGGAAAGGCGGTGCTCACGATGAACGAGATGGAGAACGGTGTAGCCTTGATCAATATGGGCGCGGGTGTCACCTCCGTCACCGTTTACCACAAGGGTGTGCTCCGCTACTACGGAGCCATCCCGTTCGGAGGCAAGTCCATCACGGACGACATCCGCTACGAGAGCGGCTTCTCCCAGAGTCTTTCGGAGAACATCAAACTGGCGTTTGGCGCGTGCCTCCCGGACAAGCTTCAGAGCCTCTCGGACAAGATACTGCAGGTTGACTGCGGAGACGACATCCCTCCAAGGAACCTGAGCATCAAGTATTTGTCAGAGATCATCACCGCCCGCCAGAAAGAGATCCTGGAAGCCATCCTGTGGCATATCCAGAAGAGCGGCCTGGCGGACAACCTGCGCAGCGGCGTGGTGCTCACCGGAGGCGGATGCGAACTGGTGAACACGGCCAACCTGCTAAAGGACATATCGGGCTATTCAGTAAGGATAGGGGCGCCAAGGCGCTTCTTCACCACCGGATGCGATGGGCTGAACTCCCCTGCCGCAACCACCTGCGTGGGCCTCATAATGGAAGCACGCAAGCACGCGCACATCAACTGCGCTGATATTCCGGAGACCATTGAAGTGGAGATGGCCCCGCCTCACAAGGAAGAGCTGTTCCCGGAAGAGACTCCTGCAGAAGAGCCCTCAAACGAGGCTCCTTCCCAGGGAAAAGTCAAGAAGGAAGAGCCCAAGAAGCCTAAGAGGGAGAAAATAACCAAAGTCAAGCCTCCTAAACCGCAAAGGGAGCCAAAGGAGATCAGGCTGCCCAACTGGCTCAAGAAGATTGGCGAATTCCAGGAAACATTGTTTGACGGAATGGACGAGCGTTCCGATGACTCTATAAACAAAGAATAATATTATGACAGCAGATGTATTTCCAGTAGATTGGGCCCCTTCCAACGACCTCATCAAGGTATTGGGAGTAGGCGGAGGCGGATGCAATGCCGTCAACTATATGTACAAGCAGGGCGTGGAGGGTTGCAGCTTCATAGTCTGCAACACCGATATGCAGGCCCTGCGCGGATGCGACGTGCCTGAGAAGATCCAGCTCGGCCACGACGGCCTGGGAGCCGGCACGGACCCCATCCAGGGCCGCAACGCCGCCCTGGAGTCCCAGGACGAGATTGCCCGCAAGGTTCTTGACACGGGCACCCAGATGCTGTTCATCACCGCCGGAATGGGCGGAGGTACCGGCACCGGAGCCGCTCCTATCATTGCCAAGATGGCAAAGGACCGCGGCATCCTGACCGTGGGTGTAGTGACCATCCCGTTCGACAACCAGGGCAACGAGACCATAACCCGCGCCATAGACGGCATCCACGAGATGGAGAAGAACGTGGACAGCCTGCTCATTATAAAAAACCAGAACATCATAACCCATTACGGGGACCTGCTGCTCCACGAGGCCTTCCCCAAGTCTGACGAGGTGCTTGCCACTGCGGTAAGGGGCATCATTGAGATAATCAAGAAGCCAGGATACATCAATGTGGACTTCAGGGACGTAAAGGTGATGATGAAGGACAGCGGCTACGCCCTTATGGGCAGCGGCAGCGGAACCGGTCCCACCAGGATCGAGGACGCCGTACGCGAAGCCTTCAATTCCCCGCTGCTCAACGAATATGACCTGACATCGGCGCGGAACATCCTTATCAACGTCACTGCCCCGCGCAGCGAGCAGGGCATCCTTGGAAGCCAGTACCAGATGATCAGCGACGAGATCCGCAAATACACCGGCAACACCAACAGTTTCAAGCAGGGACTCATCTATGAGGACGACCCCGCCTTTGGAGACAAGGTTACAATTACGGCCATAGTCACCGGCCTTCAGTTCGTGGACATCATAGGCCCGGCTGAGGACCTTGGGAACTACATTTTCCTGGACAAGGACTTCGTTTATCTGAAGGAAGATTCCCAGCTTGGGAACAACGCACAGCCTGGCCCGCTGCCCGTAAGGTCAAAGATTGGTTTCAATTCGACGGAAAATTGTCGTACCTTCGCATTCCAGCCGGACCAGAAACCCTGCCTGGCCGTGGATCCCTGGGAGGACAAGAGTTTCCTGGAGAACGAGCCGGCAATACGCAGGGCGGCTAAAAAAGACTGATTATGGAAAAACGCACAAGAGTAAGGTTTGCACCGTCCCCCACCGGCCCGCTCCATATGGGCGGAGTCCGCACGGCATTATATAACTATCTGTACGCCAAGCAGAACGGAGGAGACTTCATCCTCCGTATAGAGGATACTGACTCCCACCGCTTCGTGCCTGGTGCGGAGGAGTACATCATAGAGGCGCTCCGCTGGTGCGGCATCTACCCCGACGAGGGCGTTGACGCTGCCGGAAAGATAGTGGAGACCCCGGATGAGAGGAATCCGCACGCGCCGTACAGGCAGTCCCAGCGCAAAGGCATATATCGCAGATATGCCGAAGAGCTGGTTGCCAAAGGCGCCGCCTACTACGCATTCGACACCCCGGAGGAACTGGAGTCCGCAAGGGCGCAGGAGGAGATGCACGGCAAGACATTCACCTATAACCGCGTCACGCGCCCGGGTATGCGCAACTCCCTGAGCCTGCCGCCGGAGGACGTGAAGGACCTGCTGGAGAACACCACTGACTGGACAATCCGCTTCAAGATGCCGGAGAACACCGTGGTGAAGATGGACGATATGATCCGCGGCCACATTGAGGTGAATACCGATACCCTGGATGACAAGGTACTCTGGAAAAGGGCCGACGAACTGCCCACATACCACCTTGCAAACATAGTCGACGACCACCTGATGGAAATCAGCGAGGTCATCCGCGGAGAGGAGTGGCTTCCGTCGCTGCCGCTGCATTACCTGCTTTACCAGGCCTTCGGCTGGGAAGACACAATGCCGCGCTTCGCGCACCTTTCCCTGCTTCTGAAGCCCGTGGGCAACGGAAAACTGAGCAAGAGGGACGGGGACAAGCTTGGATTCCCCGTATTCCCGCTGGAGTGGACAAACCCTGAGACCGGAGAAAAGTCCCGTGGCTACCGCGAGGACGGATATTTCCCTGAGGCCTTCGTGAATATGCTTGCAATGCTGGGATGGAACCCCGGTGACGACCGCGAGCTGTTCTCACTGGAGGAACTGGTCCAGGCCTTCTCAATGGAAAAGGTCCAGAAAGCCGGAGCCAAGTTCAATCCGGAAAAGGCCAAATGGTTCAACAAGGAATATCTTCGCAAGAAGAGCGAGGAGGAACTCACGGACCTCTTTATGCCCATATTGAAAGAAAAGGGCGTTGACGCGCCGTACGATTACGTGCTCAAGGTAGTTACCCTTATAAAGGAAAGGGCAACGTTCGTGGCCGATTTCTGGGACATAGCCTCCTACCTGTTCGTGGCTCCTCAGGAGTACAATGAGAAAGACGCGGCCAAGTTCTGGAAGCCGGAGAACTACACCCTGGCCCTTCAGGCCGCCGGCTTCATCAAGGGATTCAGCGGACCCTGGGAAAAAGAAGCCCTGGAGACGGCCCTGGAAGAGTTCATCCGCTCAAATGAATGGCCTATGGGCAAGGTGATGAACTGCCTGCGCCTGGCGCTTGTGGGGGCCTCGAGCGGACTTGGCATAGCGGATATAGTTACCCTTATAGGCAAGGAAGAATTCGGACGCAGGATTGACAATATTGTAAATACACTGGGACAATGACAATAGGAATTTGCAGCGATCACGCCGGATATGAATACAAGTCCGAGCTGATCAAATACCTGGCCCGCCGCGGCCACAACGTGATAGACTACGGGACGGATTCCGCCGCCAGCGTAGATTATGCAGACTTTGCACACCCCCTTGCAAGGGCCGTGGAGAAAGGCATCGTTGAGAGGGGCATAGCAATATGCGGTACCGGAAACGGTATGGCAATGACGCTTAACCACCATAAAGGCATCCGCGCCGGACTGGCCTGGAACAAGGAAGTTGCCAAACTGGTGAAGGAGCATAACGATGCAAACGTGCTGGTTATGCCTGCCCGCTTCGCAACCCTGACAATGTGCCGCATAATGGTCAAGACCTGGATGGAGACCGAATTTGCAGGAGGCCGCCACCAGAGGCGCATCGACAAGATTCCTGTAAAGAGATAGTGAAGCTGGAGCGTGATATCGAACTTTATCCGCAGGGAATAATCCTCCCTGTGGATAAACCGTATAGATGGACCTCCGCAGACGTAATCAGAAAAATAAAGTTCGCCGCCTGCAGGCACTTTGGCAAGAAGAACCTGAAAGTTGGGCACGCTGGCACGCTGGACCCCCTTGCAACGGGGGTTCTTCTGGTTTGCATAGGCAAGGCCACAAAACTTGCGGAGGAGCTGCAGCGCAGCCCCAAGCAATATCTGGCCGGCGTCAGCTTTGGCGCCACTACGCCTTCGTACGACAGGGAGAAGGCCATTGACACGCGCTTCCCCGTGGAAGGGATAACGCGTGAGGCGGTGCAGGAGATGCTGCGCGGCTTCGTGGGAGAGCAGGAGCAGGTGGCGCCGCTGTTCAGCGCCAAGAGCGTAGACGGCGTGCGCGCGTATGAAATGGCGCGCAGGGCGTACAGGCAGGCGGCACGCAGCGGAGGGGATTTCGACCATTCGGCAGCGGAGCTGCTAAGCCGCCAAAAGATAAACATTAGCGCCCTGGAGCTGGTTTCCTTTGGGGAAGCGGTCAGGGAAATGGAATGCTATAAGCCAAATCCAAGGATAAACGTAACCGATATCTCTCAGGAGGAAGGCCTTGTGAACGCGGAGATACTTGTGGACTGCAGCAAGGGCACCTATATACGCGCATTGGCGCGGGATTGGGGGGAAGCCCTGGGAAGCGGGGCTTTCCTGAACAACCTCAGGCGCACGCGCTGTGGAAACTTCAAGGTGGAAGAGGCGCTGGGCATAGAGGAGGCGTTGGAATGCTTTGGATAATACGCAGGCGGCCCAGGCGCCGCAAAAAGACACTTGACGCCGCCACCGCGGCTAAAGTGGAGGAGCTGCGCCGCCAGGCCAAGGCTTACCTCCCCGGGCGTCTCGCAGAGCTCGCCGCAATGTATGGTTTCCAATACAACACCCTGAGGATCAAGCATAACAGTTCCAACTGGGGCAGTTGCTCTTCCAAAGGAAACATAAACCTGAACCTGAACCTGATGCGCGTTCCGCAGGAGCTTCAAGACTATGTGATGCTCCACGAACTGTGTCACCTGAAATACCTGAACCACTCACCACAATTCCACGCGCTGCTGGAAAGTGTCTGCCCGGGACACCGGGAGAAGCAGCGCCGGTTGATAGACTTCAAACTAATCTAAAATGCCTAAAGTATCAGCAATAGTTCCAATCTATGGGGAAAAGACTATGGAAAGATGCCTTCGGAGCCTGCTTGGGCAGACCCTGGATGACATAGAATTCATTCTTGTGGATGATTGCTCCCCTGATTCTGCTTATGACATCACTATGAGAGTCATCGCAGAAGAGCAGTACGCCCATCTTAAAGACAATATCAAGATTATCCATCACCCGGAAAACAAGGGTGTCCAGGCCGTCAGGCGTACCGGCTGGCTTGCCTCCGCCGGAGACTATATCTACCAGTGCGACTCTGACGACTGGCTGGAACCGGATATGCTCCGCAAGCTCTGGGAGAAGGCCGTGGAGGGAGACTACGATATGGTGGAATGCGACTTCTACGAAAGCGACGCCGACGGCAACGACCATAACCACGTCTACCCGGGGCCCCATTCCTATGAGGACTGGATTCCCTGGCCCGGCATTCCAGTCCATTGGGACAAGATATTCAAGCGCAGTGTTTACCAGCACGATATTTATTGGCCCACGGAGCCGTTCATAGAAGACTACATCATAATAACCCAGCTGCTCTATTACTGCAAGACACATTGCTACATAAACGAAATCCTGTACCACTATTTCCTCAATCCCGGCGGAATTATGCTCAGGAGCAAGAAGAGCGAGAAAGTGAACGGGAAAAAGAGGCTCATACCAATCATAGAGGATTTCCTGGACAGCAAGGGTGACCTTGCAAAGTACCAGGACCGCCTTGCAATAATGAAGTCAGAGGCTATGGAAGAGGCCTGGGACCTGCCCCACAGGGAGTTTATGGATGTATTCCCAAAAGACAGGTTCAAGATCCTTACCTGCAAGTACATACCGCTCAAGACAAGGCTGGGACATCTTTCAAAGATGCTGGGCATTCACGGCATAAGCAAATTATTCGGGATAAGCAAGGTAAATTATTAACACTTAAGATTTTTTGCACGATGGCTGAATATTTAATGCCTGAGAAGAAGCAAGAGATTTTCGCGAAGTACGGGAAGTCCAATAAAGACACCGGCTCTCCTGAGAGTCAAGTTGCTCTATTTTCCTACCGTATCGCTCACCTTACAGAGCACGTGAAGAAGAATAAGAAAGACGTCGTTACACGCCGCAGCCTTCTCCGTCTTGTAGGTAAAAGACGCCAGATCCTGGATTACCTCCAGCAGACTGACATCGAGAGATACAGACACATCATCAAGGAGCTCGGTCTCCGTCGATAAGAGAATAGGAAAAAGTTAGGGATGGTTCCCGGGTGGGACCATCCCTTTTTTAGAAAATGACCGGCCGTGGGGCCGAGACGATTATAAAGACGTAAAGGAAAACAATAATGAACATTATCAACAAGAAGATTGAACTCGCGGATGGCCGCGTGATTGAGATCGAGACCGGTAAACTGGCCAAGCAGGCCGACGGTTCAGCTGTCGTTAAGATGGGGGGCACAATGCTTCTTGCAACGGTTTGCGCTGCAAAGGAAGTGAAGGAAGGCACTGATTTTATGCCCCTGACCGTAGATTACAAAGAGAAATTCTATTCAGCAGGACGTTTCCCCGGCGGTTTTATGAAGAGAGAGGGCAAGAGCTCTGACTATGAGATCCTCATCTCCCGCCTCATCGACCGTCCTATCCGCCCTCTGTGGCCGGATGACTTCCACCTGGAGGTTTTCGTGAACGTTACCCTGATTTCAGCGGAGAACGACATCCAGCCGGACGCACTTGCAGGCCTCGCAGCCTCCTGCGCACTGGCAACATCGGACCTGCCTTTCGGCGGTCCTATCTCCGAGGTGCGCGTATGCCGCATTGACGGCAAGTTCGTCATCAACCCCAACTTCAGCGAGATGGCAAAGGCCGACATAGACCTTATGGTTGCCGCAACTGAAGAGAACATAATGATGGTAGAAGGCGAGATGAAGGAAGTTTCCGAGCACGATATGCTGGAGGCCATCAAGTTCGCCCACGAGGAGATAAAGAAGCACTGCCGCGTCCAGAAAGAGCTTATGAAAGAGCTTGGAACCGATGTCAAGAGGGACTACCCTCACGACGATGAGGACGAGGAGCTCCGCAAGGCCGTGCACGAGTTCTGCTATGACAAGTGCTACGCCCTGGCAAAGTCAGCAAAGCCCAAGCACGAGCGCGAGGACGGCTTTGCAGCCATCAAGGAGGAATTCATCGCCACTCTTCCGGAGCCCGCTAACGAGGCTGAGAAGGAAGAGTACGCAAAGAAACTCTGGATGGTTGAGCGCTACTATCACAACGAAGAGAAAGAGGCTATGCGCAATATGATCCTGGACGAAGGCATCCGTCTTGACGGACGCGTATGCGACCAGGTAAGGCCCATCTGGTGCGAGGTGGACTATCTGCCCTGCGCACACGGATCAGCCATCTTCACCCGCGGCGAGACCCAGTCACTGGCGTCCGTAACCCTGGGAACCAAGATGGATATGAAGGAGACCGACGAGGTTCTCATCCAGGAAGACCAGCAGCTGGTTCTCCACTACAACTTCCCTCCTTTCGATCGTATCAGATATCCTTGAGTCAAACGGCTCATCTTCAATGGCTTCCGTATGCGGTGGCTGCCTCGCCCTTATGGACGCAGGCGTAAAGATCACCAAGCCGGTGGCAGGTGTGGCTATGGGACTTATCACAGACGCTGAAAGGCCTAACGACCGCTACGCCATCCTCACCGACATCCTTGGAGACGAGGATCACCTGGGAGATATGGACTTCAAGGTTACCGGAACAAAGGACGGAATCACCGCAACCCAGATGGACATCAAGGTTGACGGACTTTCCTACGACGTTCTGGAGAAGGCTCTGGAGCAGGCCCGCAGGGGACGCATCCACATTATGGGCGAGATGATGAAGACCATCAGCAAGCCTCGCGAGGACTACAAGCCGTTCGTTCCGCGCATCGAGCAGATCCGCGTTGCTGCCGAGTTCATCGGTGCAATCATCGGAAAGGGCGGAGAGACCATCCAGAAGATCCAGAAGGAGACCGGTACCGTCATCACCATCACGGAGGAACCGCTTCCCGGCGGAGGCACCGAGGGTGTTGTTGACGTTGCCAGCAACGATAAGGAAGCTATGCAGAAGGCCCTTGACTGGATCAAGGGAATCTGCGCCGTTCCTGAGGTGGGACAGGTTTACCACGGCAAGGTGGTAAGCATCCTTGAGTTCGGAGCGTTCATCGAAATTCTCCCCGGAAAGGAAGGACTCCTGCACGTGTCAGAGATCGCCTGGGAGAAGACCGAGAATGTAGAAGACGTACTGAGCGTAGGCCAGGAAGTTGACGTGAAACTCCTTGAGATTGACGCCAAGACCGGTAAGATGAGGCTCTCTATGAGGGCTCTCACAGAGAAGCCGGAAGGTTACGTGGAGCCTGAGCGCAGGCCGCGTCCGGGCGGAGACCGCAAGCCGGGCGAAGGCCGCAGGCCGGGCGGAGACCGCAGACCCGGTGGAGACCGCAGGCCCGGCGGAGACCGTGAGGACCGCAGGGGCGGCAGAGGCGAGCGCGGAAGAGGCGGAGAGCGCAAGGCAGAAGGCGAAGAGCGCAGGGGCGAAGGCTCAAAGAGGCGTTTCGGTCAGAAAGCAGATGCAGCTCCTGCACCGCAGATAGATGACTTCAGGGAGCCTGTAGAGGAAATTTTCTAGTATTTTTTCCTGATATAGCAGAAAAGAGGGTGAGAAATCGCCCTCTTTTTCTTATATTTACCACATATTGAAACCTAAAAATCTACTTTATTATGGCTAAAGGAAAATTTTGGTCCGATTTCAAGGACTTTGCAATGAAGGGAAACGTCATTGATATGGCCGTGGGCGTTGTTATCGGCGGCGCTTTCGGAAAAATCGTTTCTTCTCTGGTAGACGACCTCATTATGCCTCTCATAGGCTCCCTTATCGGCGGGTTTGATTTCACAAGCCTCAAGGCAACAATCAAGGATGTAGAGATCAACTATGGCAATTTCATCCAGACTGCCGTTGACTTCATCATCATCGCGCTCAGTATATTCCTGATCATCAGGGCAATCACAAGGTCAAAGCGCAAACGTGAAGAGGCTGAGGCCGCAGCAGCCGCAGCTAAACCGGCAGAGCCGGCACCAAAGCCGGAGGATGTCGCCCTCCTGGAGGAAATCCGCGACCTTCTCAAGGACAAGAAATAAACACCAATCCTTTTTTATTCACTAATAAAATCATCTATTTATGAAGAAGCTATGCATCATTGCAGCTTTGGCTCTGGTTGGTTGCGCCGTAAGCGCGCAGCAGCCCCAGGGGCAGCAGAGGCCAAGGCCCGCCCAGGGCCAGCAGCCACCCCAGGGGCAGCAGCAACAGCCACGGCGCAATGTGTTTGACCCAACCAACCCGGGAGCCCACGATCCTGTGATGGCCAAGGAAGGAGACACCTACTACGTTTTCACAACCGGAAACGGAGTCTCCGTAATGACCTCCAAGGATCTGAAAACCTGGACTCAGGCCGGTAGCTGTATTCCTCAATGCCCAGCGTGGATCCAGGAGAAACTTCCTAATTTCCGCGGCAACAATTTCTGGGCTCCGGACATCATCTACTACCAGGGCAAGTGGCATCTGTTCTACGCCGCCAGCGCCTTTGGGCGCAACACTTCGGTGATAGGACACGCCACCTCCCCTACCCTCAACCCTGAAAGTCCTGACTACAAATGGACGGACCAGGGATGTATGATCCAGTCAGTTCCGTACCGCGATATGTGGAACGCCATTGACGCCAACATTGTCATTGACGAGAACGGTACCCCCTGGATGGACTTCGGTTCATTCTGGAACGGTATTATGATGGTCAAGCTCAAGGACGACCTCAGCGGCGTAGCCACCCCTGAAGAGTGGAGGAACCCCTGCCGCAGGGAGCGTACATACGGTCTTGACGATGCATCCGCCGGAGACGGCGCCGTAGAGGCACCGTTCATCTACAAGCACGGAGACTGGTACTACCTGTTCGTTTCCTTCGACGCCTGCTGCCGCGGGCTTCAGAGCACCTACAACATTGTTGTGGGCCGCTCAAAGAGCGCCAAGGGACCCTACCTTGATATGGATGGCAAAGATTTGGCCACCGGAGGAGGTACCTGCATAATGAAGGGCAACGGAACAGACTATGTGGCCGTAGGACACTGCGCCGCCTATACGATAGACGGCAAGGATCTTCTGGTAACCCACGCCTATCAGGCAACGGACGGCGCGTCCAAGCTGGTGGTCCGTGAGATTAAGTGGAAGGACGAATGGCCGGTTCTTGAGTGGTAATAACCCAAGTTGTGTATATGGTAAAAAAAGAGAGGGAACCTGAGTTCTCTCTCTTTTTCTTTTAATGTGTGCTGTCCCGGTATTGCTGCGGGGTCATCCCAAGCTGTTTCTTGAAAGCCCTGTTGAAGTAGGGAACGTCGTCATATCCCAGGGACAGGGCTATTGTCTTGACGGGGGCGTCGCTGGTTGCCAGCATTACCATTGCCCTTTCCATCTTTGTCCTGGTGATGTAAATGTTGGGGGTGCTGCCTGTCTCTTTCTTGAACACCCTGATGAAGTGCTCAAGGGAAAGCGATGACTTGGCTGCCAGGTCCTCCACAAGGATCTTGCTGCCTATGCTCTTCCTGATATATGCGAGGGCATTCTTAACCCTGTCATCTTCAGTAAGGGTCCTTGGACTTGCCTTTTCCAGGAAACGGGATACAAGGATGAACAGGATTCCGCGGGATTCAACCATATCCTGGAGACTTCTTTGCTTGTTAATGCGAAGGTTCTGGATAAGGGTTGGCTGGTTGTCATAACTCTTTGGATTGGACTGCGGGAGCTTCCCCTGCGGATTGAGTACCAACAGCCTCTTGAAAAGATAAAGGTCCCCTTTCAACGGGTCCACCTCGAACGGGAATGAATACTCCTCAAAAATACGGTTGTTGGACAACCCGTCTTCAAATACGTGAATGTAGTAGTGTTCAAAGGGTCCTGTGCAGATATTGGTATGCCGCGCAAAAGAAGGGACCAGGTACATCTTACCTGGGGTAAGGCTGTATATCTTGCCCTCCATTTCTATCTGGGCGCCGCCCTTGGTAACATAATACAGCCTTGTGAAAGGGCTGGAAACATCCTTCCAGTTCCAGTCTGCGTTATGCACCGCATATCCTACATTAAGGACCACCAATCTAAGGTCATCTACGGAGTATTCCATATCATTATCCTTTAATTGTCTTTTGAAAGATAGTGCTATTATTTGGGTTACGCATAATAATGTTGAATCACTTTTACCTTGGTATCAAAAAAGTCCAATACAATGCAAATTTAATTAAAGATGATTGGCTATTAATGGATTAATTTTATTGCTGAATAGTATTTAAAAATATTTAAATACTCCCAACGTGACATATTTATAACCTTTATTATTCAATACTAACCATTAATCCTTAACGTAATGAACCTATTGAAAAAATTTTTCTTAGCTCTTTGCGGCTTACTCGTCACCACGGCGATGTTTGCGCAGCAAAGAACTATCAGCGGAGTCATTACCGACACTAACAACGAGCCCCTTATGGGTGTCGCCGTTATTCTTCAGGGTAATACTTCCGTTGGAACGATGACGGACCTCGATGGAAGATATTCCATCACCGTCCCTTCGTCAGGTGCGGTTCTGGAGGTATCCTGCCTCGGCTTCCTCACCAAGACTGTTCCCGTAGGTCAGTCTAACGTACTCAACGTATCCATTGAGGTGGACAACCTCCAGTTGGAAGAGACGGTTGTCGTAGGATACGGTACCCACAAGAAAGAGACCCTGACGGGGTCCATCGTTTCCGTACAGGGAACCGAACTCGCCAAGAGCCCCGCTCCCAACCTCGGAACCTCTCTCGAGGGACGTCTCCCGGGACTTATCGTAAACCAGCGTTCCGGAGAGCCCGGACGTGACGACCCTTCAATCCACATCCGCGGTTTCAGTACATTCGGAACCACCACCCCTCTTTACATAATCGACGGTGTGGAGCGTGACGGAATGACCCGTCTCAACCCCGATGATATCGAGAGCATCACCGTCCTCAAGGACGCTTCCGCAGCCATCTACGGTGCGCGTGCCGCCAACGGTGTAATCCTCATTACCACAAAGAAAGGACAGGAAGGAAAGGCCAACTTCTCAGTTGACTTCAGCACATCCTTCTCAAGCCCCACCAAGGTCCCTAAGATGTTGGATGCAGCCACATATTCAGAGGTCTACAACGAAGGTGACTGGGACAGGAAGGGAAGGCCTGCAAACTATTCTCCTGCAATTGCCCTTTCCGACATCGAGAAATACCGCAACGGCTCAGACCCCGTCCTCTATCCTAACACAGACTGGATAAAAGAGACCCTGCGCCCGTATTCACTCCAGACACGCACCAGCATCCAGGCTTCAGGCGGTACATCAAATGTACGCTACCTCCTCTCATTCGGAGCAAGGACCCAGGGACCCGGATTCTATCACTCGGTTGAAGAGTACAACCAGTACAACTTCAGGGCTAACATCGAGGTTGACTTCAACAAGTACTTCACGGTAGGAGCCAATATCAGCGCCCTCATCACCAACGAGACCCACACCCATATGGCCACCAATATCAACTTCGTGAACATCCTTCAGGCCGATCCTCGTCTCGTTGCAGTTTATCCTAACGGACTTATCGCTCCCGGTCGTCTTGGAGAGAGCCCTCTCCTCAACGACGTCCGCGGTTACAACAAGTCCTGGAGGACACCTATCTACTCTACATTCACGGCTACCTACAAGATTCCTTGGGTTGAAGGCCTCAGGGTTGACGCTTCATTCAACTATGACATCTCAACTTCCAAATCAAAGGTATGGTCAATCCCCTACTACTATCACGAGTACAACGTGAACACCGGAGAGTATGAGTACAAGCAGGGAACCGGACAGAGCACCGTCACCCTTACTGATACTTATAACTACGGGAACAACATACTGTACAACTACCGTATCACCTATGACAGGACCTTCGGTTCACACCACGTCGCAGCGATGGTAGGTCAGGAGCAGCAGATCAACCAGAGCTCATCTGCAATGGCACGGAGGCAGAACTTCATCAGTACTGCAATCGAGGAAATCAACGTGGGAAGCACCGCGGCAGAAGACAAGGACAACAGCGGATCATCTTCAAGGACCGCCCGCAACAACTACTTCGGCCGTTTCAACTACGAGTATGCCTCCAAGTATCTCCTTGAGCTCGTGTTCAGGTATGACGGATCATACAAGTTCCCTAAGGACAAGCGCTATGGTTTCTTCCCGGCAGCTTCATTCGGATGGCGTATCTCAGAGGAGCCTTTCGTAAGGGACAACGCTCCTTGGATCAACCAGTTGAAACTTCGCGCATCACTTGGACAGACCGGTAACGATGCCGTTTCCGCCTACCAGTATATGCAGAACTACAACTTCGGAGGAAACTACATCTTTGGAAACAGCACAGCTGCAGGTATCACTCCTGGCACAATGCCTAACCCCAACATCACCTGGGAAAGGAGCACCAAATTCGACCTCGGTCTTGACGCAACTTTGTGGAACGGACTCCTCGGCGCTGAAATCACCGTCTTCAAGGAGAACAGAAACAACATCCTCACAGCCAGGAACCTTTCAATCCCCAACACCTTTGGATTCTCTTCACTTCCTAACGAGAACATCGGTAAGATCGAGAACCACGGATATGAGATCGTCCTGAGCCATCGCAACAGGGTCGGCGAACTGTCCTACAACGTATCAGGCAACCTCTCATACGCAAAGAACACCATCATCTTCATGGATGAGACCCCTAATGTAGAGGAATATCAGAACCGTACCGGACACCCTATCGGAGCCAGCCTCTATTACAAGGCGGACGGCATCTTCCATACCCAGCAAGAACTCGACTCTTATCCTCATCACAACAGGACCCACGTTGGAGACCCCAAGATCATCGACCTGAACGATGACGGTAAGATCGACTCCAACGACCGCTTCCGTTTCGACTACGACTCCACACCTAGGTACGTATTCGGACTCAACTTCGGCCTGAATTGGAAGAACTTCGATCTCAGCATCCTTATCCAGGGACAGGCCGGAGCTTATAACTACGACGGCGAGTTCGTAAAACTCGGTGTTTCAGATTACAGCAATGCATCCGTATACAGGGCAAAGGACCACTGGACGGTTGACAACCCCAACGGAACCATGCCTAGGGCTGACTGCTACCAGCCGGGCAGCTCTACATTCTTCCTCCACGACGCATCATTCGTACGTCTCAAGAATGCCGAGCTTGGTTATACCATCCCTCGTTCAATTATGAGCAAGATCGGTTTCACCTCTTGCAGATTCTATGTGAGCGGATTCAACCTCCTGACTTGGGCCAAGGAAGTCAAATGGTGTGACCCTGAAGTCAGCGGTAGTTTCCTCAGCTATCCTCAGCAGCGTGTAATTAACCTTGGAGCCAGGATCCAGTTCTAAAACACTTCAGTTATGAAAAAGATATTTGCAACCATACTTGCTCTTATAACGTTATCCGCTTGCAGTGACAAGATTTTGGATATCAAACCGACTAACAGTATCTCAGATGCTGCCGTATGGTCAGATCCCAGTTTGATCAGGGCTTACCATAGCGCTCTCTTTAACGCCATCCCTCACGGTTTCTGCATTGATATGATGTGCAAGACCACTGACGAGATCGTTACCGTAAACTCCGGTAGTTCCCCGGTTATCGCACTTGGAACATTGACTCCGGACAATGTGGGCAACCTTGCCACCACACAGTGGCACGGCGGATGCAACCTTGCCTATTGGAACCAGGCATACCAATACCTCCGCAGGATCAATTTCTTCCTGGAGCAGATGGCTGAGTCCAACGTTTCAATGCAGGACAAGGACAAACTTATTGCCGAGGCGAGATTCCTCAGGGCTATGATCTACTTTTATTTGATTGAGCGCTACGGAGACGTTCCTCTGGTAACCCAATCTTACGAACTTGGTTCCGATAACACTTTCTCAAGCACCCCGTTCGATGAGGTAGTAGCTTTCATAGATCAGGAACTGGCAGCTATCATGCCTGCACTCCCTGACTATTACGCCGCCAACGACTCCAACTTCGGCCATCCCACCAAGGCTGTATGCCAGGCTCTCCTGAGCAGGATGTACCTCTATGCCGCATCTCCGCTGTTCAACCCTTCAAACGACAGGTCAAAGTGGAACAAGGCATACGACGCTTCCAAGAAGTTCATAGAGACCTACACACAGTACTCCCTCTTCTCTAATTACGAGAAACTGTTCAACCAGAACAGCGGATCCGCGAACAGCGAGATTATCTGGGCAAGGAACTTCACATCTACGAGCAGCCATCAGTTCCCTATCAACAATATCGGACGCCGATATGGTGGATATGGCGGATGGTGGGGAAGCGCAGGCGTTTCCAAGGAGCTCCTCGACGACTATGACATGATCAACGGCGAGCCTGCTTTCATCTGGAACGGCAACGAGAAAACCATCAACCCTGCTTCCGGATACGATCCTCAGAATCCTTATGCCAACAGGGATCCCCGTATGGATATGTGTATCATCCACGACGGTTCTGTATTCCACGGAGACCACTTTGAAATGTGGGTTTCCTCCGATGGAACCTCCTGGGGAAAAGACAACTTCCACGAGAGTAGCGACAACCCTGTTCCAAACCAGCAGATCAGGAAGTTCATGCCACCGGACAATATCCCTATGAACTGGCAGGAGAAATACCAGATGCCTTGGATCCACTTCCGTCTGGGAGAGATCTACCTCAACTTTGCAGAGGCAGCCTTCGAGCTTGGAAAGGAGGACGAGTGCCGCGAATACGTAAATAAGATCCGCGCACGCGTGGGTATGCCCGGCCTTCCGGCATCAGTTACCGGAGAGAACCTGAGGCAGCGCCTCTACAACGAGCGCCACATCGAGCTCGTATTCGAGGAGCACCGCTACTTTGACCTCCGCCGCTGGAAGCTCGCTTCTGAAGTTCTCAACCGTCCAGGCCACGGCATCAAGATAGTACTTGACAAGGCTACAGGAGTCAAGACCTACTCGGACGAGCTTCTCCTTGACAGGAAATTCTACGATACAATGTATCTGCTTCCTATCGCTACCGAGGAGATCCTCAGGAACAACGGTACGCTCCAGCAGACTTGGACTTGGAGATAATATTTATTATATTTGTGTGCAGTGGCTGCGTGTGCGGCCACTGCACAATTGTTTAATGTTATGAAGAGATTAACTGCCCTTTTTATCGGCGCGATACTCTGTGTTTTTGCCGTCTCCTGCAACAAGCAAAGCGAGGCAGGTGTAAATGAAGTCCTTTGGTATGACGCTCCGGCCACCGTATGGCTGGAGGCATTGCCTTTAGGCAACTCCAATATGGGAGCTATGGTCTATGGAGGTGTCCAGAAAGAGGAAATCCAGCTCAATGAGGAAACCTTCTGGAGCGGCGGCCCCCACAACAACAACAGCCCCCGTTCCCTTGCCAGGCTTGACGAAGTCCGTCAGCTGATCTTTGACGGAAAAGAGGCTGAAGCCAAAACCATCATCGACCAGGATTTTGTCGTTGGTCCTCACGGAATGAGGTTCCTGAACGCCGGAAGCCTGTTCATTGAATTCCAAGGTGTGGGAGAAGCTGAGAACTATCACCGTCAGCTTGACCTCTCAAACGCCGTGAACACTACAACCTATTCCTCCAATGGTGTGAATTACACCAGGACAGCATTCGCTTCTATACCTGACAAGGTGGTGGTAGTCCGCCTCACCCAGGACAAGAAGGGCTCATTCTCACTGTCATACAACGCCCGCCTGCCATTCGAGGCAAAAGCCTCTGGCAATGACCTGGTGGCCGTTGTCCAGGGCGATTCCCAGGAAGGAATAGACGCCAAGCTCGCAGAAGAGACCGTTGTCAGGGTTATCTCCAACGGTTCTGTAAGCGCATCCGGTGACAAGATTGATGTCAGCGACGCAACAGAGACCACTCTGCTCATTTCCGCCGCCACCAACTTCGTGAACTATCACGATGTCAGCGGAAACGCATCGGCAAAGAATGCAGAAAGGCTGGCCGCAGCGCAGAAGCTCTCATACAAGGAACTGCTCAAGCGCAGTATCGCCGCATACAAGGACCAGTACGACAGGGTTGACCTGGATCTTCCTGCCGGTGCCAACGCTTCCCTCCCCACTAAGGCCCGTCTGAGTTCCTTCACAGGAAGCGACGATATGGGAATGGTGGAGCTTATGTTCAACTACGGCCGTTACCTGCTCATAAGCAGTTCACAGCCCGGTGGACAGGCAGCCAACCTGCAGGGCGTATGGAACCAGGAGCATATGGCCCCTTGGGACAGCAAGTACACCATCAACATCAATGCTGAGATGAACTACTGGCCAGCAGAGGTATGCGGCCTCACAGAGTGTACGGAACCTCTGTTCTCAATGATCAGGGACCTGAGCGTTACCGGAGCCATAACCGCCCGCGAGATGTACGGATGCGGCGGATGGGTTGCCCATCACAACACCGACCTCTGGAGAATTGCAGGCCCTGTTGACGCCGCTGACTGGGGTATGTATCCTAACGGAGGCGCCTGGCTTGCCACCCACCTCTGGGAGCACTATCTCTTCACAAAGGACAAGGATTTCCTGAAGGAGTGGTATCCTGTTATCAAGGGAGCCGCTGACTTCTACCTTGACTATATGCAGGTTGACCCCAACAACGGTTACCTTGTAGTTGTTCCTTCCGTAAGCCCTGAGCACGGCGGCGTTGGAAAGGCCAACCCTCTTACAGCAGGCTGTACAATGGATACACAGATCGTTGTGGATATAATGACTGCTGCAAAGACAGCCGCCGCAGAACTTGGAATTGACGAAGCCTATCAGCAGACCCTCGCCCAGACAATGGCCAAGCTCCCTCCTATGAAGGTGGGTCAGTACGGACAGCTCCAGGAGTGGATCGAGGATATGGACGATCCCAAGGACGAGCACAGGCACATCTCACACCTTTACGGACTCTATCCTTCCAACCAGATCAATCCTGACACACCTGAACTCTTTGACGCTGCAAGGGTAACCCTCATCCAGCGCGGAGACCAGGCAACCGGATGGAGCCTTGGATGGAAGACCAATTTCTGGGCCCGTATGCTTGACGGAAACCACGCATTCCTCATCCTCAGCAATATGTTCACCCTGATCGATCCTACAGCGGGATTCGGAGGAGGCCAGAGGATGGCAATGGGTGCTCCGGGTGCTGGTGCTCCAAGAATGGGACAGGGTGCTCCTCAGGGTGCTCCTCAGGGTGCTCCGGGTGCCGGCGCTCCCAGGATGGGACAGGGCGCTCCTCAGGGCGCTCCGGGAGCCGGTGCTCCAAGGGCAGCCGCCCCGGCACAGAGGCCGCAGCAGGGAAGAACCTACCCCAACCTGTTCGACGCACATCCGCCATTCCAGATCGACGGTAACTTTGGCGCTACCGCAGGAATCGCAGAGATGCTTCTCCAGAGCCAGAATGGTTACGTACATATGCTTCCCGCCCTGCCTGACGCCTGGCCAACCGGAAGCGTAAAGGGTTTCCGCGCCCGCGGAGGCTTCATTGTGAATATGGACTGGGATGGTGGCAAGCTTGTAAAAGCCAGCGTTAAATCCCAGCTTGGCGGTCCTCTCAAGGTAAGGGTAGGTGACAAGTATTATGACTTTGACACCAAGCCCGGCCAGACCGTAAACGTAGCCCTGTAATAGACTGAATAAGTAATTCTAACACATATTATGAAAAAAGTATTTGGTTTTCTATTGCTGATTGCAGTCCAGCTTCCATTGCTGCTGTCCTGTTCCAATAATGCGGATTATGAGTATCCGTTCCAGAATCCCAAACTCTCCAACGAGGCCAGGGTGGACAACCTGATCTCCCTCCTCACCCCTGAGGAGAAAGTGGGACTTATGATGAACAAGGCTATTTCCATTGACCGCCTTGGAATCCCTTCTTACAACTGGTGGAGCGAGGCCTGCCACGGCGTTCGCTATGGCGGATACACCGTTTACCCGCAGCCTGTAGGAATGGCATCGTCATTCAATCCGGAACTTTTCTATGACGTGTTCGACACGGTTTCCGACGAGGCACGCGCCAACTGGAACCGCTCAGACCACGACATTTTCAACGTTGGTCTGCGCGCGAACTACGTTCCGGGCAATCCTGAGTTGACTTTCTGGTGCCCTAACATCAACATCTTCCGTGATCCCCGCTGGGGACGCGGCCAGGAGACCTGCGGCGAGGACCCTTACCTCACCAGCATACTGGGTGTACAGACCGTTCTGGGAATGCAGGGCAATGACAAGAAATATTTCAAGACCCACGCCTGTGCAAAGCACTACGCCGTACACAGCGGACCGGAGCCCCTGCGCCACAGCTTTGACGCAGTAGTTTCAATGCGCGACCTGTGGGAGACTTATCTCCCCGCCTTCAAGGCACTTGTAGTTGAAGGCCACGTACAGGAGGTTATGTGCGCTTACAACCGTTACGAGGGTGAGCCTTGCTGCGGAAGCGACAGGCTCCTTACCGACATCCTCCGCAACAAGTGGGGATACGAAGACATCATCCTCACGGACTGTGACGCCATCAACAACTTCTACAACAAGAACCAGCACGGAACCCACCCTGACGCAGTGAGCGCTTCCGTTGACGCAATCCTGTCCGGAACGGACCTGGAGTGCGGAAACGCCTTCGTTTCACTTCAGGAAGCCCTGGACAAGGGCCTCATCAGCGAGGCTGACCTTGACGTTCACCTCCGCAGGACCCTCCTGGGACGCTTCGAGCTTGGTATGTTCGACCCTGCTGACGCAAACCCTTGGGCTAACCTTGGAGAGGACGTGATCAGCAGCGAGGCTCACGATGCGCTTGCAAGGCAGGCCGCACGCGAGTCCCTGGTTCTTCTCAAGAACAACGGAGTTCTTCCTCTTAACAAGAGCGCCATCAAGAAGCTTGCTGTAATTGGCCCTAACGCCGATGACGTTTCAATGATGAACGGAAACTACGGCGGAACCCCTACCGAGGAACACCAGAGGTCCATCCTTGACGGATTCAAGGAGGCTCTTCCAAATGCCGAGATCTTCACAGCCAAGGCCTGCGAGATTATGGACGAGTACTCTACCACTTACCATATTCCTGACTTCAACAACGGACAGGGATTCTTCGTAGAGTTCTTCAACAACCGCAACTTTGCCGGCAAGCCTGTCGCAAGCGGCTATTACAAGCAGATCAACTTCTCCACCTTTGGAGCTTACGGCTTTGCAGAGGGAGTTGAAAGGGAGAATATGTCAGTGCGCATCACCGGCAAGTACACCCCTGACTTCACAGGTCCTATGTCCTACAGCGTTGCTTCTGACGGAACCTTCAAGTTCACCGTGAACGGACGCACCGTAGAGCAGACCAGGCCTGGCGACGCCGCTCCCGCAAGGCGCGGATTCGGCAGGAACGCAATGCCTACCAAGACCTTTGACGTTGTTGCTGGCAAACCTATCGACGTTAAGATTGAATACGTACAGGGAACCGGCAGCTTTGCAATGCTCAACGCAGAGTTCTGCGAGCGCAAGCTCGCCGAGTTCAGCGACCTCGCCGCCCAGGTGAAGGATGCTGACGCCATCGTAATCGTAGGAGGTATCTCCGCACGCTTCGAGGGTGAAGGCGGCGACCGCTCCTCAATGGACCTCCCTGTAGTTCAGCAGCGCCTCCTCAAGGCTATGCACGCTACCGGCAAGCCCGTCATCTTCATCAGCTGCTCTGGTTCAGCAATTGGCTTCGGCGCAGTTCAGGACCAGTATGACGCTCTCCTCCAGGCCTGGTATGCAGGTCAGGGCGGTGCTCAGGCAATCGCAGACGTAGTATTCGGTGACTACAATCCTTCAGGAAAGCTTCCTGTCACATTCTACACAGGTGACGAGCAGCTTCCTGACTTTATGGATTACAATATGGAAGGCCGTACATACAAGTACTTCCACGGAACTCCTCTGTACGCATTCGGCTATGGACTCAGCTACACAACCTTCGAGTATGGCAAGGCAAAGCTCAGCAAGTCTTCCATCAAGGCTGGCAAGTCCGTTACCATCACCGTTCCCGTAAAGAACACCGGCAATGTAGCAGGTGAGGAAGTTGTCCAGGTCTATGTAAAGAGCCTTGACAACCCTGACGCTCCTATCAAGTCCCTCAAGGGATTCCAGAAGGTGAACATTGAGAAAGGCGCTACCTCCAATGTAAAGATCACCCTGGGCCCCGGCGCGTTCGAGTACTACGACGCATCAATTGACGAGCTTTCAGTATTCCCTGGAAACTACAAGATCCTCTACGGAAGCTCTTCAAGGGATGAAGACCTTCAGTCACTTGACCTCAAGGTCCTTTAGTGAAAACTTGGAATTAAAATATCTATAGATGAAAAAGTTTTCAATTCTGATCACTGTTGCAGCCTGCCTTCTTCTGGCCGGCTGTAACAGTAACAAAGGATATGACTATCCTTTCCAGAACCCCAAACTCTCCGTGGACAAGAGGGTTGACAACCTCATCTCCCTGCTGACACTGGAAGAGAAAGTGGGTTTGATGATGAACGGATCCATTTCAGTTGACAGGCTGGGCATCCCGGCTTACAACTGGTGGTCTGAAGCCTGCCACGGTATCTGCCGCCCGGGTGCAACCGTATTCCCTCAGTCAATCGGTCTCGCCGCAACTTTCGACGAGCCCCAGCAGTTTGAAATCTACACTGCCGTTTCCGACGAGGCACGCGCCACCTGGAACACCACTGACCACAACATCTTTGGCAAGACAGAGGCCACCGGAGGCATCTGGAACCAGGGTCTTTCATTCTGGTGCCCTAACGTGAACATCTTCCGTGACCCCCGCTGGGGACGCGGACAGGAGACCTGCGGCGAGGACCCTTACCTCGCAGGCGTAATGGGCGGAGCAACCGTCCGCGCAATGCAGGCCTATGACGGCAAGTATTTCAAGACCCACGCCTGCGTAAAGCACTATGCAGTGCACAGCGGTCCTGAGAGCGAGCGCCACCGCTTTGACGCCACCGTTTCAATGCGCGACCTTTGGGAGACCTACCTCCCCGCATTCCGCACAATTGTAAAGGATGCCCACGTACAGGAAGTTATGTGCGCATACAACCGCTACGAGGGTGACCCTTGCTGCGGCAGCGACAGGCTCCTTACCGACATCCTCCGCAAGAAGTGGGGTTACGAGGACATCATCCTCTCTGACTGCGGCGCCATCAACAACTTCTACACAAAGGGACAGCACGAGACCCATCCCGATGCCATCACCGCAAGTGCAGACGCCGTCCTTTCTGGAACAGACCTTGAGTGCGGTACCAGCTACAGGGCTCTCCTCCAGAGCGTAGAGCAGGGACTCATCAGCGAGGCAGCCATTGACGAAGCCCTTGCACGCGTACTCCGCGGCCGCTTCGAACTTGGCACCTTCGATCCTGAAGAGGATATGCCTTGGGCCGGACTCGGCGCAAAGGACATCAGCAGCCCGGAGCACACCGCCCTTGCATACAAGGCCGCCCGCGAGGCTATGGTTCTCCTCAAGAACGACGGCATCCTCCCTCTGTCAAAGAGCATCAAGAAGATTGCAATAGTAGGACCTAACGCCGACAACGCTTCCATCCACAACGGAAACTACAACGGAACCCCTACCGCAGAGAACACCATCTCCATCCTGGAAGCCATCCGCAAGGAAGTTCCCGGAGCAGAGATCATCTACGAGAAGGGCTGCGAGCTCGCAGATCCTTATATGACCGACGACAAGATCCCCGCTCTCAACGGAGGCAAGGGATTCCACGCCGATTTCTTCAACAACCCCAATTTCCAGGGCAACGCCGTTGCATCAGGAGACTTCAGCGCAGTCAATATGCGTACATACGGAGACTACCGCTTCGCTGACGGAGTCAACGCCAACAATTTCTCCACACGCCTCAGCGGCAAGTTCGTGGCAGATTTTACAGGTGAGCTCAGCTATGCCGTACGTACCGTTGGTGGTTACAAGATGACCGTAAACGGCAGGACCATAGATTCCGCCGAAGAGGTTCCCGGAATGCGCGTAAACCGCAGGGCTACCATCCCTGAGAAGTCATTCCCCGTTGTTGCAGGAAGGACTTATGACATCGTTATCGAGTACACAAAGGGTGCTGAAGGATCCGCATCCCTGGCAGTTGACCTTTGCAGGCGTTATCCTGCACAGTTCGCCCAGGTTGCAGCCAAGGCTGCCCAGGCCGATGTCATCATTATGGTAGGCGGACTTTCCGCACAGCTTGAGGGTGAGGAGATGATGGTTCCTTACGAGGGATTCTCCGGAGGCGACCGTACCCGCATCGAGCTTCCTCCTGTACAGAAGGGACTCCTTGACGCCCTTGGAGCAACAGGCAAGCCGGTTGTATTTGTAAACTGCACCGGAAGTGCAATCGCATTCGCAGAGGTTGAGACTAAGTACAACGCCCTTCTCCAGGCCTGGTATGCCGGACAGGCTACCGGTCTTGCAGTTGCAGACATCCTCTTTGGTGACTACAACCCTGCAGGAAGGCTTCCTGTTACATTCTACAAGTCAACTTCACAGCTTCCTGACTTCCACGACTACAATATGGAAGGACACACCTACAGGTACTTCCGCGGCGAGCCTCTCTACGCATTTGGATACGGCCTCAGCTACACCACCTTCGAGTATGGTGACGCCAGCCTCTCCAACGCCTCCATCAAGGCAGGCAAGAGCGTAGACATCACCGTTCCTGTAAAGAACACAGGTAAGCTTGACGGAGACGAGGTTGTCCAGATTTACGTCAAGAGCCTTGACAATCCTGACGCTCCTATCAAGTCCCTCAAGGGATTCAAGCGCGTCAACATTGCCGCAGGACAGCAGGCCAGCGTAAAGATTACCCTTGAGCCAAGCGCATTTGAGTATTATGATGCTTCCATTGACGAGCTCTCAGTCCGTCCCGGCAGCTACAAGATCCTCTACGGCAGCTCCTCAAGGGACGAAGACCTCAAGGCACTTGACCTCAAGGTCCTCTAGTTTAATCTTATAAAAGATAGAAAGGCTTTGGACAAAATCCAAAGCCTTTCTTTGTGTGCGCGGGATGAGATTCGAACTCACACAGGTGTTACCCCACTAGCTCCTGAAACTAGCGCGTCTACCGTTTCGCCACCCGCGCTACTGGGACTGCAAATATACAAAAAAACTAAATAATAGCACACTTTTCAGAATTCATAATAGAATGTTAGTCTGTGAGTCCACCCATTTACCGTAAAAGTTACCTGAGTGGCCGAATAGTCCAGCGTCAGGTCTATGTCCTCCAGATCCTCCGCCTCCCAGTCAAAGCCGCTTTGGGCTATAATATCCCCTATTGGAAAACTGCGCATCAGTTCCTGGCCAAGATATACGTCCAAGCGCAGGGAGTTGTCTCCCTGGCGCGGAACAATGCAACTGTAAGCCCCTTCCTTGAAGTCCGCCTTTGACCGGAACGGTCCCCGGGCAACCTTTCCATCAAGGTCAAAGCCGCAGGAGTTGCCGCAAAGGTAATAGGTGAAACTTGCGTTCGGGCTGTTGTCCCTGACGTTGACATACGCGTGGTTCTTATGCAAACGGATTGTGTCCCGCAGGCTGTCACAGCTTGTATCCAGGACGGTCTGGTAATAATAAACCGGCGGGTACGGTCTTCCTTCCTCTATCTTCAGTCCTTGCACACCGGCAAACCGGCCGTCCGCACCTGATACAGCAACCAACCTTATCTTTTCCCTGGGAACCTCTACCGTGCAGGAAGGGTTGTTCTCATCATCCAGAATCCCTTCCCTCACAGTATCAGAGGCTTCCAGCACCCAATTTACTATCAAATGTGAACCGCCTTGGGAAGGCACCTGCAGGGTAAGCCAGCAAGGGCACTCTCCCCTGTCCTCCTTTATGCTGCACGAGTGGAGCGTCACAGCCAAGGCAAGGACAAGCGGGACACAATTCCTGATTGCATTAGAACACATAGGATACAGACAGTATCAAATCGTTGGGAAGGACAAAGAATCCGGATCCTTCCTCTACGATGCGGCCGCAGCGCGGGCACTCGTAGCGGACATAATTGTCATATCCGGCCCATACTCCCAGGCCGAACTCCAGATTCAGGTGGGGATTGAGCATATAGGTATATCCACCCGTAAGCCCGCTGCCATACCTGTCCCCTTCCGATGTATTCTCAGTTTTATATGTACCCACGTTATATTCCTGATACTGCACTTTTCCGGCAACCCACCATCCTGAGTATATATGCCAGGGCCAGAACCTGGCCCCCAGGGCATACGTCTGCTGCCTTGCCTGAACGCGGGTCTCTTCCTGCCCGAAGGTGAAAGGGTTGTACTTGACTCCCGCATTGAGGCTCCAATGCTGCGCCACTCCGTACGATGCCTCCATATTCATAGTTCCCAGGAAAGCATATCCCGCCACGTTGGTAGAGAGCGCTATGTTCTGGGCCTTTACATTGGTTCCGCACAGGAGGAGCGCGGCTGCCACTATATAGTATTTCAACTGTTTCATATTAATTCAGATATCTGTTAAAGGCCTGGTCTATCACATATTTGTTCTCCGGATAAAGGTCCGTAAGCGCCTGCTGCAGTTTGTCCCGGTCAGTTACCGTGGATCTGAGGGCGGTGAATATCTTGCTGTCAGTTATCCCGCGGTCATCCATATACAGGAGTATCTGGGGGCAGAACCAGAAAGATGTTCCCAAGTCCGAGATATAGTTGCCATAGCGCTCCCTGTACAGGACGTTCTGCATATAGTAAGCCCACATCTCCCCTACCTCGCAGTAGCCGGCATCGGGTTCCGTTCCCACCCCGTAAACCTTCATTCCGGAGGTTATGAAAGAGCTTATGACGTGCTTTATATACTTGTTCCAATAAGCCGTTCCAACCCTCACGAAATGGCTGGAATGGGCAAGTTCGTGCTGCACCATATTGTAGATGGAACTGTAGTCTTCCTGATACTTGAGGCCTACGGTAATGTCTGGGAGGAAACTGGCCAGAATGCCCTTATACTCTCCCAGGTACTCGTCCACCAGCTTTCCTTCCAGGAAACTGCCCTGCTGAAGCATTGGAGCGCTGCTGTTGGAAAGGTTCTGGAACAGCCACAGCCGCAGGTTTGCGGGCGGCGGGGTAACGGTAACGTCTTCCCGCGAACAGCGCACGAAGTAATCGTACACGGCATTGTTTGCCACGCACCTGCTGAACAGTTTGCGTTCAGAGTCCTTGTCTATCAGCACGTTAATCCCGCTTGAAGGGCCTGAGCCAAGGGTGGACACCGACGCCGGCACCAGCAGCAGGTTGACTCCTATCCCGAAGCCTTTCTGGTTCTGGAAAACAAGCCTGTAGCGGATTTCGGAGGAAAATGATTTGGGAATGGTGTAGCTGCCGGATGCATCGGTATAGGCCGAAGAGAACTTTACAAAACTGTTTACCGATACCATCACGCCTGAAACCCCTACAGGCTCACCTCCGTTATATTTATCGTCTATTATTACTATGGAACCCCTGGGCCTGCCGTCACCCTCTTCCCCTGCCTTTGACCGGGGAAGCAGCATCTTTTCATTTCCGGAAAGCCTGTACGCTTCCCGCTCAACGGCCTCCCAATCTACATCAGAGGCCTTTGTGGCAGTGTTCTCAGGAATAAAACAGCGGTCCAGGATCTCATATCTGATATCCTGCGGGAATTGGAAATCCCTTGGTACCACAGCATATTGCCAGGTGATGTTACCTTCTTCTATGGCGGGATCGTGATAATAGTCACCCTCCCTTATGATCTCATAGTCCAGTGGATGGTCCAACAGATTGACATCCATCAGCTTGAGGATTTTGAACTGGGTGTCGTCCCCTGGAAGGAAACGGACATAGTAGTCCGTGACTTCCAGCCTAGGAGCGCCTGCCTTGGTGGGATACAGCACTTCCAGCGACTGCTGCATTATGTCCAGCGAATACGGATCTTCAAGCTGGTCTCCAAGTACAATCTGTTCGTGCGACAGGGCGTCCAGGTTGGCATACCGGCCTCCGTCCGGCCCGGACATTTCGTCCGGGCGGCAGGAGAGCGCCAGCAGGGTCGCCCCTAAAAACAAATACAATCTTGAGCATTTCATAGTTCAGTCTTTCTTTTTCCGGAACAAAGGTATGGAGAGGTATCGGTTTACCGGAAAATACAAACGATTAATACGGCTAGTCGCCCTCCTGGAGCGTCCCAGCCGTATTATTATCTGTCAAAAGACTGAAATTTTTTAGAAAAATGACACCGTTTTCTGTTCGATTGCGGACATCAGGCTGTTTCCAAGGCGGCTTACGCCAAAGCGGAAGCAGTCTTTATTGAGCCATTCCTCGCCCAGGACGGCGGAGACGATGGCGTAATAGACCAGGGCGTCACCTGCGTTTGAGATGCCTCCTGCGGCCTTGAAACCCACTTTAACGCCGGTTGTCTGATAGAACCTGGCTATGCACTGGCACATTACATATGCGGCCATTGGCGTAGCGTTCACATCAACCTTTCCTGTAGAAGTCTTAATGAAATCCGCTCCGTTCTCCATTGCAAGGAATGAGGCGCAGGCTATCTTTTCCGGGGAATATAGCAGGCCTGTCTCAAGGATGACCTTGAGGATCACTTTCCTGCCCTGCTTCTGCGCGGCGGCGTCGATAGCCGCGCGCATAGCCCTGATTTCCGCAGCGGCGGTATCGTAATCGCCCGCGAGGAAAGCGTTGAGGGCAAGGACTATGTCAATCTCTTCGGCTCCGGCCTCCACAGCCATCTCGCACTCGCGCACCTTGACTTCAAGGAAACTCTGTGAAGATGGGAAACAACCGGAAACCACCGTTACGTGCACTTCCTGCGAAGCACGGGTCTGGGCTACCACCGGTGCAAAGTTGGAATAAACGCACACGGATGCCGGCAGCGGATAATCCGGCCACTCGCGTCCCAGGCGGTTCACCTTTTTCACAAGAGCCTGGACGGACTCCGCGGTGTCGTTGGACTTCAGGGTGGTGAGGTCCATCATAGAAAAGCATTTCTTAAGCACTTCCGGGCTTGCCAGCGCGTTTGCATTGCCGGCAATGTGGCCCAGGATCCTGCCTATCTCCTCCTGGTCTGGGGTATAACCGTACTTTTCAAGAATATTGCTCATATCAGTTTATGTTTGGTTATTGTTCTTCTTCTGTGGTTTCAGTTTCCTGCTCAGCGGCTGCGGCTGCTGCGGCCGCTGCAGCTGCGGCATCGGACTCAACTCTCTTTTTCCTGGCCTTGGCGTCCAGCGACAGGGCTACTTTCTTGAGCATCCTGGAGTATCTCAGGGGATCCCTCATATAATACTCGTTACTGGCGTTGAAGTCTTCTGAAGTATATCCGTACTTGCGGAATATGGGTTCGTAAAAAAGTGTGGTGTCCGCCTTGAAACCCGCGTCCTGATTGCGCATCAGCCATTGGTCTGCAATGAGCATATCGGTATATATCTTCTCCATCTTGGAGCGAGGTATAACCCTGGGACCGCGGGAGCAGGCGGCCACGCAGAGCGCCGCCGCTGCAACAGCAACAAATATCTTGGCGGATACTTTCATATACTACCTGAGTTCTGCTCCGAATTCTTTACGGAATGCGTTGAGGATGTTATCCATAACCCTCTCTACATCCTGGTCTGTCAAAGTCTTCTCAAGGTCCTGGAGGACAAAGCTCATTGCGTACTGCTTCTTGCCTACAAGGATCTTCTCTCCGCGGTATACGTCAAAGAGGGATACCTGCTTGAGCATCTTCTTTCCGGCCTTGAAGGCAGCAGCCTGAAGGGCGGAATACTGCACGCCTTCGTCCAGAAGGAGTGCCAGGTCTCGGCGTACCTCTGGGAACTTGGGCATTTCCTTGAAGGCAACCTTGTCTCGCTTTACAAGCTCGAATAGGGCGTTCCAGTCAATCTCAGCTGCGAATACCGGCTGCTTTACGCCAAACTTGCGGCAGAGCTGCGGATTCACGGTTCCCATCATCACCAGCTGGCGGCCCTTGCCGGGAAGGCTGTAGACCATACCTTCAGAGAAGATGTCCTCGGGAGCCGGGGCGCACCACATCTGGTTCAGGTCTGCGCCGTAGCGCTTGAGAAGCAGCTCTACGTAACCCTTGAGCTGGAAGAAGCTGCCCTTGCGGGACTCGGCCCTCCAGGATTTGTCAGGGGTTCCGGAGATGAACAGGGCGTAGCACGGATGCTCGCTGTATCCGTCAAGGGTGGTACCGTCCTTCTCAGGGAGCCTCTGGTATACAGAGCCGTATTCGAAGGTCTTGAGGAAGGAGATCTGACGGTTGATGTTGTATGCGATTACCTCCAGGCCGTTAAGGATGAGGGTCTGGCGCATTACGTTCAGGTCTGAGGAGAGAGGGTTCACAATGTGGACACACTTCTCCGCAGGGAACGTGGTAAGCCCGTTATAATAGTCTCCCTTGGTAAGGGAATTGTTCATTGTCTCAGTGAAGCCGTTGGCGGCCAGGAAGTTGGATACGGAATTGCGGATGGCTTCCGGCTCCGGCTTGGGGGTGGCGTTCACGGACATCTTCATATGCTTGGGCAGGTCGATGTTGTTGTATCCGTAGATGCGGAGAACTTCCTCAACAACGTCGCACTCCCTGTACACATCAACCATATAGGTTGGAGGGGCCACTACGGCTCCGCCGGGGGTCTTGCTTACAAAATTGTAGTTCAGACCCTTGAGGATACCCTCGATGACTTCAGCTCCAAGTTTCTTGCCCACAAAGGCGTCGATGCGGTCATAGTCCAGCTCAATCTGCTTGCGGTCCGTGATGCCGGGAACGCAGCACTCCTGGATCTTTCCTTCGATGGTACCTCCGGCAACCTCCTGGATGAGCAGGGCAGCGCGCTTGAGGGCGTAGATGGTGATGGAAGGATCCGCTCCGCGCTCGTAGCGGAAGGAGGCGTCGGTCTGGAGAGTGTGGGACTTGGAGGTCTTGCGGATGGAAGCGGGATCGAAATATGCACTCTCAAGGAAGACATTCACCGTGGAGTCTGTTACGCCGGAATCGAATCCGCCGAAAACTCCCGCGATGCACATAGGTCCCTGCGCGTTGGCGATGACCATATCGTTTGCGTGAAGCTTGCGCTCCACTTCGTCAAGGGTGACGATGGTCTCGCCCTCGGCAGCGCGGCGCACGATCACCTTGCCTCCAAGAATCTTGTCGGCATCAAAGGTGTGCAGCGGCTGGCCCAGCTCGAAGAGCACGAAGTTGGACACGTCCACTATATTGTTGATGGGCTTGAGGCCTATTGACATAAGCTTCTTCTGGAGCCATTCCGGAGAAGGGCCGACCTTGACGCCGCGGATGGTGAGGCCGCTGTAGCGGGGGGCGCCGTCAGGGTTCACTACCTCTATGGGGATGCCTGCGCCGGCGCCCTCGCTGAAGGCCTCCACTGAAGGGTAGGCGAACTTGCAAGGTATGCCGTTGTGAAGCAGGCAGGCGTACAGGTCGCGCGCAACGCCTATGTGAGAGGCGGCGTCAACCCTGTTGGCCGTGATTTCATATTCTATTACGGCTTCGGTCTTGAGTCCCAGGTATTCCTTGGCGGGAGTGCCTATGACTGCGGTGTCCGGAAGGACCATTATTCCCTCGTGGCTGGTGCCGATGCCCAGCTCGTCCTCAGCGCAGATCATTCCCATCGATTCCACGCCGCGGATCTTTGACTTCTTTATCTTGAAATCTCCGGGGAGGACGGTGCCGATGCGCGCAAAGAGCACTTTCTGGCCTGCGGCAACGTTGGGGGCGCCGCAAACTACGGTAAGAGGTTCGCCGGTGCCGTCATCCACCTTTGTTACGTGCAGATGGTCAGAATCCGGATGCGGCTCGCACTCCAGGACCTTTGCAACTACAACGCCCTGCAGCCCGCCGGGGATTTCTTCCTCCTCTTCTACGCCGTCAACCTCAATTCCAATGGCGGTCATATATTCTGCGACCTGCTCCGGGGTAAGATCAGACTCAAGATAATCTTTGAGCCAATTGTAAGAAAGCTTCATATATAATTATAATTTTAAATCTTCAATTGAAAACAGTGACTTGACAAACTCCTCCTTGTCGAATTCCTTGAGGTCCTCTATTCCCTCTCCTATTCCAAGGAACTTGATTGGGATCTTGAACTGGTCCGCAATGCCTATCACCACGCCGCCCTTGGCGGTGCCGTCCAGCTTGGTGACGGCAAGCGCCGTGACGTCAGTGGCGCGGGAGAACTCCCTTGCCTGCTGGAAGGCGTTCTGGCCGGTGGAGGCGTCCAGGACCAGCAGCACTTCGTGCGGAGCGTCAGGAACCACCTTGCGCATCACGTTGCGGATCTTGGTGAGCTCGTTCATAAGGTCTATGCGGTTGTGGAGGCGGCCGGCGGTGTCTATGAGCACCACATCGGCATCCTTGGCCACAGCGGAGCGGACCGTGTCAAAAGCCACTGAGGCGGGATCGGAGCCCATCTTCTGCTTGACAATGTCAACTCCGGCCCTGTCAGCCCAGATCTGGAGCTGCTCCACTGCAGCGGCGCGGAAGGTGTCGGCTGCGCCAATCATCACCTTCTTGCCCTGCGCGCGGAGGTTGGAAGCGAGCTTGCCAATGGTGGTAGTCTTGCCCACTCCGTTCACGCCCACTACCATTATGACGTATGGCTTCTTGGTAAAGTCAAAGGCGCGGACCGGACCCTCCCCAACGTTTATCAGTTGGGAAATCTCGTCCCTGAGCAGTTCGACCAGCTCCTCGAATGACATATACTTGTCCTTGCGGACCCTCTCCTCAAGGTTGTCAATTATCTTGAGGGTGGTATCCACGCCCATATCGGAAGCTATGAGGGCTTCCTCTATGGCGTCCAGGGTGTCGTCATCCACCGTGGAGCGGGCTGCAATGGCCCTGTGGAGCTTCTGGAAGAAGTTCAGCTTTGTCTTTTGTACGCCTTTGTCGAATATTCCCATAACGGTTATCCTGTATCTTGCAAATATACGAAATAAGATTTGATAATCTGATTCTTGAATTTCATTCCAAATAATTAACTTTGTATGATTTTAAAGGTTAGTTAAATGAACAAGGACAAGATAGGAACCCTGGGAGTCCACGCAGGGTATGAGCCGGAGAACGGCGGTCCCCGCCAGATTCCAATTATCCAGAGCACGACATTCAAATACACCACAAGCGACCAGATGGGCCGCCTGTTCGACCTGGAAGAAGCAGGATACTTCTACACCCGCCTGCAGAACCCCACAAACGACCACGTAGCCGCAAGGCTCGCTGCAATGGAAGGCGGTGTTGCCGGAATGCTCACCTCCTCCGGCCAGGCAGCAAACTTCTTTGCCTGCTTCAACATCTGCGAGACCGGACAGCATATGATCACCACCGCAAATATCTACGGCGGCACATACAACCTGTTCGGAACCACTTTCCCAAAGATGGGCATCGACGTCACCATCATAGACCAAAACGCCTCTGACGAGGAGTTCGAGAAGGCTTTCAAGCCCAACACAAAGCTCCTCTTCGCAGAGACCCTCACCAACCCCGGTGTCAGGGTGCTGGACATTGAGAGGCTCGCGGCAATAGCCCACAGGCACGGGGTTCCGCTCATCGTGGACAACACCTTCCCCACCCCGGTGTTCTGCCGTCCAATAGAGTTCGGCGCGGACATCGTCACCCATTCCACCACAAAGTACATAGACGGCCACGGATCTTCAGTGGGCGGAGCAATTGTGGACAGCGGCAATTTCCCCTGGGATACATATGCCGACAAGTTCCCCGGACTCTGCTCCCCTGACCCTTCATACCACGGCCTCACCTATACCAAGAAATTCGGCAAGCTGGCATACATAACAAAGGCTACAAGCCAGCTTATGAGGGACTTTGGATGCATCCAGAGCCCGCAGAACGCATATTACATAAACCTGGGACTCCAGAGCCTGGAAGTAAGGGTGAAGCGCCAGAACAGCAGCGCCCTCAAGATTGCCCGCTATCTTGAGCAGCACCCTTGCGTAAAATGGGTCCGTTTCCCCGAACTGGAAAGCGATCCTGACCACGCCCTGCAGTTAAAATATCTGCCCGATGGCACCAGCGGAGTGATGGCCTTCGCCCTCAATGCAGACAGGGACTTCACCAACCGTTTTATGGACCACCTGAGGCTTGTGACCATTGAGACCCACGTTGCGGACTGCTACACCTGCATCCTCCATCCTGCGGCGCACACTCACCGTCAGCTCACTGACCAGCAGCTGCTTGAGGCGGGCGTAGACCCGGACCTGATGCGCCTCAGCATAGGTCTTGAAGACCCGGAGGACCTCATTGCAGATTTCGACCAGGCATTCAAGGCCGCAGCACAGAAATAAAGATATGCAAAGCCACAAGATAATCGTCAAGGACTTCCATTTTGAAGCTGGCGGACACCTGGATACGGTGGACGTGCTTTACCACACCTCCGACAGGGAATACGCCAAAGGAGACAAGGTGGTATGGATATGCCACGCCCTTACCGGCAATTCGGACCCCCAGGACTGGTGGCCCGGACTGGTTGGTCCCGGCAAGTTCATAGATCCGGACAAGTATTATGTGGTCTGCGTGAATATGCTGGGATCCCCTTACGGGACCAGCAGCCCGGCCAGCATCAACCCGGCCACCGGCAAGCCTTTCTACTTTGACTTCCCGCGCGTTACGGTAAGGGATATCTGCAAATGCAATTTTGCAGTGATGGATTACCTGGGAATAGAGCGCGTAGATATACTGATGGGACCGTCCATTGGCGGTTTCCAGGCCTTGGAGATGAGCATAATGCAGCCAGAGCGCGTGAAGAACGCCATCTTTATGGCAACCCTCCACCGCACAAGCCCATACCTCACTGCCTACGAGGAGGCTCAGAGGATGGCTATGGAGGCCGATCCTACCTTCCGCGAGGCCGCCAGCCTCAAGGGAGGCGAAGCCGGACTCAGGGCTGCGCGCGCCATAGCGCTTATCTCCTACCGCAGCTATGAAGGGTACAAGCTCACCCAAAGCGAGACGGATCCGGACACTATGTTCGCGAACAAGGCCTGCACCTACGAAAGGTACCAGGGCAAGAAACTGTCCGACCGCTTTGACGCATACAGTTACTGGTATCTGTCCTACAGCCTTGACAGCCACAACGTTGGCCGCGGCAGGGGCGGCTGCCAGGCAGCCTTGTCCCGCATTACCGCCAACTGCGTCGCGGCCGGCATAGACACTGACTGCCTGTTCCCGTGCTCTGAGGTCAAGGAAATGTCCGATATGATTCCCAACTGCCATTTCGCCCGTATGTTTTCTGACTTTGGGCACGACGGGTTCCTGCTGGAAAACGAACAATTGGAAGGAATTATAGCTCCGCTTCTTTGATTTGGCGGAAAAAGTTGTATATTTGCAACTCACAAGGGGTATTAGCTCAGTTGGTAGAGCGTTTGAATGGCATTCAAAAGGTCAGCGGTTCGATTCCGCTATGCTCCACAAAAAATAGCAGGCTGCGGCCTGCTATTTTTTGTTGGAGCACGTATTCATTGAGGGGGCGATCCCCTCAGACACCCCCAGCACTTTCAACCCACTGCTGCCACCGGGAACTTGGAACAACAAGAAAACATAAGGAAAATTATTCTATATTTACGATATGAAACGGAAAAAGGGGCTGAAGAAACTGCGGATTACGGAGGCGGACTATATGCTGGCACAGAGGAGGGCGGCAAGGCTGGAGGAGATTGCGGAGCACGGCAAGCCGGTATCCTTCCGCAAGGCCCTTCACAAATCCAAGAAGGTCTACGACCGTAAAAGGATAAAGAAACAGATATCTGAAGACTGACAGCACTATGACAGATTTTGCGGCAATAGATTTTGAAACGGCCAACGAATACCGTTCCAGCGTTTGCAGCGTTGGAGTGGTCATTGTGCGCGGCGGAAAGATAGTGGACTATTTCTACAGCCTTATCCATCCGGAACCGGAGTATTATCAGTGGTTCTGCAAAATGGTCCACGGCCTTTGCGAGGAGGATACTGAAGACGCCCCGGTATTCCCGTATGTGTGGGAAAAGATAGCTCCTATGATTGAGGGCCTGCCCTTAGTCGCGCATAACAGCCGCTTTGACGAAGGATGCCTCAAAGAAGTGTTCAAGGTATACCAGATGGATTACCCGGACTACAAGTTCTATGACACACTGCGCGCGGCAAAGCGCCATTTTGGAAACAGCCTCCCCAACCTTCAGCTTCAGACCGTGGCGGCAGCCTGTGGGTATGACCTTCTGAACCATCACCACGCCCTTGCGGACGCTGAGGCCTGCGCCCGCATAGCATTGAAAATCTTATAATTACGATAATATGAGCAATACAGTCATTGACGCGCTCAAGAACAGGCGCAGCATCAGAAAATTCAAGAAAGTCCAGATTACTGACGAAGAGCTCAAGACCGTGCTCGAGGCCGGCACCTGGGCCCCCACCGCTATGGGATTCCAGGACCCGTGGATAGTGGCAGTGCAGAATCCTGAACTGATGGAGAAGATTGCCAAACTGAATGCGGAAGTATGGGGCCGCGACGTGAACCCCTTCTACGGAGCCCCCACATACGTGCTTGTATTTGCCTCACGCCCGGAGAAATGGGCCAACGGAGTTCCTGACGCAAGCCTTGTGCTTGGCAATATGATGAACGCCGCATACGCCATAGGCCTGGGCTCCTGCTGGATCAACCGCGAGAGGGAAATGTTCGAGACAGAAGAAGGAAAAGCCCTGCTCAAGGAGCTGGGCGTAAAAGAGGACGTTATTGGCGTAGGCGCGCTTGCTCTTGGCTATCCAGATATGGAGCCTCTTACTCCTAAGCCGCGCAAGGAAGGATATTACAGAATTATTAAGTAATACCGCGTTCCTTCTTGATGGTCTCGTAGGCCTCCTGGATCTTACGGAATTTTTCCTCGGCCGCTTTCTGAACCTCCGGACCAAGGGTTGCAACCTTGTCCGGATGGTATTTCATTGCCATTCGGCGGTACGCGGCCTTGACCTCGTCATTGGTGGCTGACCTGGATATCTCCAGCACGGCATATGCGGACTCCTTGTCCTTGTAGTGCATTGCAATTATGGATGAGATATCGGAAGAATTGAGCCTGATGGCTCCTCCAATAGCTTCCAGGACATCTTTCTCTGATTTGCTGAAGTCCCCGTCGGCAATGGCTATCTGGGTGAGGTAGTGGAACAGCTGCAGCCTCTGGGAGTAGTTCATATTATTAGCAATCTGGGTGCCCACAGAATAGACGTCTATCTGCTGTGAACCCAGATTGTTCAATATGCGCTCCGCCTCGTTTACGGCGTAATCGCCAAAATTGCGCCTGATGAAATCCTTGACTACGTCTATCTCTGACTGGAGGGTTTTGCCATCGGCCCTTATCACGGCCGCGGACAGCACCAGCAAGCTCACGAAGAAGCTGTTGCGCTGCTCCGTGGTGCTGTAGGTGGTTCGTGAGCCCTGCGAGGTGCCCGCGCCAGTACCTGCGCCTGACCCCGGCCAGGTGCCGCCTCTTGTGTATGTGCCACCGGAACCTGTATTGGAAGAACCGCTGCCAATTTGTCTGGCAGCGTCCATTGTCTTATCTATTACCGATCCGAAGAAATATCCCAGCAAGGCGCCGATGGGGCCATACGCAACCCATCCCAGAACGCCTGCAATCCATTTAGCCCTTCCCATTATTCTGTCTCTGACTCTACTTTCAATCCCGAACTGATCCACTCCGTGATTCCACCCAGGAGGTTGTACACGGTGTATCCTGCCTTTGACAGGGCTGCAGCGGCTTCAGCGCTGCGGCGCCCAGTGCGGCAGTATATCGCAAGCGGTATCTCTTTCTCTACCGGGCATATCTCCTGCACTTTCTGCAGGAAATCATCCTTATACCAGTCCGCATAGACCGCTCCCGGAAGATGGGCTTCCCTGTATTCCTCCTCCGTACGGACATCCAGCAGGAAAGCACCCGCCGCCACCTGGGCCTGGAACTGGCCCTGGTCAACGTTGGTCACTTTGTTGGAATCGCCGCCGCAGGAAGCCAGTCCCAGCAGAGCGGCAAAAAAGGACATTATTCTCATTTATCTTTCTTGCTTGGGTCTTTTTCCGGATCCAGACGGCCGCGGTAGTTTATCTGCTCACGGTGCTGAGAACGGACAGTCATATCCACCTTGCCGTTATTGAAGACCTCTATGCGATAGACCACATAGTCTTCCTCATTGTCCGTACCAATCACAATAGTGCGCCTGGAGGCTGACCTTTCTTCCGTATAGGAATCTATGGGAGCCTGGAAATTCAGGCCCTTTCCGCCGCCATAAGGAAGATCCCAGGCCTGTCCCACATAAGGAAGGGCGGAGATAATTGTGCCGTCGTTTACGGTAATGCCGTAAGGAGAGGTGATAGCCTGCTGGCCGCCACGGCGGGGCAGCATAAACTCTGCATCGATCCTGAAACTGCGTGCGTCAAGACGCTGCTGTACGAGGGCCTGCTCTTCCGGAGTGATATTATCCGCAAGAACGCCGCAGCCGGCAAACATCATTGCCAGCGCGCAAATGGTTATCAATCTTTTGAACATATCCTGTCAGTATTATTGTCCAGAAACAAATTTACAAATTATAAGCCGAAACCGTAGCTGTTTTTAATCTCATTCATCACGAACCAGCTTTGCAGGGACCCCAGGCTGTCAATGGTCCCCAACGTATCAATGATGAAGTTATTGTAATACTGCATATCCGGGGCATATATCTTGAGCAGATAATCAAATTCTCCCGATATGTTATAGCACTCCGCCACCTCCGGGATATCCTTGACACGTGTGACAAAATCGTGCGCTATGTCCTTGCCCATACGCCGCAGGCGTACACTGCAGAAGACAATGAATCCGCGGCCCAGCTTGGCCGGATTCAGCACTGCCGTATAGCGCTGGATATAGCCTTCGCTCTCCAGGCGTTTCATTCTTTCGAACACCGGCGTAGTGGAAAGATGCACCTTGAATGCCAGTTCCTTTACCGTAATACGGCCATTTTCCTGAAGTATTTTCAGTATCTGTATGTCTGTCCTGTCCAGTTTCTCTATCATATGGGATGGTTTTTTTCTGTTTTCCCGCCAATAAGCGGCCAAAAATTAGTGTTTCTTCTACAAATATATGAATCTTTAGCAATAAACAACAATATTTTACAAGTACTTGGTTGTAATTTCTGCACATCATAACTTTGCACAAGACAAAACGACAAATCAAAAAGACAAATATTATGAGCACACGTAAATTACACTTCGAAACCCTTCAGCTCCACGTGGGACAGGAGCACGCAGATCCGGCATCAGACGCAAGGGCTGTTCCAATTTACCAGACATCCTCCTATGTATTCCATAATTCAGAGCACGCCGCCGCACGCTTTGGCCTGGCCGATCCCGGCAACATCTACAGCCGCCTCACCAACTCCACTCAGGGAGTCTTCGAGGAGAGGATTGCCGCGCTTGAAGGCGGCGTAGGCGCCCTGGCAGTTGCATCGGGCGCAGCCGCCATCACTTACTCCATCCTCAACATCACCAGGGCCGGGGACCACGTAGTGAGCGCAAAGACCATTTACGGAGGCACCTACGACCTTCTCCAGCACACCTTGGTGCCTTATGGAGTCACCACCACCTTTGTAGACCCTTCGGACCTCTCAAACTTTGAGAAGGCCATCCGCCCGGAGACAAAGCTCTTCTTCATAGAGTCCTTCGGCAACCCCAACTCCAACCTCATAGACATAAAGGCAGTGGCTGACATCGCCCACGCTCACAACATCCCGCTTATCATTGACAACACCTTTGCTACGCCGTTCCTACTCCGCCCTATAGAGTACGGAGCGGACATAGTAGTGCACTCCGCCACCAAGTTCATCGGCGGCCACGGCACCACCATCGGAGGAGTTATCATTGATTCGGGAAAATTCGACTGGAAGGCATCGGGCAAATTCCCCCAGTTCACTGAGCCTGACTACAGCTACCACGGAATTGTATTTGCCGATGCCGTAGGCCCCGCCGCGTACATCACCCGCGCCCGCGCAATCCTTTTGCGCGACACGGGCTCCACGCTCTCCCCTGTCAGCGCCTTCATCTTCCTCCAAGGCCTCGAAACCCTCTCGCTCCGCGTTGAAAGGCACGTCCAGAACGCCCTCAAGGTGGTGGACTACCTCTCCAAGCACCCCAAGGTAGCAAAGGTCAACCACCCAGCCCTGCCTTCCCACCCGGATCACGAGCAGTACCTGAAGTACTTCCCCAACGGCGGCGGCTCAATATTCACCTTTGAGATAAAGGGCGGCAAGGAAGAAGCCTTCCGCTTCATAGATTCCCTTGAAATCTTCTCCCTCCTGGCCAACGTGGCCGATGTCAAGTCCCTTGTCATCCACCCCGCCACCACCACGCACTCCCAGCTGACGGAGGCCGAACTCACGGACCAGGGCATCTTCCAGAGCACCATAAGGCTGTCCATAGGCACCGAGCACATAGATGACCTGATAGCGGACCTGGACCAAGCCTTCGAAAAGATATAATAAAAAAGGCCTGCAGCAATTGCAGGCCCTTTTTATAATGTGTTCTCAGGAGAGATTACTTCTTGTCGAAGTACTCCTTTGCCTTGGACTCTTCTACGAGATGCTCTACAAATACGTATGCACCGGTCTTGGGAGACTTCTCCATACGGATGCACTTGACCATGCTCTTGGCACCGGCCTTTGCTGCGAATGTAGCTACTGCTTTCTTTGCCATAGTGTTATACTCCTGATTTTAATTACTTGATCTCACGGTGAACGGTAACCTTCTTGAGGAACGGATTGTATTTCTTGCGCTCCAACCTCTCAGGATTGTTCTTCTTGTTCTTGGTGGTAATGTAACGAGACATTCCAGGTACACCGCTAGCTTTCTGCTCTGTGCACTCAAGGATGACCTGCACCCTGTTTCCTTTAGCTTTCTTTGCCATAATTCACGAGTTTAAACAAGGTTAATTAATCCTTTCTCCTGTGCATCCCTGAGGGTAGCGTCAAGACCATTCTTCTCGATGATCCTCATACCCTTGCAGGACACTTTCAATGTGACGAACCTCTGCTCCTCTTCTGACCAGAACTTTTTGGTCTTGAGGTTGAGGGAGAAATCACGCTTGGTGCGCAACTTTGAATGGGCCACATTGTTGCCCTTCATTCTCTTTCTTCCTGTTACTTGACAAACCTTTGCCATAATTCTATTCTTTTTTTAATTTTTAATTACAAACAATTTTAAAAAATCTGCGCCATCTTATGTTACTAGGGAACTTCTTGGAGGAATCCGTAGAGAGCCAGATTACGACCGGCCTTCCTACTATGTGGTCCTCCGGAACAAAACCCCAGTACCTTGAGTCCAGGGAATTGTGCCTGTTGTCTCCCATCATAAAATAATAATCTTGGCGGAAGGTATATGTACCTTCTCGCAGCGCTGCCTGAACGTCTCCTCCCTCGTAATCCTTGATGATCCTGCTGTAGAGCGGCAGGGTTTCCTCATTGATCTCAACGCTCTGGCCTTTCTGCGGGATCCAAATTGGACCGTAATAGTCGCGGCTCCAGCCGGTAGCGGTGAACGGGAAGAGTTCTGCCTCCGAAGTTTCCCTTTCCAGATTTGCCTCCACGCTCTGCACAACGTCAAGTGCCTTGACCTGCGGGAGCATTGCGGCGGTAAGCGGCATAGCCGGATACCCCGGCAAAGCCGGATCGTAGAAGAGTTCCGAGGCGTTCACGCCTAGTTTTTCAAAGAACTTTTGATTTATCTTTCCACCTGTGGTGACAACCTTGTAAGTAAGCTGTATGCCCGGGTAAACTTCCTGTTGCTGGCCGTTTATGTAAACCAGGCCGTCAATGACCTGAAGCCAGTCTCCCGGCGTAGCCACGCAACGTTTCACATAATGGTCTTTCTTGTCCGCGGGACGAACCTTCACGGGGCCCCAGTTCCTTATTACCGCATCTCTGCCAATCATACGGCAAAGGGCGTAATAGTCATCTACGGGAGCTTTCACAAGGACGCTGTCGCCGTTTGGAAAGCCAAAGACCACATTGTCTCCCTTTTGTACTTCCCTGAATCCGCGGAGCCTCTTGTAATCCTTTTGGATAAGTTTGGAATAGGATTCCTTTCCAAAGATCACATTATGTGTAAAAGGTATCGTGAGCGGCGTCTGGGGAAGCCTTGGCCCATATGTCAATTTGCTTACGAACAGGCGGTCGCCTGTGTAAAGCGTACTTTCCATTGAGGAGGAAGGAATCTTGAATGCCTGGAAAAAGAAGATGTTCAGGAAAGTGACAAATACTATCGCAAAGATAATATCGTCCAGCCAGTCGTTGGCTGCGTCCCTCTTCTCTCCCTCCTTGTAGCGTTTCTTCCAGAAGTTCCAGTGAACCTTCTTTGTGATGAAGATGTCAAAGATAACTATCAGGCCGAACAGCCACCAGAAGTTTCCCAGCCAGATTACCCACAACACATAGAGCAGAGCCCAGAATATGAAGCCCGTCCAGCGGTTATGGTAAAAATCCTTCCAGCCCATGGGGAACTACTCCGTAACAGACTTCAAAATAGCTTCGAATGCCTGAGGATTGTTCATAGCGAGGTCTGCCAGAACTTTGCGGTTGAGGCCCACATTCTTCTTGGCCAGCTGACCCATAAACTGGGAATAATTTACACCGTACTGACGTGCGGCTGCATTGATCCTTTGAATCCAGAGAGCGCGGAAATTGCGTTTCTTTGCTTTCCTGTCACGGTATGCATAAGTAAGACCCTTCTCATAGGTGTTCTTTGCAACCGTCCATACATTCTTCCTTGAAAGGAAGTTACCGCGAGTCTGCTTGAGAATCTTCTTGCGGCGTGCTTTTGAAGCAACTGAGTTGACTGATCTTGGCATAATTTAATGATTTTTCTGGAGGCAGTGGCTTGCCGTGCAAGCGCTTCACAACTGCGTCATCCACGTTAAACTTAAAATTTTACTACAACGCAAGGAGCTCTTTTACCCTCTTCTCGTCAACCTTCTTGAGGATTGCGAAATGATCCAGGTTTCTCTTCTGCTTCTTGGTCTTCTTTGTGAGAATGTGGCTGTGATAAGCGTGCTTTCTCTTGATCTTTCCCGTTCCGGTAAGCGTGAAGCGCTTTTTGGCACCGGAGTTGGTCTTATTCTTTGCCATTTCTTTTGTTGTTAATAATTATTAATAGTATTTGCCCTATTTCTTTTTGATAGGAGCAATGATCATTGTCATTCGCTTGCCTTCCAGAACCGGCATATTCTCAGCCCTTCCGAACTCCTCAAGTTCAACCGCAAAGCGCAGGAGCTGCTTTTCTCCCTGCTCCGCGAACTGTATTGAGCGGCCCCTGAAGAAGATAGTTGCCTTAACCTTGGATCCCTCCTGGAGGAACTCCTGGGCGTGCTTGAGCTTGAACTGGAAATCGTGCTCGTCCGTGTTGGGGCCGAAACGTATTTCCTTGAGCACTATCTTGGCCGAATTGGATTTCATCTCCTTGGCCTTCTTCTTTTGCTGATAAAGGTATTTCTGGTAGTCAAGTATCTTGCACACAGGAGGATCTGCCTTCGCACTTATCTCCACGAGATCCAATTCCATCTGGTCTGCCAAAGCAAGGGCTTTGGCCAGGGGGTAAATCCCCGGCTCAGGAATGTTGTCACCTACCAGGCGCACCTGAGGCGCGGTTATCTCCTGGTTGATGTTAAGCTCGTTCTCGTCCTTTTTCTGGTTGGGGAAAGGACGGTTTGGTTTTTTGCCGTTAGGCTTGAAGCCCGAGGGCTTCGGTCGGTAAGGTGCTGCGATAAAAAATCCTCCTAATGTTTAAAATTCACTTAATTTATGATAACTCGTCGGCAATTGCCTGGCGGATATACTCAACAAATCCATCCAAAGTCATACTGCCGGCGTCCACGCCCTCGCGGCGCACGGATACCGTCTCGCTTTGGATCTCTTTATCACCAACAATCACCAGTACAGGCACTCTGAGAAGGGAAATCTCACGAATTCTCTTGCCAAGTGTCTCATTCCTGGCGTCTATTGAAGCGCGAATATCGGAATTATTCAGGAAAGTACAAACTTTTTCTGCATAATCTGCGTATTTTTCGCTCACTGGCAGCACTTTAACCTGATCCGGGGACAGCCACAGAGGCAGATGTCCGGCGGTGTGCTCAAGTACCACGGCGGTGAATCTTTCCATTGATCCGAAAGGTGCGCGGTGGATCATCACAGGGCGCTTCTTGCTGCCGTCCGCGTCCGTATACTCCAGCTGGAAGCGCTCAGGAAGGTTGTAGTCCACCTGGATGGTACCCAGCTGCCATTTACGTCCGATGGCGTCCTTGACCATAAAGTCAAGCTTGGGGCCGTAGAAAGCGGCTTCGCCTTTCTCCACTACGGTCTTGAGGCCTTTCTTTTCGGCGGCGTCAATGATGGCCTGCTCGGCCTTGGCCCAGTTCTCGTCGGAGCCTATGTATTTCTCCTTGTTGTCAGGGTCGCGGAGGGATACCTGTGCCATATAGTCCGTCATCTTGAGGGTCCTGAACACGTACAGGATGAGGTCGATAACCTTTTCGAACTCTTCCTGGAGCTGGTCAGGGCGGCAGAAGAGGTGGGCGTCGTCCTGGGTGAAACCCCTTACGCGGGTGAGACCGTGGAGCTCGCCGCTCTGCTCATAGCGGTAAACTGTTCCGAACTCTGCGAAGCGAAGCGGCAGGTCGCGATATGAGCGCGGCGAGCTGCGGAAAATCTCGCAGTGGTGAGGGCAGTTCATTGGCTTGAGCATATACTCTTCGCCCTCCTGGGGAGTGCGGATGGGCTGGAATGAGTCCTTTCCGTACTTTGCGTAATGTCCTGATGTTATATAAAGCTCCTTGCTTCCGATATGTGGTGTCACAACAGGAAGGTATCCGAGCTCAGTCTGCTTCTTGCGGAGGAATCCCTCCAGGATGTTGCGCATCACGGCGCCGCGCGGGAGCCACAGGGGAAGGCCCAGGCCCACTCTCTGGGAGAAGGTGAACAGCTCCATCTCCTTGCCCAGCTTGCGGTGATCCCTCTTCTTGGCCTCTTCCATCATCACCAGGTACTCCTCAAGCATTGATTTCTTGGGGAAGGTGATGCCATAGATGCGGGTGAGCTGCTGGCGCTTCTCGTCACCGCGCCAGTAAGCTCCTGCTATGGCGGTGAGTTTCACGGCCTTGATGACTTCCGTGTTCCTGAGGTGAGGGCCGCGGCAGAGGTCTGTGAAGTCTCCGTTCTCATAGTATGTTATGGTTCCGTCCTGAAGCTCGTTGATAAGCTCCACCTTGTACTGGTCCCCTTTGGAGGCGAAGTACTTCAGGGCGTCAGCCTTGCTTACGTCAATTCTCTTGTACTCTTCCTTGCGGGCTGCAAGCTCAAGCATCTTCTTCTCGATCTTGGGAAGGTCTGCGTCTGTGATCTGCTGGCCGCAAAGGTCTACGTCATAATAAAATCCGTTCTCGACGGCAGGACCGATACCGAACTTGACTCCGGGATAAAGGGCCTCCAGGGCCTCTGCCATAAGGTGGGATGAAGAGTGCCAGAAAACCCTCTTGGCATCGTCGCTGTCCCACTTCAGGAGAGATATCGTAGCATCCTGGTCGATTGGGCGGTTCAAATCATACACAACCCCGTTCACCTGGGCGGCAAGAACGTCTGCTGCCAGGCGAGGGCTTATGCTCTCAGCAATTTCGTAAGCGGTTATTCCTTCTACAAATGGCTTTACCGCTCCGTCTGGAAATGTTATGTTAATCATATCGTTAAATATAAGGAATGCAAATATACTGTTTTTTTCCGTATCTTTGTATTAATAAACACCACTGATTATGAATAGCGACATATCTGCAAAGACACTTTGGGACTGCGGCGGCAAGGGCGGCCTCATCCTTGGCGGAGTTACAATAGGTTTTATGCTCCTCAACCTGCTGGTAGGGCTCCTGCCTGACAGCTCCGTAGGAGTCTTCCTGTCAACGGTCCTCAACTTCATTCTCTGGGGCGCCAAACTGTTCTGCTGCATATACGTGCTTTACGCCCTGATGCGCAAGTTCACGCTGGATTTCCCGGGCTCCGACAGGAAAACCGTACGCAAATATGGCGTCATAACCGGTTTTACATCCGCCATACTGGTTGCGGCTTTCAGCCTGGTATACTACCTGTACATAGATCCCAATGCGCTTTCAGACAGCTTTGCCGCGGCCACCGAGGCCTACTCCTCAATGCTGGACTCCAACTCAATGCAGGCAGTGGAGCAGCTCCAAGGCAGCCTTCCGTCCATAACATTCTTCTCATTGCTTATATATTGCACACTGTTCGGCTGGGCGGCATCCGCCATCATAGCCTCCAGGCTGGTTAAAGACGATCCTTTCAAGCAATAATATGGACTACCCCGTTGACATAAGCATACTCATCCCTTCCTACAACGAAAGGGAATCCCTTCCGGAACTCCTTTCCTGGATTCACAGGACCCTTGATCCGGACAACAAGTCTTATGAGATAATAATCATTGACGACGGCAGCGACGACGGCACCTGGGAAGCCGTCAAGGAGCTGGCGGCGGCGGACGGCTGCATACGCGCCATCCAGTTCCGCCGCAACTACGGCAAGTCCGCCGCCCTTTTCTGCGGCTTCAAGGCCGCACGCGGGCGCGTAGTGGTCACTATGGACGCAGACCTCCAGGACTCTCCGGAGGAGATTCCGGAAATGTACCGGATGGTTGTGGAAGACGGCTGGGACGTGGTTTCCGGATGGAAACAGCACCGCCAGGACAACAAACTCACCAAGAACCTCCCTTCTAAGCTATACAACGCAACCGCGCGCCGCATCACCGGCATCAAGCTGCACGATATGAACTGCGGCCTCAAGGCTTACAGGAACGAGGTTGTAAAGAATATTGAGGTTTACGGGGAGATGCACCGCTACATCCCGTACCTTGCAAAGAACGCCGGCTTCACCCGCATCACAGAGAAGCCCGTACACCACCAGAAACGCAAGTACGGCAAGAGCAAGTTTGGAATGGACCGTTTTGTGAACGGCTTCCTTGACCTGCTCTCACTGTGGTTCCTGTCCACCTTCGGGCGCAAGCCAATGCATTTCTTTGGCTACACGGGCATCTTTATGTTCGTTGTGGGATTCATAATGACCGTGTGGATAATAGCGGCAAAACTGGTCCATCAGGCTCACGGACAATACTTCCGGGCCGTAACGGACCAGCCTCTGTTCTATCTTGCCCTGCTGGCTGTCATCCTTGGAGTAATGCTGTTCCTGGCCGGATTCGTATGCGAGATGATCTCACGCACGTCCAGCGACAGGAACTCCTATAACGTCAAGGACAGTATCTCTCTCTAATATTTGTTAAGAGGATAGATTTTGGTCATATTGTGGACCTTCCTGCGGATGGAGTCCACAACTGCAACGTGCTCCGGACTCTCCAGGTCAGTGGCGTGGGCGGCTACTGAGGTGAGGACCTCGTCAATCATAGCGACAATCTCTTCCATATCCCTCTCGACCATTCCGCGTGAGGTGACCGCAGGTGTTCCAATACGGAAACCGGAGGTCTGGAAAGCGGAACGGGAGTCGAACGGAACCATATTCTTGTTAAGGGTGATGTCCGCCTTTACCAGCTGCTGCTCCGCCATCCTTCCCGTCACCTCAGGGAACTTGGAGCGGAGGTCAATGAGCATCAGGTGGTTGTCTGTTCCACCGGAAACCACGTTGTATCCCCTCTTGAGGAAGGCGTTGCACATTGCCTGGGCGTTGGCTATGACCTGCTTCTGGTACTCTACGAATTCCGGCTGCATTGCCTCGTAGAAAGCCACCGCCTTGGCGGCGATCACGTGCTCCAGAGGTCCTCCCTGGATTCCGGGGAATACGGAAGAATTGAGGATCTGGCTCATCTTCTTGATTTCTCCCTTAGGAGTGGTGAGGCCCCAGGGATTATCGAAGTCCTTGCCCATAAGGATGACGCCGCCGCGAGGTCCGCGGAGGGTCTTATGGGTGGTGGAAGTGACTATGTGCGCGTATTTTACAGGATTCTTGAGGAGGCCTGCGGCGATGAGTCCGGCGGTATGGGCCATATCAATCCAAAGGAGGGCGCCTACCCTGTCAGCCAGGGCGCGCATACGCTCGTAGTCCCACTCGCGTGAGTAGGCCGATGCACCGCCTATGATGAGTTTTGGCTTGCACTTGAGGGCTGTCTGCTCCATCTTGTCATAGTCTATGCAGCCAGTTTCCTGGTCAAGGCCGTAAGCGACGGCATTGTAAAGGATTCCTGAAGCGTTTACAGGTGAACCGTGGGTAAGGTGTCCGCCCTGTGAGAGGTCAAGTCCCATAAAGGTGTCGCCCGGCTTGAGGACGGCCATTATGACTGCCATATTTGCCTGGGCTCCTGAATGGGGCTGCACATTTGCATATTCTGCATCGTAGATCTTCTTGAGGCGGTCTATGGCCAGCTGCTCTATCTGGTCTACCACTTCGCAACCTCCGTAGTAGCGCTTGCCGGGGTAGCCCTCTGCATATTTGTTTGTGCAAATGCTTCCCATTGCGTCCATAACGCCCTGGCTTACATAGTTTTCTGATGCGATAAGCTCAAGGCCTGACGCCTGCCTGTCCCTTTCTTTCTTGATAAGGTCAAAGATCTGGATATCCTGTTTCATATTGGTATTGTTGATTCAAACAGACAAATATAACAAAATAATGTTACTTTTGCACCCATAATGAACCACCGCAAATTACTTAACAGCGAGCTGGGCAGGATAAGCCCGGAGCAGTACCGCCGCAGGCAGCCCGGCGGCGTGGTGGTGGTGCTGGACAACATACGCAGCGCCCACAACGTGGGCAGCGTATTCCGCACCGCCGACGCCTTTGGGGTTGACAAGATCTACCTGTGCGGGATTTGCGCGTGTCCGCCTTCGGCGGAAATCCACAAATCCGCACTGGGGGCGGAGCAGAGCGTGGAATGGGAGCACTGCGCGGACACGCTGGAAGCGGTGGAGCGCCTGCGCGCCCAGGGGTACACCCTGGTGAGCGTGGAGCAGACGGAAGGCGCCGTCAGCCTGGAGGACTTCGTCCGCCAGGAAGGCGCCAGATACGCGGTTGTCTTCGGCAATGAAGTGGACGGAGTGCAGCAGAGCGTGGCGGACCTGTCGGACCTTGTCCTGGAAATTCCGCAGTGGGGCACCAAGCATTCCCTTAACGTATCGGTGGCGGTTGGAGTGGTCCTATGGCACTTCCGCCCGTGAGCCGTGACAATTTGTCAGTCTTCCGGCATTAGGCACAGACCTTGCGCTTACCATTCCGGCCCCCAAGGGACCGGTTTTTTTGTTGCATACAAATTAAAACATATAAAAATGATAAGACCATTGGCAGACAGAGTGCTTATCGAGCCTCAGGAGGCTCAGGCACAGACAGCATCCGGACTTTATATTCCGGACACGGCAAAAGAGAAACCCCAGCAGGGAAAGATCCTGGCTACTGGCCCGGGCAAGAAAGACGAACCTATGGAGGTTAAAGTAGGCGACGTAGTTCTTTACGGCAAATACTCCGGCACAGAGGTAACCGTTGATGACAAGAAATACCTCATCGTTAAACAGTCTGACATTTTAGCAATCCTGTAAATTATGGCAAAAGAGATAAAATTCAATGTGGATGTCCGTTCCAAGATGAAAGACGGAGCAGACGCCCTTGCAAACGCAGTAAAGGTTACGCTTGGTCCTAAGGGCCGCAACGTAGTTTTGGACAAGAAGTTCGGCGCTCCCCAGGTTACAAAGGACGGCGTTACCGTAGCCAAGGAAGTGGAACTGGAAGACAGATTCGAGAATATGGGCGCCCAGATGGTCAAGGAGGTCGCTTCCAAGACCAACGAGCAGGCAGGTGACGGCACCACAACCGCAACCGTACTGGCCCAGGCAATCATAAACGTAGGTATAAAGAACGTTACCGCAGGCGCCAACCCTATGGACCTCAAGAAGGGCATAGACAAGGCTGTTGACTGCATTGTAAGCGAGCTCAAGAAGCAGAGCCAGGAAGTTGGCGAGGACTACTCAAAGATTGAGCAGGTTGGAACCGTATCCGCAAACAATGACAATTACATTGGCAAGCTCATCGCTGACGCAATGTCAAAGGTAAAGAAAGACGGCGTAATTACCGTAGAAGAGGCCAAGGGAACCGAGACAGAGGTGAAGGTGGTTGAAGGAATGCAGTTCGACCGCGGCTTCATCAGCCCTTACTTTATGACCAACGGAGACAAGATGGAGGCCGTCCTGGACAATCCATACGTCCTCATCACTGACAAGAAGATCTCCACTATGAAGGACCTCCTCCCTATCCTCGAGCCCATCGCCCGTGAGGGAAAGGAACTCCTTATAATTGCCGAAGACGTTGACGGAGAAGCTCTTACCACCCTTGTAGTGAACAAGCTCCGCGGCACCCTCAAGATTGCCGCAGTCAAGGCTCCGGGCTTTGGCGACCGCCGCAAGGAAATGCTTCAAGACATTGCCATCCTCACCGGCGCAAGCGTCGTTTCAGAGGAGAGGGGCTACACCCTTGAGAATGTCACACCCGATATGCTTGGAAAGGCCGACAAGGTCACCATCACCAAGGAGAACACCACCATCGTAGGCGGTGCAGGCTCCAAGGACGAGATTGCCGCAAGGGCAGAACTCATCCGCAAGCAGATTTCCACCACTACTTCTGACTACGACCGCGAGAAACTCAAGGAGAGGCTCGGAAAACTGGCAGGAGGCGTTGCAGTCCTGTACGTAGGCGCAACAACAGAGGTTGAGATGAAGGAAAAGAAGGACCGCGTGGAGGACGCCCTCAACGCCACTCGCGCTGCCGTAGAGGAGGGTTACCTCCCCGGAGGCGGTGTAGCATACATCCGCGCCGCTGAGTGCCTCAAGGACCTCAAGGGTGACAATGACGACCAGACCACCGGTATCCACATCGTTGCCAAGGCAATCGAGGAGCCTCTGAGGATGATCGCCCAGAACGCCGGAGTTGACGGCAGCGTCATCATCCAGAAGATCAAGGAAGGCAAGGGTGACTTTGGTTACAACGCCCGCACTGACGAGTTCGTCAATATGTACGAGGCCGGTGTGATCGACCCTACAAAGGTAGCCCGCGTAGCCCTGGAGAACGCAGCATCCGTTGCCGGAATGTTCCTTACCACCGAGTGCGGTATCGTTGACATCCCCGAAAAGGAGCCCGCTGTTCCCGCAATGCCAGCCGGCGGAATGATGTAATAACGTCATACCCGGCTTGACCGGGTATCTAAGACACATAGACACCTGAGGGTGGAAGGACCGACAAAGCAGGCTAAAGCCGAAAAGTCCTTCCACCCTCAGGTGTCTCTGCGTCTAAACCAGGCCTTTTACTGTACGGTGACCTTGCAGGTGGCCTCGAAGCCGCCATCCATTGTCTTCGCCTTGATTATGGCCGTTCCCGGGGCAATACCGGTAACAGATCCTATGCACGGGTTATCGGCGTGATGGGTGACCGTCGCTATCATTATGCTGGAGGAAGTCCAGTCTATTTCCTTGTTGGTAGCATTGGCCGGCTGGATTGTAGCTTTCAGCAAAAAATCTTCCGGGTGAGAAATAGATACAGCTGTCTTGTCAAGAGTTATGCCCGTCACACTCACTTTAGAGGGCTTAGGCACTGGTTTGGGAAAGGGTTTAGGCTTAACCAACTCCTCTTTGCGGCGGAATATTTTTATCCGCAGGAACTGCTTGATTCTTATAAAAAGGTCTTTCATATCGATTTGATTTATAGAGAAACCGAATTCTTTCTTACCTGGACAATACAAATATAATGAAAAAAGCGGATAACCGTTTGGTTATCCGCTTTTTGGTGGGAGATGAGGGAGTCGAACCCCCGACCCTCTGCTTGTAAGGCAGACGCTCTAAACCAACTGAGCTAATCTCCCGTGGGGATTGCAAAGGTAAGGAAAAAATCAGGAGTTACAAATTTTTTTTCACTTTTTTCAAATTTCCTGCAATTTGAGGTAGTCCGCCACCACAAAAGTGCTTCCTCCGATGTATATGAGGGACTGCGGAGTTGCCAAGGCCGAAGCCTTTGACACAGCGTCAGCGACGCTGTCACAGGCTTGGGCGTTGGGGAGCAGCTCCTTCGCTGCGCTCAGGATGGCGGGCGCCGGCAGGGCGCGCGGCGTGTCCGGAGCGGCAAAGAAGTACTCCGCCTCCCGCGGCATCAGCGGCAGGATGCCCTGAAGGTCCTTATCGGCCATTATGCCATATACTATCAGCAATTTATCATAGGCGCCGGAGGCCATCATTTCTTTCAGGCGGGCGAAGTTTCCCTTGAGCGCCGCGGGGTTGTGGCCTATGTCCGCAATGGTAAGCGGGCTCCTGCGGACCGCTTCCCAGCGTCCGCGCAGCCCCGTCATTGCGGCGGCTCGGCACAGTGCGTCCACATTGGGCTCTTCCCCCAACAAATCCAGCGCGCACAGCACCGTGCGCAGGTTTTCCTCCTGGCACTCCCCCTGCAGATCCATCCGCGCCAGCAGATCCTTTAATTGCTCTGCACCGTGAACATCAAAATCAGGGGCGAAGAACAACGGGCAGTGGGCTTCCGCGGCGGCGGCCTCGAAGACAGGCGCCGTTTCAGCGTCCATCTGCCCCACTACCGCCGGCACCCCGCTCTTGAAGATTCCTGCCTTCTGGCCGGCGATCAGAGCGCGGGTGTCCCCCAGCAATGCGCAGTGGTCCAAACCAATGGAAGTAACAACGCACAGTTCCGGGACTATTATATTGGTAGAATCCAAAAGGCCTCCCAGACCCACTTCAATAACGGCAATGTCAACCTGCTCGCGGTCAAAGAACCAGAAAGCCATACCCGTAGTGATCTCAAAGAAAGACAGTTCCGGCGAGTCATACTTCTCCAGGAACTCCATTACGCTCTCCTTTGGAATCATCTCAAAGCCGTCTTCCTCCACAATCTTTATCCTTTCCCGGAAGTCCAGCAGATGGGGCGATGTGAACAGTCCCACACGGTACCCGCTTCCTGCAAGGGATGCGGCCAGGAGGGAGCAAACGGATCCTTTTCCGTTTGTCCCAGCCACGTGAATGCACCTCAGACGGCTTGAAGGACTGCCCGCCCTGCGGTCAAGCTCTCTGATCCGGTCAAGCCCCGGCTTGTATGAATCCGCGGAAAAACCGGTAGTCTGCACGGACTGATGGCGCTCAAACAGGCTTTTTATTATTTGTTGATAGTCTGACATATTTGAAGTGTTTCCAAAAATAGTTATTTTTGAAGTCTTATAGAACGCAAAATGAAGAAATTCTCATCGGCTCTTCTTTCCTCCTATATCATTGACGGAGTCCCCCAGGCGCTCTCCCCAATAGAAATGCTCAACGACATTTCCATTGAGAAGCACACCGTGGAAGACTTCTCCGAGACCATTGCCGATGAAACCTCTGACCCGGAACTCAAGACCTGCGCCGTTGACGCGGAGCATATGCACTACTACCTGAACAAGGTTGCCGCCACCACACGCAAGGACTTCCCCTTTGCGTTCCCCGCCCAGTACACAAAGAACCTTATTGCCTGGGAACTCATAGAGACTCTATGGAAAGACGGCCATTTCAGGCTTCCGGACCTTGCGCTCACCGCAAAATGGGAGTGGTGCGAGGGCGGCCTGGGACGCTTCGCCGCTTTCTACTGGTCCTGCGAGGCCGCCGCGGACTTCATAGACGCCCTTGGCATCCGCCTTCAGAAATACAATGTCTACAAGGCCGATGAGTGCAGCCTCAGCCTCAGCGCAGCAGTGGCTGTAAGCCAACCGGAGGCCTATGACGAACTCACTGACACCGCGTCAGAGGGAGAGCCTTTCATCCAAAACAAGAACATCGTCCCGCAAAGCATTGTCCCGGACGCAGAAAGCTGGCTCATTTTCATCCCCTTTGACACGTGCGACTTCCGCCTTGGCGGATCACTGTTCTCCCAGGTTGTGGGCGGAACGCCCGATCCCGCCCCCGAGACAGGCGACGCTGATTACTTTATGGACTGCTTCGAACTGGTGCGCGAGCTTGCTGAAGACGGCATCCTGCTCAGCGCCGCCACCGTGCGCGAAGGCGGCTTGCTTGCAGCAATGCGCCGAATGAGCGCAAACTGCGGCGCCTGCATCAACCTCGCTGACATCAAGAGCACCTTCCACGAGAAAGACTCCATCCGGATCCTCTTCTCAGAGGTTCCCGGAGCCCTCATCCAGATAAGGGACATAGATTTTGACTACATAGACGCAGAGATGCTCCTGCAGGACATAGTATACTTCCCGCTGGGCCATCCTGACATAAAAAGCAGGGACATTACAGTGCTGGATTCAGGCAAATCTTCCATAGAAGCCATACTTGATTCCCTAATCCGCAGCCAAAGTTCAGAAGGTGAAGATTAAAGTGCTGATTTATAGAATTTTTTTACTAAATTCGCAAGTTTAATTACAAGGCTATATAAAAATATGTTTGAAAGGAAAAAAAGAGTTTACCGTTTTGGCGGAAAGACCGCAGAGGGTGACGGTAAAATGAGGGAGCTCCTTGGTGGAAAAGGAGCCAATTTGGCAGAGATGAGCAAGCTTGGCTTGCCGGTTCCTGCAGGATTTACAATCACAACTGAATGCTGCGCAGAGTACTATGCACTGGGCGGCTCATATACAGAAGAACTTAAAGGCGAGGTTGCAGCCGCACTTGAGGCCACAGAGGCCCTTATGGGTGCAAAGTTCGGGGACAAGAAGAACCCGCTGCTTGTAAGCTGCCGTTCCGGCGCCCGCAGCTCTATGCCTGGTATGATGGACACCATCCTTAACATCGGACTCTGCTCCGACACCATCCCGGGAATGATAGAGAAGACCGGCAACCCGCGTTTCGTATACGACGCATACAGGCGCCTCATTATGATGTACTCCGACGTAGTAATGGAGAAGGCCGAAGGCATCGAGCCTGAAGACGGAAAAGGTATCCGCCAGCAGCTTGACAAGATGATGAGCGACCTCAAAGAGGCAAAAGGATACAAACTGGATACTGAAATCACCGCAGACGAGCTCAAGGAACTCTGCGAAGTATTCAAGAATAAGGTAAAGGAAGTCCTTGGAGTTGAGTTCCCTGACAACGCAAAGGCACAGCTCTGGGGTTCCATCGGTGGCGTATTCAAGTCCTGGAACGGAAAGAGGGCCATCGCATACCGCAAGATCGAGAAAATTCCTGATGACTGGGGCACCGCAGTGAACGTACAGTCAATGGTATTCGGAAATATGGGCGACACCTCCGCTACCGGAGTTGCTTTCTCCCGCAACCCTGCCATCGGTGACAACAAGTTCTACGGAGAGTGGCTCATCAACGCCCAGGGCGAGGATGTAGTTGCAGGTATCCGCACACCTAACCCTCTGAACGAGGCCACCAAGACAGACCATAACAAGAACCTCCAGTCCCTGGAGAAGGCAATGCCTGAGGTTTACAAGGAGCTCGACGACATCCGCGTACTTCTTGAGAACCACTTCCACGATATGCAGGACATCGAGTTCACCATCCAGGATGGCAAGCTCTATATGCTCCAGTGCCGTATCGGTAAGAGAACCGGACTTGCAGCGCTCCAGATGGCAATGGATATGCTTGACGAGGGTATGATTGACGAGCGCACAGCCGTCCTCAGGGTATCCCCCGCCCAGCTTGACGAAATCCTCCACCCTATCCTTGCACCTGCTTCAGAGAAGAAGGCAAAGGTTATCGCTCACGGACTTCCCGCATCTCCGGGCGGAGCAGTAGGAGAAATCTGCTTCACAATTGAGGATGCAATGAAGGAGTACGCTAAGGGAAAGAAGGTGATCCTGGTTCGCGAAGAGACCTCACCTGAAGATATCGAGGGTATGAGGGTAGCCGACGGAATCCTTACCACCCGCGGAGGTATGACCTCTCACGCAGCCCTTGTAGCCCGTGGATGGGGCAAGTGCTGTATCGTAGGATGCGAGGCAATGAAGATTGACTTCACAAACAAGACCGTAAGTTTTGGCGATGCCAAGTTCAAGGAGGGCGACTGCCTTTCACTTAACGGATCCAAGGGCCTTGTATATGGCAGCAAGATTGACACTATGGATGCTTCCGAGAACCCTCTGTTCAAGAAGTTCATGGCAATAGTTGACAAATACCGCCGCCTTGGCGTCCGCACCAACGCTGACACCCCTGAAGACGCCGCACGCGCACTCCAGTTTGGTGCAGAAGGCATCGGCCTGTTCCGTATAGAGCATATGTTCTATGGAAAGCACTCTGAATTGCCTCTCTCCAAGCTTCGCAAGATGATTCTCTGCGACACAGAGAAAGAGCGCAAGGCCGCCCTCACTGAGCTCGAGCCTTTCATCAAGGCTTCCGTAAAGAGCACTATGAAGATTATGGACGGCAAGCCGGTTGTATTCCGTCTGTTGGATCCGCCTCTTCACGAGTTCGTACCTAAGAGCGAGGACAAGAAGGAAGAGATTGCAAAGGAACTTGGCGTAACAGTAGAGGAAATTGAGAAGAGGGGCGAGCACCTGCACGAGGTCAACCCTATGATGGGTCACCGTGGAGTACGTCTGCACGTTTCCTTCCCTCTTATCGCTGAAACCCAGTACAGGGCCATCTTCACCGCAACTGCAGAGCTTATCAACGAGGGCTTCAAGCCAATCCCTGAGATTATGATCCCTGTTACCATCTCTGCACGTGAGCTCAGCTTCCAGAAGGGAATCTGCGACCGTATCCGCTCAGAGGTTGAAGGCCGCTATATGATGACCATCAACTACAAGTTCGGTACAATGATCGAAATCCCTCGCGCCGCCCTTACAGCAAACCGTATGGCACGCACAGCGGAGTTCTTCAGTTTTGGTACCAACGACCTCACCCAGATGACCTTCGGCTTCTCCCGTGACGACGTAGGAACATTTATGGGCGACTACCTTGGCAACAAGATCCTGGACGCTGACCCGTTCCAGACCATTGACACCAAGGGCGTAGGCAAGCTTGTAGAGTACGGTATCCAGGGAGGACGTTCCCAGAGGCCGGACCTCAAGTGCGGTATCTGCGGTGAGCACGGCGGAGATCCTGACTCAATCGAGTTCTTCAACAAGATTGGTCTGGACTACGTTTCCTGCTCTCCTTTCCGCGTTCCTATCGCACGCCTTGCCGCCGCACAGGCTGCAATCCGCCAGAGCGAATAATTGAATTATGTTCAAACACTCTTATACCTTAATCTTAGGCCGCATTACCACCATTCTGGTTGCGGCCTTGTTGGTTGTTTCCTGCTCTACGGCAAGGAAAGCAACCCAGGCAGGCAGCAGCGAGGCAACGGCCTATCTGGCCGATGAGGAGCTGCCTGACGCTACGGTCTTCCTCCCCTCTCCAACAAAGCCCGGCGACCCTCTGTTCCAGGGAGACCTGGCCTATTACGCCTGGGGAAAGACTGTCCGTGACTCTCAGCGCGGAACTGTTGCCCACGACGATGCCAGCAGCTCAATGACCTACATTGCCAGAAGGTTTGAACCAGCTCTAGGATTCTTGTTCAGTGCCGATACAACCCCTAACCTTCTCAGGCTTCTTTCAAAGTCTTACACCACTACAAACAATGCCAACAAGAAGGCCAAGGATTATTACAAGCGTAAACGTCCTTATGTAGAGTTCAGCGAGCCCACAGGCGTTCCTGAGGGCGAAAGAGGCTCCAGGAACAGTGCTTCCTACCCTTCCGGCCACGCTACAAGGGGCTGGACTATGGCTCTTGTATTGGCTGAATTGTTCCCGGAGAAGGCAGAGGAAATCCTGAAAGTCGGCTACGAATACGGCGAAAGTCGCGTAATAGTAGGCTATCACTATCAGAGTGACGTGGACGCAGCACGCATCGCAGCTGCCGCAGCACTCGCTGTGGTACACGCCAATCCAGAGTTTCAGAATGATATGGAACTGGCCCGCCAGGAACTCAAGAAGCTCGGATATCTGAAATAGTCCTTCTTTCATATCCGGTCATTACGGTCCGGATTGGTGGGAGCAAAAAAATAAGGTGACCCGTGGGGGTCACCTTATTTATTGTGTTGTCTGTTGGTCAGATTACTTTGTTACGAGAACAGATACACGGTTTTCAGGAGCAGTTGCGAACGGGTTAACGGTATCTCCGAAGTACTCGGTAGTGATACGGTTAGCTGCGATTCCGGCTGCCTTGAGAGCCTCGGCAACAACCTCTGCACGATGCTGTGAAAGGGTCATGTTCCAACGAGGATTACCGGTCTGCTTGTCAGCGTAAGCGCTGATGGTAACAACAGCCTCAGGATACTGCTTCATAATGTTGACAACGCGGTCAATCTTCTCCTGCTCTGAAGGACGAATCTTCCACTGGTCGATAACGAAGAGAACGTTCTCAGTGATAGCGCGGGCGCGAGCGCGAGCTGCTGCCTCCTGAGCTGCCCTCTCTGCTGCAGCCCTTTCAGCTGCGAGGCGAGCGGCCTCAGCGTCAGCGGCGGCCTTCTCAGCTGCTGCCCTTTCTGCTGCGAGACGAGCGGCCTCTGCTGCAGCCCTCTCGGCTGCGAGGCGAGCGGCCTCTGCCTCAGCTGCTGCAAGAGCGGCTGCTTTCTTCTTGGCGGCGCCAAAGTTGAACTTAAGACCAGCAAGAGCATTGATCTGATAGTCAAAGATATCACCAACCTTTGAGTTGAACTTGTCTGAATAGCCGTTTGCTACAGCCTCAAGCTCAAGGGCAACTGCGTCTGACAGTCTGAAATCAGCCCAGGACAGAGATCTTACCGCCATCCCACAGATAGTTGTCCTTATAGAAGTGGTTAGCAATTGCATTGGCCTCGTCATTGTTGAAACGATAGTTGGCACCAGCACCAAGCAAAATATAAGGATTGACTACACGCTCTTTGTAACCAGCGAAAAGGCTTGCGATGTCAAATGTGGCATCCAGGGCAGCCTGTGCATAGTTGAACTTGTAAACATCGTCATAGAGAGGAAGAGCTCCCTTTGCCTGCCAGCCGGCGATATCACCGCGCAGGCCGAATACAGGTGTGAACTGATAACCAATGTTAAGAGCAGCGGCTGGAGAAAGGAGTTTCTGCCAGTTAGTCTCACCGATGGTCTCACCAACGCCTCCCTTGATACCAATGTACCAGTCAGGGAAGAACTGCTGAGCGTTTACGCTAAAGGTAAGCGCAAGAAAAGAAGAAAGAACTAATAATGCTTTTTTCATATTAATATGTGTTATTACAGAATAATCCTATATACTGCAATATTACGCATTTTTTTTCTATTGTCAAAATATTACATAAAAAAGAGGCACCCCACAGGGGGCGCCTCTCTTTATTGTGTATTGATTGGATTACTCACCGGCTGGTGCTGATCCTTTCTCAATGAACTTAACTGTTACAGTAGTCTTAACTGCATCACCAAGTCCGCGGTCAAGCATATGTGTAAGAGTTACAGGAACCTCGAGGATGATAGGCTCTACGATAGTACCCTGGTTGAGCTGGAGGTTGAGAACACCTGCAGGGCCCCAAGAGAGGAGGAGTTCCTCAATGTACTGAGCGCCACTGATAACCTTGATATCCTCGATGTTAGCATACTGGAGAGTCTGGTCGTAGTTAACAACTACTTCCTTAGCCTTAGCATCGTAGCCGATTGCCCTGAGGCCGGTTGAGTCATTAAGAGCGATTCCGTTGAGATCCTTGATCTCCAGGTTAGCAGCGATGTTAGCGCTAGCGAGCTGATCTTTCTCGTGCTCAACAACAAGTACCTTACCACCGTTGAATACAGGGATAGGATTCTTGGTCCAGAGCCTTACAGTTGCAGAGTCAACCTTAGCGGTATTGTCAGCTACAGGGAAGAGAACAGCTGCAACAGCGAACTGGAGGCTGTCATATGTATTCCACTTGTAGTTAGCGTCATTGCCAAGGTTAGCAACGGTCTTGTCCTCATTGAGTCTAGCAAGAGCGATAGGAGTTGTGAACTCTGGAGTAACCTCGTTGCCGGCAACCATCTTGGTAACGGTCTTGAGGTCGATCTTGAGCTCCTCAGATGTCTCTGCGTAGTCAACAACCTTCAGGTAATCCTTAACAGGCATATCCTTAAGGAAGTAGTGGTACCTGTTAGCAGCACCTGCGGTGGTGTCAACGTCACCCTTAACCTCTACGCTGTAGTCCTTGGTCTCTGCGTTGTCAACAGTTACATAAGCAGCCTTAGGAGCAATCTTAGCAGGGTTGTTGGTAGCGTTTACAGTAAGAACGAATGTGTACTTGACACCTGCGAACTCACAAGGAACGCTGATCTTATACTGACCAACCTTGTTGATCTTGGTTGCGAGGGTTGAAGCATCCTTCTTGGCAGCACCATCGTAAACTACATTGAATGTAGCTGACTGGCCCTTAACCTCCTTGCCATCAAGAGTAACCTTGGCAGCCTTCTTGGTAAGACCGGCAGCGAATGCAGGATATACATCAGCGGTGTCGAACGGAGCGTAAGCCTCTGCGTGAGCCTTGATAGCCTTGTAGATAGGCTCTACATTGAAGGTGATATCGCTAGCGAAGCAAACCATTGTGTCAACAGGACCAAGTTCAACTTCTACGTCAGCAGGACGAGCCTTAACAACGTAATCGAACTCACCTACATACATTGTAGCCTCCTCAGCATTGTACTGCTGGATTGAGTATACATATGTAGAGTCAACCTTGCCGTAATTTGCAGCAGAAAGGAGATTTACATCGATAGCCTTAGAATCGTTGGTGTGAGGTGTAACAGCACCAGTACCCTGGGTGTAATCAACCTCGGTATCCTTGTTCCAGGTAGGAGTCTTCTTTCCAAGAGGAGAATCACCCTGGCCGATGAGCTTGTTACGATCACCTGCTACCCAAATCTTGGCGATGAGGGTGTCCTTGATGTCATTGTAGTACTTGTAATCCCAAGGGATAACAACAGGATGCTCAGGTGTAAGAGCAAGCTTCTTAACGTCAGGAGTAGCCTGATATGTTGCAATAACCTTTCCTGAAGGCTCGATAACGTCAGTGCCGGTACCAATCATATGGCTGTTAGCAAGGTTCAGTGCAAGCTGGAACTTGCTGTGAGCGCCGTCGTTGTCATTGATGAGGTCCTTAACCTTCTTCTCGCCTGCAGGCCATACTGTGGACTCGAATCCGTAGTCCTTCCAAGCATAGTAAGCAGCATCAACTGCAACAGGAGCAACAATTGTATCACCCTTCTTAGGAGAAACGAGCTTGATATCCTTAACGCCGAATACATCCTTAGCCTCAGCAGGGGTAAGGTAGCTGCCAGCGAAGCTTGCAACTACTGACCAGCGGCCAGCGGTGAATACGTTAACAGAATCAGGATCTGAAGAAGGATAAACCTTTACAGGATCGTCCTCAGTCTGAGGATCTACGATTTCGTCATTCTTGTTGTCGAAGATTTCGAATTTGATGTTCTCTGAGCCCTGAGCAACATAAGCGTGTGCATAGTCAGAGGTAACGCTCTCAACGAGGTCATCATCTGAAACATATGTTACGCAAAGAGCAACTGCGAAGCTGTTAGGATCGAATTCAACCTTTCCAGGAATAGCATAAACGTCTACATAACCTGGAGCGTCCTCTCTTGCAAGAAGCTTTGTTACATTAAGTGTATCAGGAGCAGCGGCAGCAGACTTTGTCTGAACTGCTACGAGATTGGCGGTAGCTGCACTAACACGCTCAACAGCCTCTGGAGGAGTAACCTTGAAGCTTGCTACGAGAAGGGGCTGAGAAAGTCCACCAGATTCTGAAGCTCTCCAAGTTGTGTCACCATAAGCACGTACAGGGATGTAGACCCATCTGCCATTAATACGAATCCTATGTGATGTTGTATCCCAAGCACCCGGCTCGCGATCTGGATGGTTTACACCAGGAAGCCAGAAGAAATCAACATGATCAACTACTGAATAGTCTGCGTCATCTGCATTTACAAGGTTGTAAGAAATAACCTCGATCTTTCCGTCAGATGTTGCAGGTACGTAAGCTATGCTCTGGATAAACTCAGCATACTCTGAGAACTGAGTAGCGATAGCGTCTGAGCCGCTGGTGAGAGCTGCGATAGCGGCCTCAAGCTCAGGAATCTTTCCGGTCTCCTCATTCAAGAGAAGGTCTGCCAACTCATCAAAATCTTCCTTGAGCTCAAGGAAAGCAGCCTTGTCAGCCTTGTCAGCGAGAGCAGCGGTGATCTTGGTGTCAAGATCAGAGATTGCCTTGGCAATGTCATTGTTGACCTTTCCCTCCAGATTTGAGAGGTTTGTCTGAACGGTCTGCAACTGCTGCTTAACCCAAGCCAAACCCTCAGGTCCATTGTTCAGATCATTAATCTGATCCTGAAGGGACTTGATGTCCGGAGAATAGTCTTTTGTACAGCTGGTGTACAACAGTGCTGAGCCCGCAAGGACAAGCACCAAAGCCATTCTAAGAATTTTTTTCATAAATGGAATAGATTTAAAAAAGTTAAACTATAATAATTGTATTTGTTTCACTTTGTAACAATAATCTGCTTTTTCCCTATGCTGGAACGCACACTCCACGGATTCCCGGAGCGATACGTTACAACATACAACGCACAAAGATATGTACAAATTTTGTTTTATGCAATAAAAATAAACTTTTTTCTTGCCTCAGATAACTTCCATATCAGCTTCTGGAAGCCATCCCTGCCTGCCGTCAGGCAATTCTACGTTCATCCATTCACCCACTGAATCCAGTATCCTGACCTTGGACCCGGCGTGGAGCACGAACAAGTCTTTTGCAGACCCGCTGTCAGGGGAACTCTTTACGGATGTGACAGCCCTTGTAATTATGGCGTCCGTGGCGTTTATATACTGATTGTATTGCACACGCGCAAATGAGAAACAGAGCGCGCAGAGCAATAGGGCGGCTATTCCGCCAAAGAAGCCGGCCTTGCGGCGTGCCGGCGTTCCGCCAAGGGCGAAAAGCAGCGACAGGCCAAGGGCGGCGGCAAGCAACACAAGGAACAGTACGGCCCAGACGTCCCTTGGGAAAAGACGGGACAGGTTGTGGAACCACTGGGCAAGGAAGAACTCCGGTACGGTCTCTATGTTGTCCTGGATGAACTCCTGTGCAAATTGCAGATTATGCTTGATATCCGCAGAAGACGGATCAAGCTTCAAGGCACGCTCATAGAAGAGGATGGCGTGCGCGTAGTCAGATGTCTTGAAATAAGCGTTTCCCAGATTATAGTACAGGTCAGCGGATTCCACTCCCAGGCTCTCGATTCCGCTCCAGGCCTGCAGGGCATCATCCCAGCGGCCGTCGGAATAGGCGGCTGTGCCGGCGTTCCACAATGAATCCGGATAACTGTCCTGGGCGCGGAGCGCGGCGCCGGGCAGCAGCAACAACAGCAGGGCCGCCGCCGCGGCTCCGCCCGCCCTGGTCTTTCTGTTCACCTTCATTGCATTGTCAATTTCTGAGATCACTTCTAGGGATTTCTTATAATGCTCGGACATAGCCTCGTGGCCGGAATCCGGGGAGTAGCGCGCGTACTCGCACGCATCGAGCAGGTCGGTGAACTCCTGCGCCGTCTGCGCGGGCGTTCCGCGCGAGCATAGTTCAGCGCTGATGTTCTCCTTGGACATATCGGCAAGGTCCATATTCAGCTTGTCGCCCACGAAGCCCAGCAGGGCCTTGTGCAACTCCTCATAGAACGCCGTATAAAGGTTCTTGTCCAGGAATACGCCGGCCTGGGCGAGTTTCTTGCGGGCCAGAGATGTGGCCTTGCGGTTCTTGGTGAGGGCGACGTCAGCGCGGCGGGCGCCTATGCGCCTGAGCGCTACGAACGCGGCCGCCCACAGCAGCAACAGCGCCGCCGCAAGGGCCCAGAACGCCTTCCCAAAGGCAAATCCGCTGCCCGCGGAATTGAACTTTGGCTTCTTTGTCACTATATAGCGGATGTCGCTGTCAAGGTTGCGGACATCCCTTCTGGAAACATTGTTGATGACTCCCGCGTTGGGGCTGTCCGTGTTCGTGCCGCGGGCTACGCTAAGCGGCATCACATCGGACTTGAGGGTGACGTACTTGCGGGTATTGATGTCAAAGTAGCTGTACTCCACCGGCCCTATCTCAAAGTCTCCGGGGCTGCGCGGTATGAACGGATACTCGAAGACCTTTGCACCCGGGGAATCGGAAATCTTCACGTCATAAACCTCGAAATCCGGCGGGAACTGCACCTTGGGGGCCTCCAGCAGGTATACGTTGCCGCTTCCGGACACAGTGACCTTGAGCGATCCGGCGTCGTGCGCGTTCAGCGAGGAAGCGGAAAGCGCCGTGTTCATCGTGAACGTTCCAACGCCGCCGCCGAAGGACGCCGGGGCGCCGGACGGAAGCGGTGAAACCTTTACCGTATAACTCTTGGAATAGATTCTCTTGCGCAGGGTGCGGTAATCGTCCTGGAAGAAACTGTCAAAGATGCTTCCTCCGCCCGTGGCGACGCGCACGTTCACAAGGCACACCAGTTCAGCAGGTTCAATCACCAGGTCTCCGCTCTGCTGCGGGATGATGGTCCAGGTGCGAAGGATAGCGGAGTTGTAAAGGCTTCCGTTGTAGTTCTCACGCGTGAACTCAATGCTGGTGGGAGCCTGGATCTCCTGGCTCCAGAAGCCGTTGAAGGACGGGAAGCGCGCGTCCTCGAATCCTGCCACGCTCACCCTCTGGTAAAGTTTCAGAGATACGTTGATTGGCTCCCCCACCACTGCCGATGTACGGCTCAGGGTGAGCCTGAGGAAAAGGTCGTCGTCAGAAATGCTGCCGCTTTCCTGCGCGGAGCCTCCGGATGCGCCGGACGAGCCCTGGGAGCCACCGCCGCTCTGGGCGGAAACCACCTCCACGCTGGCGCCGGAGGAGGAAATCTCCTTTCCGCCCACCTTTGCGGTGGCGGTTGGCAGGGTGAACTTTCCCTCCTTCTTTGGCATCAGCACATATGTGAATGTGGTCTGGGAAGTGCGTGAGCGCTTGCCGTTGACTATGGTAACGCTGGTGGAAGAGCCTCTCTGCGGGCCCCAGACAAGCTGGAAGTCATCGCCGGGACTCCACTGGAAGTCCGTCGGGGAATCCTCTCCCTCAATGACGAAAGTCACGTTGAACTGCTCGCTGACCGCCACCAGATTGGGGGCGTCCACGCGGATGGATGTCTGGGCGCGCAGCGTGAAGGCCGCGGCCAGCAACATAATTATGGCTACCAACCGTTTCATTACCAATTCTTTTCTTTCTTATTAGGGTTCGCCTGGGCTTTTTCCTTGTTCACTTTGTCCTGGGTCTCCTTCTCCTTGGCCTGTATGGCATTAAGCATCTGCTGGGCCTGCTGGGGGGATATCTTCTGCTCGCGAGGCTGCTGTTGTTGCTGCTGGTCCTGGTTCTGATCCTGGTCCTGCTGCTGTTGCTGCTGATCCTGGTTCTGGTCCTGATTCTGATCCTGATCCTGGTTGTCCTGATTGTCCTGGCCTCCGCCGTCCTGCTGCTGGTCCTGGAGTTTCTTCTTAGCGTAGATGTAATTCTCCTTGGCATCCAGGTCTCCGGGGTTGCGCAGGAGGGCCTGCTTGAAGGCCTCCACTGCAGCCTGATAGTTTTCCGTCTGAAGGGCTACGTCGCCAGCGTTGTAAAAGTAATCAGCGCTGTTTGGATGGCTTGGGGCCACGTCCTTTATGGTTTCAAGCGCTTTGGCTGCGCCTGCGTAATCTTCCTGCCTGTACAGCGAAGAGGCAAGGTTGTACTGCGCCGCAACGGAGAGCGAATCCTTGAGGGCCGCCTTGCGGTAGTCTATCTCGGCCTGACGGAAGTTGCCTCCGCGGAACTTGCGGTTGCCTTCCCTCACTTCCCTGCGGTCCACCTGCGCGCTTGCGCAAACGGCCATCAGTACAGTTGCCAATATCAACAGTATCCTTCTCATACAAACAGTTTCTTCTTGGGGCTCCTCTCACCCAACAGCATTTCCAGCATCAGGAATATGAGCGCGGCGGCAAAGAAATACATAAACTGCTCGTTGTATTCCTCGAAAACTATGGAATTGAAGCGCTCGTCCTCCATCTTGCGGATGTCCTCGACGATAGGATTGAGGCCGAACTCCTCATTGCCCGCGTGCACATATGCTCCTCCACCGGCGCCAGCTATGCGCCTGAGGGTTTCCTCGTCCAGGCGGGTCACCACTATGTTGCCCTCGGAATCCCTGAGCAGCTCTCCCCCATACGGGATTGGCTGGCCCTGGGTGGAGCCCACGCCAATGGTGTATACCTTGATTCCCTGCTCAGCAGCCAGGGCCGCCTGCTCCACGGGATCGTCCTCGTGGTTCTCGCCGTCAGTAATCACTATTATGGCGCGGCTCTTCTCGCTCTGGGCGCTGAAGCTGCGTATTGCAGTGTTTATGGCGTCTCCTATTGCGGTGCCCTGTACCGGTACCGAGCGGTTGTCCACCGATGACAGGAACATCTTTGCCGATATGTAGTCTGACGTGATAGGCAGCTGCACGAACGACGTGCCCGCAAACACAATCAGGCCTATCCTGTCTTCCTGCAGGCCGTCCACCAGCCTGGTTATGGCCAGCTTTGCCCTGTCCAGGCGGCTGGGGGAATAATCCTCCGCCAGCATTGAATTGGAGACGTCAAGGCATATCATTATCTCCGCGCCTGCGGACTCGTGCTCGCGTATGGTAGCGCCTATCATAGGGCGCGACATACCCACGGCAAAGCAGGCGAAGGCGATGGCCAGCAGGATGCAGCGCAGCCAGCCCTTGACGGCTGAGTAGCGCGGCATCAGCTCGTTGACCAGAGCCTCGTCCCCAAATTCCCTCAAGGTCCTGCGGCGCCTGTAGCGCATAATGCCGTAGCCCGCCAGGATGACGGGAACCAGCAGCAGGAGCCACAGGAAGTGTATGTTTCCAAAATATATCACGGCAGTTTCTTGAACAGGAATCTCAATACAAGTTCCAGGAGCAGCAGGGCAAGTGCCCACAGCGCGTACTTCAGGAACAGTTCTTTATATACAGGGAAATTGTCCACGGTTACCCGTGTCTTTTCCATCTTGTTTATCTCAGCATAAATTTCCGCCAGCTTGGTGTTGTCCGTAGCGCGGAAATAACGTCCTCCGGTTATGGAGGCTATGTTGCGAAGCAGGTCTTCGTCCAACTGGACCGGAAGGTTCTGCATCTCTATGCCCCAGGGCGTCATCACCGGGTACGGTGCGCTGCCGTTGGCACCCACTCCAATGGTGTAAACCCTTACGCCATAGGTAGATGCTATCTCCGCCGCCGTCTCCGGGGCAATTTCGCCGCTGTTGTTCTCACCGTCGGTGAGAAGTATCACCACGCGGCTCTTTGCATCGGAATCCGTAAGGCGCGCCACCGCCGTGGCAAGACCGTTGCCAATTGCGGTGCCGTCGTCAATCAGACCCGTCTGAAGTTCCTTCATAAGGTTGATGAGCGTAGCGCGGTCCGTTGTGAGCGGGCACTGGGTGTAGCTCTCCCCCGCGAACACAACTATTCCCATTCTGTCCGAAGGCCTCTGCGCTATGAACTCCATAGCAATGTCCTTGGCCGCGTTGATACGGTCCGGCTCAAAGTCCCGCGCCAGCATACTGGTGGAAACGTCCATCGCCAGCATAATGTCTATTCCTTCCGTATCCACCCTTTCCGACTGCGACGACGAGCGCGGGCGCGCTATGCACACCACTATCAGGCACATCGCGGCCAGGCGCAGGAGCTCCGGCAGGTGGCGCAGCACCTCCAGAGGAGTGCGCCCGCCGCTCTGCCACTGCTTCCCGGAAGCCACGTTCAGGCTGGTGCGCCTTCCCGTGAGCTCGCGGAACAGGTAGAGCGCCCCAAGCAGAGCCGGGACAATCATCAGCCAAAGCAACTGTGGATACTCGAAAAACATCAGGCGGCCTCCTCCTCTTGCTCTTTCTGCTCACTTTCCAGCTGTGTCTGGTAGGTGGACGTTACAAATTTCACTGCAGAAGGCACTGCGGCGGCATTCTGCTCGTCAGTTGCAAAGAACTTTGCGAATTTCACGAAGTCCGCGGTCTCGAACAGATCTTTGGCCTCCGCATAAAGGTCCTGGGGAACGCGCCCGTCAAGGGCCTCGAAGATTTCCGCGGTGGTCATCTCCTCCGCATTGATGCCAAAGACGTTCTCAATATATGTGCGAAGCGTGTCCGTAATGCCGGAATACAGCGTCTTCTGCTTGTCCGGAGCCCAGTACTTGTCTCCGCGCAGGCTGTCCAGGTTGCGCAGGGCAACTATGTAAGGAGGATCGCGGTGAACCTCCGTGACGGTCCTGGTGCGCTTGGACATTATTATCAGGCAGCCGATCACTATGGCCAGCAGGGCCAGCAGATTGATGCCCAGGATGTAAGGCAGGATTTCCGCAAACGTAAGCGGATACTTTATCTGGCCCTTAATGTCGTGTATCTGGAAAGTGGCGGTGTCAATTGGGATGGTCTTGGCCTCGAACTCCATACCGTCGAACAGCAATGTGTCCATCTGCTTGCCCAAGGTGCGCTGTACGGCAATGTCCGGCAGCTGGTAATGGCCCTCCTCGAACGGGGCAACCACTACGGATGCGCGCAGGTTGAATTTCCTGTCGGCATCCTTGCCTATGACCTTGAGGGTGTCTATGCGCCAGTTCCGTACAAGCGTCAGGGTGTCCGTGAACGCCTTGGTGTAGTCCTGGAAGGCCAGGGTGGCGCTTGCCTCCACTCCATTGAGTTCCACACCGTATTCCAGCTGGTCCGCAATGAGTATGGAATCCCTCTGCTGGAGCTGCTTGAGGTAGCTCTGGCCGGAAGGGATGATGCCCGCCGCTAATACATATATGGCTAACAACAGTCTCATTTCTTGCTGAACAGGGTCATAAGGCCCTTGACATAGTCTTCGTTGGTTGCAATATCCACGGAGTCAACCTTGTAGCGGTTGAACATCTTCTTTTCTTTGTCCGCGACAGTCCTGTACCAGGCCTCATATGCGGCACGCATATGCTTGCTGGAGGTGTTCACCCAGGTTCCGGCCCCGGTTTCAAGGTCGTGTATGTTCACAAGGCCAAGGTCCGGGATGCTCTGCTCGCGGGGGTCGTGTACCTTGATCACGGAAAGGTCGTGGCGGTTGACGGCAACCTTGAGCGCGTCTTCGTAGCGCGGGTTGCCCTGGTCATCGGCATCCATCATATCGCTGAGCACGAATGCGGTGCATTTTTTCTTGATGGCGTTGGTCAGGTAGCGGAGCGCTTCGCCAATGTCGGTTCCGCGTGAAACAGGCTCAAGGTCGATGATCTCCCTGATAATGTGGAGCAGGTGGCTCCGGCCCTTTCCCGGCGGGATGAATTTCTCCACGCGGTCGCTGAAGAACAGCGCTCCCACCTTGTCGTTATTGAGGATGGCGCTGAAACTGAGCACGGCGGCTATCTCCGCCAGCAGCTCCCTCTTGGTGCGCGATGCTGTCCCGAAGAAGCCGGATCCGCTCACGTCCACCAGCAGCACCACTGTCAGCTCGCGCTCCTCCTCGAACACCTTCACATAAGGTGTGCGCAGGCGCGCGGTGACATTCCAGTCCATAGAACGCACGTCGTCTCCCCACTGGTACTCGCGCACCTCGCTGAAGGCCATACCGCGTCCCTTGAACGCAGAATGGTATTCTCCGGCGAAAATCTGGTGCGAGAGGGCCCGCGTCTTGATCTCTATCTTGCGGACTTTCTTCAGCAGGTCTGCAGCGCTTGTGCTATGGGACGATAACTGCATTGATAACTTGCTCGATGATGTCTTCTGACTTGACGTTTTCCGCCTCCGCCTCATAGCTGAGGCCGATACGGTGGCGCAGGACCTCGTTGCAGACGGCCCTGACGTCCTCAGGGATAACGTAGCCGCGCCTCTTGATGAAGGCGTATGCCTTGGCGGCCATACTCAGCGAAATGCTGGCACGCGGCGACGCGCCAAAGGAGATGAGGCCCTTGAGATTCTTGAGGCCGTACTCCTCAGGGGTGCGGGTGGCATAGACGATATCCACTATATAGCGCTCTATCTTCTCATCCATATAGACATCGCGGACAACCTCGCGGGCGCGGACGATGTCTTCAGGGCTGATCACGGGCTCCGCCTTGGGGAATACTCCGGAATTGTTCATACGGACAATCAGCCTCTCCTCCTCCTTCTTTGGATAGTCCACGATGACCTTGAGCATAAAACGGTCGACCTGGGCCTCTGGCAGAGGGTAGGTTCCTTCCTGCTCTATGGGGTTCTGGGTGGCCATTACCAGGAACGGCTCCGGGAGCTTATAGGTCTTGTCTCCAAGGGTTACCTGGCGCTCCTGCATAGCCTCCAGCAGGGCGGACTGCACCTTTGCCGGAGAACGGTTGATTTCATCTGCGAGGACGAAGTTTGCAAAGATGGGACCTTTGTGAACCTCGAAGGCCTCGTTCTTCTGGGAATAGATAAGGGTTCCCAGCAAGTCAGCAGGCAAAAGGTCCGGAGTAAACTGAATTCTGCTGAACTTGGCGTTTACCGCCTGGGACAAAGTATTGATTGCCAGGGTTTTTGCCAAGCCAGGAACGCCCTCCAGGAGGATGTGGCCATTGGCCAGGAGGCCAATGAGCAGGTTTTCTACCAGATGCTTCTGGCCCACTATCACCTTTCCCATCTGCATTGTAAGCAGATCCACAAAGGCGCTCTCCCTTTGAATGCGCTCGTTGAGTTCTTGGATGTTGATATTTTCCATTATATTTTAATATTTTTGCACTCGTATGCGTTATTCCATAACCCTTTGCTATGACGGCTCGTCCTTTTTCGGCTGGCAGACCCAGCCGGGGGTCCCTACCGTCCAGGGCACCCTGGAAGATGCCCTTGGAAAACTGCTCCGCGCCCCAGTGAGCGTAACCGGAGCGGGAAGGACGGACACCGCCGTGAACGCCATAGGCTACATTGCCCATTTTGACGCCCCGGAGGGCCTGGATACAGAGGCTTTGGGCTACAAATTAAATGCCATCCTACCCCCTTCCATAGTGGTTCTGAAGCTGTCGGAAGCCCCTGCGGAATTCCACTCCAGATTTGACGCTACAAACCGCAAATATACATATTTTTTGCATCGTAGAAAAGACCCCTTCGCCGGGCAGTACTCATACCAGTGCACGTACTCGTTGGACCTTGATGCAATGGATAAGGCCGCCGGTATGCTGCTTGGAACGCACGACTTCCGCTGCTTCCAGAAAACCGGCACTGACGTAAAGACCTCCATATGCACGGTGACCGAGGCCGGATGGCATTCCTACGCCCCCGTACACTGCTCGGTAATGGACTTCCCCGCCGCCCAGGGGGATTATCTGTATTTCAGGATCTGCGCCGACAGGTTCCTGCGGAACATGGTCCGCGCAGTTGTGGGCTCACTCATTGACGTTGGGCGCGGAAAGATGTCCCTGGAGGACTTTGGCGCCCTGATCCTTCCCCCGGACACAAATGGGCGTCCCGGAAGCGGACGCCTCCCATCGCGCAGCGATGCGGGCGAATCCGTTCCGGGACACGCGCTGTTCCTGTCCGGTATTACTTACCCTGACCCAGAATAGCAGGATTTATCCAGGAATTCACAACTGCCACTACGGCATCGGCGGGAGCCACGTCAATGGCCTTTGCCGGAACCTTGGTGCTTGCCGAGGCGTCGTTTCCTCCAGTATAGAGTACGGTCTGGGATATGCCGGCGTCAATGCCCAGTTTCTTGTAGATGGCATTCAGGTCAACCTTCATTGGCTTATCCAGTGTTCCGTTCAGTGAAACTATGTACCAGGTGTTGCCTTTGCGCCGTGCCATTGTGACATACTTGCCGGGATAGCCGTCAATGAGACGGGTCTCGTCCCAGGTTGTAGGCACCTTGCGCATAAAGTCAAGGCATAACTCAGATGTTCCGTCCGTAAGGTTGGTGGGCGACAGGGCAAAGTTCTGGATAGGATTCTGGTAAACTACAGCAAGACCAAGCTGGAATACGTCAGTGGTCATCCTGCGGGATCCCCTCTCCGGGTTGCGGTTCAGGCGCCTCTGCAGGAACGTGCCTCCGAATTCCATAGAAGCCACGGTATTGCGGATGAACGGATGCAGGCAGGCGAATTCCGGCTCCAGGTTGCAGTCGTTCTGGTTGAACACCATATTCTCAGATGCCCTCACGGCCTCGCTTCCCACAAAGTTGGGATACATCTTCTCCCAGCCGCGCGGCAGGGTTGCTCCGTGGAAGATGCACATCAGACCATAATCGTTGGCGTCGCTGAGGATGTCCTCGTAGTAGCGCATAGTCTGCTGCTTGTCTCCGCCAAAGAAGTCCACCTTGATACCCTTTACGCCTGCTTTCTTCATCCAAGCCATCTCTTTCTTGCGGCTTACGGCGGTTGTCAGGTTGTCCTTGGGGCTCTGGGGAATGTCATTCCACCATCCGCTTGAGCTGTACCAAAGGAATACGTCCACATTCTTGCTATTGGCATACTGGATAAGTTCTTCCATTTTCTCATATCCAAGGTTCCTGTCCCAGTAGGCATCCACCAAGGTGTACTCCCATCCCATTGCGGCGGACAGGTCTATGTATGCCACCAGGTCGTCCCAGTTGATGCTGGGATCCTGCCACAGGATCCAGCTCCAGCTGCTGCGGCCGAACTTGTAATCTATGGACGGCTCATACAACTGCTCCACAACATCCCAGGCGACAGTGGTCTCCGCTATTGGAGCCAGGTCCTTGCCCACGGTGATGGTTCTCCACGGGGTTGCTCCCGGAACTGAGAAAGCGGCTCCGGCATCGCCCTCGCCGTTGTTCTCTTCCGGAAGAGGGAACGCAACCGTGTAGCCCTTCACGGGGTCCCAGTCGCTCAGGTGCGATGCGCAGTACCGGCTGTCAACGCCGGTCTCGCTTATGAGCACCCACGCTCCCTGGGCGGTCTTGAAGAGGCACGGGAAAGTATATCCGTGGCCGTACTCAGACTTTTCCTCCAGGGGCTTCTCCAGATAATAGAACTCTTCATAACTTGGCTTTGTGCGGGCGAAGCCTATCATAGCGTCGCTCTGTGGGGTGAGGAACGATACTGTTCCCGCCGGCAGCTTGAATGCCGAAACCTCTTCAAAGATGCGGATTCCGCCCGGCGCGTAACCGCGTGTCCTTGGGCGGGGAATGACATACCTGAAAGCAATGTCATTGTCGCTGACCCGGAACTCCACGTCAAAGCCGAGGCCCGCCTCATTCTGGAACGTGGCCACTGCTACGTTGGCCTTGTAGTTGACCTCCGATGCCTTGATAGTAGGAATCTTGTAGGTCTGATCCACGGTATACGCCGTATCTTTCACGAACTTCAGCGCGGAAAAATCACCTATGTTGGCCTTGAAACCCAATGCCGAAGGCTCCAGCACCTGAATGCCGTCATACTCAACGCTGTATTTGGCATCCGCCGATATGTTCACCTTCAGTTTCCCGTCCGGCCCGCTTACCGTTGTCTGGGCAATTGCGCCCCACGCCGCCGCCACCGCCAACGCGGCTGTCAGAACGGCCCTAGATATCTTTCTCATTATAGTAATTGTTTGATTGTCCTTTACATCCTGCAATATACATCTTTTTTCCCGTAATAAAAACCCCTCCCTCCCACAGTGCCAGTCCCGTATGGAAGGTCAAGTGCTCCCCACGTCCCTGAAAATGGGACGTCAGGAGCATTTTACCCCCTATTTTGCTCCCGTCGTCCCTAAAACCTGGACGTCAGGCGCACCTGCTTCCTCCTCCCCCGGCTTACCAGTGCCGGAACTTCGCTGACGGCGGCGAATGGCAAGTCCAGCAATCGCGTGCTCGACGGCTAACTCCTCCCTTTTAGCCGGGGCCCCGACCCCGTCTAACACTCGTCAAACACACGCCGTCGTGCGGAGCAACGCACGCTCTCTGGAGGGACTTGCTCCTTCATTCACCGCCTATTCGCTCCGTTCCGGCACTGGCAAGTCGGGGGAGGGCGTTTGGTACACGAGAAAGGCCTCTGGTGTACCAAATGGGGGAGAGATCCTTCGCTTGCGCTCAGGATTACATACGAGGAGGGGTTGGGAAAAGCGGAGGGAAAAGGGTGTAATGAGAAGAGTGAGGATGGGAGGGAGAGGGAGAATGACAGTCAGGGATTGGAAAGTGCTTTCGGCGTCAAGCCTGCATTGTGGCACTTTTCAATCCCTGACTGTCTTCGACCGGAGCGTGCAGACGCTTACCAGGCGGCGTTGCCGCCGGTAGCGGCCTGGTACTCGTGATCCGTAGGGAGGTTGGAGTTGGCAAAGGCCGGAGAAGCGACCTCCGGGCTGTCCCAACCGTCAGGATAACCGAACACCGTAAAGTCTATGATTCCAAGAGGACTGCTCTTTGGCCAGTCAGTAATGGTAAGACGGATGAAACGGCAGTTGACAGGCTTGAAATCCTCATAGATGGTATCCCTGGGGATAGTGTTACCCGTCCTGTCAAGCACAGTAAAGAAAGTCTTGCCGTCCTGGGAAGCCTCCAGCCTATACTTGTAAACCGGGAGTGAAGCCGCAGCCGGCGCACCCGGAGCCCTGCGTGAAGAGCTGAAAAGGATACGTAGACCGTCAATGCTGAAATGCTCCACAACGTCAAAGCGGGTAGCGGGAGAAAGGTCAAGAGTCATATACGGCTGAGCGTCATCCGCCTGCGGACGCCAAATAGTTCCGCTGTAATTGTCGATACCGTAGGAGGCATAGAATCCTTCCCTCTCGGAAGAGAAATCCTTAAGGGCGGCAATGTCCGCCATCTTATTGATAGTTACCGGAATGGAAGGACGGGCATCCTTGCACACGGGCGCAAGGGGAGCCCTCTGAGGGGTATCGGTAATCTTGCAGGACATAAAGCCCTCATCGTCAAAAGTGATGCGGTCCATACCTATGCGGCGGCCTCCCGTAGGGGTGGAGAACACAATGGTATAGAACTGCCACCACTCTCCGTCAGGGCCCTTTACAATGGAGCCGTGACCGGTACCGGTCACAAGGCCCTCCGTATTGCGGGTCAGAGGATTGTTGGGAGCGTAGCTGTAAGGTCCCAGCGGATTGGGAGCCGTATAGTAGCCCTGAGCGTAGGATTTCCACTGGGTTCCGGATGCGGAATACTCAAGATAGTAGATACCGTTGCGCTTGATTACCCAGGGGCCCTCTATCCAGCCCACGTTGGAGTACTCGTTGGCATCGCCATAGTGCTCCCAAGTGTGCATAGGGTTGAAACTGATAAGGTGTGTAGGCTTCTCAGCAAAGCGGGTGAGATCGTTGGGATCCAGCCTTACGCCAAAGATACCGCTGATACCGTAACCGGGCCAGAAAAGATATGGCTGGTTGTCATCGTCAACGTAGATCTTGCAGTCGAAACCGCGGTTCCAGCCATCGGCCACAGGGCCGGTGTTGTGGAAGGTTCCAAGGACCTTGTAAGGGCCCAGAGGGTTGTCCGCCACGCGGACCTCCTCCGTGTTGCCGGTCATATAGAACTTGCCGTTGAACTTGGCAATGTCCGGGGCAACCGGAATGCCGCCTTCGACCTCAACCTGATGGAATTCCCAGTTAAGGAAGTCCTCGGAGACCCATATTCCGCCTCCTGTGCAGGCCATATACCATTTGTCTCCCTCCTGGAAAACGGAGCAGTCTCCGCCGGCGTTTCCGCCGTTTCCTACAACCATAGGGAGGGGGTTGCAATATCTCTGGGCGGAGGCCATAAGGCACCCCGCCAGAGACAATGCTATGATTGCCAATCGTTTAAGTTTCATATTAGGTTAAAGTCTATTTACCCTGATATTGGAGATAAGGGAAAGTAGGTGTTGCGTACTGAGGCAACTCCGCGCCCTGAGGATATCCGAACACGGTAAAGTCTATCACTCCAAGAGGAGTGTCCTTTGGCCAGTCCGTAACGGTGAAGCGCACAAAGCGGCAGTTGATAGGAGCGAACTCATCGTAAACTACATCCTTTGCCACGTTGTTCTTGGTCTTGTCAAGCACGGTCACGAACTTGTTGCCGTCGCTGGAAACCTCCAGTTTATACTTGTATACAGGAATGACCGCGGCTGCGCCGAATCCCCTTCTTGGTCCGTTGAACATAACCCTCATTGCATCTACGGTAAAGTGCTGTATCTGGTCATAAGGGGTTGCAGGGCCAAGGTCAAGGGTGAATGAAGGGGCCTTGTCATCGTCCTGAGGCATCCACACCGTTCCGCTGTAGTTGTCAACAGCATATGCTGCAGGATATCCATCCTTTGCGGAAGAGAACGTAGACTTGGTGTCTCCGCCTACCATCTTGTTGATGGAAACGGGGATAGAAGCCGGAACGCTGGCGGAAGCAGTTCTTCCCGGCGCGGGCTGGGGAGACTCGGTGATTGTGCAGTACATAAGTCCGTCAGCATCGAAGGTGATCTTGTCCATACCAATGCGGCGGCCTCCCGGAGGGTTGCTGAGCACTATAGTATAGAACTGGTACCACTCGTCCCTGTCCTTCATCTTTACGATGGATCCGTGGGCTGTGCCGGTTACAAGGCCCTCAGTCTTGCGGAGCAGAGGGTTGTTGGGGGCATAGGTGTAAGGTCCCAGAGGTGAGGTTGCGGTGTAATAACCTTCTGCATAAGACCTCCACTGGGTGCCGGATGCTGAATATTCAAGATAGTAGATGCCGTTGCGCTTGATTACCCAAGGGCCCTCGATCCAGGCAACCGTGGGGTACTCGTTCATCTCTCCGTAACGCTCCCACGCGTGCATAGGGTTGAAGCCGAAAAGATGGGTAGGAGTGCCTACGAACTTGGTGAGGTCGTTGGGATCAAGTTTTACTCCGTAGATACCGCTGATTCCACGGCCTGGCCAGAACAGGTAGGGCTGGTTGTCGTCATCCACAAATATCTTGCAGTCGAAACCGCCGTTCCATCCCTGCTCCACGGGACCGGTGTTCTTGAAGAGTCCTAGGTCCTCGTATGGTCCAAGGGGATCGCTTGCGGAATATACGTGGTCGCTGTTTCCGGTAAGATAGAACTTGCCGTTGTACTCTGCCAGGTCAGGTGCTCCGGGGATGTGCTCCACAGCGTGGAAATCCCAGTTGAGCAGGTCGTCAGAAACCCACATACCACCGCCTGAGCAGCACATATAATACTTTCCGCCGTGCTCAAGGACAGATACGTCTCCGCCGGCGTTTCCGCCCTGGCCTATTACCATAGGGAGCGGATTGCAGAACCTCTGTGCGGATAGCGGGAAAGCCAGCGCCAGGGCCACTGCTGCTGTTAAGATTGATTTGAGTTTCATAGTCTGGAGTTTATTGCCTTCTGTGGGCGGCCTGGTACTCGCTGTCCATAGGGAGGTTGGAGAATGTAGGGGTAGCTACTTCAGGTGCATCCCATCCCTGAGGATATCCGAATACGGTAAAGTCAATGATTCCAAGGGGAGCGTTCTTAGGCCAGTCAGTTACGGTGAGCCTTACAAAACGGCAGTTAACCGGCTTGAACTCCTCATAAATAGTATCCTTTGAAATAGCGTTCTTTGTCTTGTCCAGGACTGTCTGGAACTTCTCGCCATCCTGTGATACTTCCAGCTTGTACTTATAAACAGGAAGTGCTGCAGGTGCGCCGAAGCCCCTTCTTCCGCCACCGCTGAACATAACCCTCATTCCGTCTACGGTGAAGTGCTGTACTACGTCGAAACGTGTTGCAGGAGAAAGCTCCACGGTGATTGAAGGAGTTGCGTCTTCGGCCTCCGGCATCCAGACTGTTCCGCTGTAGTTGTCAACGGCGAAGGCTGCAGGATAACCGTTCTGCTGTGAAGAGAACTTTGAAAGCGCGTTCATAGCATTCATCTTGTTGATTGTAACAGGGATGGATGCGGGAACGTCTGTCTTGGCAACTGTACCCGGTGCAGGCTGTGGAGTATCTGTTACAGTGCAGTACATAAGTCCGTCTGCGTCAAATGTAACCTTGTCCATACCAATGCGGCGGCCTCCCGGAGGGTTGCTGAGCACTATTGTATAGAACTGCCACCACTCGTCCTTTCCGGCCATCTTTACAATTGAGCCGTGGGCGGTACCGGTTACAAGGCCTTCTGTCTTGCGGAGCAGAGGGTTGTTTGCTGCATATGTATAAGGTCCAAGAGGAGATGTAGCGGTGTAATAACCCTCCGCATAAGTCTTCCACTGGGTACCTGATGCTGAATATTCAAGATAATAGATTCCGTTGCGCTTGATTACCCAAGGGCCCTCGATCCAGGCCACTGTAGGATACTCGTTCATCTCTCCGTAACGCTCCCAGGCGTGCATAGGGTTGAAGCCGAACAGGTGTGTAGGCTTGCCCATAAAGCTTGTGAGGTCCTTAGGATCCAGCTTGACTCCGTAGATTCCGCTGATTCCGCGGCCAGGCCAGAAGAGGTAGGGCTGGTTGTCGTCGTCAACGAAGATCTTGGTGTCGAAACCACCGTTCCATCCGTCCTCTACGGGGCCGGTGTTCTTGAAAAGACCCAGGTCCTCGTAAGGTCCCAGAGGGTTGTCTGCCACGAAAACGTGGTCGCTGTTTCCGGTAAGATAGAACTTGCCGTTAAACTTTACAAGGTCCGGCGCAACGGGGATGTGCTCCACGGCGTGGAACTCCCAGTTGAGAAGGTCGTCGGAAACCCACATTCCGCCTCCGGAGCAGCACATATAGTACTTGCCTCCTTCCTCGAGTACGGTAACGTCACCGCTGGCGTTGCCTCCCTGGCCTATAGGCATAGGGAGCGGGTTGCAGTAAGTCTGGGCAAATGCCTGTACGGACATTGCCAGTGACAGTGCGGCGATGAATAGCGATTTAATTTTCATATAGCTTTGGTTATTAGATATAGTATCGGTTAGAATAATGTAAGCTCTTCAATCTCAGGGATTTCGCCCAAATCCTGTTCCGGGGTGTCAATGTCAATGATATCGTTCATATCTATCTCCACGAACTCCTCTTCCGGCACCTGCGGGGCGTCGTCCTCCGGCTTGTGGAGCGGCTCTATGAACGCCACGCTTGCAACCTCCCAGCGGTCCGAGCACTTCTTGCCCTTTGCGGCGATGCCCTTCTTGCCGATGTACTCTTCCGCATCCACGGCCTCCGGACTCCTGGAGGCGTTTTTCCCGCCGAAGGTGACCTGGAACTGCGGATGAAGGTCCTTGCTCAGGTCCACCAGGTACGAACCCCTGCCCTCCGCGATGAAGGAGAGCGGAGTGTTGTCGCTGAGCACGAATGAGAAGCGCTTTACGTAGAAGGCCTTGACGGACGCATCGTAATAAAGTGCGGTGTATGTCTTGTCAGGGTCGAATTTCTCTATGGATAGCACATCGCCCTGATAGCGGTTGGAAACGTCAAAGGAAGTGGTGTAGAACGTTCCGTTGCGGAAGATGGCAAGTACCTTGTCTTCCGTGTCGAACTGTCCCAGGTACAGGCCGCGGCCCTCGTCGTTGAGCTTCTGGATGTCTGAATCGTACCACATATCCTTGCCGGAAATTGTGGATACGCCCTTGCTCTTGAGGGTAATGCGCTGGATGGGGTTCTTGGACACCAGATTGCCCCTGGAGGTCTTTCCCTTGATGGCAAGGGTGGAGAAATCGTATTCTGAGGTGACCTTCTTGAGCTTGGTGCGGGGACGGAAGAATATCTTCACGGTCTCAGCCTCGCCGTTGTGGTTGGCGCTGAACCAGAGCAGGGACGATCCGGGCGTGCCGTTGGTGATGTCATAGTCCTTGTCCCTGGTTATTGAGGTGATGGCAAAACGCTTGGCGTAAGACAGCGCGGTCTTGCCCTCACGGTATATCACGTTGTAGATTGTGCGGGTGTCGTTGCGGTTGAAAACGCCCACATATATGATGTTGTTCCAGAAGAACGCCTTGTCCGTAACCTTGGAAATGCGGTATTTACCGTCCTTGGATATGACAACCACCTCTGACATATCGGAGCACTCGCCCACCAGTTCCACGCCGTCCGCCTTCTTCAGGCCTATGCCCACGAAGCCTTCCGCCTTGTTCACGTAAAGCTTGGCGTTGTTGTTGACCACCTTTGTGACTGAGATGGTCTCGAAACCGGTGAGTTCCGTCTGGCGCGGGAACATATCGCCGTATTTCTTCTTGAGGCTCCGGAACCAGTTGATGGTGTAGCGGGTAAGGTGCTCCAGGTCGTCCTGGACGGCTTTCATCTGGTCTTCAAGGCCGCGGATGCGCTCGTCCATAGCCTTGGTGTCAAACTTGGAAATCCTGCGCACCGGCTTGTCCACCAGCTTCAGGATGTCATCCATCACTATCTCCCTGTGGAAGAGGTCCTGGTAGGTCTTCATCTGGGTGAATATGTCATCCAGCTGGTCCTCCCAGCTCTTCTGGTCGTGCTCCAGGATCTTGTAGACGCGGTTCTCGAAGAATATCCTTTCAAGGGAGCTGTAGTGCCAGTCGTTCTCCAGTTCCTCCAGTTTTATCTGGAGCTGGCGGCCAAGGAGGTCGCGTGTGTGGAATGTGTCGTACTCCAGGATCTGGTGCACGTCCAGGAACTGCGGCTTGTTGTCCTTGATGACGCAGGCGTTTGGAGAAACGCTGTACTCGCAGTCAGTGAAGGCGTAAAGCGCGTCTATGGTCTTGTCAGGGGACACGTCGTTGGGCAGGTGGATGATTATCTCCACCTTCTCCGTGGTCATATCCTCTATCTTCTTGATCTTTATCTTGCCTTTGTCCTTTGCCTTGAGAATGGAGTCGATGAGCATTGGTGCCGTACGGGTGTACGGGAGCTCAGTGATGACAATGGTATTCTTGTCTACCTTCTCTATCTTGGCGCGGATCTTCACGGAACCTCCGCGGTGACCCTTCATATACTTGGAACAGTCTGCGAAGCCTCCGGTTGGGAAATCAGGGTAGAGCTCGTAATCTTCCCCTTTGAGGATGGCTATTGAAGCGTCCAGCAGTTCGTTGAAGTTATGCGGAAGGATCTTGGAGGCCATACCCACGGCAATGCCTTCCGTTCCCTGCGCAAGCAGGAGCGGGAAACGCACCGGAAGCTCAGTAGGCTCCTGGTTGCGGCCGTCGTAGGACGTCATCCAGTTGGTAATCTTCTTGTCAAAGAAGACTTCCTTGGCAAACTTGCTCAGACGGGCCTCTATGTAACGAGGAGCGGCGTTGGAGTCTCCGGTAAGGATGTTGCCCCAGTTTCCCTGGCAGTCTATTGCAAGGCCCTTCTGGCCCAGCTGGACCAGGGCTCCAAGGATGGACTGGTCTCCGTGAGGATGGTACTGCATTGCCTGGCCCACAATGTTGGCGACCTTGGTGTAGGAACCGTCGTCCATCATATACATTGCGTGCAGGACCCTGCGCTGTACAGGCTTGAGTCCGTCTACTATATGGGGCACCGCCCTCTGCAGGATAACGTAGGAGGAATAGTCAAGGAACCAGTCCTTGAACATCCCTGACAGCTTGAACTTGTTGCTGTCGCTTCCCAGCAGCTTGGCGAACCTGCCAGTGGATTCCCCTTCTTCTACGGGGACTTCTTCTACCATCAATTCTTCGTCTTCCATCTCTTGCTCCTTATTCTTCATAGCCGAACCGGCGAAGTTCTTTCCGGCTCTCCCTCCAGTCAGGGTCCACTTTCACGTAGAGCGACAGGAACACCTTCTTCTGGAAGAAATCTTCCATCTCAAGCCTGGACTCCGTCCCAAGCTTCTTGAGCGCCGATCCGCCCTTGCCAATGATGATGCCCTTCTGGGAATCCCTCATCACGTAAATGACGGCGGCTATCTCGTATCTCTCAGTCCCTTCCTTGAAGGACTCAACCTCAACCTGGCAGCTGTAAGGGATCTCCTGCCCGTAATTGAGCAGTATCTTTTCACGGATGATTTCCGATGCGAAGAAGCGCAGGTTCCTGTCCGTGAAGGTGTCCTTGTCATACCACGGCGGGCTTGCCGGCAGCTTGTCCAGAATCTGGGCCATTATGGCCTCCATTCCAAACTGATGCGCGGCTGACGCCGGAATCACCACCGCCTGCGGCAGCTGCTCCTTCCAATAATCCATAAGCTGGAGCACCCGCGGCTGGTCGCTGAGGTCTATCTTGTTTATTACCACTATGACCGGGCACTGCAGATCCTTGAGCTTGAGGACATATTCCTGGTTCTTGTCAGGCTTCTCTACGGTATCGGTCACATAAAGGATAATGTCCGCATCGCCAATCGCGGTGCGAACAAAATCCATCATATTCTCCTGGAGGCGGTAATTGGGCCTCAGGATTCCCGGTGTGTCGGAATAGACTATTTGGTAATCCTCACCGTTGACAATGCCCATTATGCGGTGCCTGGTGGTCTGCGCCTTGGCTGTGACAATGCTCAGTTTCTCTCCCACCAACGCGTTCATAAGGGTGGACTTGCCCACGTTGGGATTTCCTATGATATTTACGAATCCGGACTTATGCATTACAGAAATGCTCCCATTCTGAGGATACTTACTTCACTGTCAGTGAGATATCTCCACTCGCCTTTCTTGAGGCCCTTCTTGGTAAGACCCGCGAAATAAACCCTGTCAAGGGCGCGGACTTCATATCCGAGAGACTCGAATATGCGCCTTACAATGCGGTTCTTTCCGGAATGGATCTCTATTCCAAGCTTGCGGCGGTCGTGCTCGTCTATGTATTCAAGCTCGTCGGCCTTGATTTCTCCGTCGTTGAGCTCTATTCCCTGAAGTATCTTGTCAAAATCCTCCTGCTTGAGATCGTGGTCCAGGATCACCTGGTAAATCTTCTTCTTGTCAAATGAAGGATGGGTAAGCCTCTCAGCCATCTCTCCATCATTTGTAAGCATAAGGACACCTGTGGTGGTCTTGTCAAGCCTGCCCACTGGGAATACCCTGTAAGTGCAGTCTTTCATAAGGTCCATAACGGTCTTCTCTGCGTGCGGGTCGCTGGCTGTGGTTACGAATCCCTTGGGCTTGTTCATTACCACGTATACCTTCTGCTCTCCCTTGAGGCGCTCTCCGTTGAACTTGACCTCGTCCTTGAGGACGTTGATCTTGGTTCCAAGTTCGGTAACCACTTCTCCGTTTACGGTGACTACGCCCGCCTGGATGAGGGTGTCAGCCTCACGGCGTGAGCATACGCCTGAATTGGCGATGAACTTGTTGAGACGGATCTCCTCCTGGAAAGTGTCGGGAACCTGCCTGCCCTCGTATGAACGGGCGTCGGATTCTGCCTTGCGGCTGATCATCCTGTTGATTCCCTCCTCGTCCCTGTCAGTGAACTGTACGGGACGGCGGCCATAGGACTTGGGGGCGCCTTTGTGCGGACCACCCGGACGGTTGCCGCCCTGGCGATAGCCTCCCCTCTGGGAAGACTGTCCGCGGTAATTGCTGCGGCCGGAGCCATCCTGGCTGCGATAGCCACCCTCGCGACGGTATCCGCCTTCCTGGCTGCGATGTCCGCCCTCCGGGCGACGGTAGCCGCCTTCCTGGTTGTTGCGGTAACCGCCCTCACGGCGATAGCCGCCCTCCTGGCTGCTGCGGTAGCCGCCTTCGCGACGATAGCCACCCTCCTGGTTGCTGCGGTAACCGCCTTCACGGCGATAGCCGCCTTCCTGGCTGCGGTAGCCGCCCTCGCGGCGATGGTCATCCTGACTGCGGTACCCGCCCTCGCGGCGGTAACCGCTCCTGTGTTCTTCATAGTTTCTGTTTTCGAAGCTGCGATGCCCTCCCTCACGGCCGGCATCCCCTGCTGAAGGCCCCTTTCTGCGTGGCCTCAAGACTCTTCCCTCGGAAGAATACTTTTTCTCTGGTTCCATTACTTTAATTTGAATTCATAAGTTATTGTTCCCTGGGACGGGACAGGGTCGTTGCTTGCGTTGAAATGGGATTCCATCGCAGCCTTCCTGGCCGCAGCCCAGAGTGTCTGATCTGTAATTGTAGTTCCGTCCGCACCCGGAACCGCTTTTGTTACTTTTCCGTACTGGTCTACGGTGATAGTCACTACCACCCTTCCTTCCCTTTGCACATCATACTGCGGCCTTGGAAGGTTGCCCACTACGGAACGTCCTTTCACGTGCACATTGGGCGAACCCGTTGTGTTGCCCTTGCTGGTATTGCCGTCCGGCTGGCCGGCCTTGTAGGTGTCCGAACCCTGCTGTGCGGAATGCGGTGCCGTCAGGGAAGTATCCTGGGCGGCCATTCCGGGGAATGCGGCGCGGGGGTCGAGCACCGGCTCCTGAGGCGGGGTTGGCACGTCCACGTCCCCAAAGTTGTCCGGCCTGGTGGCCGGGGTCAGGTTTTGGGAGACGTTGGCCTCATACGGGGATTCCGCACGCTGGACAAGCTCTATCGGGCGGTCCAGGTCAGGGTTCTCCCCGCGGGGCTGGGTGCCGTACCTCAGCGGAGTATCTTCCTCTTCAACCTCAGAGAAGTCCATCAGGAAAGTGGTTTCCTGCGGAGGAGGATAAAGATATGAGAGTCCGGTAAAGCTGCAGAAGACTATGGCGGCCAGGTGTATTGCCACGGCCACGCCAAGACCCACCGCGGTGGCGGTCTTCTCGTCCTTGCCCCTTACCCTTAAATACTCTTTCATCACTCAGGTTGTGTTGCCAAAATCACTTTATAATGGTTCCGCTTGGCAATGTTCATCATTGACACCACCTCCCGGATAGGAACGCTCTCGTCAGAATAGATTGAGAACGTGGGATCTTCTTCCATCTGCAGCAGGCCAACCAGCTGGTCCTCAACCTGGGAGGGCATCGTGGGCACCTCGCTGCCGTTGATATGGTATGTGTAGGTATCGTTGCCCCAGTCCTTGATGGAAACGCTCACCGTTGCCTTTGCGGAAACCTGGCCCGTGCTCTTGGGAAGCAAAAGCTTGAGGGCGTTGGGGTTAACCAGCGTGGACGTTACCAGGAAGAAGATGAGCAGCAGGAACACTATGTCCGTCATAGAGGACATAGAGATATCCGAAATCACCTTTGTGCTTCTCTTAATAGCCATTGTTTATTCCTCCTCTGCGCTTGCGGGCTCGTGGAGAAGGTCCATAAAGTCAATTGTGGCGCTCTCCATCCTGAAGACCAGGTCCGAAATCCTTGATGTAAGGTAGTTGTATCCGAAATATGCCAGGATTCCCACGATAAGACCGCCCACGGTTGTGATCATTGCGGTGTATATACCGTTGGAAAGAAGCGTGATGTCAATGTTGTTGCCTGCGTTTGCCATATCGAAGAAGGCCTGCACCATTCCTATTACGGTTCCAAGGAATCCGATCATTGGCGCGCCTCCGGCGATGGTGGCAAGGAAAGGAAGTCCCCTTTCAAGGCGGGCCACCTCAACGTTGCCGGTGTTCTCCACTGAAGTCTGGATGTCTCCGAGGGGACGTCCGATACGCTCGATACCCTTCTCTACGAGGCGGGCGATTGGGGAATCGTACCTCTGGCAGAGCATTGCCGCGGACTTGATCTTGCCCTCGTGGATATAGTCCCTGATATCCCTCATAAAGTTCTTGTCAATCTTGTTTGCGCGGCTGATCATCCACCACTTCTTGCCAAAGATGTAAATGGCGGCTATGGAGAGCAGGACGAGCACAATCATGAGCCATCCGCCCTTGGATGCCATCTGGATCAGGGAGAAAGACTGCTCTTGCGGAATAACCTGGGCGGCCTCTGCGGATACGGCGCCCTCGAGTTCAGACTGGAGTAATGTAAACAACATATTCTTAAAAAAATTAAATTATCTCTTCACGTTCGTGCAGGTCCTTGATCCTGAGCTGCGTAGTGGAATTGCCCCTGTAGTAGTTCTCCACTATTGAATAACAGGCATCGAACGGATTTCCTGCCTTGATGTAATCATAAAATTCCGACATATTGAAGGCTATTGCCGGAATCTGGTGGTAAGGCTGCGACTCCTGGATGAGGTCCAGCTTCACGTGCACGCCGCCCGCTCCCACCTTGCGGCCGTTGCCTCCGTCATAGACGTTCTCAGTGAGGAACAGCGGGTTGTTGTTTCCCGGACCGAAGGGCTGGAACTGCTTGAGCAGCCTGAGGAACTTTGGCGTTATCTGGGCAAAGTCCAGCTTTGCGTCTATGGTCACCACCGGAGTAAGCATCTCCGTTGTGATCTTTCCGGAGATGAAGCCGTTTATCCTTTCCGCAAACTCCTTTATGTTGGACTGCTTGAGGGTCAGTCCGGCGGCGTATACGTGGCCGCCGAAGTCTTCAAGCAGGTCCGCACAGTGCTCTATGCTCTCGTAAAGGTCAAAGCCGGCCACGCTGCGCGCGGATCCGGTGATGAAGCCAGCGGCGTTGGAATTGGTAAGCACAACCGTAGGTTTATAGAAAGCTTCCACCAAACGTGATGCCACAATGCCCACTACTCCCTTGTTCCAGCCCGGATTGTACACGATTATTGCGTTGTCGTTGATCAGGCACTTGCCTTTCTGGACCATTTCCAGGGCCTCGCGGGTGATTTCGCGGTCTATGTCCTTGCGGTCGTTGTTCTTTTCGTTGATTTCCCTTCCTATCTCAAGGGCGCGGTCCATATCCGTGGCGGAAAGGAGTTCCACGGCCTTTTTCCCCTCGTCCATCCTGCCCGCGGCGTTGATGCGGGGGCCTATCTTGAAGACGATATCGTCAATTGTAAGATGCCCTGGCTCCAGCTGGGACAGGGAGATCATAGCAAGGAGGCCCTTGCGCGGGTCCTCGTTGAGCTGCTTGAGGCCGAAGTGCGCCAGCACCCTGTTCTCCCCCACCATTGAAACGAGGTCCGCCGATATGCTCACTACCAGAAGGTCCAGCAGGGGAATGAGGGATTCGAAAGGAATGCCGTAGCGGATGGAATAAGCCTGCACCAGCTTGAAGCCCACGCCGCAGCCGGAAAGGTCGTCGAAAGGATAGTGGCAGTCCTCCCGCTTGGGGTCAAGGACGGCCACGGCCTTTGGAAGCTCCGCCTCCGGCAGGTGGTGGTCGCAGATTATCACGTCTATGCCCTTGGTGCGGGCATACTCCACTTTCTCGATGGCCTTGATGCCGCAGTCAAGGGTTATGATGAGCTTTACGCCGGAACCGGCCGCATAGTCGATGCCCTTCATTGAGAGGCCGTAGCCCTCGCTGTAGCGGTCAGGGATGTAGAAGTCCACTTCCGGGGTGAAGCGCCTGAGGAAAGAATACACAAGGGAGACCGCGGTGGTGCCGTCTACGTCATAGTCTCCGTATACCAGGATTCTCTGGCCTCCGGTTATGGCGTCGCGCACGCGCTGGACCGCAATGTCCATATCTTTCATCAGGAAAGGGTCGTGCAGGTCTTCAAGAGACGGACGGAAGAAGGAGCGGGCCTGTTCAAAGGTCTCCACGCCCCTTTTTACGAGAAGGTCCGCAAGGACGCTGTCAATTCCAAGCTCCGCGGCGAGCCTGGAAACCTTGGCCGCGTCAGCGGGTTCCTTCAGTATCCATTTACATTCCTTAGCCATCTCTTTTCAGGTCTTATCCAAAGTTTACAAAGATACCTCAAATATTTCAATTTTAGAAATTAAATGAGTACTTTTGTCCAAATTTGAACATATGATAAATACCGACTACAGCGAGCAGGAATTGCTCCGCAGAGAATCCCTCAGGCAGCTCCGTGAATTGGGCATCGAGCCCTATCCGGCTGCATTATATCCGGTAAACGCAACCGCAAAGAAAATAGAGCAGGAATATGACCCGGAAAAAGGCAACCTGCAGGACGTATGCATAGCGGGAAGGCTTATGTCGCGCCGCATTATGGGCGCCGCCTCCTTTGCCGAGCTGCAGGACCACACGGGCCGCATCCAGATATACATAAAACGTGACGAGATCTGCCCCGGAGAGGACAAGACAATGTACAACACCGTGTTCAAGAAACTCCTTGACATAGGTGACATTGTGGGCATCAAGGGCTTTGCCTTCTTCACCCAGACAGGACAGCTTTCCGTACACGCCAAGGAACTCACCGTGCTGAGCAAGTCGCTCCGCGTTCTCCCCATTGTCAAGGAGGCCGACGGAGTGGTTCACGACGCCTTCACGGACCCCGAGCTCCGCTACCGCCAGAGGTACGTGGACCTCATCGTGAACCCGCAGGTCAAGGAGACCTTTGTCAAGAGGGCAAAGATCATCTCCACTATGCGCGAGTACTTTGACGAGGCCGGTTGCCTTGAGGTGGAAACCCCTATCCTCCAGAGCATTCCGGGCGGAGCAACCGCAAGGCCATTCATCACCCACCACAATGCGCTTGACATAGACCTGTATATGCGAATTGCCAACGAGCTCTTCCTCAAGAGGCTCATAGTGGGCGGTTATCTTGGCGTATACGAGTTCGCAAAGGACTTCCGCAACGAGGGTATGGACAAGACCCACAATCCGGAGTTCACCTGTATGGAGATATACGTGGCCTACAAGGACTATTTCTGGATGATGGACTTCGTGGAGAAGATGCTCTGCAAGGTGGCAATGAAGGTCAACGGCACCACCAAGGTGAACATTGGCGGGAACGAGGTTGACTTTGGCGGCACATACCGTCGCCTTCCAATCCTGGACGCCATCAAGGAGTACGCCGGAGTGGACGTCAAGGGAATGGACGAGGACGCCCTCCGCGCAACCTGCAAGCAGCTGGGCGTAGAGGTTGAGCCTTCAATGGGCAAGGGCAAGCTCATTGACGCCATCTTTGGCGAATACTGCGAGAAAAACCTCATCCAGCCAACCTTCATCATAGATTATCCGGTTGAGATGTCCCCTCTTACAAAGCGTCACCGCAAGGATCCCACCCTCACCGAGCGCTTCGAGCTGTTCGTCTGCGGAAAGGAACTTGCCAACGCATATTCAGAGCTGAACGACCCTATAGACCAGCTGGAAAGGTTCGAGGAGCAGGCAGCCCTCAAGAGCAAGGGAGACGACGAGGCGATGTACATAGATATGGACTTTGTCCGCGCGCTTGAGTACGGTATGCCTCCAACCTCCGGAATGGGTATGGGAATTGACAGGCTCACTATGTTTATGACCGGCCAGACGGCAATACAGGACGTGCTGTTCTTCCCGCAGATGAAGCCGGAAAAGATCCTAAAGAAGGAAGACGCGGAAAATGACGTTTGAGGTTATTTCATCGGCGCAGAATCCTAAGGTAAAGGAGCTTCTCTCGCTCAGGGAAAAATCTTCCCTCAGGCGGGAGAAATCCCTTTTTATTGTGGAGGGACGCCGGGAAATAGGGCACGCCCTTGAGGCCGGTTTCAAGGCAAGGACGCTGTTCTTCTGCCCGCAGGCGGGAGGAGACCCGTCCGGCTACGATGCGGAGATGACCATAGAGGTCTCCCCCGCCGTATACGCCAGGATGGCGCTGCGCGAGGGCACTGAGGGCCTGCTGGCGGTGATGCGCGGAAGCGCACCCGGCCTTGCGGACCTCAGGCTTGGGGAGAACCCGCTGGTAATGGTGCTGGAAGGAGTGGAGAAGCCCGGGAACCTGGGCGCTGTGCTCCGCAGCGCCGACGCCGCCGGGGCCTCCGCCGTCATAATCTGCGACCCCCTCACGGACCTTTACAACCCCAATCTGATACGCTCCAGCCTGGGTGCGGTGTTCACCGTTCCGGTGGCCTGCGCCGGCTCAGCAGAAGCCGCCGCCTGGCTCAAGGAACGCGGCGTGCGCATACTCACGGCGCAACTCCAGGACTCCCACCTGTACTATGACACCCCTATGACCGGGGGCACCGCCATTGTGGTGGGTTCAGAAGCCACCGGTCTGAGCAACATCTGGCGCGAAGCCGCTGACGCCCACATCCGCATTCCAATGCTTGGCAGTATGGATTCCCTCAATGCGTCCGTTTCAGCCGCCATCCTCCTTTTTGAAGCCGTCCGCCAGCGCAATTAGCGGATTTTTTCTTAACTTGTAAGGCTTTTTTAACGTAATCTATTAAAACACACTGATATGTCACTGAACAAAGTAATGCTGATCGGTAACGTTGGTACAGACCCTGAAGTACGTTACCTTGATGGAAACACAAAGGTGGCCACATTCCGCCTGGCTACCACGGAGAGATTCAAAGACCGCAGCGGAGAGACCCGCGAGAATACTGAATGGCACAGCATAGTTGCCTGGAGACAGTCTGCCGACGTTGCAGAAAGGTTCATCCGCAAAGGCACGCAAATTTACGTTGAAGGACGCCTCCGCACCCGTACCTGGACAGACCAGCAGGGTGCGCAGCACGCCCGCACTGAGATAAACGTGGACACCCTGCAGCTCCTTGGCCGCAGGAGCGACAACCCCGGAGCCCAGGGCGACAACACCTTCACCTCCCCGGCTCCCGCCCAGGGCGGTTATCCGCAAGGCGGATACCAGCAGGGCGGATACCCTCAGGGCGGCTGGCAGCAGCAGCCGCGTCCGGCAGCGCCTGCAGCCCCCGCGGCTCCCGCCGCACCGGCTCCGCAGGCCCCTATAGACCTGGGAATCGACTCTTCAGACGATCTCCCGTTCTAGGCCGCGTCCAAAGCACGCGTGTATGAAAACCCGGGCCTTCCCCAACACATATATCATCCTCTTCGGGCTGATAATCTTGTGCGCTGCAGTCACCTGGCTGCTGCCGGGAGGTCAGTACGTGACCGGGAGCGACGGCAATCCCGTCTTTGTCCAGGCGGATTCCGCCCCCCAGACCTGGCAGGTGTTCTCCGCGCTGTACAACGGATTCGTCAAGCAGGCGGGGATAATAGTGTTCATTCTGATAGTGGGAGGGGCGTTCTGGATACTGAACGCCACCGGAGCCGCGGACTTTGGCATCAGGCGTTTCATTAGCAAGGCCGGCCGCTATGACAAGGCCGTCCTTGCGCTCATAGCCCTGCTGTTCTCCGCCGGCGGAGCCATATTTGGAATGAGCGAGGAGACCATCCCGTTCGTGGGGCTGGTCGTACCCCTGACAATATCAATGGGATACAACGCCATAGTGGGGCTGATGATCGTGTACGTGGCTTCCAACATCGGCTTTTCCAGCGCGTTCCTGAATCCGTTCACGGTGGGTATAGCACAGGAGATGTCAGACCTGCCAATGTTCTCCGGAATGGGCTACAGGATATTCTGCTGGGCGCTTCTCACCGGGCTGTTCATTGCGTTCACGCTCATTTATGCATCGCGTATAAAGAAGGAGGCGCCGCAGGCGCAATCCGCCCCGGCGCAAAGCGCCTCGGACGGCGGCCACGCGCGCCACTGGATAGTGCTTGGCATACTTGCGGCCAGCATTGTGGCCCTCATAGTGGGGACCGTCGCCTTCCACTGGTACATAGCGGAAATCTCCGCCCTGTTCCTGGCAATGGGCATCCTGTGCGGCATTGCCGGCGGCTTCAGCGCAAACCGCATCGCCAATGAATTCCTGGCGGGAGCCAAGGATATCTTTGGAGCTGCTATGGTGGTGGGCCTGGCATCGGGCATCATAATCATCCTGCAGGACGGGCACGTGCTGGACACAATCCTTCACTCCCTGCAGACTTCCCTGGAAGGCAGTTCCAAGACTGCTTCGCTGGCAATGATGTACGGGGTCCAGACACTCATAAACCTGCTTATACCAAGCGCTACGGCAAAGGCCGCCATAACAATTCCGGTAATGGCCCCGCTCAGCGACCTGATTGGCCTTAGCCGCCAGTCAATGGTGCTGGCCTTCCAGTTCGGAGACGGCTTCACGAATATGGTCACCCCCACTTCCGGAGTGCTCATAGCCGCCCTGGCAATGGCAAGGGTGGATTATTCGGACTGGGCTCGCCGCGTATGGAAACCCGTCCTGGCGCTCATCGCGCTGGGTTTCCTGCTGCTGCTCCCCACCGTGCTTTTCCAAATCAAAGGATTCTGAATATAAAACTATAACATTATGACCGACACAATTAAAAAGACAACCCTGAGAGATTCCGCGGCAATGCGCTGGACCGCCTTGCTGCTGCTTGCGCTGGCAATGTTCTGCGCATACATCTTTATGGACATCCTCTCTCCTATCAAGGACCTGATGGAGTCCACTCGCGGTTGGGATTCCAAGGCCTTCGGAACAATGGAAGGCTCTGAGACGTTCCTCAACGTATTCGTCTTCTTCCTGATATTTGCAGGTATCATCCTGGACAAGATGGGCGTCCGCTTCACGGCCATCCTTTCAGGAGCGGTGATGCTGGTAGGAGCATCAATCAAATGGTTCGCAATAAGCAAGTCCTTCATTGGCAGCGGCCTTGAGACCTGGTTCACTAACAACCTCAACTGGCACACCGGCGTAGGATTCATAGACGACGTTCTGCCTTTCTACCACGGAATGCCCGCTTCCGCCAAACTGGCTGCAATAGGCTTTATGATATTCGGATGCGGATGCGAGATGGCCGGAATCACGGTGAGCCGCGGTATAGTCAAGTGGTTCAAAGGCAGGGAGACCGCCCTGGCAATGGGCTCGGAAATGGCCCTTGCACGCCTTGGAGTGGCCACCTGTATGATCTTCTCCCCCTATTTTGCAAAGCTTGGCGGAAGCATAGAGGTAAGCCGTTCAGTGGCATTTGGAGTAGTGCTTATGATGATAGCGCTCATAATGTTCATCGTATACTACTTTATGGACCGCAAGCTTGACAGCCAGACAGGCGAGGCGGAGGAGAAAGACGATCCGTTCAAGGTAAAAGACATAGGCAAGATCCTTTCAAGCCTTGGTTTCTGGCTTGTGGCCCTGCTCTGCGTCCTGTATTACTCCGCCATATTCCCGTTCCAGAAATATGCGGTGAATATGCTGCAGTGCAACCTGACGCTTACCGAGCCCGCAGCCGGTTCATTCTGGGCAGGTGAGGCCGTCACCATCATCCAGTACATAATAATGCTGGTTGTGGCAGTATGCTCATTCTCAAGCAACTTCATCAAGAACAACAAGGGCCTGAAATACGGCCTTATGGCAATCGCGGTTGTGGCTTTGATAGTTTACTGCGTTATGGGATTCAAGCGCGGCACCGCCGAGACCATCTTTGCAGTATTCCCGCTCCTTGCGGTGGCTATCACGCCAATCCTGGGCAACTATGTGGACCACAAGGGCAAGGCGGCTTCAATGCTGCTCATTGGCTCAATCCTGCTGGTTGCCTGCCACCTGACCTTCGCGTTCATCCTGCCTCTCTTCAAGGGCAGCGCTGTGGGCGGCACCGTAGTGGCTTACGCCACCATACTGGTGCTTGGCGCCAGCTTCTCCCTTGTTCCCGCAGCCCTGTGGCCAAGCGTTCCAAAGCTTGTTGACGAGAAGATCATAGGCTCTGCCTACGCACTTATATTCTGGATCCAGAACATCGGCCTGTGGCTGTTCCCCATCCTCATTGGAAACGTGCTCACAAGCACCAACGCTCCCGGAACCCCTCCGGACCAGCTCAACTATACCTGGGCGCTTGTTATGCTTGCCTGCCTTGGCGTTGCCTCGATGCTCATTGGAGCATACCTTAAGGTGGTGGACAAGAAGAAACACCTTGGACTGGAAGAACCCAACATAGCAGAATAACGCAATGGCGGCAAAGAAACTCGCAAAAAACGCCTGCTGGATAGCCCTGGTGTGCCTGATGGTGCCAATGTTCGCGTCGTACTTCTTTGACGATATGTTCTCCACCCTCTCGCAGATCTTCCAGCAGCCACAGCTGCTGGAACTGGGATGGGACAGCGCGGACTACGGCTTCTACGCTGGAGGCTACAGCTTCCTTTGCGTATGCGGAGGCCTGATCATATGCGGAATCCTGCTTGACATATTCGGGGTGCGCATCATAGGCTCCGTATTCGTTGGCCTGATGGCCCTGGGAGCCGCCATAGTGTACGGCGCGCTCATATCCGGGCTTCAGCCAAAGGCTTCGCTGGCCATCGCTTACGCCGGATGTATGATATTCGGCCTTGGAAGCGAGATTGCGGGCGTTGCCGTGACGCGCAGCATTGCCAAATGGTTCAAGGGCAGGAACGTTGCCTTTGCAATGGGAGCGCAGGTTGCCTTCGCCAGGCTGGGAACAGCCACGGCGTTCATCCTGAGCCCTATGCTGGTGAAGGGCGGCGGGCGCCTGTCCCTTGCGGACACTTCCCGCCCCGCCCTGGTTGGCCTGGGCCTCATTATGCTGGGCGTCATACTCTGGGGCATCTTCGTGGCAATGGACGCACGCTTTGACAAGGAAGCGGGCATCGCAAGCGGACGCGGAGAGGTCAAGGACCAGGACAAGTTCAGATGGTCAGACCTTGGCAAGCTGTTCACCAACCCCAGGTTCATAATGATCTCGCTGCTTTGCGTGTTCTTCTACTGCTGCATCATATCGTTCAAGAAATTCGGCACCTCTATAGTGATCCCGCGCTTTGGGATGGACATAGACAACGCCAAATGGGTGATAACGATGATCCCGTTCTTCACCGTAATCTTCACCCCGCTCTTTGGAGCGCTGGTGGACAAGGTGGGAAAGGGTACCCTTTGGATGATAATAGGCTCAGCGCTGGTGCTCATCGCGCATCTGCTGCTGTGCTTCGCCCCGCAGGGAGTGCCTTTCTGGGGTTATTTCTCGATAGCCATACTGGGCGTAGGCTATTCCCTGGTGCCTTCGGCAATGTGGCCAAGCGTACCCAAGATTGTCCCCGACAGGAACCTGGGCACGGCGTATTCCCTCATATACTGGTTCCAGAATATGGGAATGCTGCTTGTCCCGGTGTTCGTGGGCCGCATTTTCAAGGCACGCGAAGGTGTGGAGGCCGCCGTGCACGCAGAATTCATCTTCATAGGCCTGGGAATTGCAGCAATTCTGGTTGCCGCTATGTTCAGGCGCTCATCGGCCTCCAAGCCTGAGCTTGGCCTGGACGCCCCAAGCAAAAAACAATAGCAGATGTATGACCTTCTAGACAAGATAAACTCCCCCGCGGACATCCGTAAACTGAGCATTGAAGAGCTTCCAAAGCTCTGCTCGGAGATACGGGCCTATATGGTGGACTGCTGCTCCCGAAATCCGGGACATCTGGCATCCAGCCTGGGCACCGTGGAAATGATTGTGGCCAGCCACTATGTCTTTGACACGCCTGAAGACAAGATTGTCTTTGACGTGGGACATCAGGCATACGCGCACAAGATAATCACAGGACGCCGCGAGGCGTTCCTGGGCAACCGTACCAAGGACGGCATAAGCGGCTTCCCCAACAGGGACGAGAGCCCTTACGACAGTTTTGGCACCGGGCACTCTTCCACATCCATATCCGCGGCGCTGGGCCTGGCGGAGGCCGCCAAGATGCAGGGCCACAGGCACAAGGTGCTGGCTATGATAGGCGACGGCGCCCTCACCGGCGGGCTTGCCTTTGAAGGCATCAACAATGCGGGCGCCTCCAAGGCGGACCTGCTAATACTGCTCAACGACAACAACCAGTCCATAGAGAAGGACAAGGGTGCCCTGCACAACCATCTGCTGAGCCTCACCACCAGCCCTACTTATAATAAAATTAAGAAACAGGTATGGGACTCGATGGGAGAAGGCAAGGTCAGGACCAAGCTGCAGAGGTTTGTGATCTCCGCCAAGTCGCTTGCAGTGAAACGCAGCGGAGGAGACCTGTTCGAAGCCCTGGGATTCAGGTACTTCGGCCCTGTGGACGGAAATGACATAGTCCAGCTGATAGATGCTCTCCAGCGCCTCAAGGCCCTGGACGGCCCCCGCGTGCTGCATTGCCTCACGGTGAAAGGCAAGGGCTACGCCCCTGCCGAAGCGGATCCCGCAACCTGGCACGCTCCGGGCCGCTTCAACCCCCAGACCGGGGAAAGGATCCACAGCCCGCACCCGGCGGACCGCTATCAGGACGTCTTCGGCTATACCATTACTGAACTTGCGCGCAGGGACACGCGCGTAGTGGGCATCACCCCCGCAATGTCAAAGGGCTGCGGAATGAGCCAGCTTGCGCACGAGATGCCTGACCGCTTCTTTGACGTGGGAATAGAGGAGGAGCACGCCGTAACCTTCAGCGCAGGCCTCGCCGCTGGCGGTATGAAGCCTTTCTGCAACATCTATTCGGCCTTCAGCCAGAGGGCGTATGACCAGATAATCCACGACGTTGCCCTTCAGCACCTCCCCGTGGTCCTGTGCTTTGACAGGGCCGGGCTTGTGGGCGAAGACGGCGCCACCCATCAGGGAGCGTTCGACCTGGGCGCCTACCGCAGCATCCCCGGCGCAGTCATCGCCGCGCCTGCGGACGAGCTGGAACTGCGCCGCGCTATGTACACCGGCTGGCAGCAGGAAAGCGGCCCCTTCATCATACGCTACCCCCGTGGAATGGGAGAAGGCGTGGAATGGAAGGAGGCGGATCCTGCAATACTCCCGGTTGGCAAGGGAGAGCGCCTGGCAAAGGGCTCCGGCATAGCCATCCTGGCTTTGGGGCCTATGGCTTATCTGGCGCTGAAGGCAGCAAAGGAGATAGAGAAGGAAAGCGGAAAGCAGTATTCCGTATATAATATGAGATACCTCAAACCGCTGGACCTTGACATACTTGAAGAAGTGTCACGTGACTGCCGCGGAATAGTGACCGTGGAAGACGGCGCCATAAAGGGAGGCCTGTACGGGGCCGTATCGGAATGGGTTGCCGGCAAAGGACTTGGCATAACGGTAGAAGGACTGGGCATCCCGGATAAATTCATTCCTCAAGCCACTCAGGCACAGCAGAGAATGGATTGCGGCCTTTCCGTTTCCGGGATAGTTTGTGCCTGCGAAAATATGTCAAAAAAGATATAAAAATGTTTGGATAATAATAAATAATATCTATCTTTGCACTCCCTTTGAAAGAAGGCATTCTTTGAAATAATTGCCGATGTAGCTCAGTTGGCCAGAGCACGTGATTTGTAATCTCGGGGTCGGGGGTCCGAATCCCTCCATCGGCTCGTTTAAAAGACTTGATTTTAAACAATATACGGGCAAGTACCAGAGTGGCCAAATGGGGCAGACTGTAAATCTGCTGGCGATGCCTTCGGTGGTTCGAATCCATCCTTGCCCACAAGCGTTCCAGGATATTATTCCTGCAGGCGGGGTTCGTATAATGGCTATTATGCCAGCCTTCCAAGCTGGAAATGGGAGTTCGATTCTCCTACCCCGCTCCACTTTTAGCCGATGTAGCTCAGGGGTAGAGCGCATCCTTGGTAAGGATGAGGTCATGAGTTCAATTCCCATCATCGGCTCCAGGACGCCGGTTGACAAGCCGGTTTAATTTTGTAAATACACAATTAAATTTTCATAATATTATGGCAAAAGAAACTTTCCAGAGAACCAAGCCGCACGTCAACATCGGTACTATCGGCCACGTTGACCACGGTAAAACTACTCTTACCGCAGCCATCACCAAGGTGCTGGCAGCCAAGGGTCTGAGCGAAATCAAATCTTTCGACCAGATCGACAACGCTCCTGAGGAGAAAGAGCGTGGTATCACCATCAACACCGCTCACGTTGAGTATCAGACCGCTACCCGTCACTACGCACACGTAGACTGCCCGGGTCACGCTGACTACGTAAAGAACATGGTAACTGGTGCCGCCCAGATGGACGGAGCTATCCTTGTTGTAGCCGCTACCGACGGTCCTATGCCTCAGACAAACGAGCACGTGCTTCTTGCAAAGCAGGTAAACGTTCCTAAGATGGTTGTATTCCTTAACAAGGTTGACCTTGTTGACGATGAGGAAATGCTTGACCTCGTTGAGATGGAAGTTCGCGACCTTCTGAACAAGTATGATTTCGACGGTGACAACGCTCCTGTAATCCGCGGTTCTGCACTTGGCGCCCTCAACGGAGAGCCTCAGTGGGAAGAGAAGGTTATGGAACTTATGGATGCTGTTGATACCTATATTCCTCTTCCGGTTCGTGAGAACGAGAAGCCGTTCCTTATGCCTATCGAGGACATCTTCTCCATCACCGGACGTGGAACCGTTGTTACTGGACGTATCGAGACCGGTACCATCCACGTTAACGACCCTGTTGAGATCGTAGGTTTCAACGATGAGGCTAAGAAGTCTGTCTGCACAGGTGTTGAGATGTTCCGCAAGCTCCTCGACCAGGGAGAGGCTGGAGACAACGTAGGTCTTCTTCTCCGTGGTATCGACAAGAAGGAGGTTAAGCGCGGTGAGGTTGTTGCCAAGCCGGGTTCAATCACTCCTCACACTCACTTCCTCGGCCAGATTTACGTTCTGAAGAAGGAAGAGGGCGGACGCCACACTCCTTTCCACAACAAGTATCGTCCTCAGTTCTTCATCCGTACCCTGGACGTTACCGGAGAGATTTCTCTTCCTGAGGGAATCGAGATGGTTATGCCTGGTGACAATGTTGAGATCAACGTTCACCTCATCACTCCTGTTGCCCTTAACGAGGGTCTCCGTTTCGCAATCCGCGAGGGTGGCCGTACCGTTGGTGCAGGACAGGTAATCAAGATTCTTGAGTAATACAAGATATCTTACAAGGGAGAGCAGGAGAAATCCGCTCTCCTTTTAGGGGAATAGAACAAGGGTAGTTCAGCGGTCTCCAAAACCGTAGATGTGGGTTCGAATCCTGCTTCCCCTGCAAAATATATCAAAGGTTACGATTTGGTAATTGTTTAACAGACTCCATTCGCGCTTCCAATTGAACGGGGTCCATTAAAAGTAAAGATGAGCAAGTTTATTAACTATCTGAAGGAGTCATACGTAGAGCTCGTTAAGAAGACTACGTGGCCAACTTGGGACAAGCTGCAGAGTTCAGCTATCCTGGTGATGGTCACCACAGCCCTTCTTGCAGTAGCGCTCTTCCTCATTGACTTCGTTTTCCAGCATCTGATGACTGCAATTTACACATTGTAATTAACCGTTGATATTCTTATGGGCGACAAAAAATGGTATGTTCTCAGAACTGCCGGGGGAAAAGAAAAGAAAGCTAAAGACTATCTCGAGAAAGAGATTGAAAGAAGCGGCCTTCAAGACCAGGTAGCACAAGTCCTAGTTCCCGTAAAAAAAGAAATAGTGACCAAGAATGGCAAGAGGAAAGTGGTTGACAAACTGCTTTTCCCCGGCTATGTGCTTATCCAGGCGGAACTCAGCGGAACACTGGAGAATATAATCAGGACTATGGTTCCGGGAATGTCAGGTTTCCTTACTGAAAAGAAAACCATCAGCGGATCACAGTTCGAGAGGGTTCCTGTTCCTATCAGGGACGAAGAAGCCCAGAGAATACTCGGCGTGCAGGACGAGAATGCTGACAACGCAGCCGAGACTGAGGTTAACTACGAAGTTGGCGAGTCCGTCAGGATCACTGACGGCCCGTTCAGCGGTTTCAGCGGTATAGTAGATGAAATACTGGAGGACAGAAGCAAGATCAAGGTCATTGTTGTGATCTTTGGAAGGAAGACCCTTCTGGAACTCAGTTTTACACAAGTAACTAAAGAATAACACAAATCATGGCAAAAGAAGTTACCGGATTCATTAAGCTCCAGATCAAAGGCGGAGCTGCCAATCCAGCACCTCCGGTAGGACCGGCACTCGGTTCCAAAGGCTTGAACATTATGGACTTCTGCAAGGCTTTCAACGCCCAGACGCAGGACCGTGCAGGAAAGATCCTTCCTGTAGTCATTACAGTCTATTCTGACAAGTCTTACAGTTTCCAGGTTAAACAGCCTCCAGTTGCTGTTTCCATCAAGGAAGCTGCGAAGGTACAGAAAGGTTCTGGAGAACCTAACAGAAAGAAAGTTGCATCAATCACTTGGGATCAGGTCAAGACCATAGCCGAGGAGAAGATGCCGGACCTCAACGCATTCACACTTGCTTCAGCAATGAAGATGGTTGCAGGTACAGCACGCAGCCTTGGTATCAACGTTACAGGTACTTTCCCTGAGAACATCTAAAACACATGCGAGATGAGTAAATTGACAAAGAACCAAAAAGCAGCCGCAGAGAAGTACGATTCTCAGAAGGCTTATCTTCTCTCTGAGGCATGTGCCCTGGTAAAGGAAATCACCTGGACCAAATTCGATGCATCAGTAGAAGTACATGTTAATCTTGGAGTTGACCCGCGCAAGGCCAACCAGATGATCCGTGGCGTGGTTACCCTTCCTAACGGAACGGGAAAGCCTGTCAGGGTGCTCGCACTCTGTACTCCGGACAAGGTTGACGAGGCCACCGCAGCAGGTGCTGACTTCGTAGGACTCGAGGACTATATCGAGAAGATCAAGGGAGGTTGGACTGACGTTGACGTCATTGTCTGCACACCTTCAGTGATGGGTAAAGTCGGAGCCCTTGGAAGGATCCTCGGACCTCGCGGTCTTATGCCTAACCCCAAGACCGGTACCGTTACGATGGATATCGCTAACGCTATCAAGGAAGTTAAGGCAGGTAAGATTGACTTCAAAGTGGACAAGACCGGCATTGTACATGCCGCAGTAGGAAAAGTTTCATTCACTGCACAGCAGCTTCAGGAGAATGCGGCAGAGTTCCTCAACGCTATCTCCAAACTCAAGCCACAGGCTCTCAAGGGAACCTATATGAAGGGCGCAGCAATGTGCAGCACAATGAGCGATGGTATTAAAATAGATCTCAAAGCATTCTTGAACGGCGTTGAGTAAAAAAGATCAATGTTATGAAAAAGGAATTAAAAGATCAGATTATTGAAAGCATCTCAGCCCAGCTTAAGGAATATCCTAATTTCTACATTACCGATATCTCCGGCCTGAATGCCTCTCAGACCACCAAGCTCCGTCGTGCTTGCTTTGAGAACCAAGTGAAGCTCACTGTTGTAAAGAACACCCTGTTCGAGCACGTAATCAAGGAGAACGAGGCCTACAAGGACCTTATCCCTACACTCAAGGGTAATACCGCCATTATGTACACAATGGTTCCCAACGCTCCTGGAAAGCTCATCAAGAAGCTCCAGAAGGAAGGCTTCGAGAAGCCTGTAGTAAAGGGTGCCTATGTTCAGGATTGCATTTACATCGGTGCAGAGTCTCTCAACGAGCTCGCAGCCATCAAGACTAAGGAAGAGCTTATCGGTGATATCATCACCCTGCTCAAGAGCCCTATCAGCAGAGTTATTTCCGCGCTTGAGAATAGAGAAGAAAAATAATAATAACAATTTAAAATATAATTAATTATGGCAGACGTAAAAAAACTTGCTGAAGAGCTCGTAAGCCTTTCAGTAAAAGACGTTCAGGAACTTGCTAACATCCTCAAGGAGGAGTACGGCATCGAGCCTGCAGCAACAGTAGTAGCAGCCGGCCCTGCAGAGGGTGGCGCAGCAGCAGAGGCTGAGCAGACTGAATTCGATGTTATCCTCAAGGCAGCCGGACAGGCTAAGCTCAATGTGATCAAGGTCGTTAAGGCTGAGCTCGGACTCGGACTTAAGGAAGCTAAGGATCTCGTTGACGGAGCTCCTGCAACAGTTAAAGAAAAAATCTCCAAGGCAGAGGCTGAGGCACTCAAGGCCGCTCTCGAAGAGGCTGGTGCTGAGATTGAGATTAAGTAACTCTCTCCGCTTCCCCTTGTTGGGAAAACAAACAGGTTTAGAGCCTACTGACGGCTCTAAACCTTTTTGCCGTAAAAAAACATTTTTTCTTTACTTGCAGGCAGATCTATGTCAAACCAGACCAGTACAAAACGTATTAATTTCGCAAGATCAAAAATTCTTGAGTATCCTGACCTGCTCGAGGTCCAGCTAAAGTCGTTCAAAGACTTCTTCCAGCTGGAAACCACCCCTGAAAACAGGAAAAACGAAGGCCTTTACCAGGTTTTCCAGGAGATCTTCCCTATCGAGGACACCCGCAACAACTACAAGCTGGAGTTCATCGATTACTTCATAGACCCGCCACAGTATTCAATCGAAGAGTGCCTCCAGAGGGGCCTGACCTACAACGTCCCTCTCAAGGCTAAGCTCCGTCTGTCCTGCACGGACCCGGAGCACGAAGATTTCGATACCAGGGTGCAGGACGTGTACTTGGGCAACATCCCTTATATGACCCCTGCCGGAACCTTTGTCATCAACGGATCGGAGAGAATCATCGTATCCCAGCTGCACAGGTCCCCGGGCGTATTTTTCGATCAGAGCATGCACGCCAACGGCACAAAGCTGTATTCGGCGCGCATTATCCCGTTCAAGGGTTCCTGGATCGAGTTCGCTACTGACATCAACAATGTCATGTACGCTTACATCGACCGCAAGAAGAAATTGCCTGTGACCACCCTCCTCAGGGCCATCGGTTACACCAGCGACAAAGACATAATTGACATCTTCGGCCTTGCCGACGAGATCAAAGCCACCGCCAAGGAGCTCAAGGCCAACAAGGACCGCAGGCTCGCAGCAAAGGTCCTCAGGACCTGGACTGAAGATTTCGAGGACGAGGATACCGGAGAGGTTATCCCCATCGAGCGTACCGTTCCTATCGTTGACAGGGGCGAGATCCTTGACGAGGATACCATCAAGGCCATCCTTGAAACCGATGTCAAGACCATCCTCCTTCAGAAGGACGAGGCCAACTCTAACGAGTACGCCATCATCTACAACACCCTGCAGAAGGATCCTACCAATACGGAAATCGAGGCTGTGAACTACATTTACAAGCAGCTCCGCAACTCCGAACCGCCAGATGAGAACACCGCCCGTGACGTCATCGAGAAACTCTTCTTCTCCGAGAAGAGGTACGACCTTGGCAACGTGGGACGCTACCGCCTCAACAAGAAACTCAATCTTGACACTGATCCGGACGTGAGGGTTCTCACCCAGAGGGACATCATTGAGATTATCAAATACCTCATCCAGCTTATCAATTCAAGGGCTACGGTTGACGATATCGACCACCTGTCCAACAGGCGCGTACGTACCGTTGGAGAGCAGCTTGCAAACCAGTTCAGCGTAGGTCTCAGCCGTATGGCAAGGACCATCCGCGAGAGGATGAACGTAAGGGATTCCGAGCAGTTCAACCCCATCGACCTGATCAACGCAAAGACTCTCTCCTCCGTGATCAACTCGTTCTTTGGAACAAGCCAGCTGTCTCAGTTCATGGACCAGACCAACCCTCTGGCAGAGATCACCCACAAGAGGCGTCTCTCCGCATTGGGTCCGGGAGGTCTTTCAAGGGACAGGGCGGGATTCGAGGTCCGCGACGTGCACTACACGCACTACGGACGTCTCTGCCCTATCGAGTCTCCTGAAGGTCCTAACATTGGTCTTATCTCCTCCCTGTGCGTTTACGCAAGGGTTGATGAACTTGGATTCATCGAGACCCCTTACCGCGACGTAAAGGACGGAAAGGTTGACCTGAGCGACACCGGATGGCACTATATGAGCGCAGAAGAGGAAGAGAAGAAGCTCGTTTCCCTGGCCAACGTGAAGATGGCTGATGACGGAACACTGGAGGACGACAGGATCCAGTGCCGTCTGGAAGCCGACTTCCCTGTAGTGACCAAGGAGGAAGTGAACTATATGGACGTAGCCCCTAACCAGATGGCTTCCGTGGCTGCATCCCTCATCCCATTCCTTGAGCACGACGATGCCCACCGCGCCCTTATGGGAGCCAATATGATGAGGCAGGCAGTGCCGCTTCTCTCCCCCGAGTCCCCTATCGTGGGTACCGGACTGGAGCAGCGCGTATGCCTTGATTCCCGCACACAGTTCATTGCAGAGCGCAAGGGAGAAGTCACCTACGTAGATGCAAATGAGATCCACATCAAATACGAGCGCACAAAAGAGGAAGAATCCGTAAGCTTCGCCCCCGAGGAGACAGTTTACAAGCTCCCTATCTGCCGCAGGACCAACCAGAGCACGACAGTGACCCTCACCCCTATCGTCCGCAAGGGCGACATCGTTGAGAAGGGACAGGTGCTCACCGAGGGTTATGCTACGCAGGACGGAGAGCTCGCCCTTGGAAGGAACCTCAAGGTTGCCTTTATGCCTTGGAAGGGTTACAACTATGAGGACGCCATCGTGCTTTCAGAGGAGATGGTGAAGTGGGACATCCTCACATCCATCCACGTGGACGAGTACCTCACTGAGGTGCGCGACACCAAGCGCGGAATGGAGGAACTCACTTCCGACATCCCTAACGTAAGCGAGGACGCCACCAAGGACCTTGCAGAGAACGGTATCGTCAGGATCGGTGCTCACATCGAGCCGGGCGACATTATGATCGGTAAGATCACCCCTAAGGGAGAGAGCGATCCTTCACCTGAGGAGAAACTCCTCAAGGCTATTTTCGGCGACAAGGCCGGAGACGTCAAGGACGCTTCCCTCAAGGCCAACCCTTCACTTAGCGGAACCGTCATCAAGACATCCCTGTATTCCAAGATATCCAGCTCCCGCAGGTCTTCACGCAACGACCAGAAGGCCAAGCTTGAGAGCCGTCAGGACCTGTTCAACCAGTTCGCGGAGAAACTGCGCGCTGACTTCCTTCAGAGGCTTGCAGCCCTAACAAAGAACAAGAAGAGCGCAGGTATCAGCGACCTTTACGGTGTAGAGCTTATCCCCAAGGACAAGAAGATCACCGCAGACCAGCTCAAGGATATCGACTACGAGAACGTAAACTCCAACAAGTGGACTGACAACAAGGACACCAACCTCCTTATCCGCGACCTCATCAACAACTACTGCATCACTCTCAAGACAGAGGCTGCAGAGTGCAAGAGGGAGATGGACAAGATCAAGATTGGAGACGAGCTTCCTAACGGAGTGATGCAGCTTGCAAAGGTTTACATCGCCAAGAAGAGGAAGATTACCGTAGGAGACAAGATGGCAGGACGCCACGGAAACAAGGGTATCGTTGCAAAGATAGTAAGGCAGGAAGATATGCCGTTCCTGGACGACGGAACACCTGTAGACATAGTTCTGAACCCTCTGGGAGTACCTTCACGTATGAACCTGGGCCAGATCTACGAGACCGTTCTCGGATGGGCGGGATACAGGCTTGGCCTCAAGTTCAGCACCCCTATCTTTGACGGAGCAAGCATCGAACAGATCTGCAACTATACTGACCAGGCCGGAATCCCGCGCTTTGGAAAGACCCGCCTCCGCGACGGCGGCACCGGCGACTACTTTGACCAGCCGGCCACCGTGGGAGTGATCTATATGATCAAGCTGGGCCATATGGTTGACGACAAGATGCACGCAAGAAGCATCGGTCCTTACTCACTGATCACCCAGCAGCCTCTCGGAGGAAAGGCCCAGTTTGGAGGTCAGCGTTTCGGAGAGATGGAGGTTTGGGCTCTGGAAGCATTCGGAGCAGCAAACGCCCTCCAGGAAATCCTCACTGTCAAGTCTGACGACGTTACAGGTAGGTCCAAGACTTACGAGGCCATTGTAAAGGGAGACCCTATGCCGCCAGCAGGCATTCCGGAGTCCCTCAATGTGCTCCTCCACGAGCTCAGAGGCCTCGGACTCAAGGTTACTTTGGATTAATTACAGACAATTAGAACAATAGACAGATGCCTACCTATACAAAGAAAGATAATAAAGTCAAGAGCAATTTCCAGAGGATCAGCATCTCGCTGGCATCCCCGGAGGACATCACAGCAAGGTCCTGCGGAGAGGTCCTGAAGCCGGAAACGGTAAACTACAGGACTTACAAGCCTGAGAAGGACGGTCTTTTCTGCGAAAAGATCTTCGGTCCTACCAAGGATTACGAGTGCTATTGCGGTAAATACAAACGCATCCGCTATCGTGGAATTGTCTGCGACCGATGCGGAGTGGAAGTAACGGAGAAGAAGGTGCGCCGCGAAAGGATGGGTCACATAACCCTTACCGTTCCGGTTGCCCACATCTGGTACTTCAAGTCCGCTCCAAACAAGATTTCCGCCCTTCTTGGAATCCCTTCCAAGAAACTGGAATCTGTTATCTACTATGAAAAGTACATCGTTACCCGTCCGGGAGCAAGCGGAATCGACAAGATGGAGCTTCTCTCAGAGGACGAGTATCTTGATGCACAGGCACGCGTTCCGGACAACGACAACCTTCCTGACGACGATCCTGCAAAGTTCGTTGCCAAGATGGGTGCCGAGGGAATCTACGACCTGCTCAAGGAGATCGACGTAGAAGCGCTTGGAAAGGAACTTCGCCAGAAGATGGCAACAGAGTCCTCACAGCAGCGCAAGGCTGAGATCCTCAAGAGGCTCCAGGTTGTGAAGTGGTTCCAGGAGTCCAAGGACGTGAACCGTCCCGAGTGGATGATAATGAAGGTGGTTCCGGTCATTCCGCCGGATCTCCGCCCTCTTGTTCCGCTTGACGGTGGCCGTTTTGCAACATCTGACCTCAACGACCTTTACAGAAGGGTAATCATACGTAACAACCGTCTCAAGAGGCTCATAGAGATCAAGGCTCCTGAAGTAATCCTTCGCAACGAGAAGCGTATGCTCCAGGAAGCTGTTGACTCCCTCTTTGACAACTCCAAGAAGTCTTCAGCAGTGAAGAGCGAGTCCAACAGGGCTCTCAAGTCTCTCTCAGACTCCCTCAAGGGAAAGCAGGGACGCTTCCGCCAGAACCTCCTTGGAAAGCGCGTGGATTATTCCGCACGTTCCGTTATCGTTGTAGGACCTGAGCTCAATATGCACGAGTGCGGTCTTCCTAAGTTTATGGCCGCAGAGCTTTACAAGCCTTTCATCATCCGCAAGCTCATCGAGCGCGGTATCGTAAAGACTGTAAAGAGCGCCAAGAAGATAGTTGACCGCAAGGATTCAGTTGTTTGGGATATCCTCGAAAACGTAATGAAGGGACACCCCGTGCTCCTGAACCGCGCCCCTACCCTGCACCGTCTGGGAATCCAGGCATTCCAGCCTAGGATGATAGAGGGCAAGGCCATCCAGCTGCATCCGTTGGCTTGTACGGCGTTCAACGCTGACTTCGACGGAGACCAGATGGCCGTTCACCTCCCGCTTGGCAACGCCGCCATAATGGAGGCCCAGCTGCTTATGCTCGGTTCACAGAACATCCTCAACCCTGCAAACGGAGCGCCTATCACCGTGCCTTCACAGGATATGGTGCTTGGTCTGTACTACATCACCAAGATCCGCCCGGGTGCAAAGGGAGAGGGAATGTCCTTCTACGGACCGGAAGAGGTTATCATAGCTTATGACGAGAAGGTAGTGGAGATGCACGCCCAGATCAACGTCCGCCTGCCAAAGGACAAGCAGGACCTGAGCAAGGGCTACGAACTCGTTTCCACAACCCCTGGACGCATCATCGTAAACCAGTACGTTCCTGACGAGGTTCCTTACGTGAACGAAGTCCTTGGAAAGAAGGCCCTGCGCAAGATCATCACCGACGTTATCAAGAACACCGGTGTAACCCGCACCGCCAAGTTCCTTGACGACATCAAGAACCTTGGATACGACCAGGCGTTCCGCGCCGGTATCTCCTTCAACCTGGGCGATGTGCTCATCCCTGGCGAGAAAGAGACCCTCATTGACGAAGGCTACAAGCAGGTGGAGGAACTCAAGGCCAACTACGCAATGGGATTCATCACCAACCAGGAGCGTTACAACAAGGTTATCGACCTGTGGTCTTCAATAGACAACAAGCTCACCAACATAGTTACCAAGCAGATTTCCGCAGACCAGCAGGGCTTCAACCCTGTATATATGATGCTGGATTCAGGAGCCCGTGGTTCAACCCAGCAGATCAAGCAGCTCTGCGGTATGCGTGGACTTATGGCCAAGCCTCAGAAGTCCGGTGCCGCCGGATCGGAGATTATCGAGAACCCGGTTATTTCCAACCTGAAGGAAGGAATGTCCGTGCTCGAGTACTTCATCTCCACCCACGGTGCCCGTAAGGGTCTTGCCGATACCGCCCTCAAGACTGCGGACGCAGGTTACCTGACCCGCCGTCTGGTAGACGTATCGCACGACGTGATCATCACTGAGGAAGACTGCGGAACCCTCCGCGGACTTATCGCAACTGCCATCAAGGACAAGGATACAGTTGTAGAGTCCCTTGGAGAGCGTCTTTTGGGTAGAACTTCCGTTCACGACATCTTCAACCCTCTGGATGGATCGCTTATCATCCACGCGGGCGAGGAGATCCGCGAGGCGGAAGCCAAGCTCATCGACTCGCTGCCTATCGAGCAGGTGGAGATCCGTTCCGTGCTCACTTGCGAGAGCCGTCACGGCGTATGCGCAAAGTGCTACGGACGCAACCTTGCCACCAGCCGTATGGTTGAGAAGGGAGAGGTTGTGGGCGTAATCGCCGCACAGTCAATTGGTGAGCCTGGTACACAGCTTACACTGCGAACCTTCCACGTAGGAGGTACCGCATCCAGCGCAGCAGCTGATTCTTCAATCACCGCAAAGTACAATGGAAAACTTGAGTTCGAAGAGCTCAGGACCATCAAGAAGGTGGCAGAGGACGGCAGCTTACAGGACATTGTAGTAAGCCGTATGACAGAGCTCAAGGTTGTTGACGAGACAACCGGAATGACATACTCACAGTACGACGTTCCTTACGGATCAATCCTTTACAAGAAGGACGGCGACAAGGTTTCAGTAGGTGACCTCATCTGCGAATGGGATGCTTACAACGCTATCACCATCGTTGAGACCGAAGGCCGCATCCGCTATGAGAATATGATAGACGGCGTAACCTTCAGAGAGGAGATTGCCGATGAGTTCTCCGTAAACAAGGACAGGGTTATCATTGAGGCCCGTGACAAGACCAAGAGTCCGGCAATTGACATCCTGGACGCCAACGGAAATACCATCAGGCAGTTCAACCTTCCTGTAGGAGCCCACGTAATGGTTTCTGACGGATCCGACGTTAAGGCTGGAGACATAATCATCAAGATACCTCGCGCAATTGGAAAGTCAAGCGATATCACCGGAGGACTTCCGCGTGTTACCGAGCTTTTCGAGGCCCGCAACCCTTCAAACCCTGCAATCATTTCCGAGATCAACGGAGAGGTTGTGATGGGCAAGAGCAAGAGAGGAAACCGCGAGATTATAGTCAAGAACAAGTCAGGTGCTGAAAAGTCATACCTGGTACCTCTGTCAAAGCAGATCCTGGTTCAGGAGAACGACTACGTAAAGGCCGGAACAAGGCTTTCTGACGGTGGTATCTCCCCTACCGACATCCTTAATGTACTTGGTCCTGTAAAGGCTCAGGAATACATTGTAAACGAGGTTCAGGCGGTATACCGTCTGCAGGGTGTGAAGATCAACGACAAGCACTTTGAGATTATCGTTAGACAGATGATGCGCAAGGTTGAGATAACCGACGCTGGAGATACCACATTCCTCCCTGAGGAGCTGGTTGACAAGTGGACATTTATGGATGTGAACGACGCCATCTACGGCAAGTTCTACATTATGGATGCCGGCGATTCCCAGAGGTACGAGCAGGGCGACATCATCAACGCCCGCGAACTGCGCAACGAGAATTCTTCTCTGGAGCGCCAGGGAGCCAAGTTGATCGTAGCCCGCGAGGCCCGTCCTGCAACCGCAAGGCTGGTTCTCCAGGGAATCACACGCGCCGCTCTCCGTACCAACAGCTTCATCTCCGCAGCATCCTTCCAGGAGACTACCAAGGTCCTCAGCGAGGCCGCCATCCGCGCCCGCGTAGACTACCTTGAGGGACTTAAGGAGAACGTGATTTGCGGTCACCTGATTCCTGCCGGTACAGGACTCAAGGAGTATCAGGACATCATAGTCGGCCGCAAGGACGATATGATGGCCGAGCTCAACGAGCTGTAGCACCGTCATCCCCGACGACCATCGTCATCCCCGACCTGGTCGGGGATCCCCAATAAAAAGGCCTGAGGCACCCCCTCAGGCCTTTTTATTTCCTCAGCCCCCGCGCCTCCGCCCTCCTCTCCCATCTCTCCTCATCCTTCCCATTCTCCCTCCCCTCGACCGACCGCTCCCCCAACTAATCGGCTCAGGTGCGCGATGCGGCGAAAGGAGATGCCCGAGCAGGTGGGGCATGACGGGAGGAGCAAATCGAAAAAAAGAAGACCGGCAACCTAAATGGCAACCGGTCTTTCCTTTATGTTAAGTATAGAACTATCTGTTGTGGTCGAGAGGCTTCCTTGCTCCAAAGTTGGGAATTTCCAGGAAGAGGCCAACTGTGGCAATGTTTGGTCTGCTGACATAGTCCGAGCATCTGTCGTACAGATAGATAGTATATGAGACAGGAGTCTCACTCTGCGTATACTTGACGGAATATTCATACCAGAACCCCCAATTGTTGGCATCGAAATTCCACTGGTTCACATTGGATGAACCTGTAAGGAAACTTGTTGCCTTGGTTATGACATCGAATGAACCACTGCGAGCTCCTGCTGTGTTGTCACTGTATGGAGCAAGCGTGTTGCTATACATCTTCACCTTTAGAGGATAAAGATTCTTTGGAACATTTGCCGGAATGGTAAATGTGAGTTTGTATACCTGATGGGCAACTCC
>CACWLD010000006.1 GCA_902761655.1 uncultured Bacteroidia bacterium | reverse complement strand
CGAAGAAGATGGCTGTGTTCTGGCCGTTCATATCAGTGTTGGCTGAGCAGTGCATTGCTGCGATGCCCTTGAGAGGAAGGTAGAAGTTCATCATTGAGAACAGACCCTTCTTCATCTCACCGCCGTACCAGGTGTTGAGGATAACCTGCTCCTTGCTAGATACGTTGAAAGCTACGCAGGTGTCGGTGCGGAGACCGAGCTCCTTGTAGTTGTCAACCTTTGCCTTGGAAGCGCAGTATACCAGGAAGTCAGGCTCCTGGTCGAACTCTGCCTGGTTCTTTGGACGGATGAACATATTGGTAACGAAGTGTGCCTGCCAAGCAACTTCCATAACGAAGCGAACCTTCATACGGGTGTCGGTGTGGGTTCCGCAGAAACCGTCCACTACAAAGAGCCTCTTGCCGCTGAGCTGCTTGAGGGCGATCTTCTTAACCTCTGCCCATACTGCCTCGGACATTTCGTGGTTGTCGTTAGGATAATCAGGGGTGTTCCACCAAACGGTGTCCTTTGAGAAATTGTCCATAACGATGTATTTGTCCTTAGGGGAGCGTCCGGTGTAGATTCCGGTCATTACGTTGATGGCTCCGAGTTCTGTTACCTGGCCCTTGTCGAAACCTTCAAGGCCCGGTTTTGTCTCCTCATTGTACAATACCTCATATGTGGGGTTGTAGAGGATTTCAGTGGTATCCAGGATACCGTACTTCTTCAAATCGATGTTGCTCATGATGTATGTTATGATATTATTTTTTGTAATAAATTTCCTTTTGCCGAAATCATACGAAATTACGAAAAAATATTGATTAGACAAGCAGAAAATCCTTACTTTTGTATATAAAACGATTAAGGAAGTGACTCCGCTAGAGGTACTTAAGGAATATTGGGGGTATGATGCCTTCAGGCCGATGCAACAGGAGATTATATCCTCCGCGCTGGAAGGCCGCGACACCCTTGCCCTTCTCCCCACGGGAGGAGGCAAGAGCGTGTGCTTCCAGGTGCCGGCGCTGATGCGCGACGGCCTGGCCCTGGTGGTCACCCCGCTGGTTGCGCTTATGAAGGACCAGGTGCAGAACCTTCAGGAGCGGGGGATCAAGGCCCTGGCCGTCCACGCGGGGATGAAGCGCCACGACGTGGACCTTGCCCTGAACAACGCCGCCTATGACCCTGACTGCAAATTCCTGTACGTATCCCCGGAGCGCCTCAATACAGACCTGTTCAAGAGTTACTGCAACCTCCTTCCCATAAACTTCATAGTTGTGGACGAAGCCCACTGCATTTCCCAGTGGGGCTACGACTTCCGCCCGGACTATCTCCAGATAGGGGCGCTGCGGAGCGTAGTGGACGCTCCCGTGATAGCCCTCACCGCCACGGCAACGCCGCAGGTGGCTGCGGACATTATGGACAAGCTCCGCTTCAGCGAGCCCAACCTCCTGAAGACCGGCTTCGAACGCGAGAACCTCTGCTACATAGTCCGCAAGGCGGAAGACAAGGCCGGACAGCTCCTATCCGTGTGCAGGGGAGTGGAGGGCTCCGGAATTGTCTACGTGCGCAACCGCGCCGGCTGCGAGGAGATAGCCGCCTACCTGCGGCAGAACTCGCAGAGCGCTTCGTTCTACCACGCAGGCCTGGGCGCGGAACTCCGCGCCGCCCGCCAGGAAGACTGGAAGTCCGGGCGCATCCGCATAATGGTGTGCACCAATGCTTTCGGAATGGGCATTGACAAGCCGGACGTGCGCTTCGTGGTGCATATGGGGCTTCCGGACAGCCCGGAATCCTATTTCCAGGAGGCCGGAAGGGCGGGGCGCGACGGCGGCCTTTCCTACGCGGTTCTCATATGGAACCGCTCGGACCTGCTCCGCCTGCGCCAGATAGAGCAGACCTCCTTCCCGTCCCTGGAATACATTGAGGATATCTACCAGAAAGTCCACCTGTACGCCCAGATTCCATATGAGGCGGGCCTCGGCCGCCAGATACGCTTCGACCTGCCTGAATTCTGCCGCAATTACGGTCTCCAGGCCTCCAAGGTCCACTATTCCCTCAAATATCTTGAACGCGAAGGCCACATCACCTATGCGGAAGACGTGGACCTTGACACGCGCATAAAGATAACCGTAGACCGCACGGACCTGTACGACGTAGAATTCCCTGACCCGCGTATGGCCACGGTGATGGAGGAGATGATGCGTATGTACACAGGCATATTTTCCTATCCGGTGCCAATAGACGAAGACCGCGTTTCCACCCGCTGCGGCGTGTCCGTTCCGGAACTGCGCCAGCTGCTTTACAAACTTGCCCTGGAGCACGTGATAAACTACATCCCTTCAGACCATTCCTCCGTAATCTACGTCCATCACGCCCGCCTGCGCCCCGGCAACGTGCAGCTTTCCCCGCAGCAGTACGCCCTCCTCAAGGAGAACTACCGCCTGCGCAGCCAGGCTATGGAAGAATATGCTTCCCAGAACGATGAATGCCGCCAGAGATTCCTCCTCAATTATTTTGGCCAGGAAGAATCAGGGGACTGCGGCAAGTGCGACGTATGCCGCCGCGGCAAAGGTGTAAGGGAAAAGCTGAAGGCGTTCCTGGACGCCAATCCAAACTGCACAGCGGCGGATCTGGCCGCCTTCTGCGCCAATCCCGCCAACGGCATTTCCGGCGACGTGTCCGCCATTGCCAGGGAACTCCTGGACCAGGCCTAGCCTATCGTAAGGCCGTCGTAAGCCAGGTGGACGTGGGGTGGAAGTTCCTTCTCGAAATCTTCGTAAGCAGGCAGCAAATGCGAAATGTGCGTGATGTAAGACTCCTTCGCGCCCACCTTCTCAAAGAATTCCAGCGCCTCCGCCAGTGAGAAATGAGAGAAATGCGGTCCGCGTTTCACGCAGTTCACCGTAACCGCATCCAGATTGCGCAGTTTCTCCAGTTCCGCATCCTCTATCAGGTTCATATCAGTGATATAGGCAATGTTCCCGAAGCGGAATCCCAGCACGGACAGCACTTTCTCCTTGTGGTGCCATCCCTGGATTGGAATCACCTCCACAGGGGGAAGGGGATCGCATAATGTGACAGGAGTCCTGTAATATCCCTGTCCCGATACCCAGTGCAGGTCATCGTCCTCTGCGGAGGAGTGCACCTTGAAAGGCTTCGAGGAATCTATCAGATGTATGTTCCATTCCGGAGAGCCCGGATACTTCTTTTCCGCAAAGGCGTAGCTGTACTCCTTCTTGAGGGCGTTCATAACATACTCTTCGCAGTAGATGTTCACTGGCTTGGCCTGAATCAGATTGAAAGACCGTAAGTCGTCCACGCCGCCTGTGTGGTCCTTATGGTTGTGCGTAAGCAGGACCGCATCAAGGTGATTCACGCCTTCCCGCAGCATCTGAGTGCGGAAATCGGGTCCGCAGTCAATGAGTATGGTAAGCCCTTTCCAGCGCACCAGGGCGCTCGCCCGCAGGCGCTTGTCGCGCGGGTCCGCGCTCCTGCAAACCGGGCATTCGCACCCTATAATTGGAATTCCCTGTGACGTCCCCGTTCCAAGGAACGTAAGTTTGGCCTTTTCTGTCATATCAAATAATTATATCGGCCATCTGCCCGGAGAGGGCGGGGTCGTAAGGTCTTGTAATGCGTATGTAATTTCCTGTATATCCGCCCATAAGCCCGCCTTTTTCCTTGGACTCGAAGAGCACCTTCTCCCTGATTCCCCGGTTCTCTTCCACGAACTGGGAATGCAGGGCGGCGCACAGCTCCTCCAGCAGGGCAACCCTGCGGGCCTTTTCCTGTGCAGGCACCTGCCCTGGCATTGTGGCGGCCGGAGTCCCCGGCCTCTGGGAATACGGGAATACGTGTATGAACGCCGGGCGGATGCTTTCTATGAACGCCACGGACTCCAGGAACAGTTCCCTGGTCTCTCCCGGAAGGCCCGCCATAACGTCTATCCCAAAGAAAACCTTTGGCTTTCCCGGGCCTTCCATCCGGGAACGGATATAGTCCAGTTTCTCCTTGAAAAAAGCCGTGTCATAACGCCTGCCCATCCGGGCGAGCAATGTATCGCTTCCGCTCTGAAGCGGAATATGGAAATGCGGCTGGAACTTTGTTCCGGACGCAATCCAGTCTATGATTTCCGGAGTTATAAGATTGGGCTCTATGGAGGAAATACGGTATCTTTCTATGCCTTCCACACCGTTCAGGGCTTTCAGCAAGTCCAGGAAACTCTCTCCGGTGCTGCGCCCGAAGTCTCCGGTGTTCACTCCCGTCAGGACAATCTCCTTGACACCCTGTGCGGCTATGCTCCGCGCGCCCCGCACACACTCTTCTATTGTTATGTTGCGGCTCTCCCCGCGTGCATAAGGCACCGTGCAGTATGCGCAGTAATTGTTGCATCCGTCCTGGACTTTCAGGAACGAGCGGGTCCTCTCGCCGGTACTGTATGCCGGCATTATGTCAGACGGGCTGGCGGCAAGGCCTTCCGGCAGGGGGATTCCCGCGGCGAGCAGCGTCTCGCGCACGAGCCGCCCCTTCCCGCCGCTGCCGAACACCAGGCTCACGCCCTCTATCTCCTTCACTTCCTGCTCGTTAAGCTGGGCGTAGCAGCCCGTGACCACTATCATTGCCTCCGGGTTTATGCGGTGCACCTTGCGTATTTCGTTCCGGGATTTGCTGTTGGAAGTCTGCGTTACCGTGCAGGTGTTTATTAGATAGATGTCAGCCTTTTCTCGCCAGGGCACCACCTCCAGTCCCGCGGCCTTGAATCCGCGTTCGTATGTGGAGGTTTCCGCATAATTCAGCTTGCAGCCCAGTGTGATGAATGCTATGGTCATAGGCTCAGGGTTACTGCCGCGCACTTGGCAGGACCTCCAACGGGCGGGTTGAGCTTGGCCACGCGCACTTCCATTTCCGTAATTTCCGGATGTGCCTGCAGGATGGCGTCAAAGATGCGTGCCGCCACATTTTCCAGCAGGTCCGACGGCTGCCTCATCTGTTCCGCGACAATCCAGTAGATTTCAGAATAATCCAGGGTATGCGCCAGTTCATCGGTCCCGGCCGCTTCCTTCAGGTTGTAACGACAGCGGAAATCCACCGTGAAGTCGTTCCCGGAGTCCTTTTCTTCCTCCAGGCAGCCGTGAAATGCGTAGAACTCCATTCCCAGGAGCTCTATCACGCCAGTATCAGGAATACGCATGGTCTTTTTCCAATTACAAGTTTCTCTTTCTTCCAGCGCTCCGCGCTCATTGTCTTTATATATGCCGATGGCAGGGTGATGTCAGCGGCCACGCAAATGCGCGTGGTACCCTTGCACACGCCCAGAAGGTCCACGAACATTGCGTCGTTCCTGTAAGGCGTCTCTATGAAAATCTGCGTCTGGCGCTTTGAGGCCGAAGTTTTCTCGATGCTCCGTATTGCATCGCGGCGCTGGTCCGCCTTTGCCGGAAGGTATCCGCAGAAGGCGAATGACTGCCCGTTGAGGCCCGATGCCATCAGCGCCAGCATTATTGACGAAGGCCCAGTTAGCGGAACCACCTGGATGCCTTTGCGGTGGCACAGCGCCACCAAAGGGGCGCCCGGGTCCGCCACCGCCGGCAGCCCGGCTTCCGTGATAAGGCCCACGTCCTTTCCGTCCTGGAACAGGGCGGCCATCTCCTCGATCTCCGCGGGGGCGGTGTGCTCGTTGAGCTCGCACAGCCGCAGCCCTTCTATCCGCCCTTTCAGACCTGCCTTGGACAGGTACCTGCGGGCGGTCCGGAGTTCCTCCACCACAAAGGTGTCAAGCCTGCATATCAGGTCCAGGACCGGTGCGGGGATTACCTCGGCGGGATCGTTGTCTCCTAGGGGAGAGGGTATCAGGTACAGTTTTCCTAAATCCGTCATTCTATGCTGAATGTTGTCTTGGGCACTTCCTCCACTACGAACTCCTCTTCCGTGCCCTTCTTTTTCCTTGTGAAAATAGCCTTCCAGAGTTCCTGGAACGTGTTGAATTCCTTCTGGTACGCCATACCCACGCCGTTGCGCTGGCTGTCGTCCAGATAGTTGGTGTACTGGTCAACTGAATGTGAGAACAGTGTCAGGCGCCACGCGCCGCTGCGGTCCAGCTTGACCTCTATGTCCAGGTCGCCCACTACGTCGCTGTTGGACTTGCTGCCGTACATCCTGTTTCCTATGGCTCCGTTCACCACCACCCTGTTGTTGAACAGTTCGGTGGAGATGGCCACGTCAAAGATATCCGTTCCTCCCTCGTTTGGCTGGTACTTGAGTCCCAGGTCAAGCGGGATATGAAGCCGTTGCAGGATGTTGCTCAACTGCGATGCCATTATACCCGCCACGTTGGAGTACAGCATACTGGAGGTGTTCACGATTCCGGACTGCTCGTCCGGTATGAAGCTGTTTCCTACCAGCAGGGCAACGAACTGCTTCTGGATCTTGTCCTCAGTGTTCAGGGCGCTCTCCACGCTCGCGCGGGTGATAGGGTCTATGTCAGGTATGTCTATGGCGAATCCCAGCTGAGGGTTGCGGAGCTTGTCGTAAATGTTCAGCGTGCATTCCACGGTCCTCCTGGATCCCACGGATGTGGTATCGGCGATAAGTCCGGAAAGGGAAGCCTTGGTGGTGTATACGGCGTTGATGTCCAGGTCGCTGTCCATAACGTCTCCGTTGAACTTTATGGAGCTGCCGTCCTTGATGTCAAAGTCCCTGGTGGCCACTCCAAGCAGGCCCAGGTGGCACAGACCGCTGTTTATGGTGTAGTCTCCGTTAATGGAGAAGACGTTGTTGCGGATGTCTATCGCGGTGGAACCCTGTCCGTTGCAGGTGATGGAACTTGTGCCCTCCTTGTCCAGTTCCAGCATCAGTTCCGTCTGCGGAGTCACGTTGACGTTTAGCCTTACGTCAAAGCTGCTCTGCGTGGCCTCCTTCTGGGCAGTCTGGTAGTTGCTGTAGAACCTCTCGTAAGGATCCGTCCATACGTCCTTTTCCGCCTCCTTGAAAACCAGCAGGTTGGCATTTGTGTCCCCGGAGGTGTTGCCTAGGGATATATGGAATCTTCCGTTCCTCTCGGTAGTGGCGTCCACCCCAAGGGTGAGGTGGTCGAAAGGTCCCGTGATGCTTATGTTTCCGCTGGCGTACAGCTGGCCATAGATTGGCAGGGCTTCAGTGTATGTGGTGTTGAAAGCCTGTATGTTGTCCACTATGAAGCGCATATTCATACGCCAGTCCTTGAGGTGGTCGAAATTGACTCCTCCGCGCACCCTTCCTGTTCCGTTTCCGCCGTCACGCAAGGTGACATTGTTGAAAGTGATGCCGGTATCGCTCACCTGGAACGGGCCGCTCAGGTAATACGGAACGTTTGTCATTGCAACGCGGAGCATTACGCCGTTCAGGAACGTGTCCTCTCCGGAAATGGAAAGATTGTCAAGAGGACCGCCCACGTGGAACAGGCCGTGAACCTTTCCGCCCATCTCGCTGAACACGTCCGGGGCTATCCCGTCAAAGTATGCCAGGTCGAACCCGTCCAGTTCCGCCGATGCATCAACGGTCTTGTTCTTTGGCGAGTACGAGCCCTTTACCTGTATGGGATGCCCGCCGTCAAGGTTGCTGACCAGCTGGGCGTCAATGCTGGAAGTCTCGTCGTTCCAGTTACTTGCCAGCATCAGCTCTCCCAGAGGCTGGTGGTTGATGGTGGCGCTGTCGCACACAATGTTCATCAGCAGGCCCATATTCTCTCCAAGCGGGGAAGTGAGCACTGCCTGGCCGGTAGCCCTTCCGCCTATGTCAATCATTCCGTCCAGAACCTGGCTGAGGACTCCCAGGTCAAACTGCTTCATATCCAGGGTGAGGGTGTCCGCATAGGTCTTGGATATGCCTCCGTCTATGGTTATGGACTGGTCCTGGGCGCTTGCGAGCAGGTTGCCTATGCTCAGGTTGCCGTTGTTGAAATTGATCTTGGAAGGTGAGATCCTCCATTCCGTTCCGTTACCGGATATGATGCTGGGCTGTGTGCTGGCGTCTATTACAAGGGAGCCGTCTTCCGCGCGGCTGAGGTCGCCTATGAGGCTGATGTCCGCACCGGTCATCAGCAGGTCTGGATTGTGGTAGCTGAACCTGGCGTCAATGTTGTCGTCCGCGACGCCAAAGATGAGGGAGGTGTTGCGCAGGGCTATGCCCGCGGCACGGGCCTCATTGCCGGTGAGCTGGCCTGCGATCAGGCCGTCCCTGTTGTTCAGGTCAAGGTCAACGTCCTTTATGTAATTGTTCTCAAAGGCGAGTCTCTGGGACTTGATGGCTGCGTCCATTATGCCTTCCTTGTCTATGTTCAGGTCTATTGTGGTACCTTCCGCAATGTAAAGGCCCGGCATCACAAAACTCAGCAGGTCAAAGCAGTCATATATGTCCACATCTACCTTGTATTCGTCTCCCTGCCAGTCCGGAACCGGCTCCTTGCCCTGGAACAGCACCGGAAGGGCCTTGAGGGCGGAGATGTTCATAAGCGCCTTGGGGAATTGAAGTATGGACCTGTTGGATATGTAGGATGCGTCCGCAAAGTCTGAATTGAGGCTGATGCGGTAAAGGTCGTTTGAGGTGTGGGACGATATGGAGATGTCTCCGATGTCATAGCCGCCCTTGTCGTTCTCAAGGTAGACGCCGCTTACGCCGGCTGTGCCTATGAGGTCTCCCTGGGGGATGCGCATATAGTTGGCGTCCATTGCAAGGGATACCTTGGAGGTGCCCCTCTTGTCTATGTTCAGGGCGTTAAGGTCCGCATATCCAAGGTTGAGGTAGAACTTGTAGATGGCGTTCTGGTCCTGTGGCGAGAGGCTGAGCAGACCCTGGAAGATGAAATGGAGGTTGGGGTCGCTGCAGGCAATCTTGCCGTTGAAGGCGTTGTCAACCAGTTCTCCGGCAGCGGCTATTCCGGTGTAATCGTATCCCAGGGCGTTGAGGCGGCTCACCATAAGGGTGTCCAGGGTGACCTGGGGGATGCTTTCGCCTTTCTTGAAAGTGGCATCGGCATAGGTGTGGAGGGATACCTGGCGCACCTGGTCAATGCCAAGGATGCCGCCCACGTCAAAGTCCCTGGTGTCGAGCAGGGCGCCTATCTTCATCGGGGCGCTGCCGTCAAGCCCGGAAAGGGTGCAGGAAGCGTCCAGGGTGCCGCCGTCGGAACTCCTGAGGTTTACATCGGCAAGGAGCCTTGCAAGCGTGCCGGAGCCCTTGGCGTCCAGCCTGAAGGTCTTGCCGCCGCCGTATTTGCTCAGGTTGGGGGCGTCCGGTCCCAGGACCTTCCCAAGAAGTTCCTGGAGCTGAGGCACGGAGAAGGCCATATCCTTGACGTCAAAGTTCAGGTAGAGGCCTTCGGGGCCGGTAAGGTCTCCGAGGCGCGCGCTGGCGTGGGCGCTGAGACCGCCTTTCTCGCGGAAATCTATGCGGTTGACAGTCAGGTTGTTGACTGTTCCGAATCCGTTGGCGGAGGCAATGTCCAGGCTGACCGGTTTGTCAAGTGTAGCGCCTCCGAACTGGGAGATGGTCTGCATATCCACGGTGCTGCGGTCCATCTCAAAATCCATCCGGACCTTGTTCACGAAGTCCGAGTAATCCGCTATGGGGGCTGTCATTGAGAAGCGCGGTATTGAAATGTTGGACCAGCGGTCCTTCATCTTGATGTCAGTGACTTCCGCAAGGCCTTTGCCAACCTTTGCCGAGGCGCTGAGGTCTTCTATGCTGTATCCGCACTTCTCGTCCACGGTCAGGTGGTCAAGTGTGCCGCTTATTATTCCGTCCTCTATCTTGAGATCCTTTGCAGAGAGGGTGGTGACAAGGTCAAGGTCGCTCCAGTTGATGCCGTGACCGCTGTATTCCGGCTGGTCAGGGACCAGTGACAGCATCTTGTACCGGAAGTTGTTGATATTGATCTTGCCCACGTTCAGTTCCAGGGCCAGTTCTTCCGGCTCCTTGTCCGGATCCAGCCTGAACACGCGGGTTATGTTGGCCACCTTGTCAGCATCCGTTATCAGGGCGAACATTCCGTCTGAGATGCTTACGCTCTTGATACTGAGGGGTTTGTCTTTGGCAATCAGGTCCCTGAGACTGAATTTGGCGGTGACGTTGCGGGCACAGAACACGGTGTCCTGGCCGGCCACGGGTGCGTTGTCCAGAAGGAGGGCGTCAGTAATGATGATTGTGTTGAATGGCTCTATCTGGATGCCGCCCACGGTAAGTTTGCCGTCAAACTTCTCCTCAAGGGAGGCCAGGACCCTCTTGGCAACGAAGGTCTGTACTGCAGGAAGCTGCAGCAGCAGGAGGGCGAGCACCACGAGCAGGACAAGGCCTATGAAAATGCGCCCCAGTATGTGCTTAGACTTTTCTATGCCAGAAGTGTTTAATCCACCAAATTTAACGATTTTATTGCTAAATTTGCGCCACTATGGCAGATATTATTTTAGGTATCGAATCTTCCTGCGACGACACCTCCGCGGCCGTCATCCGCGACGGCTGGCTGCTGTCCAACGTGATAGCAAGCCAGCAGGTGCACAAGTCGTTCGGGGGAGTGGTCCCGGAGCTGGCCTCCAGGGCCCACGAAATGAACATAGTGCCCGTGGTGAGCGAGGCGCTGTCCCGCGCGGGCGTAGCCGCGGCGGACCTCACCGCCATAGCCTTCACGCGCGGTCCGGGCCTGCTGGGCTCACTTCTGGTAGGCACCTCGTTCGCCAAGACAATGGCCCTTTCACTGGATATCCCCCTGGTAATGGTAAACCACCTTCAGGGACACATCCTGGCCGGTTTCGTAAAGCAGGAAGGCTCTGAGAACCGCCATCCTCAGTTCCCGTACCTGTGCCTTCTGGTTTCCGGAGGAAACTCCCAGATTGTAAGGGTGGATTCCCCCCTGGAGTTCACCATATTGGGCCAGACAATAGACGATGCCGTAGGCGAGGCATTTGACAAATGCTCCAAGATGATGGGTCTGGGATATCCGGGCGGCCCAATCATAGACGCCCTGGCAAAGAAGGGCGATCCCAAGCGTTTCACCTTTGCAAAACCCCATCTGGAGGGTCTGGATTACAGTTTCAGCGGTGTAAAGACATCCCTGCTGTACTTTGTCCGGGATGAGATGGCCAAGGACCCGCAGTTTATGGAAAAGAACAAGGAGGACATCTGCGCTTCCTTCCAGAAATGCCTCATAGACATCCTTATGGACAAGCTGATCAAGGCTGCCAAGCAGACCGGGATTAAGGAGTTAACTATAGGAGGGGGTGTGTCCGCGAACAGCGGCCTGAGGGAGCGTATGCTCCAGGAGGGCGCTAAACGCGGCTGGAACGTCTATCTGCCGGAATTCAAGTTCACCACCGACAATGCGGCTATGATAGCCATAGCCGGATATTACCATTACCTGGCCGGGGAGCGCTGCCCTCTGGACGTGGCTCCCGTATCCAGAATCGCTGATTTCTAGACAATGAAAGAGTTTGACATCACCGTTCCTCCCGGAAGGGAACCTTCACAGCAGGAGGTGCTCTCCACGGCCAGAAGGCAGCTGGGCCTGCCTGCTTCAGCCGTGCCGCGGACAGTGCTCCTCAAGTGCTCCATTGACGCACGCAAGGAAATAGTGTATCGCTACAGATATGCGGCGTATTCTCCAGGAGAAGAGTATGTCCCTTTCCAAATACCTGAGTATAAGGATGTTCGCGACGCGCCAGCAGTGATAATAGTAGGCGCTGGGCCGGCGGGGATGTTCGCCGCGCTCAAGCTACTTAACCTGGGGCTGAGGCCCGTCATCCTGGAGCGCGGCAAGGATGTCCACCGCCGCAAGGCGGATATGGCCGCCCTGTCAAGGACCGGCGTGGTGGATCCGGACTCCAATTACTGCTATGGCGAAGGCGGAGCAGGCGCTTTCTCTGACGGCAAGCTGTTCACGCGCTCTACAAAGCGCGGGGACGTGCGCGACGTCCTTTACCGCCTGGTGGCCTTCGGGGCATCGGAAAAGATACTCACTGACGCCCATCCGCACATTGGGTCGGACAAGCTTCCGGAAGTTGTGGAAAATATCCGCAAATGCATAGAGGACCACGGCGGAGAGTATCATTTCGACTCCCGCGTGACAGACATACAGCGTACTCCCCAAGGAGTTTTCTGCGTCACCACTGCAAACGGTAAGGAGTTCAAGGCAGATAAGGTAATCCTTGCCACGGGCCATTCCGCAAGGGACATTTACGAACTGATGCAGCGCCGCGGAGCTCCCCTGCAGGCCAAGGGCTTTGCCCTGGGCGTCAGGGTGGAGCATCCGCAGCATATAATAAACACCGCCCGCTATCACGGGAAGCAGTGGCCGGGAATGCCGGCGGCTGAATATTCCTTTGTGGAGCAGGTGGACGGAAGGGGAGTTTTCTCCTTCTGTATGTGCCCCGGAGGCATCCTGGTGCCTTCAATGACGGAAGAACAGACCGTGGTCCTGAACGGAATGTCCAATTCCGCCCGCAATTCCAAGTGGGCCAACAGTGGCGTGGTGGTGTCAATAGAGCCGGAAGACTTACCCGGCGACGACCCTTTCCGCCTGATGGATTTCCAGCGGGACGTGGAGCGCAGGATGTATGCGTTCAGCGGTTCCGTTAAGGCTCCTGCGCAGCGTATGAAGGATTTCTGCCACAGGGTTGTGTCTGAGGACCTTCCGCGCACTTCGTATTTCCCGGGCGCCGTAAGCGCCCCGCTGCACGAACTGCTTCCGGAAATGGTGGCTTCCCGCCTCCGCAAGGCATTCCCCCTTGTGAACATCAACATCCGCGGCTACTATACCAACGACGCCCTTCTGCTGGGCGTGGAATCCAGGACGTCTTCGCCCGTCCGGATACCAAGAGACCCGGAAACGCTGGAGTGCCTCCAGGTCCCGGGTCTGTATCCTTGCGGCGAAGGGGCGGGCTATTCCGGCGGAATAGTGTCCAGCGCGCTGGACGGTATCCGCTGCGCCCTTGCAGCCGCTTCTAAAGCTTGAAGCTTACGCTTCTGAGCGCTGCTCCCAATTCCTCCGACCTTTCTGTAGGTGCTGCGGATCCTACCGTTATGGTGTAGGTTCCCTTTACCTGCTTGGAGCTTCCGTCCATCTGGAACTCCTTCATCTGGTCAGGGCTTACTGTGAAATGTATGGTTCGGCTCTGGCCGGGCTTCAGGGTTACCCTTTCAAAAGCGGCAAGCTGGCTGAACGGAGCGTCCGCACCTGCGTTAGGGGTTGATACATAGAGCTGTACGGTTTCAGTACGCTCAACGTCACCGGTGTTCATCACTGGGATTTCAACCTCTACGGCGTTACCCATCTTGGGCTTCTTTGTAAGGAGGGTCAGGTCTCCGTACAGGCTGCTGCCGTATGAGAGGCCGTATCCGAACGGATACATAGTGTTGCCTTCCATATACTTGTAAGTGCGTCCCTTCATTGTATAGTCGTCAAATGCGGGAAGGGCATCGGAAGAGAGAGGGAAGGTGATAGGCAGCCTTCCGCTGAAGTTCTTCTCTCCAAAGAGCAGTTCGGCAAGGGCGTCTCCGCCTTCCTGTCCCGGATACCAGGCCATTATTACGGCATCGGCTCCGGCTGCGATCTCCTGCAGGTTGACAGGGCTTCCTCCGGTGAGGACAACGATAAGGTGGTTGTTCTTGCTGCGCATACGAACTACGCTCCTGAAGAACGACATCTGGTTCTCAGGAAGGTCTATGCTCAGGCGGTCGCCAATGCTGGGGGAGCTGATAGCGTCGCTCTCCTCGCCCTCGGTGGTACCGTTGTTTCCCATAAACATAATGGTATAGTCAGCGGTAGCGGCCTGGCTGGTTGCATAGTTGCCGGGGTTCACGTCCCTTGAAGGAACAATGGTGTAGGCGGGCTTGTAGTTGACGTTGGTGCTGGCGCTGACCTTGCTTACTATTCCCTGCAGATAGGTGCTGTAATGCTCTGAGATGCCATAATAGTTACCCATCATTGAATAGGTGTCGGCAGCGGCGGTTCCTGTGACGTATACGTTCTGTATGTTCTTGCGCAGAGGCAGGAGGTTGTCTGCGTTCTTGAGAAGCACCATTGACTCCACGGCTGCCTGGCGGGCCACCGCGTAGTTCTCTGCGCTTCCGATCACTGAAGTGGGGGTGCCGTAATAAGGACAGTCAGGATCATCGTAGAGGATACCGAGCTTGAGCTGGGTCATTATCAGAGGCTCAAGGGCCTTGTCAATGTCAGCTTCGGTGAGCAGGCCGCGGTTTACAGCGGTTTTCAGGCTCCTGAAAGAACTACCGCACTCCAGGTTGAGGCCGGCCTTGATGGCTATTGCGCTTGCCGCTGCGGCGTCCTGGGCAATGTGGTGTCCTCCGTAGATGTCATCTATGGCTCCGCAGTCGGAAACCACGTGGCCTTTGAAGCCCCACTTGTCCCTCAGGGTCTCTGTGAGGAGGAATTTGCTTCCCGATGCGCTGTCTCCGAACACGCGGTTGTATGCGCCCATAACTACCTCTACCTTAGCTTCTTTCACAAGCTTCTCAAAGGCGGGAAGATAGGTCTCATACAGGTCCTTGAGCGTAGGAACCGCATTGTAGCTGTGACGTGTGGACTCCGGTCCGGAGTGTACGGCAAAGTGCTTTGCGCAGGCGGCTGCCTTCAGGTAGAACGGATCGTCCCCCTGGATACCCTTCACGTATGCGGAGCCCATTGTTCCTGTCAGGAACGGATCCTCTCCGTAGGTCTCCATTCCGCGTCCCCACCTTGGATCCCTGAAAATGTTGATGTTGGGGGCCCAGAAGGTAAGTCCGGTGAAACGGCTGTAGTTGCCCTCTGCGCGGAACATATCAAACTTGGCACGTCCCTCGTCTGCAATCACGTTTCCTATCTTCTTTATTAGTTCAGGGTCGAATGTGGCTCCCAGGCCTATAGGCTCGGGGAATACGGTGGCCTTTCCACTTCTGGCAACTCCGTGAAGGGCCTCGCTCCACCAGTCGTAGGGCTTGATTCCAAGCCTTGGAACTCCCGGGGTGCTGTTCATCATCATGCTAATCTTCTCGTCCAGGGTCATCTGAGAAATGACCTCCACCGCCTTGCGCTGCATTGCGGCTTCCTTTGATTCCTGGGCGAAGGCTCCTGCGGTCAGGAACAATCCTGCAACTGCTGTCAGGATGAATGATCTTAGAGTCATATTGTCTGTCTAGTATTAAATGTTATCGAAAATTAGGGGAAGGATGTCATCCACACGGCTGAATTTCAGTATTATACCGTCTCCGACAAGGATTATTGACATATCCTTCCCGCCCTTGGTCTGGTATTGCGCCATCACCTGGCGGCAGGCGCCGCAGGGCGATGCGGGATGCGGGTCAAGCACGCCCGCGGCGCCGCCGGCAACGGCTATGGAAACCATAGCCTTGTCCGGGTAAGCCGCGCCCGCGCTGAACATTGCAGTCCTTTCCGCGCACAGGCCTGAAGGGAAAGCGGCGTTCTCCTGGTTGGCACCGGTTACCACGGTGCCGTCCTCCAGGCGCACCGCCGCTCCCACGCAGAAATTGGAATACGGCGCGTACGCTCCCTTCATAGCTTCAATGGCAGCAATGGCGAGCTCCCTGTCTTCAGGGCGCAACTCCTCCAGGGATGAATACTCCTGGTAGGATATTTCCAATTTCTTCGTTTTCATATCTTATTCGTGGCGTTTTACCATTACGTTGGCAAGTTTCTCCCAGTACTGGATAACTCCGCAGTGGTCATCGTTTACGTGACCGTCGCATTTGCAGGCCTTGAAAGCCTCAAGCACGTGGGTTGTCAGTGGAATAGGGGCGTCTATTGCCAAAGCGGCGTCACGCACGTTCAGAAGGTCCTTGGTGTGCATCCAGATAGGTCCGCCCGGCTTGAAGTTGCGGTCCAGGATCCTGTCCATCTTGGCGTCCAGCACCGTGCTTCCGGCAAGGCCTCCGCGGATTGCCTGGTAAACCTTCTCCGGGTCCACTCCGGCCTTCTCCGCAAATACCATAGCCTCTGCAACGGCGGAGAGGTGCAGCGCCACCATAATCTGGTTGGCCAGCTTGCAGGTGTTGCCGCTGCCTATGTCGCCCACCAGGGTAACTGCGTCGCCCATAGCCTTGAAAACGTCCAGTACGGAATCGAACACTTCCTTCTTTCCTCCAACCATAATTGACATTGTACCGTCAATTGCCTTGGGCTCGCCTCCGCTTACTGGAGCATCGAGCATCTCAACGCCCTTCTGGGCCACAATCTCGCAGAGTTTCTTTGAAACCACCGGAGAAATGGAGCTCATATCGATGAATACCGATCCGGGACGTACTGTCTCAAGGATTCCGTCTTTGCCGCATACAACTGCCTCTACGTGAGGAGAGTTGGGGAGCATAGTGATTATTACATCGCAGTTGGCTGCAAGTTCTGCGGGGGTTGCGGCGCATTTTGCGCCAAGTGCAACCACTTCCTGAACCGGCTCCTGCTTGATGTCGAATACTGTAAGGTCGAAACCGCCCTTAAGCAGGTTCTTGGCCATTGGCTTGCCCATTACGCCAAGTCCAATGAGTCCTATTTTCTTTGATTTGCTGTCCATAGGTTGGTAATAAAGTGCAACTTCGTTCTTGAGCTGGTTGGCGCTCAGTATGTAGTCTGTGCCGTCGTCGGCGGTGAAAACCAGGGTCTGGGTAGGGCCGGCTTCCTCTTCGAGCGTCTCGCGGCTGAAACTGCCGTCCTCAAGGCGGCGGTACATATTCAGCGTGAGGGGACCGCGGCGGTTGCCCACTACGAAAATAGGCTCGCCGTTGAACATTCCTGCGCTGAGTCCGTGGCCGAACCAGAGTTCGTCCTGGAACAGTTTGTTCCACTGGCCGTCAGTGCATTTGTAAACGTTCAGGGTGTTGCCGTGGAACGGCTCTATGGTTACAAGTTCGTCAACTCCGTCACCGTCAAGGTCAATGAGGCTGAATTCGCTCACCTCGTGGTCGAAAAGCTGTTTGGCAGCCCATTTCCCGTTTTCGAGGACCATATAGAAAATGCCTTCGGCTCCGGAGAAAAGGAGTGTCTCCTCTCCCTTTATGCAGGCCTTGAGCATTCCGTGGTGGCGCCAGATCTTGTTGTAAACCAGCTCAGGGGCGCCCGGAAGCCCGGTCTCGGGATCCAGGGGAATCACATACAGCTCCCCGCTGAGGGACCAGTCTGCGGGATTCTCCTTGAATTTGCTGCAGGATGCGGCGAATACGTAGCACTCGCCGTCCTTCTCAAGTATGTCGCAGCGGTGCGCGAACGGGAGGTCCATCGCCTTGACGGTCTCCCATCCGTTCTCCTCCCTGCGGTGCATATACACGCCCGCGTCAGCTCCTACAAAAGGAGGGAAGAGTCCCTGGATGGAATAGAAAAGGTCAGGATGGCCGGGAACGGGCACAAAGCTCATCACTCCGCCCGGGCAGTTGTCCACAAGGCTTGACTCGCCTGTGGCAAGATCCTGGACATACACTGCCGGCGTAGTCTCCGAGCCGGCTCCTACATATGTTTTGCCTTCAATCTTGAAGGCGTTTGCCGTATAAACGGACTTGATTTCAAGTATGGATTTCTTGTTCATATTAACAGAAAATGGAATATACTAAGGTCATTGTAAGCATTGCTGCGAATCCGCACAGCAGCGTTCCCAGAGTGTGGAGCTTGTATCCGGTCTTCACGTTCATTCCGGACATCTGTGTCACCACCCAGAAGAAACTGTCGTTCACGTGGGACACCATCATTGCTCCGGAGCACAGGGCGGTGACCAGGATAGCCTTCTCAAGAGGGGAGACGAATCCCATCACACCCATCAGGGGGGCTACTATGGATGCCGTTGTTATGATGGACACGGTAGAGGATCCCTGGGCGGTCTTGAGCGCGAAAGCTATCAGGAACGGGAGCCATATGCCAAGGTTGTACTTGGAAAGGGCGTCGCCCAGCACGTCTGCGATTCCGGAGTCACGAAGGATCATTCCAAAGGATCCGCCTGCGGCGGTTATCAGGATGATGATGGCTGCGGAAGACAGCGACTTGCCCACCCATCCGGTGGTGGAGAGCATCTCCTTGTCGAATTTCTTTGGCAGGGTGAAAGACAGTACCATTCCAATGAGCAGGGCCACTACAGGCTCGCCTATGAAACTGATCACGGTGGCGAATGTCCCGCTCCCGAAGGGCTCGGAAGGGAAGGATGCCACAGATTTCAGTACTATGAGCACCAGAGGAATTACAACCGGCAGGAAAGACTTTGTGGCTGATGGTGCGTGTGCCACCTTCTCCACAATGTCAGCATCGCTCTCGTTGGGCGCAGGGTCAATGTAAGTACGTGAAGCCCATTTGGTTACGAAGAGCCAGGCAATGAGCAGCGGCAGTATGCTGGCGGTGATTCCCATCAGGATTACCAGGCCCAGGTCCGCGCCCATTATGCCCGCTGCGGCAATAGGGCCCGGGGTAGGCGGCACAAGGCAGTGCGTTATGGTGAGGCCCAGTCCCAGCGCGCAGGCGGAGGCGGCCAGGGTGATTCCGGCCTTCTTTGACAGCGCGCGGTTGAGCGGGGTCAGGATTACGAATCCGGAATCCGCGTAAACCGGGATGGAAATGAAATAGCCAAGGATGAGCATCGCAAGCGGAACGCGCTTCTCACCCACAAGCTTGAGGGTGCTTCGCGCCATCACGTATGCTCCGCCGGACTCCTCCAGGAAGGTCCCTATTATGCAGCCAACCACAATCACAATACCAATTGAGCTTACGGTGCTGCCGAATCCGTTGTTCACGGACTGGATAATCTGGTTCAGGGGGATGCCGGAGCCCAGACCGTACCCTATGGCGGCTATGATCAGCGCCAGGAAAGGGTGCAGCTTGAACTTAGTCGTTGAGATGACTATGAAGGCAATGGCCAGTATCAGAAGGACGATGAGCATAACCTAGGCCCCCAGCAATTCTTTAATGGTGTCAGCCATAGTGTGGAGGATAAGGTAGCAGGATGCGGATCCTGCGTCCATCACGCCCCTTGAGCGCTCGCCGAGCCTGCTTGAGCGGCCCAGCTTGGCAACCATATCAACGGTGCTGTCGCGTCCCTTGAGGGCAGCGGCGTCCATTGCGTCCAGCGCTTCGGCAAAAGAAGCGCCTGCGGCGCCGTTATATGCCTCCTGTGCAGGGATAAGAACGTCCATAAGGGTCTTGTCGCCCACCTGTGCGGGGGAAATGGCGTGGATGGCGTCCAGCGCCGCGTTCAGCGCTGCGCCAAACTCCTCTTTTCCAATCTCCGGCACTCCGTCAAGGGCCTTTCCTATTGAAAGGAAGAACTTTCCGTAGAGGGGTCCCATTGATCCGCCAATCTTCATCATAAGGATCTTGCCAAGGGTCTTGAGCCCGTAGGTGAAGTCACCCGGCTGCTTGTCCAGCGCCTCGCGGCAGAGGGTGAATCCCTTGTTCATATTGATGCCGTGGTCGCCGTCGCCAATGGCGCCGTCTATGTCGCTCAGATACTGTTTGTTCTCTTGTATTGCAAGTATGAGCCTGTCAACTATCAGGCTTCCTGCTTCTTGTGTAAATTTATCCATCGCGCGTCTATTTAGGATATTGTGTAAGTCCCATTGAATTGCATTCCAGGTCGAAGCACTCCTTGAGCTCGTCGTCAAGTTTCATCACTGTAAGGGTGATGCCAGCCATTTCAAGTGAGGTGAAATAGTTGCCCACCAGCGCCTGGTGAATCTTGATGCCCTTCTCTGTAAGGATTTTCTCAACCTCATCGTAGAAAATGTACTGCTCCAGAAGGGGAGTGGATCCCAGTCCGGAAACCAGCACTACAACCTCGTCGCCTGCGCAGAAAGGAAGGTCAGGGAGAACCACGTCGCACATCCTCTTTGCGATCTGCTCCGCGGTCTCGAGCTTTGCAACCTCTATTCCAGGCTCTCCGTGATGGCCGATGCCCACTTCCATATAGCCGGGCTCGATGGTGAAATTGGGGTGTCCCACCTCGGGGATGGTGCAGGGGCTGAGGCCTACGCCCATACTGCGGGTGTTGTCAATGGCCTTCTGCGCAGTTGCGATAACCTCTTCGAGGCTCCCGCCCATCGCGGCCTTTGCTCCGCCCACTTTCCACATCAGGATCTCTCCTGCAACGCCGCGGCGTTTCTCGCGGGTCTCCTTGGGGGAAGAGGGAACGTCGTCGTTGGCAACTACCTTGGCAACCTTGATGCCGTCTTCTTCGGCCATCTCCATTGCCATTGCAACGTTCATATTGTCTCCGGCGTAGTTTCCGTAGAGGATGGCTACACCCTTTCCGGCGTCAGCCTCGTGGATGGCGTCGTAGAACATCTGTGCGGGCGGCGATGAGAAGAGTTCGCCAATTGCAACGGCGTCGCACATATTCTTTCCAATGTATCCTATGAAAGCCGGCTTGTGGCCTGAGCCTCCTCCGGTTACGATACCTACCTTACCCTCTACGGGGCAGGCCTTGTACTTGAGCACACGCTCGTTCTCAGTTGTAGAAACAAGGTCCTTGTGCGCCTTGACATAGCCCTGGAGCATTTCGTCCACGACGCAGGACGGGTCGTTGATTATCTTTTGCATAGCGTTATTAATTAGATTCAAATGATTTCTTTTCAAGAGCGCGCATCTGGTCCACCTTGGGCTGTGAACCGCCGCCCTGGAATTCGGACTCCAGCCAGGCGGAAACTATGGTCTTTGCCAGTTCGGGGCCTATTACGCGGGCTCCCATTGTGAGGACCTGCGCGTCATTGCTCTTGCGAAGCCTTTCGGCTGAGAATACATCGTGGCATACGCCGGCGTACACGCCCTTCACCTTGTTGGCTATCATAGCCATTCCAAGGCCGGTGCCGCAGATGAGGATGCCCCTTTCAAAGGATCCGTCCTGGATCTTGAGGGCCAGGTTGTATCCAATCTCAGGGTAATATGCTCCGGGATGTGATCCCAGATAGTCGAGGTCTGTAACCTCCACCCCTTTCTTTTCAAGATGCGCTACAATGACCTTCTTGAGATCTATAGCGGCGTCATCACAGTCAATTACTACTCTCATATCTCTAGTGTTATTGTTTTTTCTCCTTGGTAAACTCTGAAGGCAGTTTCCCGAACTGTTTCTGGAAACTCAGGGTGAAGTATGACGGAGAGGAGAATCCTACAAGGTAAGCAACCTCGTTTATCCTGTAATTGTTCTCCGCCAGCAGCTCCACGGCTTTCTTCAGGCGGCATATGCGTACGTATTCGTTCACGGTCATACCGGTGTCCGCCTTGACCTTCCTGGTAAGGGTGGCCCTGGAAACAGACATTGCGTCCGCAAGGCGGTCAAGGTTGAGGTCCGACTCGGATATGTGGTCCAATATATATGAATGGAGCGAGTTCATAAAATCCAGCTCCACCTTGCTTACACCCGTGAATGTGTAGTGCGAGAGAGGAGATGAGGAGAACTGCTCGTTGCGTATATCCCTGTTCCTGAACAAGTTGCTGATGTTTGCCTTGAGGATGTCCATCTTGAACGGTTTCTCTATATAAGCGTCAGCCCCGGACTTGAGGGAACGGATATGGGTCTCCACGCCAACTGCCGCAGTGAGCAGTAGGACGGGTATGTGGCTCAGGCTTATGTCTTCCTTGATGGCATTGCAGAGTTCGCATCCGTCCATCTTTGGCATCATTATGTCGCTGACGACAAGGTCTACGCGGGAAGACTTTACAATGTTCAGTGCTTCCTCTCCATCCTCTGCCGTAAGAATCTCATAGTCAGAAGATAATGAGTCGCGGATAAGGTTGCGCATCATATCGTTGTCCTCCACGACAAGGACTGTGGCCTTCTGGCCCGGGAGGTCCAGGAAATCGTCCTCCGGGTTGGATACGGCGGGGGAGGGCTCCTGCGCGCGCAAGGCCTGAGGATTGGTCTCAGGAATTTCCAGCACAAAGGAATTCAGTTCTTTGACGGAAGTGTCAAAGAACAGTTTTCCGTTGTGCAGGGAGGCTATCTTGCGGGAATAGGTAAGTCCCAGGCCGGTGCCGTTCTTCTCTATGGTCTTGCTCTGGTAGAACGGCTCGAATATGAGTTCGCTTTCCTCATCGGGAAGGCGTATGCCATCGTTGCTCACGCGGATGACAATATTGCCGGCCTCTTGTGTAACCTTGCAGTCTATGAGGCTGTTTGAATACTTGATGGCATTGGAAAGGAGGTTGCAGACGACGCTTTCTACGGCATCGGCATCGCAGGAAGATATGATGGCGTCCTTTGAGTATTCCACGTTGACGTCAAGGTTGCGTGCCTTGGCGGCGGACTCGAAGGAGTTTATGGACTTGCGTACTATTGCGCAGACGTCTTCGGGAGCGAATACCATATGGGCCTGACCGCTGTCCATCTTCCTGAAATCCAGAAGGTCATCGCAGAGTTTCTTGAGGCGCTCCACGTTCAGGCGCATTGATTTCATATCTTCCTTCATTCCCTCCGGGAACTTGCGCTCCGTCTGGGTCTTGTCCAGAAGGATCTGGAGGACGGAGACAGGCGTACGAATCTCGTGGGCTATGTTGGTGAAGAAGTCCATCTTCTCGTGGGCGAGGTCTTTCTCTTTCTTTGCCTCAACAAGCTCCAGGCGGCGGGTGGCTTCCTCTTCCTTTTTCTTGCTTCGGCTCCACCAGATCCAGTATGCTATGAGGGCAAGGGACAGGATGTAGAGCAGGAGCGCAAGGGAGGAGCGGTACCAGGGGGCGACTATCACAATGTCCAGGCCTGCGGCGGTGGAATCATCCTGGCTGTTCTCGAAATTTACGGTGAAGCGGTACGACCCCGGACGCAGGTTGGTGTACGAGATATGGCTCTCGTCAGTTATGATATGATTGACGAACGCGCTCTTGGTAAGATAGCATTCGTAGGATTCCACGTTGGGATTTGCGTAATTCATTGAAGAATACGTCAGCGATATTATGGCGGCATCCTTCTGCTTGACGCGGATGGACTCAGAGTTTATGGCGGAACGTCCTATCTGGGAAACCACTGTGTAGCTTCCGGCGGATCCAAGGGTAATGTCGGTGATATAGATTGGTGAATGGCCGAAACGTTCCTTGACATACTCAGGGTCGAACATCAGCAGGCCGTCGTTGGTTCCCAGATATACCTGGCCTTCCGGGGTCTGGTAATTGCTGCCGTAGGTGAAGTGCTTGCCTATGACATTATCCCTTTGCATATAAGTCTTCAGGATGGTCTCATTCACCGGATCGAACTCCACGAGACCTGCGGTGGTGGCCACCCAGAGGTATCCTTTCACGTCTTCCGTTATACTGCTTGCCGTATTTGAGGGCATTCCGGAATACTTGTCGAAACTCCTGATGGTGATGGAACCGCCTTCAGCAGGAATGTCTATCCGGCAAAGGCCGGCTCCGTCCGTGGCGGCCCAGAGGATGCCGCGGGAATCTATCAGGAAGTTGTTTATGACAAGGTCCGATCCCTCCTGTACCTTCCTGTAAGAAGAAGTGGCAAGGTCATAGATGCCCAGTCCCTGGAAATAAGTGCTTAACAGCAGGTGTTTCTGCTTGTCTTCTGTTATCCAGTGGACGAATGGGGTACCAACTATGTCAACTATTTCAAACGCGTCCTTGGCCTTGTTCAGATGGTATAGGCCCCGCATTGTTCCGGCGAATATCTCACCGTCGCTTGTCTGCATTACTGTCATACAGTCATTGCTCTGCAGTGAATACTTGCGGACGGCTTTGCCCTTGACGGGGTCGAATGAAGTAATTCCGTCGCCATATGTGGTTATCCACAGCAGGGGACCGATGCGGGTGATGTCCGTTATTGCCGTTCCAAAGGCTATCCCCGCACTTGCTGTAAAGTCGTCAAAACTCTGGTTTTCAGGGTTGAAGCGGCATAGGAGACCTTCCTCGCTGCCTATCCAGATATTGCCGTCCGCTCCGTCGCTTACGGCACGTATGGTGTTGCCGAACAGGGTATGAGGGGCATCGTCGTCGGAAACAAAGCGGATGAAACCTTCCTCGTATGTCATCCATCCCCTCAGGCCACCGTTCCAGGTACCGGCCCATACATTGCCGTCCCTGTCGGAGAAAAGGCAACGTACGCTTTCCGCTCCCAGGGTTGCAATGTTAAGCTCGTCAGGGAATTGTATTTCCAGGGAGTCGCTCACCGGATCGTAGATAAGCAGGCCGTATGTGGTTCCTATCCAGTACAGGCCGTCGTGGTGGAGGAAGCACTGCACTTCTGCCTTGTTGAGGATGATCTTGGAGTCTATGATGGATTCAGTATGCCCTGTCTCAAGGTCCACCAGGCACACCTCGTGAAGGCCGTTGCTTGCAAGAACCTTGGATTCGCCCACGTATTCTATGAATTGGAACTCGGCAGAATCGCGGTCTGTGCGGATGGCCTTGACGTTGCCGGACGAAGTCTCCAGCAGATATATGGAGTTGTTCCTTGCCGTAAATGCGATATTTCCGTCGGAAGAGACGCAGCTCCTGAAAGGGGAGAAGGAGTTTCCTTCCACAACCATTGATAAATTTCCTGATTGCTCCGAGTAACTGTATATGCCTTGAGAAGAAGTAAGCCAGATGCGACCGTCCGGTGTCAGGTCAACGTCATTGAACTGTACGCCTTGGTCCTCCATCAATGTGAAAGCGTCAGTGTAAATGTCATAGTAACCGGTTCCTCTTGGGGAAACAATCCAGATACACCCGTGGGAGTCTTTCATTACGGCGGTGGTGGTAAGCGCACATCCGGCCAGATAATCAGGATTGGTGAACGGGACGAACTCTTCGCCGGTATAGTAATACACGCCTTCCTTGGATCCCACCCACAGGCGGCCAATGCCATCCTGGCAAACGGAGGAGAGATAGGCTTCCGGCAATCCCTCCCAACTGGTGAAACGGGCATAAAAATGATGTGGCTGGGAGGCGCCTGCGACCAGGCATCCCAAAAGCATCGCAATTATTGTCAACCGGAATCTCTTCATACTACAAATGTATGACTTAGTCATAATAGAAGGTATAACAATATAACTGCTTAATGTCAATATTGAATCTTTTATACATTCTTATCCGATTTTTACATTTCTGGCAGATTCCCCTGCCAGATAGGCAATTCTACCGGAAAAATAAAAAAAACGAATCAAATGATAAAAGATAAAAGATGCAAAAGAGTTCCTTTATAGTTATTGATTCGTTACTTACATATATACAATATATATGAAAAGTAAATTAGTAAAACGATTTGCACTTTCAACCAATAACCAATTATAACCAAACACTAATTTATGAAACAAAATTTTCTAAGCAAGTTGTGTGCCCTCGCTTTCGTGGCGATGGCTGCAATTTTCGGCCAGGTGAGCGCCTTCGCCCAGACGAAGACCATCTCCGGTACTGTCGTAGATGAATCAGGACAGTCCGTAATTGGCGCTTCCGTCATCGTGGTCGGAAACAGCAGTGTAGGTACCATCACGGACATGGACGGAAAGTACACTCTTTCAGTTCCCGTGGGTGCTACCCTCAGCGTATCATTTATCGGCTATTCGACCCAGACAATCACCGTGGGTTCCGAATCCGTCTACAATGTAGTCCTCAAAGAGGACACAGAATTCCTCGAGGAAACCGTGGTAATCGGATACGGTGTCCAGAGGAAGAGCGACGTAACCGGATCAGTGGCCCAGGTGCGCTCCGCTGACCTTGTAAACCGTTCCACCACAGACGCCGCAGCCGCCCTCCAGGGAAAGGCAGCCGGTGTGCAGATCCTCAACAACTCCGGAGCTCCGGGCGCACGCGCTTCAATCCGCGTACGTGGTTACTCTTCCAACTCAGGAAACCTCGGACCACTCCTCATCGTGGACGGTCTTAAGGTTGACAGGATCGACTACCTTGATCCTTCAATGATCGAGTCAATGGAAATCCTCAAGGATGCAGCATCAGCAGCCATTTACGGAGCCCAGGCAGGTAACGGTGTCGTTCTCATCACCACAAAGACCGGAGCGGCCAGCAACGGAACATCCAGCATCACCTACGATGTGAAACTGACCCGCCAGGCACTTGGAAAGAAGGCCGAGCTCTTTAACGCAGAGGATTGGATCAAGTATAAGGAAGCATCAGGCTTCGATATGGTGTCCACTCTTGCCCAGAACAACTATGACGGAACGGATACCGACTGGTTCGACGTAGTTTTCGGCCCCAGCCTTTCACAGCAGCACGCCCTTACATTCCAGGGCGGAAACAACAAGGGAAATTACTTTGCTTCCCTCAACTATGCTTACAACGACGGTATCGTAAAGGGAGACAAGGACGTCTACAAGCGTCTCTCCACCCAGATCAACGCAGATTATAAGATCTATGACTGGATCACCGTAGGTACAAACAACTCCATTGAGAAGTCTTTCACAAAGTCCGTTTCACAGCAGGCCCGCTATGGAAACTTCCTCAATGCGGTTATGACACTGGATCCTCTTACTCCTGTATATTATTCAGATCCTTCCCAGTTCGCCAACACAATGTATCAGGCATATATGGAAGGAAAGAATATTCTCAAGGACCCTACCAACGGACTCTACTACGCTACCTCAAAGTACATTGACGATGACCACGGTAACCCGCTCCTCCAGCGTGACAAGACAAATTCTTACAGCCAGGGCATCAACTTCCGTGGAACATTGTATACCAACATCACTCCTTTCAAGGGACTCGTGTTCACTTCCAGGTTCGGTTACCGTGTAAATACCGGAAGCAACCACAGCTACAGCGTTCCTTACTATGCCAACAAGCAGACTTACTCAGATGATTACAGCATCTCCGCAAGCAACACCTACTCCTGGTACTACCAGTGGGAAAACTTCGCCAACTACAATGTGTCATTGCGCAAGCATAACATCGGCCTTATGGCTGGTATGTCATACATAGAGAATAATTCCGACGGTGTAAGCGCAAGCGCCTCCGGCCCGGACATCCTCAGTGGATATGAGCCCAACTTCCAGTATATAGGCTTTGTAAATGCCAATGAGACCACCAAGAAGACCATCGGCAACACTCCTAGCAAGTCCGCCAACATCTCTTACTACGGACGTCTCACCTACAGTTATGACAACCGTTATAACTTCCAGGCAAACTTCCGTGCAGATGCATATGACTCATCCAAGCTTTCCAAGAAGGCAAGGTGGGGCTACTTCCCTTCATTCTCCGCAGGTTGGACCATCTCCAACGAGCCTTTCTTCAAGGATAACATCGGCCAGAACGCTATTTCTTTCCTCAAGCTGCGTGCTTCCTGGGGAAGGAACGGTAACATCAACGCCCTGGGTTCATACCAGTATGCCACCTCAGTAAATTATAATGGAGCCTGGTACCAGTACGGAATCACTGACGGCGCAGTTACTTACGGATCAGAGCCCAGCGGACTCGCAAACCCCAGCTTGAAGTGGGAGACATCAGACCAGCTTGACCTTGGTCTCGACGCCCGCTTCTTCAACAACAAGCTCACCCTTGGACTGGACTGGTACAACAAGGTTACCAATGACCTTCTTGTCAGCATCAACCCTATCCCTGAAATTGGAGTTGGTTCTACATATGTCAATGGTGGTAGCGTTCTCAACAGGGGTCTCGAACTCGAGCTTACCTGGAAGGACAACATTGGAGATTTCAACTACACCATTTCCGGTAACATCTCCAAACTCAAGAACAGGGTTACATACCTTGATCCTGCCATCTACCGTCTTGAGAACGCCGGCCTTTCTTACAACAACCGTATGAAGACCGCCTTCGAGGTAGGTTATCCTATCTGGTACTTCCGCGCTTACAACTACCTTGGCGTATATGAAGGAGATGCCACACACCCTGACGGATCCCCTAAATTCGAGGACTTCAACGGTGACGGCAACCCGGATGACGGAGACAGGACATTCGTAGGAAGCGGTATCCCTGACTATACCTTCGGTCTTACCATCTCTGCAGAGTGGAGAGGTTTCGACCTCAACATCTACGGTGCGGGAACCCAGGGCAACAAGATATTCAACCTGTATTATCAGGCCGATGGTCCGTTCCGCAACTCCCTCCGCTATTTCTATGACAATGCCTGGACACCTGAGAACAGGAATGCAAAAGTTCCAAGCTGTATCTCAGTTGCCAGCGAGTGGACCTATTGGAGTTCATCAGGCGTAGTATTTGACGGAAGCTACTTCAAGATCAAGCAGATTCAGCTGGGTTACACCCTGCCTGCAAACCTGCTCAAGAATTTCTTCATCAAGGGCGTAAGGGTTTACGTTTCCGCAGACGATTTCTTCTGCTTCACAAGGAATTATCCGGGATGCGATCCTGAGACCGCCACAACCGGTAACGCCAACGCAATGGGACTTGACCTTGGATCATATCCTACCACTACCAAACTCATCGGAGGTATCAATATCAGGTTCTAAACAATTAAAGTGCTTATCAATATGAAAAAATATATCATTCCATTGATTTTTGCGGCTGGTCTTCTTTTCTCCGCTTGTAGCGAGGACCGTCTTGAGATACCTCAGAAGGGAGTCATTCCTATGGAGTCCTTCTACATCACCGACGAAGATGCCGAGTCCGCCGCGACGGCTATGTATGCCCGTCTCCTTGTCCAGCTTGGTACAGTATCAGTACGCGGTACCATGATCTACACTCCTTGGGTGTTCGCATTCAACCTTCCTGGTGACGACCTTTATGCTGCCTGCAAGGAATATGGTAACAATGACTTCGAGGCTGCGGTCAACGAATTCCGTTATGACCCTTCAAACGATATCATTTCATCCTGCTACAGGAACCTCTATCTTGCGAACCATCGCTGCAACCTTATCACCGACCACTTCCAGTATGGCGAAAGCGCCATCAAGGACCGTGTCATCTCCGAGGCCCGCGTAATCCGTGCGTGGATCCATATGACATTGGCTATCGGCTGGAACGATCCACCCCTTGTTGACCACGTACTTGAGGGAGGAGACAAGCCTGCCAACTATGAAGGCGGCCAGAAGGGTTTGCTGGAGTGGTGCGCAAAAGAGTGCGAAGAGGCAGCTCCTTATATGAGAAAGAGGAATGGCGCCGCCGACGGCGAGGCTGCAGTTGTCGCTACCCAGGGTTTCGCATATGCAGTTGCAGGAAAGTCCTGGATGTTTGCCAAGGAGTATGACAAGGCTCTCACAGACCTTAAGAAAGTAATCGACTCCGGTTCTTATTCTCTCGTTCCCGGAGACCAGTATGAGAAGATGTTCCACATCGAGGGCGACGGCAACGCAGAGAAGATTTTCGAGCTCAGCGTAGTGGAGAACGCAAACATTTCCAATGGAACCCAGCGTTTCCGCTCCATCTGGCAGGCAGCCAATATGTGGTGCTGGAGAGGCGACCGTTTTGCCGGCCTTCCTACCGAGGTTGGTATGAGGTTCAACGGTTGGGGAGGCCTTGGAGTAGGCAAGGATTTCGCCGACAAGTTCATTGCAAATGACGGAGATTCCTTCAGGCGCAAGGCTACTATGGTTTCATATGACGAAATCATCACCGACTTGCATTACAGTAACGATATCAAGGAGGACGGTACTCCTATGACAAAGGAGGAGAAGTATAAGGATCCTACACGAGGACTCAAGGATATCCGCGGCCTCTATGGCAACTGTATGTACCTCCAGAAGAAGAGGCTCATAAGTGCCGAAGACGTAGAGGGTCATTCCATCTGGCCTGCACAGAACTTCCTTATAATGAGGTATGCAGAGGTTCTCCTTATGTATGCAGAGTGCTGCGTACAGACAGGCAAGGAGCTTGACAAGGGACTTGAGGTTATCCGCCAGATTCAGCAGAGGGCAGGAATCCCTGAGGCAAACTACGCCACCACCCTTACCCTTGACGTCGTAAAGAACGAGAAGATGTTCGAACTCTGGTGCGAAGGCTGCCGTTTCCCTGACTGCGTTCGCTGGGGAGACACCGCAGGTATGGAAGCCGCAGGCTCAGACATCCCTACACTCCACGACCATTTCATCGACCCGGATCCTGCCACAAAGACAGATTACCACTCTCCTTATGTAGTAATGCATAACTACAACAAGGAAACAGGAAAGAGAGCCGGCTTCCAGAAAGGCAAGCACGAGTTCTTCCCGTTCCCTGACCTTGAGACTTCAATCAATCCTAATATCCGCCAGAACCCCGGCTGGTAGCAGGTCATCAACATAGGTATATATGAATCGTTGGGTTATTAAGGCTTTATACCTTTTCACCGCTTGTCTCCTTTCCCTGCAGGCTTTCGCCGCGGGGGAAGGCGACAAAGCGCAATTTTCCGATTACTACACTCCTGCGACAGCCTCGCCTGCAACCCCCGATGTGGAGGGCTTCATCCGCAGATGGACTATCCTGGAGCCTATCGCGAAGACCTTCAGCAGTAACAGTATGCTCACAGACAACTTCCTGTCTGAAGCAATGGCTGAGACATACTTCAAGGATCAGTATACTGTCATTCCCGTGGACGGTTCCAAAGCAAAGGTTGGCAAGACCAACCTGGTGTGGCATTCACTTGATTCAAAGCTGTTCTTTGTCAACCTGCTCCGCTTTGCGGAAGGCTACGGCAAGGAATATTTCCAGCAGATGTACTGGGCTGTGACCATCATAGACTGTGAGGAAGACATTGAGAACGTAAGGCTTGCCGGAGGTGCCAATTCAGGCGCCGTATGGTACCTGAACGACAAGGAAATCCTCAGGCTCACAAACGACCGCGACCTTATAGTAGACGACTGCGCTTCCCAGAGGGTTACCCTCAAGAAGGGCAGGAACATCCTTCGCGGTGCCGTCCTCAACGGCCAGGGAATGGCAACGTTCTGCCTCCGCTTCCTGGATGAGTGTGGCGAGCCCGTCACAGGCTATACGATATCATCATTATTAAAGAAGAGGTAGTATGAGAAACAGGATAATGGCGACGGCAATTGCCGCAATGATGACTATAGCCGCATCGGCACAGATAGGAAGCCCCTACATTCACGACCCATCCACCGTTGTTGAATGCGACGGTAAGTACTATACATTTGGTACAGGTGGAGGCGGCCTCATTTCAGAGGACGGCTGGAACTGGCACAGCGGCGGCGTCCGCCCGGGCGGCGGAGTGGCACCGGATGCCATAAAGATTGGCGACCGCTACCTGGTGGTTTATTCCACCGGCGGCGTCCAGGGAGTTCGTTACGGCTCCCACGTGTATGCAATGTGGAACAAGACGCTGGATCCGGAGTCTCCGGACTTCGGATATACAGATCCAATAGATATCGCCGGGTCCAACGGTTATGAGGACTGCGACGGTATCGACCCTGGCCTTATGATGGGCCCCGACGGCAGGCTCTGGCTTGTTTACGGAACCTATTTTGGATACCTGCGCGTAGTGGAACTCGATCCCGCTACCGCAAGGGCGATAGGCGACCCCGTCAATGTGGCTCTCTCTTGCGAAGCGGGCGAGATGATGTACAAAGACGGCTGGTATTACCTGCTTGCCACTCACGGAACCTGCTGCAGCGGCGTGAACTCAACCTATGAGATAATCGTAGGCCGCTCCAAGTATCCCACCGGTCCTTACTATGACAATCTGGGCCGTGATATGATACACGGAGGCGGAAGGCTTCTCCTTGCTTCCGAGCCGCGCAGGATTGGCGCAGGCCACTTCGGACGCTTCATCGTAGGCGACGGCATTGAGAAGTTCTCCTTCCATTTCGAGGGAGACCTTGACCGCAGCGGAAGGAGCGTGCTCGCAATCCGTCCCCTTATGTGGAAGGACGGCTGGCCGGTAGCCGGCAAACCTTTCGAGAACGGAGAATACAGCATCGTTTCCGAGAGAAGGGGATACTCCCTTGAACTTGCGGTGAACAACGTTCCTATGAACACCGGTGCAAGGGGAGTGTCCAGGAATGCGGACGGCCCCGTGGTTGCCCTTGAAGACCAGAAACTGTCAGACGTGATAGGAACCTGGCCGGAAGGCAACATAAACCTCCGCATAGGCCCTGAACTTTTCCGTCCTCACCAGGCCTGGGTAATAACTGAAGTTCCTGAGGCGGGCGGCTACATAGGCGGAGCCTATTGCAAGATCACCCTTGCAGGAACTAACAGGACCCTGACCGCAACGGCAGACAGGGAAATCACAACCGTTCCGGAATTCACCGGAGCACCTGAGCAACTATGGAGAATTGACCAGCTGACAGACGGAACTTACAGGATTATGCCTAAATTAGTGCCCGGAACAGACCAGGAGTTGGTGCTGATATCCGTGGCCGACAGCACACCTTCACTGGGTGTCTTCGACCCTGACAGCGATAATTCAAAGTGGAACCTCAACAAACACTGACTCAATGAAGATAATGAATAAGATCCTTCTGGCAGTTTTCCTGGTGACCGCGGCGGCGGCCACAGGAAACGCCCAGAAGAAAAACGCCAAGATTGACGTGGCGGAAGCCTTGAAAGGCTATTTCAAGCCCGTCACCACCCCTTACGCCACTCCTGACGAGAAAGGTTTTATCCGCCGCTGGATGATGTTGGAGCCAATCAGCAAGCCCAACTCCACCAACCGCGTCTTTACTGACACTTACACCCGTGAGAACCTCAGCGTGGAATATTTCCCCGGCCAGTATACCGTAATCCCAAAGGACGGAGACAAGGTGAAGGTTACTATGGAGTATCAGCCCCCGGTAAACCTTACTTCCAACAGGCCCACCGCCCCTCAGGGGCAGCAGCCCAAATTCGTGAAAGCCACCCTGACCTGGCACGCTCTTGACAGCGACCACTTCTTTGTAAAGCTTTTCCGCTTTGCAACAGGACTTGACAAAGACCGTTACGGCGTCATTTTCTGGACAGTAACAGTGATCAACTGCGAGGAAGACATAGAGAACGTCAGGCTTGCGGTAGGCTCCAACAAGGCTGCCCGCTGGTGGGTGAACGGAGAGGAACTCCTCCTGCTTGCAGGTGACCGCCATATGGGCGTTGACAGCGCTGTCTCTGACCGCATCACCCTGCATAAAGGCAAGAACATCCTCCGCGGAGTAACTATGAACGGCCCCGGAATGAGCGAGTTCTGCGCCCGTTTCATTGACGACACCGGCAAACCGGTAAGGAACTTTACAATTACGTGCAACTAATAAACCCTGACAATTATGAAAAGAATAATCATCATAGCAGCTTTGCTCCTGTCGGGCGTTATTATGTTTGCCCAGACCGGAGCCCCTTATATCCACGATCCTTCCACCATTGTGGAGTGCGACGGTAAATACTACACATTTGGAACCGGCGGCGGAGGCCTGATCTCCGAGGACGGTTGGAGCTGGCACAGCGGAGCCGTAAGGCCCGGCGGAGGCGCAGCCCCTGACGCAATTAAGATTGGCGACAGGTACCTTGTCATCTACGGAACCACCGGAGGCGGTATGGGCGGCGGCCACGCCAGCAAGATTATGACAATGTGGACCAAGACCCTTGATCCGGATTCCCCGGACTTTGGATACTCGGATCCCGTCCTTGTAGTAGAATCCCTGGTAGACGAGGACTTCAACGCCATCGACCCCGGTGTACTTTTGGGTCCTGACGGAAGGCTCTGGCTCACCACAGGTACATATTTCGGCCACATCCGCCAGGTTGAGGTGGATCCCAAGACCGGATTCCGCGTAGAGGGCAACGAGGCCATAGACGTGGGAAGGAATATGGAGGCATCCACAATGATGTACCGTGACGGATGGTACTACCTTCTTGGAACCCACGGAACCTGCTGCGACGGCGTCAATGCAACTTACAACATTGTAGTAGGACGCTCCAGGAATCCCCAGGGACCTTTCATTGACAACGTAGGCCGCTCTATGATAGAGGGTGGCGGCAAGTCCGTCATCACTGCAGAGGAGAGGCTCATAGGCCCTGGCCATTTTGGACGTTACATCATTGAGGAAGGCGTAGAGAAGATGTCTTTCCACTGGGAGGCCGATATGGACCAGAGCGGCCGCAGCGTGCTGGGCATCCGTCCTCTTCTCTGGAAGAACGGATGGCCGGAAGCAGGCGAGGCCTTCAAGGAGGGTACATATGAGATTAAGTCCGTCAGGAGCGGTTACGCGCTTGAACTGGAAGTTGACTTCGTACGCGCACAGGGCGCTATGGGCGGATTCAGCCGTGGCGCCACCGACCAGCCTGTGGTATCAATCGAGCAGCAGAAACTGGAGGATGTCATTGACACCTGGCCCAAGGGTGTGATAGGCGCAAGGAACGGTTACTATATGGGCCGTCCCTGGCAGAGGTGGAGCATAATCCCCGTCCCTGAGGCTGGAGGTTATCTCGGAGGCCCTTACTACAAGATAGTGATTGCCGGAACCAACCGCGCCCTTGCAGCCAACGAGAAGGCGGAAGTGGACACTGTTCCGGAGTTCACCGGAGCTCCTGAGCAGCTGTGGCGCATTGACCAGCTCACCGATGGAACATACCGTATAATGCCAAAGTCCATCCCAGGACACGACGAGCCTTATGCGCTGGTTTCCCTTGGCGACTGCTCTCCGACGCTTGCCCCGTTCGACTTCAGCAGCGACAATTCAAAGTGGGAGTTCAAAGGTTTCGCACCCCTTAAATAAAGTGAGATGAAGACCATTCACAAAATATGTCTGGCGCTTGCGCTGATCCTTCCGGCCTGTTCCGGAGGTCAGCCGCAGCACCCGGCAGAGACACCTGCCTTGAAGGATGTATATAAAGACGCTTTCAAGATTGGCGCCGCAGTCAGCTCTTTTGATCTGAGCGGCCGTAATCCTGAGCTTGTGGACCTGATCCTCAAGCACTTCAATACACTTACCCCTGGCAACGAACTGAAGCCGGAGTCCCTTCATCCCAGGCCTGATGTCTGGAATTGGGAAAGGGCCGACAGGTATGTGGACTTTGCCGTAGAGCACGATATGTTCGTGATGGGACACACCCTCTGCTGGCATAACCAGACCCCTGAATTCTTCTGGAACGACAAGGACGGCAAGCCCAAGAGCCACGATGAACTGGTTGAGACTCTCAGGAGTTACATAGAGACCGTCTGCACCCACTTCAAGGGCAGGGTAGACGCCTGGGACGTAATCAACGAGATCGTTTCAGAAGAAGGCGGATACCGCGACAAGGGATGGGTACACGCTTTTGGAGGCGAAGAATACGGCGACGAGATTGTCAAGACCGTATTCCGCTTCGCAGAGCAGTATGCCCCTGACACCGAGCTCTATTACAATGAGTTCAACGTGTGGCGTCCTTCCAAGCTGGAAGGCGTCCTCCACCTTGTCAAGATGCTCCAGGAAGAAGGCATCCGCATAGACGGCGTGGGTATCCAGGCCCACTGGGGTCTCAACTACCCCAAGAACCACTATGTGGAGGAGGCTATAGAGAAGATAGCCGCCCTGGGCGTGAAGGTGATGATAACTGAGATAGACGTTGACGTCCTTCCCCTTACCAAGGAGGGCCAGATAATTGGTCAGTCAATGTCCGAACCCCAGTTCCAGTTGGAGGAGTTCAAGGAGTTCCTTGACCCTTACCGCGACGGCCTTCCCGCAGAAGTCGAGGAGCAGCTTGCGGACAGGTACGAAGAACTCTTCCGCATATTCTACGACCACAGGGACGTTATTGACCGTGTGACTTTCTGGGGAACCCACGACGGTTCCTCCTGGAAGAACGGTTACCCCGTCCCGGGCCGCACAAACTATCCTCTGCTTTTCAACAGGGACCTTACACCCCACGAGGCTTTCTGGCGCGTAGCAGCCATTCCAGGTAAATAGTATATATCCTATTCCAGGTAAATAGTTTATATCAGAGAAAAGACCCTTAGGGCTGAAAGTGTAATAACAAGAGGCTCCGCCCAAATCACTTTCAGCCCTAAGGGTCTTTTCTCTCATTAATTACTTTTCACTCATAGGTTACACTTCACTCACTGATTAATTTATGATTCTGAGAATGGTGACACTATGGTTGACAATGCAAATAATTGTTATATTTGTGAGTTAGTAGAAAAACCAATGAAGAATCATCAAAGAAGAGTGGGGACAGTGTCCCGCGGAATCAGGTGCCCTATTATCAGAGAGGGAGACAACCTGGCAGCCATTGTTACAGAAAGCGTTCTCGCTGCAGCCTCTGAAGAAAATTTCGAAATCCGAGACAGGGATGTGATATCAGTCACAGAATCTGTCGTAGCCCGTTCCCAGGGCAATTACGCTCCCGTAAGCGCCATTGCCAAGGATGTTAAGGAGAAGACCGGCGGCGGAACCGTCGGAATCATTTTCCCTATCCTTTCCCGCAACCGCTTTGCTATCTGCCTCAGGGGAATGGCAATGGGATGCAAGAAAGTTGTCCTTATGCTCAGCTACCCTTCAGACGAGGTGGGCAACGCCCTCATCAGCGTGGAGGCCATTGAGAATTCAGGCGTCAATCCGTATTGCGACGTGCTTAGCCTTGAGGAATACCGCAAGCACTTTGGCGTCGTGAAGCACGAATTTACCGGAGTGGATTATGTTGATTATTACGCAAACCTTGTAAAGGAATGCGGTGCTGAGGTGGAGGTGATCTTTGCCAATCAGGCCAAGGCCATCCTGGATTACACAGACGTTGTGATCAATTGCGACATCCATACCCGCAAGCTCACAAAGAAGCGCTTGCTGGATGCCGGCGCCCGCATAGTCCTTGGAATGGACGATATCCTCACTTCTTCCGTGGACGGAAGCGGTTTTAACGAGGACTACGGCCTGCTGGGTTCCAACAAGGCCACTGAAGATACCGTGAAACTCTTCCCTCACAAGTGCAAGGGACTTGTCCTGGATATCCAGAAACGCATCCTGGACGCCACCGGAAAGCACGTGGAGGTTATGATATATGGAGACGGCGCCTTCAAGGATCCCCAGGGCAAGATCTGGGAGCTTGCAGACCCTGTGGTTTCTCCGGCCTTTACTGACGGTCTCAGGGGAACTCCCAATGAGCTCAAGCTCAAGTATTTGGCTGACAATGATTTTGCAAATCTCAGCGGCGAGGCCTTGCGCGACGCGATCAGCGCAAGCATCAAGGCCAAAGACGCTGACCTCAAGGGCAAGATGGTGTCCGAAGGAACCACTCCGCGCCAGCTTACGGACCTCATAGGCTCGCTGTGCGACCTTACCTCCGGTTCCGGAGACAAGGGTACGCCTGTAGTGCTCGTCCAGGGATACTTTGACAATTATACGTCCGAATAAACGGCGTATTAGGAAATTTTTTATATATTTGCGTGGGGAAAGTCTTACACGACCAGCTCCCTCCCAACTCCCCCAGGGTAGGAATACAGCAAGGGTAAGAGGTTGTAGCGGTGCGATGTATCCAGCTTTCCCTTTTTTTTGTTGCCACTAATCAATCACAGATACATTTATGAAGAAGTTCCTTATTCTATCCGCATTCCTGCTGATGCTCACTTCCTGCGACTGGTTTGGAATGAATTCCGTAAGGGACAAGCTGCCGGAGCACTACACAATGACAATGCACCATTACCAGTTAAAGGTAATGGAGAACAGCATCACTCCTTACGGCATCCAGCAGTGGAACGGGTATTTCGGCTCATTTTACGATGCTTATACTGATCCTGTTACCGGAGAGTATACCCCTCAGGTCCTGGCTCTTTCCCATTTTCTCTGGTATCCGGAAGAATATGGACCGGATTTCTGGAATGACTGCGGTGTAGATTACATAGACAATTACACCTTTGATACGTATATGTATTCTGAGGAGAACGGGATTGTTACCGTCCGCAATCTATACGGAAGGGATTGGCACGGCACTTTTGACGATATGGGCATCACCCTGACCTCGGAACTGGGCACCATTGAGTTGAACAGGCTCCAGGAAGTCGCATATGACGGCTCGCTGGACGATTACATCAACCATTTGCTGAACAGGTAATTCCTTTGGGCTTTAGAATCTTTAGCGGGAGATGACCCCTGAACCGGGCATTTCCCGCTCTTGCGTATACCATACGGCGAACTGCCCGGCGGTAATGCCCCTTTGGGGCTCGTCAAACAGGATATAGAGCCCGTTGGAACGCATCAGCAGTGTTGCCTGCTGAAGGGGCTGGCGGTAGCGTATGCGCACCAGGTATCGGCGGTTTTCCCCAATTTCCATCTTGAGGTCGGGGCGGATCCAGTGGATTTCGTCAGGAGCGATGCGGAGGCAGCTGCGCAGCAGGCCCTTGTGGGAGTGGCCTTCTCCAACGTAGATGGTGTTGGTGGCGATGTCCGTTGCCAGGACAAAGACCGGATCCTTGTGGCCGCCTATGTTAAGGCCTTTGCGCTGGCCTATGGTGTAGAACTGGGCGCCGTCGTGCTTGCCTATGATCTTCCCCCAGGGGTTTTCCTTGTAGCGGGTCTTCTTTGCGTGGTGGTTGCGGGCGCGGTACGTCTCTGTCTGGAAGGTGATTGAACTGTAGTCGATGGGGGTGGAGAGCTCCAGGAGCTCTTCGTCCGTGCAGTTGACTCCCTTGGCCAGCAGGGCTGAGTCCAAGGCGTATTTGGGGCTGTCCTGATAGAACTTGTCGTAGACTTCCACAACATTGCCTTCTACACTCTTGAGCTGCTGCTGGAGGAACACCGGCAGGTCCACCTTTCCCACGAAGCAGATGCCCTGGGAGTCTTTCTTGTCGGCCGAAGGCAGATCCGCCTCCTTGGCAAGGCGCCGCACTTCCGGCTTGTCCAGTTCCCCGATGGGGAACATTGCACAGGCCAGCTGCTCTTGCGAAAGCTGGCACAGGAAATAGCTCTGGTCTTTGTTGGAATCGTCCCCGGCAAGGATGCGGTACATTGTCTTTCCGTCCGGCCCGGTGAACTCTTCCTTGCGGCAGTAATGGCCCGTGGCCACCATATCCGCGCCAAGGGTCCGGGCGGCGGCAAGGAAGGCGTCGAATTTTATCTCCCTGTTGCACAGGACGTCAGGGTTGGGGGTGCGGCCTTTGGAATACTCGTCGAACATATAGTCCACGACACGCTTGCGGTATTGCTTGGAAAGGTCCACGAAGTAGAAGGGGATGCCAATCTTGCGCGCCACCATCTCCGCCACGAACTTGTCCTCCTCCCATTCGCAGTCTCCGTGAAGGGTGCCCTCCGTGTCGTGCCAGTTCTGCATGAACATAGCAAATACGTCATAGCCCTGCCTCTTGAGCAGCAGGGCGGCAACGCTGGAGTCCACGCCTCCTGAAAGTCCCACGCATATTTTCATCCCTGCAAAGATATACATTTATTAGTTTACGGTATCAGTTATAAAGGTTCAAAAGTGCCATAATGCAGGCTGACCGCCGAAAGCACTTTTGAACCTTTATAACTGATACCATATAGGTTGTATTTGGAGCGTATATTGTTGATAATCAATGAAATAATTGTTCCAATGGTATATTATTCCGCTACCGTTAAATCATCTATTTGATTGATGTTCAGGAATTTACATTCCACGGTCTTTCTTCTTTTTGGTCTCAATTACAATGACGGTGCAGTTTTCTCCGTATTTAAGCTGTTCTGGGGAACCATCCCTGAGGACAGTAACGCTTTTTATGTCCATAGGAGAAATAGAAGTAAAGGCCGAGGCGTCCTCGTGTTTCACACCATCTATCACGTACACTATTTTTCTGGTGAACTGTTGGATGGATGTTAAATCCGGCATCTGGATAGAATCCGGATCAAAGCGATAGACAGAACTTCTTAAAGAGATCAGAGAATCAAGGTTGACCTGCGGGAAGGTCCCGGATAAAGAGAAAATTGAAGGCTGCGATACTGTAGAAATGGAATGGATAGTTATCTCATTTCTGCCTGTCCCTCTGGTTGAAATCTTGTAATCCTTGATAGTCTTACCCTTGAGCTGGGAACCGTCAAAGTTGTCAATGGTCTCATTGTCAATGATATAAATTGTCTGCTGGGCGGACAGGGTGAATGCTCCCAAGAATAGGCAAATTGCGAGTATTATTATTCGTTTCATAATGCTTTTTTGTCGTTAAGTGATACCAGATTGAAGGATTTACCACCATCCAGTGGCGTGACTATGAAAGATGCGGTCTGCCCGTCGGGGAAACGGGCGGTCATTACAAACCCGTCCCCAACGGGTTTGAATTCAAAGCTGTCGGCTTCTGCCGGATTGAAATTGGATATAAAATTGAGTTGCTGGATCAGAACTTCATACTCTTCTTGAGAAGGAGACTGCGTCTCCGGGATGGCTGGCTTATTAGTCAGGACTATTATTGCGGCGATGGCAGCTGCTACACCCGCCAGGGCCAGCCCCCAGGTGTAGTATCTCCGGACTTTAGGCCTTGTGACAATGCGGTCAAACTCATCTTCCGCTTCCGGAAGATTCTCGACAGGCAGCGGCTTTACTGCCTGAAGCATATCACAGACAGCCTTTTCTTCATCATCCCTTGGCGGGAGGGAGGCAAAGGAGGCGGCAAGTTCCTGTTCCTGCGCGCTTGTAGTCTCCGCTTCCAGGTATAGTCTTATCAAGTCTTTCCGGTCCATTTTATTTGATATTAAGTGTTTTTATCATTTCTTTCCTTGCCGCTGAGATAGAGCTCTTTATGCTGCCCTTGGGACGGCCTGTTACAATGGCTATTTCATCTAAGGAGAGCCCCGTCGCTTTCAGCTGCAACAAGCGGCGGGTAGCGGAAGGAAGCCTGTCAAATGCTTTTCCGACAATGATCTGGGCCTCGCACTGCTCAACCCGCATAGAGGCATCGTTCCCGTCTGGAAGCCATTCCGGAAGCAACTGACTCCTTTCTCCTCTTTTTTTACGCCAAAGGGAGATGCAACTGTTCTTTGTGATGGAAATGGCCCAAGCCTCTGCATTGCGGATCTGAGTTCCTTCCTGAGAAGTCTTCCACAGCCTGAGAAGGACATCCTGTACAATATCCTCCGGATCATCGACCATTTTGGATGCCTTGAGAAACTTCTTTGCCAATGCAAGGACTTTGGGCCTTATCCGGGCCAGTTCTATTTCCAGCGTCTTATCCATACTTCACATAATAAGACGCAAAAACCATGAAAAGTCAAGGAGGGTTATTTGCCTACTTGATATGGGAGTTGAAGAAATTGCGGAGGAAGGCACGGCACTGGGCGCGGTGTTCAGGATTTGTAAATCCGTGGTCTCCGCCGGCAATTACGTGGTATTCGCAGTTGGAATAGACTTGCGCTGCCTGGTCTGACACGCTCTTGTTTACCAGTCTGTCCGCGTCACCGTGGATGTCAATTACGGGCCCCTTGTACTTTGCTATGTCTGTGTATAGGTCATAATCAAACATTGAACGGTAATAATTGCCTCCCAAAGTCATTCCCATTGAGTTAATTGTGTCAGGAACTACGCGGTCTGGGTAGAAGCGAGCGGCGCTGGACGGGATGCTGAACGCTGGATACATAAGGCCAACTCCCTTTATCTTATCCGGAATCCTGGCGGCGGTCATTGCGGCAACAAGGCCTCCCTGGCTCTCTCCAACTATGAATATATTGTCCGTGTCAACCCCTGTGGTCCATCGGAACATCTCTACAACATCAATAAGGTCCTGGACTTCCGTGAATATGGTCATATCTTCCGTCTTTCCCTCGCTGCGGCTTCTGGTAGAACCTCCGCTGAAGTCAAAGGCATAGCACAGGAAACCGTCCTTGGCCAGTTCCGGAATGATGTCATAGAAGCAGGTGTATGTGCTGTTGAACCCGTGGGCCATAATTACCAGAGGCTTGACTGACGGGCCATTGACAGGGGTGTACAGTTCTCCATAAAGTATCTTGCCGGAACTGTTGGTGCATGGCAGTTCTTTATGCTGGAATGCCGGGTCTTCCGGGGCCTTTGGCAAACTTGGCTGCGCAAATGCCGCAATGGACAGTGTCAGGAATGCGGCGGCGCAAAGTATAAATGTCTTTTTCATATTTTACAGCTTATTGTTTTTCTTTTATTGAGGCATTGCGCCTTTGCGGGAGCAGACGTAGGCGGCGGTGTCGCTGGCCAGGCGCTGGGCTTCCGCAAGGGAAGCGCCGCGCAGGTAAGCGACCACGAACGCCGCGGTGAATGAATCGCCGGCACCCACGGTATCCACTACCTGGACCTCTCCGGCCGCCTGTGGGATTACTTCACTTGCAGTGATTACCTCGCTCCCTTGGGCTCCCTTAGTGTGGATTACCATCTGGAGGCCGTATTTGGATATCAGCTTGCGGCAGGCGGCAGTAGTGTCGCTGGGCAGCGACAGCAGGCCGGCCACGTCGCGGATTTCCTGGTCATTGATCTTGAGGATATCCGCCAGCCGCAGGGACTCCTCCAACACTTCCTTTGTGTAATAGTGCTGGCGCAGGTTTATGTCGAACACCTTGAGAGCATCCGGCCGCATCTCCCTGAGGAAGCGGAGCACGGTCTCGCGGGAAGACATACGCTGCACCAGGGAGCCGAAGCACACGGCATCGGCCTGCTTGGCAAGGTCTTCCATATCCGGGGTGAAGGGTATATTGTCCCAGGCAACGTCTTCCTTGATTATGTAGGAAGGTACGCCGCTGCTGTCCAGGGACACCTCCACGGTGCCCGTTGGCTTGCCGGTCACGGCAATTATGTAGTGGAGCTGCTTACTGCGCATCAGGGACAGGATTTCACGGCCAAGGGAGTCTTCTCCCACGGCGCTTACCGTCCAGCCTTCCTCTCCCAGGCGGCTGGCGTGGTAAGCGAAGTTGGCCGGAGCCCCTCCCAGTGCCTTGCCTGAGGGGAGCATATCCCAAAGGATTTCACCCAGTCCTACAATTACTTTCTTCACTTCAGAATTTGAAAATGGCCGCGGATGTGGCCGAAATGTTTATGGTATCTCCCTTCCTGCCCTGTTTGTAAGAGCACTTCTTATAGTTTCCGCCAATGATTTCCGGCTTGGTTGCCTCCGTGGGCAGGTTTACGCTCACGGCCTTGGCAGAAGGGTTTATCACAACGTAGCAGCGCTCGCTTCCAAGCCTGCGCTCGTAAACCATAGGGTATGGCTGCTCAAGGCTGCTGACAAGGCGCCAAGAGGCGTTGGCGCCCAGCGCCTTTACCTCCTTGCGGAGCCTCAGCAGCCCGCGGACGTAGTTCAGCAGCGAGGCTGGATCGGCCTCCGCCTTTTCTACGGTCATCCTGTCAGGGTTGGGGTCCTGCGGGATGTAGATCTTCTCTATGGGGGCGGTGGAGAAGCCTGCGTTTGCGCTGCCGTCCCAAAGCATTGGGATGCGGCAGCCGGCACGCCCGCCTGATCCCTCCGTAGGAGGCGCGGCGGGGTTCTGCTTGAGGCCAATCTCATCGCCGTAATAGATGAAAGGCACTCCCGGCATAGTGAGGAAGAAGGTCATTGCCACCTTGAGTTCCTCCGGGGAGGTGCGCCCTTCCGTGCACAGGCGGTTGAAATCGTGGTTGCCCGAAGGCATTGACACGTAGCCCTTGCCCTGCACGGAGTCGTATTGGTATTTGTAAAGGTTGTACCAGGTCTGGAGGCCGCCGCCGCCCGCCTTGTCAAAGTACGGCGGCGTGGGCTCCTGGCCTCCGCGGCCCCTTCGGCCGTAGAAGAACAGGGTGGAGTAGTTGTACTGGCCGTCGTGGCAGAAGAAGTCCAGGTCGAAGCCGGCCTCGGTGGACTGTGCCGGGTTGAACCATTCCGCAATCAGGATGCCCTCGGGGTATTCCTGGTCGAACCACTTGACAAAGTCTTCTTTCCAGAGTTTTATGGTCTCTGATTTGTCATCGTCATTCTTTACCAGGCTGGCGGCCATATCAACGCGGAAGCCGTCCACGCCCTTGTCCATCCAGAAAGACATTATGTTCTTGAGCTCGCGCCTCATTGCCTTTGGGCCGGGGGCGTCGACAGCCTGCTCCCACGGATGGGAGGGATCAGGGTTGGCAAAGCCAAAGTTCAGCGCGGGCTGCGTGTCAAAGAAATTCTTTATGTAATATGGCCCGCGCGGTGCGTCTGTTGCAACGAATTTGCTCAGGAGGGTGCCGCCTCCCTGCATCTGCACGTTGGAGCCGGTTTCTGGCTTGAAACTTGGCCAGATGTAATAGTCAGAATAGCGCAGGTTTGGGGCTTCCTTAGACTGCAGGAACCATTCGTTCTGGTCCGAAGAGTGGCCTGCCACAAGGTCCATCACCACCTTGATGCCGCGTGCGTGGGCCTGGTTCACCAGTTCCACAAGGTCGGAGTTGGTCCCGAAGCGCGGGTCCACCTTGTAGAAGTCAATCACGTCATATCCGCCGTCCGTCCATCCGGAAACGTACACCGGGTTCAGCCAGATGGCCGTCACGCCAATGGACTTGATATAGCCCAGCCTGGAGATGATGCCGGGGATGTCTCCTATTCCGTTGCCGTCGCTGTCCTGGAAGGAGGACGGGTAAATCTGGTAGAATACGGCCTCGCTGAGCCAGGACGGCTGGCTTGGGTCGGGGGCTGACAGGGCTGTAGTGGTCATAAGGCACACAAGAGCGCAGATTATAAGGCGCAATCTCATAAATTTTAAATTTCCAATATACCCAAAGATAAGAATTTAATTTGTATCTTTGCACGCAATAACATTTAATCACCAGCCTTATGTCTTTTATCGATGAAAGAATAGCAATGGATGGTCTTACTTTCGACGATGTATTGCTTATCCCCGCTTATTCCCAAGTACTTCCAAAAGAAGTGAGCCTCGTTGGCAGGTTCTCAAGGAACATACCCCTGAACATCCCCATAGTATCCGCCGCAATGGATACCGTAACAGAGGCCCCTATGGCAATAGCACTTGCCAGGGAAGGAGGTATTGGAGTGATACACAAGAATATGTCCATAGCTGAGCAGGCCGCGGAAGTACGCAAGGTAAAGCGCGCGGAGAACGGGATGATTATGGACCCTATCACCATCCACAAGGGCCAGACAGTGGGAGACGCCCTGGAACTTATGCACGAGAACCACATAGGCGGTATCCCCGTGGTTGACGACGACAATATGCTGGTGGGAATCGTCACCAACCGCGACGTCCGCTTCCAGACCGATATGGACGTCAAGATAGAAGACGCAATGACCAGCAAGGGACTGGTGACCATCCTGGACAACCAGACTGACCGCGAGCACGTAAAGAAGGTGCTCCAGCAGCACAAGGTTGAGAAACTTCCCGTGGTCAACACCCAGGGCAAGATAGTAGGTCTCATCACCTTCAAGGACATAACAAAGGAGAGGCAGCACCCGTTCGCCTGCAAGGACTCCAACGGCCGCCTCAGGGTAGCCGCCGGAATTGGCATCACCAACGATGCCCTTGCCCGTGTCACCGCCCTTGTGGCGGAAGGCGTGGATGCAGTTGTGCTTGACAGCGCCCACGGCCACAGCAAAGGCGTCCTTGACAAGCTCAAGGAGATCAAGGCCGCATTCCCCAAACTTGACGTGGTTGTAGGTAACATAGCCACCGCAGAGGCTGCAAAGATGCTTGTAGAGGCAGGCGCAGACGGCATCAAGGTTGGAATAGGCCCAGGCTCTATATGCACAACCCGTATAGTTGCAGGAGTGGGAGTTCCCCAGCTCACCGCAATTTACGAATGTGCCAAGGAGGCCCACAAGGCTGGCATCCCTATCATTGCTGACGGAGGTCTCCGCTACTCTGGAGATGTTGTGAAGGCCCTGGCCGCCGGAGGAGACTGCGTAATGTGCGGATCAATGTTCGCCGGAACGGAAGAGGCCCCTGGCGAGACCATCATCTACAACGGACGTAAGTTCAAGACATACCGCGGAATGGGCTCCCTGGACGCAATGGCGGCCGGCTCAAAGGACCGCTATTTCCAGGACAAGGAGACGGAGGTCAAGAAGCTTGTTCCAGAGGGAATCGTAGGCCGCGTGCCTTATAAAGGAACCCTGGAAGAGACTGTATATCAACTTATTGGCGGTCTCCGTTCCGGAATGGGATACTGCGGAGCGCACAACCTTGCGGAACTCCAGCAGGCCCGCTTCACCAGAGTCACCGCAAGCGGTATGGCAGAGAGCCATCCCCACGACGTGACCATCACCAAGGAAACCCCCAACTACTCAAGAGGAGAGTAGGAACGGATTTTGATATAGCAGAAAGGTCCCTGAACTTTTGCAGGGGCCTTTTTAATTGGTTTATTATGAAACGTATTCTCAGAATGATGGCAAGCGCCATCCTGTCAATCATTTGTATGAGTGCATTTGCAAAAGACGACCAGGGACACACCCTGACCTCGCTGTGGAAATCTTTCTACACGGCAATGAACCAGGACAAGCCCCAGGACCAGCAGAAGATACTGGAGAACATAAAGAAAGAAGCCTTGTCAAAGAAACTTGCCTGGGATTATTACGATGCGTGCCAGCAGTACGTGCACGTACGCTCCCGCGCCAACTGGAAACTGACCGAGGAACTGGACCAGGCATTCCGCAAGGAGATAGAGGACTTTCCGGTCCCCGTGGCCGCCTTCTATATGAAGATGGGCGATAACCCAAAGGAATTGCTGGAATTCGTACGCAAGAACAAGGCAGGCCTGCAGGCTTCCCGCAATGAGGAATTCTACGAAAGGGACTACCGCATAAACAGCCAGTTGTATTCCGAACTGCTGCCCCAATACCTTCACAATGACTACGAGTACGCACTCTGGAGCATCTTCTTCCAAAGGGAGGAGAGCCCTGAGTTCAGCGATCTCATCAAGGGTAAATATCCCGAAGAGCCTTTCGCGGAATATGCCCGCATAACCTGGAAGGAGCGCGACAAGCAGAAAGACGATCTGAATGCCTATGCAGGCAAATACGCCGGCAAGGCCGTGGCGCTGATGGCGCGCCAGGACCTGCTTTCCATCTATTACGATGAACTCAGGGAGAAAAAGGGCTCCTCCAAGGAATACGCATCCCTCAGGGACGCCTGCGAGAGTTTCATAAAGGAAAGGGATGCCTTTTCCGGTTCTGAAAGGGCCATAGCCAAGCTTTGCGACGATCCGGATATGCTGCTGGAAAACCTCAATTCCAAGGCGATAGGTTACAAGATAGAAGAAGGCGCGGTTGAGGTTTATCTGCGCAACCTGCCTTCCGTTACGTTCCAACTGATCCAGAACAAGAAAGTGACCTGGCAGACGGAACTAAAGAATCCCACAGGCAGCTATTTTGTGGTTGACACCGTCAAGTTCAACCTTCCGGCAATGGATGACGGCCGCTATGACGTCCACTGTTTCAATGGAAAGACGGAGAGGGATGACCAGTACGAGCGTTATACCGTATCTGTCGCATTGCGCAAAGACGCCGCCGGTTTCAGCGCCTTTGCCGCCGATTACAAGACCGGCAGGCCCCTGGGACTTGTGGACCTTGTAGTATTGGACAATGACAACAAGGAGACCGGCCGCACTTCCATTGACACATCCAACGGTTTTGCCGCTTTGGGCGAAGACATCTCCAGCCAGCTTCAGATACGTTCCAGGTCACGTAAGGTGTACGTGACATACAAGGACGCACAGGGATATACCCGCCGCTCCCGTGACAACTATGTCTATTTCCACAACCAGGAAGAATACAGCCCGGATGAAGACCAGTTGCACGCATACCTGATTACGGACCGCAGCGCCTTCAATCCGGACGAGACGGTCTTTTTCAAGGCTATGCTCTACACCGGGGAATACACCCTCAAGAACTGCCCGGCAGGCCGTAAGGTCACCGCAAGGCTGATGGATGCCCGTGGCCGTGAGATTGACCATAAAGAACTGGAAACCAATGAATTCGGCTCTGTTGCCGGGGAATTCGTCCTCAAGAGGGGAGAGAGGAACGGAATGTACCGCCTGGAGATCCGCCTGGGTAATCTCACCCTTGCCACCAGGAGCCTCAGGGTGGACGACTTTGTCCTTCCCACGTACGAACTCATATGGAAACACGAAAGGACATATTACCGTCCGGTGGACAAGATAGAACTCAAGGGAACCATCCTTAGCTATTCCGGCCACGGACTTGGAGCAGCCAACATAACCTACACCCTGCGCAAGAACTGGCAGGAGGTGGCTTCCGGAGTGCTGGCCGTTGACGGCCAGGGTAATTTCTCAGTGGAGGTGACCCCGGATGACAGCGACTACCTTAACTATTCGATGGAAGTACAAGTAATTGACGCCACCGGAGAGACCAAGACCTTTGAGAGCTACTGCTCGGTACAGAAAAAGCCAGAGGAGCCCAAGGAGTACTTCTTCAAGACCCTCAGTTCCCAGGATACATTGGCCGTCAGGACAGTTGCAGGAAACCAGCGCACCTGGATGATAGCCAGCCTTTACGGTCCAGGCAACGTCCTTCTGGACACCCGTCTGCTGGAGTTCGCCCCACAGGGCGGAGCTCCCGCAGAAGCTACCGTAAGCTATGACTACAAGGATACTTATCCCGATGCCATCACCCTGGAACTCCTGTATTTCCAGAACGGAAGCTATCATACATACTCCGCGGTGGCACGCCGCCCGGACACCAGGTATGAGATGCCCCTCAAGGTGACGCGTTTCAGCGACGAGACCCTTCCCGGCAGGACATACACCTTTACATTCTCCGGACTCCCCGGAATGGAGGTTGCCGCAAGCATATTTGACAAGAGCACAGAGAATATGGCTTCCAACGTATGGAGGGTGCTTCGCGCAAGCCAGGTGACTCCCGCCCACATCCTTTCAAGTGTGTTCACAGGAACGGATTATTGCGATGCGGATATCTATACTCCATACTTCTACGCAGGAGGCGGCCGTCCTATGTTCAAGGCTGCCGCCCGTAACGGAGAGATGCTGTTTGAAGAATCTATGGATGCGGTGCAGTATTCAACAGCATCCGCCGCGGTCCTGGACGATGCCCTTCCAATGACCGAAATGGAGGAAGTTCCGGCGATGGGTTATGCGGCCCCGGAACCGGAGTCGGCTCCGGAATCCGGCTACATCCGCGAGAACTTTGCCAATACAATTGCCTGGGAGCCGTTCCTGCTGGCAGATGAAAATGGGGAGGTGAGCCTAAGGTTCACCAATGCGGACAAGCTGTCCACCTATTACGTCCAGTTGTTTGCCATTGACAGGCAGATGCGTAATGCCGTGCTGCGCCGCGAGATGGTTGTCTCGCTGCCGGTGAAGGTGGCCATTGTGGAACCCCTGTACCTGTACAGCGACGATAAATACTCTCCGGCAATAACCTTGTCCAACAGCAAGGACCAGGATATCTCCGGAGTGGTGGAAATCAGTTTCTACGACGGAGCGGACTACAAGAAGGCGCCATTGCTGTCAACCCACAGCGAGAGGATTATTGTTCCGGCTTCTTCAGCCGCCCGTTTCAGCTATGACGCTACGGTACCCGCAGCAGACAGCCTTGGCATAATGGTCAAGTTCACCGCGGACCAGGGAGACTTTGGCTCCGACGCCCTGTTCACCGCAATCCCGGTTTACAAGCCCGTGCAGACCCTTACGGAGGCGCATTCCTCCCTACTTTTCACCACTGACGACAGGGATGCTGTCATTGCACGCCTGCGCGGCCAGTTCGTGAACGTGGCCGGCTCGCTTGCCAAAGTCAGGGAGATATCCATCTTCCAGATGCTGGGTGAGGCTATACCTGAAAAGATAGACATCAAATCCAACAACCTTGTCTGCCTGCTGGATTCCTATTACGCCAACTATCTCCTTGAGAGGATGGGGCAGGGACGTCTCAGTACTGAACAGAAGGAAGATGTGATGAAGCGCATAATGGCCTGCAAGAAGTCAAACGGCGGATTCTCCTGGTTCCCTGAGATGGAGGCGTCTCCAATCTTGACCGCCGTGCTTCTTGAGAAGTTCGCCCTGATGGGCCTTAAGGCCGATCCCGCCACAGTCCAGTACCTGGATGCCCAGTACTTCCACAAGGACAAGAGGCCTTACTGGTACGGCGGCATATCTATGGCTCAGTACGCATACATCCGCGCCCTGTACGCATCCGTTCCTTTCAGCCGCAAGGGCATAGACAGCAAGGAATGGAGAGACTTCAAGAAGGCTTTCAAGAAATATCTGGTTCCAACCAAGGTGCGCGGGCTCAACGGCCAGATCCTGGCAAAGACCTTCCGCATCAAGACTTTGCAGCTGCTTTACGAATCCCAGGAAGGCCTGCGCCTTGCAAGCGACTGGGGCATAAAGATCTTCAGCGCATCCCGTATGCGCAAGTCCCTGAGCAAGGACCTTGAATCCCTTGTCCAGTATGCCCAGCCGCACGTTTCCGGAGGCCAGTACTTCCCCAACGCAGTAATGCCGTGGCGCGGCCAGATGGAGAGCGAGCTCTACGCCCACTCCCTGCTCTGCGACCTTCTTGACAAGTATGGCTACGCCGATATCGCCAACGGCATCCGCCTTTGGATAATGGTTCAGAAGGAGACCCAGCAGTGGGCTTCTGACCCTGGATACATACAGGCCCTTGGTTCTGTGCTCAACGCTCCGCGCGAGATCCTGGACACCAAGGTGATTGCCCTGAGCGCAAGCTTCAGCAAGCCTTTCGAGCAGATAAAGGCGGCTGGCAACGGCTTCACCATAGAGCGCAAGTACTTCCTTGGCGACAAGGAGCTCAAGGACGGCGATATGGTGAACGTGGGCGACCTCATCCGTGCGGAGTACCGCCTCTGGAGCGAGGAGAACCGCAGCTTTGTGGTGCTCAGGGCACCACGCCCTGCGGGCCTCCGTCCCGTGCAGCAGCTCTCCTCCTACACCTGGAGATGCTACCGCAGCGTCAAGGCGGAAACCACTGAGTACTGGTACGAAGTCTTCGCCGAAGAGAAGCAGACCGTCACCGAGGAGTTCTATGTAACGCAAAAAGGCTCCTTCCGGAGCCCTGTAGCCAACATAGAGTGCCTCTATGCGCCGCACTACCGCGCCAACGACGCGGGCGGCGGCTACACCTTGCTGTCGCAGTAAACGCAGCGTACCGTGCCGCCTTCAGTTTCGTGGAAGAGCGGAGGTACGTTTTCGTGATTGCATATACATTTAGAGTTCCTGCAATGCCTGCTGTTGTCCTGGAAGTATTCCGGATGGGCAGGCATTGTGTGTGAAGGGTCGTCCTTCCATTCAAGGAGCTTGCATATGAGGGACATACGCACGAATTTTCCGTTCTCCACCTGCCTGAAATAGGCTGCGCGGGGATCGGAGTCCACTTCCTGGCGGATTTCGTTGACCCTTGGAAGCGGGTGCAGTATGGCCATATTGGGCTTGGCGCCCTTTAGCTTCTCGCAGTCCAGGACAAAGCTGTCCTTGACGCGCTCGAATTCTTCCTCGTCCAGGAAGCGCTCTTTCTGGACGCGGGTCATATACAGCACGTCCAGCTCTCCAATGACTTCCTCTATGCTGCGGACTTCCTTGTACTTGAGGCCGAGCTTGTCGCAGACATCGCTTTTGATGTAGTCCGGAAGACGCATTTCGTCCGGGGAGATGAGCACAATGTCAATGCCCTGATAGCGTGAGAGGGCCTTGATCAGCGAGTGTACGGTGCGTCCGAAGCGAAGGTCTCCGCAGAATCCAATCGTAATATTGTCAATATGACCAAGCTCGCGCTTGATTGTTATGAGGTCTGTCAGCGTCTGGGTGGGGTGGGCGTGGGAACCGTCGCCGGCGTTGATGATTGGCACCTTTGATACTTTGGAAGCTATATAAGGGGCTCCTTCAAGAGGGTGGCGCATTGCAATTACGTCTACGAAGTTGCCTACCGTGAGGGCGGTGTCGCCTACGGTTTCTCCTTTTGCTACGGATGAGCTGCGGGCGTCCGAGAATCCCAGCACGTTGCCTCCCAGTTCCATCATTGCGGCGGTGAAGCTGAGCCTGGTACGGGTACTGGGCTCGTAGAAGAGGGTGGCCAGCTTGTGGTAGCGGAGCTTATCGCGGAAGAGTTCGCGATTGGCAATAATGTACTCGCCGTATTCAATAATCTCGTCTATCTCCTCCTTTGTGAAGTCGGTAGGGTCAATCAGATGCTTCATATCTCTTGGGGTTTATTTAATCCAGCTTTCGTCCGACGGGTTGTCCCTGAATTTGAGGATGCGCTCCTTCCACTCAGCGTCTATGTATCCTTCCTGTGCGGCAACCTCTACAAGTGCGTCCAGGTTGGAGAGTGAGTAATTGACCACGTTTGCGGCGGCCAGCCTGTCAAGGCCCTTCTTCATTCCGTAGGTGAAGATGCTGACGATGCCCAGTACCTGGGCACCGGCCTCACGCAGGGCCTCCACAACCTCAATTGCGCTGCCTGCGGTGGAGATGAGGTCCTCTATGACCACAACCTTGCAGCCGGGTTCCATACGGCCCTCGATGCGGTTGTTGCGGCCGTGGCTCTTGGCCTCTCCGCGCACGTATCCCATTGGCATTCCAAGGATGGAAGCGGCAATGGCCGCGTGGGCTATTCCGGCAGTGCTTGTACCCATAAGCATCTGTGCTTCAGGGAATTTACTCTTTACAGTATCTGCTATGGCCTGCTCCACAACTTCGCGTACGCGCGGTGCGGAAAGGACAAGGCGGTTGTCACAATAGATTGGGCTCTTTATTCCGCTGGCCCAGGTGAACGGCTCCTGAGGGCGAAGGAATACGGCCCCTATTGACAGGAGGTTCTTAGCTATTATCTTTTCCATTTTCTACAATACGAAATCTTTTACACATTGGTTGTAGGCGGCCACGGGGTCTTCCGCGGCGGTAATGGGGCGGCCGACCACTATGAAGTCCGAGCCAATCTCTTTGGCGCGGGCGGGAGTGGTTATGCGCACCTGGTCGTCAGCCGCGGCTCCGGCAAAGCGGATGCCCGGCGTAACGGTCAGGAAGTCCGCTCCGCAGCGGCGCTTGATGGCCGCCGCTTCCAGCGGAGAGCAGACCACGCCGTCCAGCCCCGCGGCCTTGGTGTTGGCTGCGTATTTGGCAACGGTCTCTTCCATTGATGCGTTTATGAGCAGTTCGTCCCTCATCCTGTCCTCGCTGGTCGAGGTAAGCTGTGTCACTGCTATGAGCAGCGGACGGGTGCCGTCGGGCCTTGTAAGGCCCTCCAGCGCGGCGCGCATCATCTCGATGGTGCCGGCAGCGTGAACGTTTGTCATATCCACGTCCAGGTTGGAAAGTACCCGGGCGGTTTTCTTAACCGTGTTGGGGATGTCGTGCATCTTGAGGTCCAGGAATATCTTGTGGCCGCGGCGCTTGATCTCGCGGACAATTTCCGGTCCTGCCGCGTAATAAAGTTCCATTCCAATCTTCACGAAGGGTTTGCGCTCGCAGTCCTTGAACTTGTCAAGGAAGGCAAGCACCTGCTCCGCGCTTGAAAAGTCACAGGCAATGATTACATCTCTCATACCACTCCAATTATTTCGTTAATGTCTTCTATTCCAAGTTTTTGCATAATCTTTGGCAGTTCCTCCACAATCTCCTTGCTGGCGAAAGGGTTGCGTAAGTTTTCCGCTCCAACCTGCACGGCGGTGGCTCCTGCCATCATCATTTCAATGACATCGGAAGCGCTGCTGACGCCTCCGCATCCCATAATGGGGATGCTGCAGGCGCGCGCCACCTGGTTCACCATCCTCAGCGCTACCGGGAAGATTGCCCTGCCGCTGAATCCGCCGTAGCGGTTGGCAAGTATGGGCACCCTGCGGTTTATGTCGATGCGCATTCCCAGAAGGGTGTTAACCAGCGTCAGTCCGTCCGCTCCGGCTTCCTCACAGGCCTTGGCTATGGATACAATGTCGGTGACATTGGGGCTCAGCTTGACGAACACCGGCTTTGTGCACACGGCCTTTACCGCAGCGGTTATTTCCGCTGCCGCACAGGCGGATGTGCCAAACGCCATCCCGCCTCCGTGAACGTTGGGGCAGGATACGTTAACTTCCAGTATGTCAATGTCCTTGCATTTGTCCGCCAGGGAGCAGCAATATACGTAGTCTTCCAGCGAGAAGCCGCTTATGTTGGCTATCACAACGCCGGAATAAACCTTGCGCAGCGCCGGAATTTTCTCGTTCAGGAGGGCGTCTATGCCAGGATTCTGGAGTCCCACTGAATTGAGCATTCCGTCCGGGGTCTCGGCAATCCTGGGGCATTCGTTTCCAAAGCGGGGCTCGCGGGTGGAACCCTTCAGGGAAATGCCTCCAAGCACGTTCAGATCATATTCTCCGGCCATCTCGATGCCGAATCCAAAGGTGCCGCTGGCCGGAATCACCGGGTTGGCCAGCCTTACTCCGCAAAGATCTACAGCCGTTACCATATTATGTCCTCCTTTTTGAATACGGGTCCGTCAGCGCAAACGCGCTTGGCTCCGCTGTTGGTATGGCAGGTGCATCCGTAGCATATGCCGCATCCGCATCCCATCCTTTCCTCCAGGCTGGCCTCGCCCGGGCCTTCCAGGCTGGTGCAGACCGCCTTCATCATTGGCGCAGGGCCGCAGGTGTAGAAGTAATCGAACTGCGGCTGCGCGGCCTTTATGGCGTCTGTCACAAAGCCTTTCACTCCCAGCGAGCCGTCCAGCGTTGCTACGTGAACTTCCGCCCCCATAGCCTTGAACTCGTCCACTAGGACCGCGTCTGCGGCGGTGTTGAATCCCATCACCACGCAGACCTTCTTGCCTGCGTCTATGAGTTCCTTTGCAAGGCTGAAGACGGGAGAGGCTCCAAGCCCGCCGCAGGCTATGAGCGCGCTGTGGCGGCAGGCACCGGCGTCAAAGCCGTTGCCAAGCCCGCACAGCAGCTCCAGGCCCTGCCCGGGCTGCATACCGCTCATCACCTCCGTGCCCTGGCCTACTACCTTGTATATCACGGCCAGGCTTTCCGGATCCCACTCCTGGGCCGCCAGCGGCCTGCGGAGGAAGAATCCGTCAACCGCCACGTTCACGAACTGCCCCGCGCGCTTGAGCGAGCCAGTAGGTCCCGCCAGGCGCATCCTGTACGTCTTGTCAGCTATCAGTTCGTTTGAAATGATGGTGTATAACGCTTTTTCCATCAATGGTTGTATTCGTCGTCAATAGTAGAAATACCAAGTGTAATCTCCTCCAGCACGTCCAGGAGCACGCGTACGGTCTCCAGTGAAGTGAAAATGGTCACGTTGTTCTCCACGGCCGCGCGGCGGATCTCATATCCGTCAAGCCTTGTGCTGTGCTGGTTGATGTCTATGGTGTTTATCACGTAGCTCACGTGGCCCTGGCGGAGGCTGCTGATGATGTCCTTGCTGCCTTCGCTGAGCTTGTCAAGGCTGCGGGTCCTTATGCCATTCTTCTTGAGGTACTCGGCCGTACCCTTTGTGGCCTCTATGTTGAATCCCAGGTTGTAGAAGCGGCGGATCAGCGGCAAAGCCTCTTCCTTGTCCTTGTCGGCTATGGTGGCGAATACCGTTCCGTAGTTTACCACGCTCACGCCTGAAGCCTGGAGTGACTTGTAGAGCGCGCGGGTCAGGGAATCGTCATATCCGATTGCCTCGCCGGTGGACTTCATCTCAGGGGAGAGGTATGTGTCTATTCCCTTGATCTTTCCAAATGAGAACGCCGGGCTCTTTACGTAGTGCCTGTGGCGCTCCGGGTAGTAAACCTGGTCTATGCCCTGCTCCTTGAGTGAGTGTCCCAGCATTACCAGGGTGGCTATCTTGGCCATTGGCACGCCTGTGGACTTGGACAGGAACGGTACGGTACGGGAAGAACGGGGGTTCACCTCAATCACGTATACGTCGTTGTGAGAGTCAACTATGAACTGGATGTTGAACAGGCCAACTATTCCAATCTCAAGGCCTAGTTTCACGGTGTAGTCTATGATCTTGTCCTTGACGTCCTGGTCCAGGGAGAATGAAGGGTACACACTTATGGAGTCTCCGGAATGGATTCCGGTGCGCTCCACGTGCTCCATTATTCCGGGGATGAACACGTCCTTGCCGTCGCAGATGGCGTCAACCTCGCACTCCTTTCCCTGTATGTACTTGTCCACAAGTACGGGGGAGTTCTCGTTGATTTCCACTGCGTTGTGCAGATAGTGGCGGAGGGCTTCCTCGTTGCCCACTATCATCATTGCACGGCCTCCAAGTACGAAGGAAGGGCGCACGAGCACCGGATAGCCAATCTCCGCCGCGGCCTTCACGCCTTCCTCCACGTCAGTCACGGCCTTGGCCTTTGGCTGAGGGATTCCGGTCTTGCGCATAATGGCCTCGAAGAGCTTGCGGTCCTCCGCGTTGTCAATGGCATCGATCTGGGTGCCAATGATGGGCACTCCGAACTCTGCCAGGGGTCCCGCCAGGTTGATGGCAGTCTGGCCTCCCAGCGTTACAATAATGCCTTTTGGCTTCTCGATCCTTATGATGTTCATCACGTCCTCTACGGTAAGAGGCTCAAAGTACAGTTTGTCAGAGATCGAGTAGTCTGTGGATACGGTCTCGGGGTTATTGTTGATGATGATGGCTTCGTACCCTGCCTCCCGGATGGCCCAGATGGCGTGTACGGTGGAGTAGTCAAACTCCACGCCCTGGCCTATCCTGATAGGGCCTGCGCCCAGCACCAGGATCTTCTCGCGGTTGCTTATCACCGTCTCGTTCTCCTGCTCGTAGGTGGAGTAGAAGTAAGGGACGTCAGCATCGTGCTCCGCGGCGCAGCTGTCAATGAACTTGTAGACCGGGTTGATGTCAAGGGACCATCTGTACTCTATGGTCTCCTTCTCCGTCATTCCCCACAGCTGGCCTATGAACTTGTCGCTGAATCCCATCCTCTTTGCCTGGTACAGGGTATCCTTGTCCTTGGGGTTGGCCTTGAGGGTCTCTTCCATACGCACAATGTTGCATATCTTTTCTAGGAAGAGCATATCAATCTTTGTGCGGTCATATATGTGCCTGATATCCACGCCGTTGCGGATGAGCTGCGCTATTGCAAGGTAGTGGTCGTCCGGGAACTTGACAATGTACTGGAGCATTTCCTCGTTGCTCATCGACTCAAACTTGCGCTTCCACAGGTGGCAGCAGCCAATTTCAAGCGAGCGGATGGCCTTGAGGAAGCTCTCCTCAAAGGTGCGGCCAATGCTCATCACCTCTCCGGTGGCCTTCATCTGTGTTCCCAGCTCGTTGGAAGCCTCGCTGAACTTGTCGAACGGGAAGCGCGCCACCTTGCTCACTATGTAGTCAATGGAAGGCTCGCAGCAGGCGGGGGCGCCGGCAACCGTGATCTCGTCCAGGGTGAGGCCCACCGCTATCTTTGCAGTTACGCGGGCGATAGGGAAGCCGCTGGCCTTTGACGCCAGGGCTGACGAGCGTGACACGCGCGGGTTCACCTCAATTATATAGTAGTTGAACGAAAGCGGATCCAGCGCGAACTGGATGTTGCATCCGCCTTCTATCTTGAGGGCGCGGATGAGCTTGAGGGCGCTTGCGCGCAGTATCTCGTATTCCTTGTCCGCGAGGGTCTGTACAGGGGCAACCACTACGGAATCTCCGGTGTGGATACCCACGGGGTCAACGTTCTCCATTGAGCAGATGGTGATGGCGGTGTCGTTCTTGTCCCTCATCACCTCGAACTCTATCTCCTTGTATCCCTTTACGCTCTTCTCGATAAGTACCTGGTGTACGGGGGAGAGGGCAAGGGCGTTGCGCATCATCTCGGTGAGTTCGGCCTCGTTGCTGGCAAATCCACCGCCTGTTCCTCCAAGGGTGAAGGCAGGGCGGAGAACCACCGGGAAGCCTATCTTGTGAGCCGTCTCCACGGCCTCTTCAATGCTGTAGCAGATCTGTGAAGGGATGACCGGCTCGCCAAGTTCTATGCACAGTTCCTTGAACAGTTCGCGGTCTTCCGCCTGCTCTATGCTGTGGAATGAGGTTCCAAGGATCTCTACGTGGCACTCGTCAAGGACGCCCTTGCGCGCCAGTTTCACGGCCAGGTTGAGGCCTGTCTGGCCTCCCAGGCCGGGAACAATGGCGTCCGGCCTCTCGTAGCGGATTATCTTGGCAACGTATTCCAGGTCCAGCGGCTCCATATAGACCTTGTCCGCCATATGGGTATCGGTCATAATGGTTGCAGGGTTGGAGTTTACCAGCACAACTTCATAGCCTTCTTCCTTGAGGGCGAGGCAGGCCTGGGTGCCCGCATAGTCGAATTCGGCTGCCTGGCCAATCACGATAGGGCCGGAGCCAATCACCATTATCTTGTTTATGTCAGTTCTCTTAGGCATTGTCTATTCCTCCATCATAGCTATGAATTTGTCAAAAAAGTCGCTCTCCTGCGGGCCCGGGGCTCCTTCAGGATAGAACTGGACGGTGTAAACCTTGTCCGCGGCGCACTTGAGGCCCTCTACGGTGCCGTCGGAAGCGTCTTTGTAGACCACCTCCAGAGGAGTTTTCTTGAGAGAGGACTCGTCAACCGCGTAGTTGTGGTTGTGCTCGGTGGTGATGATGCGTCCGGTTTCCATATTGCGGACTGGATGACCGCCGTGGTGGCCGCAGCGCATCTTGAAGGTCTTGGCCCCGTAGGAACGGGCTATGAGAAGGTGTCCCAGGCAGATTCCGAACAGTGGAAGCCTGCCCTTGAGGTTGTTTACAAGGTCTATGAGGCCCGGAAGGTTGTCCGGACTGCCGGGACCGTTGGATATGATAACTCCGTCGGGGTCGAAGGAGAGGATCTCCTCCAGGGTGGAGTTGTAGGGAACCACGGTCACGTTGCATCCGCGCTGGTTCAGGGCGGACACTATGCTGTGCTTGAGGCCGCAGTCCACTATCACAACGTCATATTTGTGCTGGGGCGTGCGTGAGAACCATCTCTTGGTGCAGCTGACCTTGGCCACCTGATCCGTCTGGACAGGGGCCTGGGCAATGAGCACCAGGGCATTGCCGGTGGACATAGACTCGTCCACGATGGCCGCCTTCATACTGCCTTCAGTGCGGATGATGCGGGTGAGCATACGCGTGTCCGGCCCGCTGAGGATTGGAATTCCGTGCTCGTCCATCTCTTCCGAAAGGGTTTTGGTGTAACGGAAGTTGGACGGGGTGTCACAGTACTCGCGAACTATGAGGCCCCCGATGGAGAAGGTGCGGGCCTCGAAGTCGTCGTCGGTAATACCATACTGGCCTATCAGCGGATAGGTCATCACTACTAACTGTCCGGCGTAGGCCGGGTCGGAAGCTATTTCCTGATACCCCACCATTGAGGTATTGAAAACTATTTCCCCCACGACAGGACTCTGTGACCCGTATCCCAGGCCGTGGAACTCCTGCCCGTTTTCGAGAACAAGCTTCATTTTTTTCATTTTCCTATATCTTAAATATTGTCTTTCCTTTGTAAACGGTCTTCACGCACCTGCCGTAAACCTCCCATCCGTCAAACGGGGTGCTGTGCCCCCTGGAGAAAAATGCGGAAGAGTCTATGACGTAGGGCTCTCCAACCTGGAAGAAGGCCCTGTCGCGGCCGGCGTCCGGAAGGCGGAAGCGCCTGCGAGGCGCGGTGCTCATCAAATTTACGAGTTTTTCAAGAGATATGACACCCTTGAGAACCAGATGGGTGTAAAGTACGGGGAAAGCCGTTTCCAGGCCCGTAATGCCCATTGCGCTGCCCTCAAGTCCCTTGGACTTTTCCTCAGCGCTGTGGGGAGCGTGGTCCGTGGCTATCATATCTATGGTGCCGTCCTGGATGCCTTCCAGCAGGGCGTCCCTGTCTGCGGAAGTGCGCAGGGGAGGGTTCATCTTGAAACGGCCGTCTTCCTGCAGGTCGTCCTGGCACAGGACAAGGTAGTGGGGAGCGGTCTCGCAGGTGACGTTCACGCCCCGGGCCTTGGCCCGGCGGATCAGGTCCACGCTCTCCTTTGTGGAGATGTGGCAGACGTGGTAGGCGCAGCCGCATTCCTCTGCGAGCGCCAGGTCCCTTTCTATCTGGCCCCACTCGCTCTGCGAGCAGATGCCCTTGTGGCCGTGGAGGCGGGCGTATTCACCGTCGTGGATGTAGCCGCCGCGCAGCAGGGAGTTGTCCTCGCAGTGGGCGGCAAGGATGCAGTCCTGCGCGGCAATGAGTTTCATTGCCTTGCGCATAACGTCTTCATCCTGCACGCCGCTGCCATCGTCCGAGAAGGCCACGCAGCTGCCCTTGAGGGCCTTCACGTCCACCACCTCCAGGCCCTTGCGGCCCACGGTGATGGTGGCGTACGGCCTCACGTCGATGATTGCGTCCCTGCGGATCAATTCCAGCTCCTTCTCAAGGTTCTCCGGGCTGTCCGGGGCGGGGGAGAGGTTGGGCATAGGGCACACGGCGGTGTATCCGCCGGCCGCAGCCGCCATACACCCGCTCAGGATGGTCTCCTTGTATGAGAAACCGGGCTCGCGGAAGTGTACGTGCACGTCCGCAAGGGCGGGAATCTCTATTATATCCTTTAAGGCCATAACAAAAAAAATGACGACTTTCAAAAGCCGTCAACCAAATAAAAAATAAAAATGAAACAGTTTGGCCGATACCTTGCCGGAAGCCGGAGAGTACTGTATGCAGCTTGTCATCTGTTCCATCGTTTCTTTGTTTCTGCAAAGTTATATATTTTCCAAAATACCGCAAGTTTTTTTTCTTTTTTTGAATCTTGGATTGTAACTTTGTGCCTTGCTAACAGACATTGTTAATGGAACTCTTTTACATACGTAAAACCAAGAATTCCCCTTCTTCCGGACACTCTCCGGAAACTTATCCACAACTATCCTCATTTAAAAGACCCTGTCATTCATTTGGCCGGGCATTGTAGTATCATTTAGTAGTTTTAGAATTATGAAAGTTGGAGTTATAATGGGGTCGACAAGTGATCTGGAGGTCATGTCGGCTGCCTTTGACGTGCTTGACCGCTTCAGGGTACCGTACGAGAAGAAAGTGATCAGCGCCCACCGCGCACCCGCCCTTCTTGCGGAGTATGCCACCACCGCGCGCGACCGCGGCCTGGACATTATCATAGCCGGGGCCGGCGGAGCCGCGCATCTGCCCGGAGTCACCGCCTCAATGACAACCATTCCCGTGATTGGAGTGCCTATCAACGGAAAGGCTTTCGGCGGAATGGACGCACTCCTTTCAATGGTCCAGATGCCTTCCGGAATCCCTGTTGCCACGGTATCGGTGAACGGCGCCAAGAACGCCGCCCTGCTGGCCGTTTCAATACTCTCACTTTCCAACCCGGGCCTTGCCGCCGCGCTTCAGTCTTTCCGCGAGCAGCAGGCAGAGAATATCAAGCGTACAGAAATCTAACCTCCTCCAATGAACAGCAATACCAACCGAATATTCGTAGAGAAAAAAGAGGGCTTCAGGGTTGAGGCCAGAAGCCTCCAGAGCGAACTCAACGAGAACCTTGGCCTTTCCATCCGCGGCCTGCGTCTCCTTAATGTCTATGACCTTGGCGGTTTCTCCGCAGACCTGCTGGACAAGTGCCGCTACACCGTCTTTGGCGAGACCGTCACTGACACAGTAATGGATTCCTTCCCCCTGGAAGGCCGCAGGTACCTGGCCGTGGAGTACATCCCGGGCCAGTTTGACCAGAGAGCGTCCTCCGCAGTAGACTGCGTGCACCTGATAGACCCCCAGGCGGACGTCCAGATCCGCAGCTCCCGCCTGCTTGTCTTTGACGACGATATGTCTGACGCGGACCTCAAGGCCGTGAAGCACTATTATATTAATGCTGTAGAATCCCGCGAGAAGGATCTTTCCAAGCTGAACCTCCAGGACAAGGCCGACGTGAAGCCCATTGCTATCTTGGACGGCTTCACCGATATGCCGGAGGAGGAGTTCCACAAGTTCTGTGCGGACTGGGGCCTGGCAATGAATGCCGACGACCTGCGCGAGGTGGTCAACTACTTCAAGAACGAAGGCCGCAACCCCACGGAGACCGAACTCCGCATACTTGACACTTATTGGAGCGACCATTGCCGCCACACCACCTTCACCTCCGAACTCACGGAGATCACGGTGGACGACTCCTTTATGAAGGAGGAACTGGAATCCGAGCTGGGACGCTTCCACGACATACGCCGCGAGCTGGGAAGGCAGGGCAAGAGCCTCTGCCTGATGGAGCTCGCCACAATTGGGGCGCGCTACCTGCGCTCCAAGGGCCTCCTTGACGATATGGAGCAGAGCGAAGAGAACAACGCCTGCAGCGTCTACGTTAACGTAGATGTGGACGGAGTGCAGGAGCGCTGGCTGCTTATGTTCAAGAACGAGACCCACAACCACCCTACGGAGATAGAGCCTTTCGGAGGCGCGGCAACCTGCCTTGGCGGAGCCATCAGGGATCCGCTTCTATGCGCGTCACCGGAGCCGGTGACATCTGCAAGCCGGTATCGGAGACCATCCCGGGCAAGCTCCCGCAGAAGGTCATCTCCCGCAAGGCCGCCCAGGGTTATTCCAGCTATGGAAACCAGATAGGCCTTGCAACCACGCACGTGCGTGAGATATACCATCCCGGCTATGTGGCCAAGCGCCTCGAGATAGGCGCCGTGGTGGGCGCCGTTAAGGCGGACAACGTCCGCCGCGAAAGCCCCGCCCCCGGCGACGTCATCCTCCTGCTGGGCGGCCGTACCGGAAGGGACGGAATAGGCGGAGCCACCGGTTCTTCCAAGGAGCACACGGAGGCTTCCCTCGAGTCCTGCGGCAGCGAGGTCCAGAAAGGAAACGCCCCTGAGGAGCGCAAGCTCCAGAGGCTTTTCCGCAGGCCTGATGTTACCCGCCTCATTAAGAAATCCAACGACTTCGGGGCCGGAGGCGTGAGCGTAGCCATTGGCGAGCTCGCCGCGGGCCTGGACATATACCTTGACAGGGTTCCCACCAAGTACAGCGGACTCAACTCCACTGAACTTGCCATCAGCGAATCCCAGGAAAGGATGGCCGTGGTGGTTGCCGCGGCGGACAGGGAGCGCTTCCAGGAGTTCTGCGCAAGCGAGAACGTGGAAGTAACCTACGTGGCCGACGTCACGGACAGCGGCCGTATGAGGATGTTCAACGCCGGCACCAAGGTGGCCGACATCACCCGCGAGTTCATTGACAGCGCGGGCGCCCGCCACTACGCCAAGGCCGCAATAGCCGCCGTGGAGGACAAGGACCCGTTCCTTCGCCAGCCGGAAGGGGACAGCCTATCGGACAAGATATGCAATGTGCTGTCTTCCCCCAACGTAGCTTCCCAGAAGGGCCTCATAGAGATGTTCGACTCCACCATAGGCCGTTCAACCGTGCTTATGCCGTTCGGAGGCGTGCTCCAGAGCACCGAGACCCAGGTTTCGGTACAGAAACTCCCTGCCGACGGATATACTGATACCGCCAGCATAATGGCCTTTGGATATGACCCTTACGTGGCTGAATGGAGCCCGTATCACGGAGCAGCCTACGCTGTCGTGGAGGCCTGCACAAAGGCTGTTGCAGCCGGCGCAGACTGGTCCGGAATGCGCTTCTCATACCAGGAGTACTTCGAGAGGATGACCCACGACCCTCACAGCTGGGGCAAGCCTCTTTCCGCGCTCCTTGGAGCGCTCAAGATGCAGGTTGCCCTCGGCCTTCCGTCAATTGGCGGAAAGGACTCGATGAGCGGCACCTTCGAGGACATTAGCGTTCCTCCAACCCTTGTTGCATTTGGCATCACCACAGTCAAGGCTTCCAAGGTAATCTCCCCGGAACTCAAATGGGAAGGCAACAAGCTTTACCTGATCAAGCATACCCCGCTTGCCAACCGTATGCCTGACACTGACCAGCTGAAAGCCAACTGGGACTTTGTACACGGCCAGATAGAAGCGGGCAACATAGTTTCCGGATGGTCCGTAGGATACGGCGGCGTGGCCGAGGGTCTTGCCAAGATGTCCTTTGGAAACGCCTTTGGCGTAAATGTGAAGATAGCCCCCGAGGACCTGTTCAACCTTTCCTACGGCTCCATAATTGTGGAGTCCGAGAAAGAACTTGACTTCCCCTCAGCAATATATCTGGGAGAGGTGACCTCCGGCGAGGACTTCAAGTCCCGCATCAATGGAAGCAGCATCTCCCTTGACCGTATGGTGGAAGCCTGGAGCGGCAGATACTCCAAGGTATATCCACAGACGGCCGAGGCTTCCTTCAAGAGGCTTGTTCCGGAAGGATTCTATCCGTGCAAGGTCAAGAAGGCTGCGGCCCCCGCTCCCGTAAAGGGCTTCAAGGGCGGCAAGCCGCTGGTCTACATCCCGGTATTCCCCGGAACCAACTGCGACTACGACTCAGCCAAGGCCTTCCGCAAGGCCGGCGCCGACGTACGCTTTGGCGTGTTCCGCAACCTTACCGGCCAGGACGTGCTTGACTCCATTGCCGCAATGAAGAAAGACATCTCAGAATGCCAGATATTTATGCTCAGCGGCGGATTCTCCTCCGGAGACGAACCGGACGGAAGCGGAAAGTTCATTGCCAACGTGCTCAACAACAGTGAGATAGCGGCGGAAATCCACGCCCTGCTGGACCGTGGCGGCCTCATCCTTGGAATATGCAACGGATTCCAGGCCCTTGTGAAGAGCGGCCTCCTTCCGTACGGCCGCCTGGGCAAGGTAACCCCTGATTCCCCAACCCTGTTCCGCAACGACATCAACCGCCATATATCCCAGATGGTGACCACACGCGTGGCAACCGTCAATTCTCCCTGGCTTGCAGGTATGTCGGTGGGAGACCTCCATACCATTGCCGTCAGCCACGGAGAGGGCAAGTTCGTGGTCAACCCTGAACTTGCAAGGGAACTCTTTGAGAACGGCCAGGTGGCATTCCAGTACGTTAATCCGGTGACGGAGCAGCCTACAATGGAATCCCCTTACAATCCCAACGGCTCATATTACGCCATTGAGGGAATCATAAGCCCTGACGGCCAGATACTTGGCAAGATGGGACACACCGAGCGTTACGAGCCCGGCGTGTACAAGAACATAGACGAGGAGCTGGAGCAGCCCCTGTTCAAGAATGCAGTGTATTACTTTACAAAATAAATTATGTCAACCAGAGAATTGATTTTTGACGGCAAGGAAAAGAAGATCTATTCCACCGAGAACCCTGACATCGTCCTCATCCATTACAACGATGTCACAACGGCCTACGGCGGAATAAAGAGGGCTGTCATCAAGGACAAGGGAATATGCAACAACCATATTTCCGCCCTCGCTTTCCAGTTACCCAACACGGTTTTCGAACTCCGTTACAACAACGACCGTCTCAAGGATCCTATGATAAACGACACCCACGTCATTGCATTGGGCATAGTGTCCAAAGAGGAGCTCGACCGCATATACAGCCTCACCGCCCGCGCCAACGAAGTGCTCAAGGAGTTCTTCCACAAGGCAGGTATGGAGCTGATAGACATCAAGCTTGAGTGCGGAAGGACTTCCGACGGAAAGATAATCCTCTCCGACGAGATCAGCCCGGACAACTGCCGCATCTGGGACGAGAAGACAGGCGAAGTACTTGACAAGGACCGTTTCCGCCACGATATGAGCGACGTTACGGTATCCTATCAGAAGGTTATGGAAAGGTTGGAAAAAGCATACGAGGTATGAGCGTATTTGGAGTATATGGGGTAAGCAACCCCGCACAGGTAATATATTTCGGGCTTCACGGCCTGCAGCACAGGGGACAGGAGGGCGCCGGAATAGCCACCTTCGACCAGGACGGCAAATGCTATCACCACAGGGGGATAGGCCTTGCCGGGGAAGTGTTCCCGCAGGAGAGGATGGCGCAGTTCGGCGGCAACCTCGGCATTGGCAGCACGCAGTACGCCAATGCGGAGAAAGGCGGTCTGGACAACGTCCAGCCCCTTTTCTTCCATCACAAGTCCGGTGACTTTGCAATTGCCGGAGAGGGCAACCTGGTGAACGCCCCCCAGATAGCCAACTATCTGGAAGACCTTGGAAGCATCCTGCAGACCGATACGGACGCTGAACTCCTTGCAAACCTCATCAAGAAGGACGGGACAGAGGACCGTATCCACCGTCTTATGGACGCCCTCACGATGATGGAAGGCGGATTTGCCTTCGTCATCCTTACAAAGAACCGCATCTATGCGGTGCGCGACAAATACGGCATCCATCCGCTTGCCATAGGCCGCCTCTCAGACGGCTGGGTGGTGAGCAGCGAGACCTGCGCGTTCGAGCTGGTGGGCGCTGACTACGTGCGCGACGTGGAGCCGGGAGAGATAGTCTCCCTTGACAGCCACGGCATCCGCAGCAACAGGTATTCACAGTTCCAGAAGCACAAGGTGTGCGCTATGGAGTACATATACATCGCCCGTCCGGACAGCAACATTGACGGCTGCAACGTACACAAGTACCGCGAGGAAGTGGGCCGCCGCCTGGCTATCGAGGCTCCGGCTGACGCCGACATTGTAGTGGGCGTTCCTGATTCAGGCCTCAGCGCCGCAATGGGATATGCCCAGCAGAGCGGCATCCCTTACGAGATGGGCCTTGTCAAGAACCGCTACATTGCGCGTACCTTCATCCAGCCTTCGCAGGTGATGAGGGAGAAGAGCGTGCAGCTCAAACTTTCCGCGGTTCGCAGCATTGTGGAGGGCAAGCGCCTTGTAATGGTGGACGACTCAATCGTGCGCGGCACCACTTCGCTCAAGATCGTGAAGCTCCTGCGCGCCGCAGGGGCCAAGGAAGTGCACGTGCGCATCGCCAGTCCAATGATGAAGTACCCTTGCTACTACGGCGTGGATACGCCCACTACAGAGGAACTTCTCTGCTCCACCCGTACGCTGGAGGAGGCCTGCAAGATGATCGAGGCCGATTCCCTGGGCTACGCATCCTGCGAGAACTCACGCGCCGCCACTGGCGGATGCTCTGAACTGTGCCTGGCCTGCTTCAACGGGGAGTATCCTACAGCCCTTTACGAGCACGGCAAAGATGAATAAAGATTAAACGGAAATATGGCTAAAACTTACGAAAAAGCGGGAGTAAATCTCGAGGCAGGCTATGAGGTAGTCAGCCGCATCAAGAAACACGTTGCATCTACGGCTCGTCCGGGCTCGATGGGCGGAATAGGCTCATTTGGCGGAATGTTCGACCTTGCGTCCCTGGGAATCAAGGAACCGGTCCTCGTGAGCGGTACGGACGGAGTGGGCACCAAGCTCAAGATTGCCTTTGCAATGGACAAGCACGACACCGTGGGAATTGACGCGGTTGCAATGTGCGTGAACGACGTGCTGGCACAGGGAGCCGAGCCGCTGTTCTTCCTGGACTATGTGGCCATAGGCCACAACATCCCGGAGAAGGTGGAAGCCATAGTTGCGGGAGTGGCGGAGGGTTGCCGCCAGGCGGGATGCGCCCTTGTGGGCGGCGAGACAGCCGAAATGCCCGGAATGTACGGGGGAGGCGAGTATGACATCGCCGGCTTCACCACAGGAGTGGTGGAGAAGTCCAAGCTGATAGACGGCTCCAAGGTGAAGGTTGGCGACGTGCTGGTAGGAATCGCATCCACTGGAGTTCACTCCAACGGATTCAGCCTCGTGCGCAAGATAGTGGCCGATGCCGGACTGTCCTTCAAGGACCCCATAACTGAATTCGGCGGCCGTATGCTGGGAGAAGTACTTCTCACTCCTACAAGGATTTACGTAAAGCAGGTGCTGGATGTGATCCGCAACTGCGACGTTCACGGAATATGCCATATCACCGGAGGCGGATTCGACGAGAACATACCACGCGTGCTGCAGAAGGGCCAGGGCCTGGAGATAGAGGAAGGCACCTGGGAGATCCTTCCGGTGTTCAAGATGCTGGAGAAGTGGGGAAAGGTTCCGCACAGGGAGATGTTCAACATCTTCAATATGGGAATAGGAATGGTGGTGGTGCTTGACCAGTCAGAGGCAGCACACGCCATAGAGATCCTGGAGAGCCACGGAGAGAAGGCATCGGTAATTGGAAAGGTAACATCCAGTGAGGGTGTGAACATAATCCTGAAATGATGAAGAGGCTGGCGGTATTTGCAAGCGGAAACGGAAGCAATTACGAGGCCATAGCGCAGGCCTGCGCGGACGGGCGCTTACAGGCGACCGTAGCGCTGCTGGTGTGCGATAAGCCGGGCGCGTACGTCCTGGAAAGGGCAAAGCGCTTTGGGGTTGAGACGTTCGTTTTCAACCCAAAGGCATATGCCCGCAAGGCGGACTTCGAGCGCGAGATAGCGGACCGTATGGACGCGCTGGGAATTGACCTGGTGTGCCTTGCAGGATATATGCGCATTCTGGGGGAGGAAATGCTCTCCCGCTACAAGGGCCGCATCATAAACATCCATCCATCGCTGCTGCCTTCATTCAAGGGAGCGCACGCAGTGGAGGAAGCGGTGGCATACGGAGTCAAGGTTTACGGAATAACCATACACTGGGTGGACGAGACCCTGGACGGAGGCCGCATAATTGCCCAGAGGGCCTTCGAATATGACGGCGACAACCCTGAAGAGGTGCACGCCATAGGGCAGAAGATAGAACATAAACTTTATATAGAAACAATAAACAAGTTACTTAATGAGAGCGTTAGTAAGTGTCAGTGACAAGACCGGCCTGGTGGACTTTGTAAAGGGCCTGCAGAAGTTCGGTTGGGAGATCATAGCCACCGGCGGCACACAGAAGCTGCTGGAAAGCAATGGAGTAAAGACAATTGGAATAAGCGAGGTAACCGGATTCCCGGAGATATGCGACGGCCGCGTGAAGACCCTGCACCCCAAGGTGCACGGCGCCCTGCTCGCCCGCCGCGACGAGCCTTCCCACCTGAAGGCCCTCAAGGACAACGGGATAGAATTCATAGATATGGTCTGCGTCAACCTTTATCCTTTCCGCCAGACCATTGCAAAGCCTGACGTGACAATGGAGGATGCCATAGAGAACATTGACATAGGCGGTCCTTCAATGCTGCGCAGCGCCGCAAAGAACTGGAAGGACGTGACAGTTGTCTGCGACCCTTCAGACTACGACGGCATCCTTGCGGAGATTGGCGCCAACGGCAACACCCTGCCTGAAACCCGCCTCAAGCTCTCAGCAAAGGCCTATACCCATACAGCAGAATATGACAGCTGCATAGCCACCTATATGCGCGCAAAGGCCGGACTTAACGAGAAGCTCTTCCTTGAGTACGACCTCAAGCAGGGCCTCCGCTACGGCGAGAACCCTCACCAGAGCGCCAAGTTCTACGCTTCTATGCAGCCAGCTTCCTTCTCCCTTGCATTTGCAAAGCAAATCCAGGGCAAGGAGCTGTCTTACAATAACATACAGGATGCCAACGCCGCCCTTAACGTGGTACGTGACTTTGACGAACCGTTCTGCGTGGCCCTCAAGCATATGAACCCTTGCGGCGCTGCGGTGGGCAAGACCATTGAGGAAGCCTGGCAGGCCGCATACGAGGCTGACAAGGTGAGCATTTACGGCGGCATAGTAGCCGTAAACCGCGAACTCACAGCCGAGGTGGCCGCTGGTATGAAGCCCATCTTCCTGGAGATTGTCCTGGCTCCTTCCTACACTCCGGAGGCCTTGGAAATCCTTTCTTCCAAGAAGAACCTCCGCGTTATGCAGGTGGATATGACAAAGAGCGACGCTCCCGTTCCTCAGTACATCAGCGTGAACGGTGGTATGCTGGCACAGCAGCTGGACACCCAGATAGAGAAGGTTACGCCTGAGATGTGCGTCACCAAGGTAAAGCCTACGGCCGATCAGCTCGCGGACCTTGACTTTGGCTGGAAGATAGTAAAGCACGTCAAGTCCAACGCCATTACCGTTGTCAAGGACAACCACACCGTTGGCGTGGGAGCAGGCCAGACAAACCGCGTGGGATCCGCCGAGATAGCCCTCAAGGAAGCCAATGCGGCCGGTTTCACCAAGGACCTCGTACTGGCTTCGGACGGATTCCTCCCGTTTGGGGATACCGTTGAACTGGCTGCCAAGTACGGCGTAACCGCAATAGTACAGCCCGGCGGAAGCATCCGCGACGAGGAGTCAATCCAGAAGGCGGACGAGCTGGGCATCACAATGCTCTTTACAGGAATCAGACACTTTAAGCACTAGGATATATGAAAACCGTTCTGGTAGTTGGCGGCGGCGGCCGTGAACACGCAATTGTGGATGCGCTCAGCCGCTCCCCGCAGGTAGGAAAGATTTACTGCGCTCCCGGTAATGCCGGAATAGCCGCCCAGGCGGAGTGCGTTCCCATCAAGGACACTGACGTTGAGGCTCTCAAGGCCTTCGCGCAGGAGAAAGGCGTGGACCTGACCGTCGTGGGCCCGGAGGCGGCGCTTGCGGCAGGCCTCACGGATGCCTTCCGCGCCGCCGGAATGCCCGTTTTCGGGCACACCAAGGCCGCTACCAGGATAGAGAGCAGCAAGGAGTTCGCCAAGCAGGTAATGGAGCGCTACGGCGTTCCTACGGCCGCTTACAAGAGCTTCACGGACTATGACCAGGCCGTGGAGTATGTGGCGGCCAGGCCTTTCCCCGCGGTGCTCAAATACGACGGCCTTGCCGCCGGCAAGGGCGTCATCATAGCCGCTGACCTTGAGGAGGCCAAGGCCGCCCTCAAGGATATGCTCCTCGACGAGTCCTTCGGCAAGGGAAAGGTTGTGATAGAGGACTTCCTCACCGGCCCCGAGTTCTCCTTTATGTGCTTCGTGGACGGGTCCAGGGTTTATCCAATGCCGCTTTCCCAGGACCACAAGAGGGCTTATGACGGTGACAGGGGCCCCAATACCGGAGGTATGGGCGCTTACACCGGCCTCCCTTTCATCACTGAAGAAGACCGCATCTACGCCCTTCAGTTCATAATGCAGAGGACGGCCCACGCAATGGTAACCGAAGGCTGCCCGCTCAGCGGCGTCCTCTACGGCGGATTGATGAAGACTCCCCAGGGAATCAAGGTGATAGAGTTCAACGCCCGCTTCGGCGACCCGGAGACGGAAGTGGTCCTTCCTCTTCTGGATTCCGACATTTACGATATGTTCTACAGCGTGGCTACAGGAACTCCTGCAAAGCCCCTTGAATGGAGCAATGACGTTACAATGGGTGTGGTCCTTGCCTCCAAGGGCTATCCCGGATCTTACCAGAAAGGATTTGAGATCGAGGGCTGCAAGGATGTCAAGGGACGCATCTTCCATATGGGAACCAAGACCCAGGATGGAAAGCTGCTTACCGCAGGCGGCCGCGTAATGATGTGCGTCTCCCGCGCCGCAAGCATCGCTCAGGCCCGCGACGCCGTCTACGCCGACGTCGCCGCCATCCGCTGCCCCAACCTCTTCTACCGCAAGGACATCGCCCACATAGCATTTGAATAACACATAAAACTGATAGACAATGAAAGCTAAGAAACTTCTTGCACTGGCAGCGGCAATCCTGGCCGCGGGTGCAGTCTGCTCCGCGCAGACCAAGTATTCCCAGGTTATTGAGAACGGGGGAACGGGAGAGTACAAGGCCGTTGCCATTGGTGACGAGAGCCTTCCTACACACGTTATTTACCGTCCCCAGAACCTCAGGGCTTATGTTTCAGAGAACGGAAAGATTCCCGTTCTCCTGTATGCAAACGGCGCTTGCGCCAACAACAGCCTTGAAATGAGCCGCCTTCTCACGGAAGTGGCTTCTCACGGATACCTTGTCATTGCGATAGGCCCGTACCAGGAGATGTCCGACGAGGACTTCTACGCACAGTGGAGAGGTGTTGTCAGGGGCAATTATCCTGAAAGCAAGGTCAACGCCGTTATGGGCAACGGAGAAAGGCTCACTCCTTATACGGAGGCGGAAAGGGCCCAGCAGGCCGCAGAGCGCGAGGCTGCGCGTCAGGCCGCAGCCAGGAACAACAGAAACAACAGGAACAGGCAGGCACAGCCTGCACCCCAGCCGTTCCGCACATATGCAAGGCAGCTCCTGGAGGCTCTTGACTGGCTTACTGACCAGAACGGAAACGACGCCAGCGAGTACTACCATCTCATTGACCTTGAGAAAGTTGCGGCAATGGGACAGTCCTGCGGCGGAGCCCAGGTGCTGGCCGTTGCACACGACCCCCGTATCAAGACCTGCCTGATTTTCAATTCAGGAATTGGCGATATGGAAATGAGCGGCGCTTCAAAGAAGTCCCTGGCCAACCTGCACACCCCTATGCTTTACCTCAATGGAGGAAAGGTTGACGTGGCATACAACAATGCCAACGGAGACTGGGGAAGGATTGCCGACAACATCCCTGTTGTTAAGATCTCTACTCTTGACGGACATCACGGAACATACTATGAGAAGAACGCCGGAGCTTATGCGGTTGTGGCAACCAAATGGCTCAACTGGCAGCTCAAGGGCCAGGTAGGTGATTCCGCCCTCTTTATGAACGACGAGTACGGCAAGACCTTCTACCCTGAGTGGACCTTCGACCGCAAGAACTGGTAAACCAAGGGTTTACCGGTGGCGGAGGGCGAGTTCCTTTTCTATGTCGGAGAGGCTGACGCCCATCTGCTCCAGGAGGACAAGATAGTGATACATTACGTCGCAGGCTTCGTATAGGAATCTATCGCGGTTGCCTGCGACGGCTTCTATTATGCATTCGCTGCTCTCCTCGCCGAATTTCTTGGCGACGGTCTTTGAGCCTTTGATGAACAGCTTTGTGGTGTAGGAGCCTTCCGGCATTTTGGCGTGGCGGTCCTGGATGAGGCGGGAGAGGGAACGGATGAAGCCTTCGTCCTCAGGGGTGTCGAAGCAGGCGGTGGTGCCGCGGTGGCAGGTGGGGCCTACAGGATCTGCCTTGATCAGAAGGGTGTCCGCATCGCAGTCTGCGTATATTTCCTTGACCAGCAGGTAGTTGCCGCTGGTTTCGCCTTTGGTCCAGAGGCGGCCTTTGCTGCGGGACCAGAAGGTGACCTTGCCCTCTTCCTGGGTCTTCTGGAGGGCTTCATCGTTCATATAACCCAGCATAAGGACCTTGAGGGTGGTGCAGTCCTGGATTATTACCGGCACAAGGCCGTCAGCGCATTTCTCCAGGTTGAGATCTTTGAATTCTATCATAACCGTACGTTTATTCCTTGTTCTGCGAGGGCTTTCTTGACCTCTGAAATCTTGTATGTGCCGTAGTGGAAGATGCTGGCGGCAAGGGCTGCGTCCGCCTTGCCCTTGGTGAGCACGTCAGCTATGTCCTGGATGCTGCCCGCGCCGCCGGAGGCGATCACCGGGATGCTGAGCTGTGAGCATAGTTCTGCGTACAGATCACAGGGGTAGCCCTGGCGGACACCGTCGTGCTCCATAGAGGTGAGGAGGATTTCTCCGGCGCCGCGCTCCTGAACCTCGTGGGCCCAGGCAAAGAGCTCCTTGTCCGTGAGGCGGCGGCCGCCGTGAGTAGTGGCAAGCCAGCGGCCGTCAGGCGTAAGCTTGGCGTCGATAGCGCTCACCACGAACTGGTTGCCGTAGCGGTTTGCCAGGGTGTCTATGATCTGTGGATTGGCAATGGCGGCGCTGTTCACGGAGATCTTGTCCGCTCCGGCGTTCAGAAGCCTTTCCGCATCTTCCATAGTGGAGATGCCGCCTCCTACGGTGAAGGGGATGTTGATATGGTCCGCTATCCTTTCCACCAGCTTGGTGAAGGTGTGGCGGCCCTCGTGGGTGGCGCTGATGTCAAGGTAGACCAGTTCGTCCGCGCCTTCGCGGGCATAGTGGGCTCCCAGCTCCACAGGGTCGCCCACGTCCCTGAGGCTGACAAAGTTGATGCCCTTGACCGTCCTGCCCTCGTTTACGTCAAGGCAGGGGATTATGCGTTTTGCCACCATTTTGCTAACTCTTTAAGTGTTATGCGGCCCTCGTAGAAAGCCTTTCCTACAATGACGCGGGGGAGTCCCAGTTCCTTTATCCGTTCAATGTCCGCGTTCTTGCTGATGCCTCCGGATACGGTGAACTCCATCTCCGGGAAGCGGGTTTTCAGCTGGGTGTACATTTCCTCCGAAGGGCCGCAGAGCATTCCGTCCTTGGATATGTCCGTGCATATCACCTGCACCAGCCCGCAGGGGCGGAACTTCTCAAGGAGGTCTTCTATGCCCAGCGCGGACTCTTCCAGCCAGCCTTTCACCGCTATCCTGGCGTTCTTGACATCGGCGCCAAGGATCAGTTTTTCCGAGCCGAAGGCTTGGAGCCACTGGGCGAAGAGGTCAGGCTCCAGGGCGGCGATGCTCCCTACGATGGCCCAGTCCGCGCCGGCGTCAAAGACGCTGCGCAGGGCCTGGGCGGACTTGATGCCGCCGCCCCACTCGGAGCGCAAGGCCCCAAGCGAAGCAATCTTCTCCAGTACGGCCAGGTTGGCGGGGGAGGACGCCTTTGCGCCGTCCAGGTCCACCAGGTGGACGCGGGACGCCCCGGCGTCTGCAAACGCCTTGGCCATATCCAGGGGGTCTCCATAGGTCTTGGAGCGGCCGTAGTCTCCCTGGCTCAGGCGCACGCAGCGTCCGTCAATTATATCAATTGCAGGGATTACCTCTATCATAGGGCCAGGAAGTTGGAAAGTATCTTTTCTCCTACGTCTCCGCTCTTTTCCGGATGGAACTGCGTGCCGTAGAAATTCTCGTATTTGAGGGCGGCGCTGAACAGGTCACCGTGCCTTGAAGTGGCTATGGTGTCCTGGCACAGCCCGGGGCGGTAGGAGTGTACAAAGTAAACGTACGAGCCCTCGTCCACGCCTTTGAACAGCTTGGAATCCAGGTTGGAGATGGAGTTCCAGCCCATATGGGGCACCTTGAGGTCCTCCGATGCCTTGAAGAGGCGGACGTCGGTGTCAAAGACATCCAGGCAGGGGGTGTCGCCCTCCTCGCTGTAGCGGCAGAGCACCTGCATCCCTATGCAGATGCCCAGCACGGGCTTGCGCAGGCCGCGGATCACGTCCACGAGGCCGCGTTCGCGGAGGTTGGCCATTGCCTGCGCGGCGTAGCCTACGCCGGGCAGCAGGACCTTGTCCGCCGCAACTATGGCGGCGGCATCGTCAGTAACCGTATACTCCGCCCCCAGTCTGGAGAGGGCGTTCTTCACTGAGCGCAGGTTGCCCATCTTGTAATCTATTATCGCTATCATAACAGTCCTTTGCTGCTGGGAAGTTCGTAACTGAAAACGTCTCGCTTTATGGCCATCTTGAGGGCGCGGGCGTATGCCTTGAAAACCGCCTCGGCAATGTGGTGGTTGTTCTCTCCCTTGGCCTCTATGCGCAGGTTGCACTTTGAAGCGGAGCACAGGGACTGGAAGAAGTGCTTGAACATCTCCGTGGGGGTGTCTCCTACGTACTCGCGGGTGAAATGCACGTCCCAGGCAAAGTCAATACGGCCGCCAAAGTCCAGGAGCACCAGGGCGCGGCTCTCGTCCATAGGCAGGGCGAAGCCGTAGCGGCCAATGCCGCGCTTGTCTCCCAGCGCGGAGGCTATGGCCTCTCCAAGCGCAATTGCGACGTCTTCCATTGTGTGGTGCTCGTCAACTTCAAGGTCTCCCTTGCATTTGACCAGCAGGGAGGCACCGCTGTGGTGGGCTATCTGGTCCAGCATATGGTCGAAGAACTTGAGCCCGGTGTCAATGCCGTAGGGGCCTTTCCCGTCCAGGTCTATTACAACCTGGATGTCCGTCTCCTTTGTCTTGCGGGACACCTGGCCCCTGCGGACAGTGCTGCGCAGCGCTTCCGCTATCTGCGCCCAGCTGTCCGGGCCTTCCACCCTCAGGAATCCCGTTCCCAGGTTTTTGGCCAGCTGCGCGTCCGTGTCGCGGTCTCCAATAACCCAACTGCCTGCAAGGTCATATTCCGGGTTGCCCACATACTTCCCGAACATACCTGTTCCCGGCTTGCGGAAGGGGGAGTTGTCTGCGGGGAAGTGTTCGTCTATGAGGAAGTCGTCGAACACCACGCCCTCGCCCTTGAGGATGCCCAGCATCTTGTTGTGAGCCGGCCAGAAATCCTCTTCCGGGAACGCTGGAGTGCCCAGGCCATCCTGGTTGGTGGCCATTACAAGCTCGTATCCCAGGCCGGCTATGCTCCGCAGGCCGCTTATGGCTCCGGGGATGAACTCCATCTTCTCCAGGGAATCCACCTGCTCGTCCGCGGGCTCGGCTAATATGGTGCCGTCACGGTCAATGAACAATACTCTTTTCATAGACTCTGCAATATACTTATAAGTTTGTCATTTTCTTCCCTGGTACCTACGGTAATGCGCAGGCAACCCTTGCAAAGCGGCGCGGAATCCCTGTTGCGGACAATGACGCCGTTGGAAATCAGCTGGTCATAGACAAATGCGGGATCGTCAAAACGCACCAGCAGGAAGTTGGCCTGGCTTGGCCATACCTTGCGGACTATTCCAATCTTTGGCAGTTCCCCGGCGAGCCTTCCGCGCTCTTCAATGATCATACGGACCTGTTCGGTGGACGGGGCGCTGAGTTTTTCCATTGCGACGTCCATTGCGGCCTTGCTTATGTTGTAAGGGTACTTGACCATTGAGAACAGCCTTATGATGCGCTTGTCCGCAATGGCCAGTCCAATCCTGAGCCCTGCAAGGCCCCAGGCCTTGGAGAGGGTCTGAAGGACTACTATGTTGTCACGCATCAGCGCGGCGCTCTTTCCGGTGCAGAAGTCGCTGTAAGCCTCGTCAACAACCACAATCCCACGGAAACCCTTTGCTATGCGCATTATCTGGTCAAAGTCCAGGGCATTGCCTGTGGGGTTGTTGGGAGAGCAGAGGAAAATGACCTTTGTGGATGCGTCAACGGCTTGCTCCAGCTTCTCTATATCAAGGGAGAAATCTTCGTTCAGGAGGACTTCCCTGAATTCCACGTCATTGGTCTCCGCTGCCACGCGGTACATTCCGTAGCTTGGGCTTATGGAAACCACGTTGTCCCTTCCCGGGTTGCAGAAGATCCTGTAAACCAGGTCTATGGCCTCGTCGCTACCGTTGCCCAGGAACAGGTTGTCCGGGTTGAGTTTTTTCAGGGAGCATATCTTTTCCTTGAGGGCTTTCTGGTGAGGGTCAGGGTAACGGTTGTATCCGTTCTGGAATGGGTTCTCGTTGGCGTCCAGGAAAATGCCCAGGTCTCCCTGGTACTCGTCCCTGGCGGTGGAGTACGGCTTGAGGTTGCGGATGTTGTCGCGCACTGCGTTCTCCAGCCTGAACACTCCCTTGGGGGCGCCGGCGGCCTCGTCCATACGCACGCGCACTGCGTTTGCGTGTGCGTCAAGGCCTTCGGCCGTAGCCATTGTCTCTATGCAGCCTCCAATGAGCTTCAGCCCCGCAGGGGTCAGTTCCTGGATGTTGGTCTTGCGCATAAAGCTGTCCAGGTTAAGGCCGCTGAAGGAACGCGCCCAGCCTGACGTAGGCAGGGTGTGGTTGGTTCCTGAAGCGTAGTCGCCTGCGCTTTCCGGGCTGAAATTGCCCACGAAGATGCTTCCGGCGCAGTCTATCACCTCCGCCAGCTCACGCGCGTTCTCCATTGATATGATGAGGTGCTCCGGTGCGTAGGTCTCCTCGAAGCTCAGCATATCCAAAGTGTCGTCGAACACTATTATCCTGCTGTTGCCCAGGGAACTGCGTATCATTTCCCCGCGCGGGAGCCTTGCAGCCTGGATCCTTACCTGCTCTTCCACCGCCTTGGCGAAGGCCTCGCTGCGGCACACCAGGATGGCCTGGCTGTCGCGCCCGTGCTCGGCCTGTGAAAGCAGGTCCGCCGCCACGTATTCCGCCCTTGCGCTGCCATCGGCCAGGACCATCACCTCAGACGGTCCCGCCGGCATATCTATGGCGGTATTCTCCGTGCTCACCACCTGTTTGGCCAGGGTTACATAGCGGTTTCCCGGCCCGAATATCTTGTCAACCTTGGGGATGCTCCGCGTTCCATACGCCATTGCCCCAATAGCCTGTGCTCCGCCAGCCTTGAACACGTCTGTGATGCCGCACAGGCGCGCTGTGAACAGCACTTCCGCATTCACCAGACCGTCCTTGCCCGCCGGGGTGCACAGCACGCGCGTGCGGCATCCCGCTATCTGCGAAGGCACGGCCAGCATAAGCACCGTGGAGAACAGGGGAGCGGTGCCCCCCGGTATGTACAGTCCCACGCGGCCTATTGGGACGCTTTTCTGGATGCACCTGACGCCCGCCGCTGTTTCAACTTCCACGCGCAGGGACTTCTGAGCCTTGTGGAATGCGTAAATGTTCCTGTATGCCTGCCTTATTGCATCCTTGACATTCTCCGGTACAGCCTTTTCCGCATAGCTGAACTCTTCTTCAGAAACCTTCAGGCAGTCAAGATCCACGCCGTCAATCCGGCGGGTAAGGTCCTTTATGGCTTCATCGCCGTTCTGCCGCACTTGCTCCAGGATCTCACGCACACGGCTGAGTATCCCTTCATTGTCCTGTACGGCCCTTTGGCACAGCCGCGCCCATTGGTCGCGGGACGGATTAACATAGATCTCCATTACAGTATGATTTTATCCAGGTCTATCACCAATATTCCTTCGGCGCCTATCGCCTTGAGAAGGCGCACTTTCTCCCAGAGGGTGTCAGCCTCCACCACGGAATGCAGGGAGCACCAACCTTCAGATGCCAGGGGCATCACGGTTGGGCTGCGCATTGCCGGAAGGATCTTCACCGCCTGGTCCAGCGCCGCCGTGGGGATGTTCATCAGAAGGTACTTCTTACCGCTGCTCATCAGGTGGGAGTCTATCCTGAAGAGTATCTCCTCCAGCGTATCCCTGTCCTGAGCGGACATATTCTTGTTTGCTATGAGCACCGCCTCCGACTCGAACACCCGCTCAACCTCCACCAGTCCGTTGGAAACCAGCGTACTTCCGGAGGATACAATGTCAAATATGCAGTCCGCAATTCCGGCGGCGGGGGCAATTTCCACGGAACCCGTGATTATCTCAATAGTTGCCTCTATCCCGTTCTTGTCAAGGAAATCCTTGAGTATCCTGGGATATGAAGTGGCTATGCGCTTGCCGCGGAAATAATCTAGGCCTTCATATTTGTCCGCCTTGGGTATTGCCAGGCTTATGCGGCATCCGCCAAAGCCGAGCTGCTTGACAATTTCTACGTCAGCGCCTTTCTCCGCCACCTCGTTCAACCCCACTATTCCCAGAGAGGCGGTGCCCGAAGCCACCACCAGGGGGATGTCGTCGTCCCTGAGGAAAAGGGTCTCTATGTCAAAATTCCTGGCCTTGGAGATGAATTTGCGTTTTGGCTCGTCTACGTTTATACCTATGCTTGCGAGCAGCGAGAGGCTCTCTTCATTGAGCCGGCCCTTGGATTGAAGTGCTATCTTTAACATAACTAACAAAAAAAACTTGCCAACGGTGGGCAAGTCCATACTACATAACTAAAATATATTAATTACAACAGCCTGAACCGCCTTATCTTCAGATACGGTGGTGATGGTGATGAAGTGTTATGATACTGTTGTTTGTCATACTCTAATGCAAAGAAAATAATTTTTTAATAAAATTTCAAAAATATCTTGCAAAAAGAGGAACTTCTATTAACTTTGCATAAAAATACAAAATAAGTGTATATATATGCAAGTAGAAAAATCTAAGGCGGAAAGGCAGGCGGCCATAAAGGCATTGGTCTCCGCAGCCCGTATTTCAAATCAGGAAAGGCTGGCTTCCCTTCTTAAGGACAAGGGCTTCGCCTTCACCCAGGCAACATTGTCAAGAGACCTCAAAGAGCTCCATATTGTAAAGGTTCCAACAGAGGATGGATATGTTTACAGGATCCAGCCATCCTCCATAACCCATTCCAGGCCAAAACCGGTCCCTACAATATTGGACGGAATTGTAAGCATAGAGTTCTCACACTCCCTGGCGCTCCTCAAGACAATCCCGGGTTACGCCAACCTGGTTGCTTCCACTATAGACCAGAGGGTGAAATCCGCCTACATAATGGGTACCGTGGCGGGAGACGACTCCCTTCTGCTTGCCCTTCGTGACAACTTCACCCCGGAGTCTGTTATGAGGGACCTGGCCGTATACATTCCCGGAATTGAGGAAAAGCAGCTTACCAAGAGCTTCCTCATAGAGGTTGCATCTCCCGCGCATATAAAATACATTCCGGAAATCCTCAAGACCATAGAGGACGCCGCCAAGGTGCGCGGCACCGGCATTGCCAAGCGTGATCCCGCATACGTAGAGAGCAAGATGCGCGAGGGGAAAGCCATCATAGCCCTTTACAGGGACGAGTTCGCAGGCTTCTGCTACATTGAGAGCTGGGGTCACGGCAAGTTCGTGGCAAACTCCGGACTCATCGTAAAGGAGAAGTTCAGGGGCAAGGGCCTGGCCAAGGACATCAAGCACAAGGCTTTCGAGCTTTCGCGCGAGAAGTTCCCCAACGCCCGTATTTTCGGCCTCACCACCGGCCTGGCCGTGATGAAGATCAACACGGAACTTGGATACGTTCCGGTTACATTCTCAGAGCTCACTGACGATCCTGAGTTCTGGAAAGGATGCCAGAACTGTATCAATTTTGACGTACTGCAAAGAAACAATTATACGCGCTGCCTGTGTACCGGTATGCTCTATGACCCGGAGAAGCATCGCAACAAATAATAATCAGAGATATGGCAAAGAAAGTAGTAGTGGCATACAGCGGCGGACTTGATACATCGTTCACCGTAATGTACCTTACAAAGGAGTATGGTTATGAGGTTTACGCGGCCTGCGCAAATACCGGAGGTTTTTCTCCCGAGCAGCTTGAGACCAACAGGAACAACGCCTTCAAGCTGGGTGCAAAGGATTACGTGACCCTTGACGTTACAAGCGAGTATTACGCCAAGAGCATCAAATATATGATTTACGGAAACGTGCTGCGTAACGGCACATACCCCATTTCCGTATCGTCCGAGCGTATTTTCCAGGCAATGGCAATTGCCAGGTACGCCAAGGAGATAGGCGCGGACGCAATTGCCCACGGTTCCACCGGCGCCGGCAACGACCAGGTGCGTTTTGATATGACATTCCTTGTGATGGCCCCGGGAATAGAGATCATCACCCTTACCAGGGATATGGCCCTCACCCGCCAGTTCGAGGTTGACTACCTTAACAAGAACGGCTTCCCGGCAGATTTCAAGAAGCTCAAATACTCATACAACGTGGGCCTCTGGGGCACCTCCATCTGCGGAGGGGAAATCCTTGATTCCGCACAGGGCCTCCCGGAGAGCGCATACCTCAAGCAGGTCACAAAGCAGGGCTCGGAGATCATAAAGCTGGGCTTCAAGGAAGGAGAGCTGTGCAGCGTGAACGGCAAGGAATTCACTGACAAGGTGGCCGCCATCCAGTATGTGGAGAGCATTGCAGCCCCTTACGGAGTGGGCCGCGATATGCACGTGGGTGACACAATCATAGGCATCAAGGGCCGCGTTGGTTTTGAGGCGGCCGCGCCTATGCTCATCATATCGGCACATAAGTTCCTGGAGAAATTCACCCTGAGCAAGTGGCAGCAGTACTGGAAGGACCAGGTTGCCAACTGGTACGGAATGTTCCTGCACGAGAGCCAGTACCTGGAGCCCGTGATGAGGGACATAGAGGCTATGCTGGAGAGCAGCCAGCGCAACGTCAACGGCGTTGTGTCAATGCAGCTGCAGCCGTATTGCTTCTCCACCGTGGGCGTGGAGTCCAAGGACGACCTGGTAAAGACCAAGTTCGGCGAATACGGAGAGATGCAGAAAGGCTGGACCAGCGAGGACGCAAAGGGCTTCATCAAGGTAAGCTCCACTCCTCTGAGGGTTTATTATGCCAACCATACCAAGGAAGGCGAGGAACTGGAAAAAGACTTGTAGCCGATGGTTAAAGCTGGTATCATAGGAGCTGCCGGATATACCGGCGGAGAACTCATAAGGGTGCTTCTGGGACATCCGGACGTACAGATTGTCTTTGCGCAGAGCACCAGCCACGCGGGCGAGCCGCTGTGGAAGGCTCATTCCGACCTGGTGGGGGAGACCGACATAAAGTTCAGCGCGGACGCTCCGGTAATGGATGTGGACGTGGTGTTCCTCTGCGGAGGTCACGGAAATTCAAAGGACACCGTTGCATCCTTCCCGGCCGGATACAAAGGCGCGATAATTGACCTTGCCAACGACTTCAGGCTCAAGGCCGATGCCGGAGACTTCGTCTACGGACTCACCGACGCCTTCAAGGACAGGATCCAGAAGGCGCGGCACATAGCCAACCCAGGATGTTTTGCAACATCCATACAGTTGGCCGTCCTGCCGCTTGCCGCAATTGACAAACTTGGAGAGGTGCACGTTACCGCCATCACCGGATCCACCGGAGCGGGGCAGAAACTTCAGGAAACCGGGCACTTCAGCTGGAGGACCAACAACATTTCCATATACAAGGCATTCACCCACCAGCATCTGGCGGAGATCAAGGAGACCCTTTTCAGTTTCAGCCCGGATTGGTGCGGAAAGATCAACTTTGTGCCGGTAAGGGGAGACTTCGCCCGTGGTATAATGGCTTCCGTATATACGGAGTGTGACCTGACAGAAGAAGAGGCCGTGAAACTGTACAAGGACTTCTATGCAAAGTCTCCATTTGTCACGGTGGTGGATTCCAATCCTGACCTCAAGATGGTGGTGAACACCAACAAGGCCATCCTCTATGTGCGCAAGTACGGAGACAAGCTCCATATTATCAGTATGATAGACAACTTGCTGAAGGGAGCTTCCGGCCAGGCGGTAGAGAATATGAACATAATCTTCAGGCTTCCTCAGGATGCGGGGCTGCGCCTGAAGGCATCCAAATTCTGAGACAATGAATTTATTTGACGTATATTCACTCTTTGACGTAACCCCGGTAAAGGCCAGTGGCTGCACCATATGGGACGACAAGGGCCAGGAATACCTGGACCTCTATGGAGGCCACGCGGTAATATCCGTAGGGCACTCGCATCCCCATTACGTGCAGGCCATCAAGGACCAGCTGGACAAGATTGGATTCTATTCCAACAGCGTGCGCAACCCCTTGCAGGAGGAACTCGCTGCCAGGCTGGGCGTCCTTTCCGGCTATGAGGACTATTCCCTTTTCCTGGACAACAGCGGCGCGGAATCCAATGAGAACGCGCTCAAGCTGGCGTCCTTCCATACAGGGAAGGACCGCGTGATCGCGTTCCGCAAGAGCTTCCACGGCCGCACCTCAGGAGCCGTGGCGGTTACGGACAATCCCAACATAGTGTCTCCGTTCAACGCCGTGCACAAGGTTACGTTCTGTGACCTGAACGATGCGGAGGGCGTGGAAAAGGCGCTCCGCGGCGGAGATGTCGCGGGCGTGATCATTGAGGCCATCCAGGGATGCGGTGGCATAAACATCCCCCGCCCGGGATTCCTTGCGGAGCTGCGCGCCCTGTGTGACAAATACGGCGCCTGCCTCATAATGGACGAAGTCCAGTGCGGCTACGGCCGCAGCGGCAAGTTCTTCGCGCACCAGTGGGACGGAGTCCTAGCGGACATCGTCACCCTGGGCAAGGGCATCGCCAACGGCCTGCCTTGCGGCGGCATACTCATCGCCCCAGAATTCAAGGCCTCCAAGGGCCTGCTGGGCACCACCTTCGGTGGCAACTACCTTGCAATGGCGGCCGCCCTTGCGGTGCTGGATATCATTGAGGATGAGAAGCTTGTGGATAATGCGCTGGAGGTTGGGGAGTATCTTAAGGCATCGGTTCCGGAATCTCCGCTTATCAAGGAGGTGAGGGGACGCGGCCTTATGATAGGCATAGAATTCAACGTTCCCGTGGCTCCCATCCGCTCTCAGCTGCTTTATGACAAGCACATATTCACTGGTGTGGCGGGGAAGAATATGATAAGGCTTCTAGCGCCTCTGGTACTTACAAAAGCCCAGGCAGACACATTTATCCAAGCATTTAAAGAAGTATTGAAATGAAATCGTTCTTTCACGTACAAGATATAGGAGACCTGGGAAAGGCCCTGGAAGAGGCAAAGCAGGTCAAGGCAACCCCGTATGCGTGGCAGCATCTGGGCAAGAACAAGACCATAATCCTGGTGTTCTTCAACAACAGCCTGCGCACGCGCCTAAGCAGCCAGAAGGCGGCCCTGAACCTGGGCCTGGACCCCATCGTGCTCAACGTGAACGGAGACAGCTGGAAGCTGGAAACCCGTATGGGAGTGGTGATGGACGGTGACAAGTCCGAGCACCTCAAGGAGGCCATCCCGGTAATAGGAAGCTACTGCGACCTTATTGGAGTGCGTTCCTTCGCAGGCCTTACGGACAAGGAGTTCGACTATAACGAGACCATCCTCAAGCAGTTCATAGAGTACTCCGGAAAGCCGGTCATAAGCCTGGAATCCGCTACCGTGCATCCTTGCCAGGCATTTGCGGACCTGTTCACAATTGAGGAGTACAAGACCAAGAAGCGCCCCAAGGTGGTTATGACCTGGGCTCCCCATCCGCGCGCACTGCCACAGGCGGTGCCAAATTCATTTGCGGAATGGATGAACGCCGCCGACGTGGACTTTGTGATAGCCCAGCCGGAAGGATATGAGCTTGATCCGCAGTTCGTGGGCAACGCCCGCGTGGTGTATGACCAGATGGAGGCCTTTGAGGGAGCGGATTTCGTATATGCAAAGAACTGGTCTGCGATGAACCCTTACGGGCAGGTCATCAACAAGGATATGTCCTGGACTGTGGGAGCAAGGCAGATGGCCGTTACCAACAACGCCCATTTCCTGCATTGCCTTCCGGTGCGCAGGAATATGATAGTGACGGACGAGGTCATAGACTCCCCAAGGAGCCTTGTGATCCCGGAGGCCGCAAACAGGGTGGTTTCCGCACAGGTAGTAATGAAACGAATGCTGGAGGAAATGTAGTATGAAAAAGAGCCTTAACATAGTAAAGGTAGGCGGCCGGGTGGTCGAGGACGATGCCAGCCTGAACACCCTTCTGGGATCCTTCTGCTCAATTCAGGGGAACAAGATACTGGTTACCGGCGGAGGCCGCACGGCAACCAAGATCGCTTCCGATATGGGCATAGAGAGCCTGATGGTGAACGGCCGCCGTATCACCGACGAGCCGATGCTCAAGATAGTGACAATGGTCTACGCCGGACTGGTCAACAAGAACGTGGTGGCGGAACTGCAGGCCAAAGGCGTGAACGCCGTGGGCCTGTGCGGCGCGGATTTGAACATAATCCGCAGCGCAAAGCGCCCGGAAGGCGTCATCTCCTACGGCTTTGTGGGAGATGTCAAAGAGGTGAATACCAAGGCTTTGAAGATGCTCATAGACTCCGGTGCGGTGCCAGTGCTCTGCCCTATAACCCACGACGGCCTTGGACAGCTGCTCAACACCAATGCCGATACCATAGCCTCCTCGCTGGCCCAGGCGCTGGCAGTGGAGTACGACGTCACCCTTACCTTCTGCTTTGAGAAGAACGGCGTGCTGCTGGATCCGGACGACCCATCCAGCGTCATCCGCGAAATGCGCAAGGCGGACTACGAGCGCTACCTTGCGGAGGACGTGATAAGCGGAGGAATGATTCCAAAGCTGGACAACGCCTTTGCCGCTATAGACGCTGGCGTAAACAAGGTGGTCATTACCAATGCCAACAATCTGGGAACCGATTCCGGTACTGAGATAATATGATAGACCTGCTTAAAAAGCTGATAGCCATTCCGCGCCCCAGCCGGGGCGAGGATGCCGGTGCGGATTTCCTGGAAGGATATATGCGCGGCATCGGCCTTGATGTGAAGCGGAAAGGGAACAACCTGTGGGTGGAGTCCGAGCCGGAATCTTCCAAGCCCACAATCCTGCTGAACGCGCATCTGGACACCGTAAAGCCGGCATCGGGCTATACAAGGGACCCATATACCGCTTCTGAGGAAGACGGAGTCATTTACGGGCTTGGCAGCAACGACTGCGGCGGCGCCCTGGTTTCGCTGCTCCAGGTATACAGGCAGCTCACACTCAAGCCTCAGCCATACAGGCTTATATATTCCGTTACGGCAGAGGAGGAAGTTGGCGGAGTCAACGGCATAGAGGCCATCATCCCGCTCTTGGGGAAGGTGGACCTTGGAGTGATAGGGGAGCCTACTGGAATGCAGATGGCTGTGGCGGAGAAAGGCCTTATGGTGCTGGACTGCACTGCATACGGCAAGAGCGGCCACGCGGCCCGGGAAGAGGGCGTGAATGCCATTTACAAGGCTATGGAGGACCTGGAATGGTTCCGCACATACAAGTTTGACAAGGTGTCGGAGTTCTGCGGTCCGGTAAAGATGACCGTTACAATGATTAATGCGGGCACACAGCACAATGTTGTCCCGGATATGTGTATATTTGTAGTGGATGTACGCTCAAACGGAATTTATGACAACCTGCAGATCCTGGAGGTCTTGAAGCAGAATGTCAAGAGCGAGTTCGCCCCGCGTTCCACCCGCCTGAACGGCGCCCATATAAGCCTTGACCACCCTATAGTGCGCAAGGGTCTCTCTATGGAACTTGGAACGTACGGATCGCCCACTACCAGCAACCAGTCCGTTTGTCCGTTCACCACAATAAAGATTGGCCCGGGAGATTCGTCCCGCTCGCATACCGCTGACGAATTCATCCTGCGCTCTGAGATAGAACAGGGAGTTGACATTTACACGGCCCTTCTTGACGGGCTTCAATTATAGGAAAGATGGCTGCAAAACTTTGGGATAAAGGTTACGATACCGACGCTCAGATAGAGCGCTTCACCGTTGGCAAGGACAGGGAACTGGACGTTGTCCTGGCTCCGTATGACGTCCTTGGAACAATGGCGCATATAACTATGCTTCAGGAGGTTGGACTGCTGGAGAAGGCGGAGCTGGACGTGCTTCTGCCGGAACTGAAGGCAATCTACAGGAGCGCAGTTGAGGGAACTTTTGAAATTGAGGAAGGGGTGGAGGACGTCCACTCCCAGGTGGAGCTGATGCTCACCCGCAGACTGGGTCCCGTGGGCAAGAAAGTCCACACGGGACGCTCCCGCAACGACCAGGTGCTGGTTGACCTCAAGCTTTATTCCAGGGACCAGATAAAGAAGATAGCGGCAAAGGTGCAGAGGCTTTTCGAGGTGCTGCAGAAGCGCAGCGAAGAGTGCAAGGATGTGCTTATGCCGGGGTATACGCACCTGCAGGTGGCAATGCCTTCCTCTTTTGGAATGTGGTTTGGCGCGTATGCGGAAAGCCTTACCTCCGATATGCAAATGCTCCTGGCAGCCTGGGACGTAGCCAACCGCAACCCTCTGGGAACGGCGGCCGGATACGGCTCTTCAGCCCCCCTTGACAGGAAGCTTACTACAAGCCTGCTGGGATTCGCAGACCTTGACTACAACAGCGTATATGCGCAGATGGGCAGGGGAAAGACGGAACGCATCATTTCAATGGCGCTGTCCTGCATAGCGGAGACGGTGGGCCGCCTGGCATATGACTGCTGCCTGTTCAACAGCCAGAATTTTTCCTTCGTGACCCTTCCCGTGCAGATGACCACAGGGTCCAGCATAATGCCCCACAAGAAGAATCCCGATGTGTTTGAGCTGCTGCGCGCGCACTGCAACCGCATCTCCGGGATTCCGGGTGATATACGCCTCATAACTGGCAATCTGCCTTCAGGTTATTTCAGGGATATGCAGCTGATAAAGGAACTCTTCATCCCTATGTTCGACGAGATGGCTGACTGCCTTGACATTGCCTGCTTTGCCATAGAGAACATCCAGGTAAAGGACGGCCTGATGGAGGACCCGCGCTATGCGCTGGCTTTCAGCGTGGAGAAGGTCAACGCGCTGGCTGCCTCCGGCGTGCCCTTCAGGGACGCCTACAGGCAGGTGGCCGCGGAGATCGGCGACGGCAGCTTCAGCTATCACGGCAAGCTCAACCACACCCACGAGGGCTCCATTGGCAATCTCTGCAATGACGAGATCGCTGCGCGTATGCAAAAGATAACCGCCCGGTTTGGATTTGACCAAGTAGACCGAGCGGTAGATTCTCTGTTGGGATAAATCCCTTTATTGTCTGTTAAGGAAGCACTCTATGGTGTTTTCCATAAGCATTGTTATGGTCATTGGGCCTACGCCTCCGGGAACGGGGGTAATGTAGCCTGCTACCTGGCTTGCGCCTTCAAAATCAACGTCTCCAACAAGCTTGTTGACGGGCTCTCCGTCAGGGCCGGGAACGCTTATCCTGTTGATACCCACGTCAATTACAACGGCGCCGGGCTTGACCATATCTGCGGTTACCATCTTGGGGCGGCCTACGGCGGCTACAAGGATGTCCGCCTCCGCGGCTACCTTGGCAAGGTCCTTTGTGCGCGAATGTGCTATGGTAACTGTGGCGTTGCGGTCAAGAAGGAGCTTTGAAACCGGCTTTCCCACAATGTTGCTGCGGCCAATTACAACGGCCTTCTTGCCCTGGATGTCCACTCCTGTGCTTTCTATCATAGTGATGATACCCTTGGGGGTGCAGGGGACTATGCATTTGCGGCCGAGCCAGAGATTGGCTACGTTCTGCGGGTGGAATCCGTCCACGTCCTTCTCTATGGCAATGGAGTCTATCACCTTGTCCTCGTCAATATGCTTTGGGAGGGGGAGCTGGACCAGCACTCCGTCAACGGCGGGGTTAGCGTTGAGGTCTGCGATCACCTCAAGCAGGCCGTCCTGGGATACATCCTCCGGGAGTTCCACCAGCTTGCTGTCCATTCCGGTGAATTCCGCGGCCTTTATCTTGCCGCGAACGTAGGAGCGGCTGGCGGGGTTGTCTCCAACTATGATAACTGCCAGGCAGGGCTTGCGTCCGTACTGGGCCTCCAATTGTACAATTCTGTCCCTCATCTGCTCCTTGAGAGAAAGGGAAAGGGCTTTGCCGTCTATAAGCTTACTCATAACAAGGCAAAGATAGTCATTATATTCCGGAATAATGTTATATTTGCTCTGTTCGCAAAACTGAAGATTATGAAATTATTGAATAGAATTATAGCCCTTGCCGCGGTCCTGGTTTCAATGACATCCTGCTTCAAGCACGAGCTTGCCATAGCCGATGTAGAAGGCGTAAACCTTATGGGCTACTGGGCCGTGATAGAGGACTCCAGATATGAGATGATCTCCAACGTCAGGGCTTATTATCAGATGACAGAGCAGGGGAACCTGTATTATTATGAGTGCAAGAGCCCTTTGGGAGTACCTTTTGACGGGCAGTCGATGGATTCAGGAAACAACTTTGACTGTATCTTCGCTTCCGGCTTCGAGATAAACGGACACGACCTTAACCTCCTCAATGGAATGGAGGCCGTCAAATTTGCATCCATCTCAATTACAACGCCAAACAACTTTGTCCTGACCTTCGAGGGAGATAACGGCTATACCCAGGGTTGCCAGCGTATTGTCTCTTTCAAATAGAGATTGTCATTCCAGGATGGACCTGGCGGCGTTGAGGCCTGCCAGACAGCCGGTGCTGAAGGCTGTCTGCAGATTGTAGCCGCCGGTATCGGAGTCAATGTCAAGGACTTCGCCGCAGAAGTAGAGTCCCGCCACAAGGCGGGATTCCATTGTTTTTGGGAGAACCTGGTCAGTGCTTACGCCGCCGGCGGTGACCACGGCGCGCTCGTATCCCACGTAGCCAGCAAGTTCAAAGTTCCATTCCTTGAGGGCTTTTGTAATTGCGCTGATACGGACGGTTGTCTTGACGCCCCTGCGGGGAAGGCGCTCTGTCTTGAGGATGTCAGGGTTGCAGAGGGTGAAGCCCGGGATAAGGTCCCAGGGCATAAGCTTGCCAAGCAGGATGCGGCATTTCTCCTTTTCACGGATATGCTGGCTACGCGGGTCCTTGCAGACCTCGTCCCACAGTTCTTTCACCCTCTGGGAGAGTTCTTCAGAGGGGACGCCGCTCTTGAGATCAAGGCAGAGCGATGCCTTGGAGCCGTTGAAGATGGCCTTCACGGCCTTGCGGCTGAGCTGGAAGCCCGCAGGGCCCTCGATGCCGCCGTCCGTGAAGTCCACGTCGCCAAAGACGGAATCCACGGCTTTGCCGTCAATGGAAAGCGACAGGCCAACGTTCTTGAGCTGGATGCCGCAAAGGGCTTTTCCAATCTCGGAAAGGGGAGAGGAGCGGTCAATGTGGCCTTTCATACCGCTGGAAATGATTTCCGTGGCGGACTTGTAGTTCTTGGGAACCAGGGCGGTGAGGCTGGGGAGGCACTGCTTTATGCTGTGCCCCAGGGCCGAAGCCCAGGCGTAGCCGTCGCCGCTGCTGCCGCTGGAAGGATAACTGAGGCCGCCGGTGGCTATTATGAGCCTCCGGCAGCTGTATTTCCTTCCGTCAGCGGCCTCCAGGGCAAAGGCGCCCTTTTCAAAGGCTACGGAACGCACCTCGCACTCCGTTTCAATCTTTACGCCGCGGCTGTGGCAGGCGTTCACAAGCGTGTCCACCACGTCAGAGGCGTGGTGGGACTGCGGGAACGCCCTGTCTCCACGCTCCACCACGGTCTTGAGGCCGTAGGACTCCAGGAACTCCAGCATTCCCTGGCTGGTCAGGTTGAAAAACGACGGCTTCACAAAACTGGCTCCGCTGCGGATGTGTACGCTGAAGTCGTTCCAGTCCTTTATGTTGCTGAAATTGCACCTTCCCTTGCCGGTAATCATTATCTTGCGACCGGGGCGGGGCATCTTCTCAAGTATGGTGACGGTGGCGTCCGCCCCGGCCGCGACCAGGGTGTCCGCGGCGGCGTATGCCGCCATAAGGCCGGAAGCTCCGCCTCCAATTATAATTATGTCGCTTTTCATAAAAAATTTTCTATCTTTGCAGTCCTTGCCACTTTAGCTCAGTCGGTAGAGCAGCGCATTCGTAACGCGCAGGTCGGGAGTCCGAGTCTCCCAAGTGGCTCAGATTATCCTGAAATCCATCAGTGTGGCGTCTCCAAGCACCGCATTGATGTGAGCGGGTCCCTGGCAAAGGATCTCCTTTTCCTTGAGTTCCACAGCAATCAGGTCCCCGGCCCTTACAAGGATCCTTGCCGTCGCATCAGCGATGGCTTTTTCTATTTCATACCTGCCGTCATAGCAGCACTTGAACAGTTCCCGCCCGTCAATGGACAGTTTGAATTCCGCCCCGGGAGCGGGGAAAGCCTGCTGAAGAGGGTAGGGCAGCAGGGATATATGGTCCAGGCATATAGACGCGGCATAACCTTCAGGCGTCCCGTCCAGGAGGCCTTGGGGGTAAAGGAGCATTCCGTAGGAAATGCTGTCGTAATACCTGCCGGCAAAGCGGAATGCGACGCTTTTGCCGGGCTTGCTTACGTGCGCGTAGACAACCGGGGAGTAGAGCAGCGGACCTGCGCCGTCCGGCAGGTAGAAATCGTCGCTTTTTCTCTCCCAGGAGGTGTCAGGACGCACCAGGCAGTGCCCGGAGAAGGTTTTTACTATGATGTTCATTTAAACAAGCGGTCCTGGAAATTGTCCTGGAGCCTGCGGGCTGCCTCAAGGGTCTCTTCTTCCGTCAGGGGACGGTTTTTTTCCTCCCGCTTCTCCTTGTCGAACTGCTCCTTGAGCAGGGCGAACTGGCGCTTGGTGTCAAGGGTGAACTCTCCCTGCATAATCCAGGCGAAATATGAAGGCTCTTTCTGGTAGATCTCCCTGGCGGTCCTGCCCTTGTGCTTTCCAAAGCTTATGACCGCCTGGCCGTTCGCATCCCAGACAAGCCTTCCGGCATAGTCTATGGTGCGCGGCCTGCCGGTCACGCCGGCAAGGAAGTCCACGTCGTTCTTGAGGGCCATCTCGTGATATTTGTCAGGCTGCTGGTACATATCCAGCTGGCCCTGAAGCACTTTGTATGTTGCCAGGGTGTCGGCCTCCGCGCTGTGCGCGTTCTCAAAGTCCTCTCCTCCGCAGTAGAACCTGTACGCGGCCCTGAGGTTGCGGGGCTCCATATAATGGTAGATGTTCTGCACGTCTACCATACGCTTTCCGTGCAGGTCTATGTCCAGAAGGCTGAGGGTTTCCCTTGCTTTCTGCTTGTTCTTCGGCTGGGTCTTGGGGTCGTTAATCCTTTCCAGGCAGTATGTGCGCACCCTCTCTATCTCCTCCGCAAGGAGTGGAAGGTCGAATTTGGAGGAATTGAATCCCGCAAGGTCGCTGTCCGCTATCCAGGCCACCACCTCGGGGACTATCTCAATGAATTTCTTCTCTCCTACAAGGTCTTCATCCTTGATCCCATTGACCTCGCTGGCCCTGGGATCCATCTTTTTCTGGCATTTGTTCACGTAGTCGTACGGGAACACCCTCCAGGTCTTGAGCTCGTGGTGGCCGTCAGGGAACACCTTTACAAAGCTCAGTTCAACTATGCAGTCCGTTACAATATTAAGGCCCGTGCTCTCTATGTCGAAAAAGAGCAGAGGCCTTTCCAGTTTCAAGTTCATATTTTACTGAATGTTAAACCATTATAGGCATCAGGATGCCACAGATCTTCTCGCTCTCTTCCTCTTCAGGCGCCGGCACTATGAGGGCGGCCCTCCTGGAGTCGAGGAACTTCATCACAATTGTTCCGCAGGTCATATTTCCAAGGATGTCTCCCAGGAAGGAAGACTTGAAGCCTATTGTGAGGTCGTCTCCGCTGTAGTCGCAGGAGAGCTTCTCATACGCTGCAATGGCAAAGCCCAGGTCCTGTGCGGAAACTTCCAGCTGGCCCGGCTTGAAGTCGAACTTGATGTGGTTGGAAGCCTTGTTGGCGCACACGGATACGCGGCGTACGGTGTTGAGGAGCTGCATACGGTCCATCTTGAGGATGTTGGAGTTGTTCTGGGGGATGACATCCTTGTAACGGGGGAACTTGCCCACAACCAGGCGGCAGATCATTGTGATGTTGTCGAACTGGAAGAGGACGTTGGTGTCGTCAAAGAGGATGGTCACGTCAGAGGACTCCTTGCTTACCAGGCCCTTGAGCACGGCGGCTGCCTTCTTGTGAAGGATGAAGGAGCACTTGTCAGGGGCGCTGACATCCGTGGATGTGTAGCAGATGAGCTTATGCGAATCCGAAGCCACCAGGGTGGTGGATACGGTGTCGATGTCAAAGTAGATACCGTTCATTGCGGGGCGCATCTCGTCGTCCGCGGTAGCGTAGATGGTGCTGTTCACGCCGTCCAGCAGGGTCTGGGCGGGGAAGACCACCTTGCGCGCGTCCTCTCCAACGGTCTTGATCTGTGGATAGTCGTCAGCAGGGAAGAATGGGAGGGTGGAGACGCCGCTGTTCCAGCTGCACTCGAAGGAGGCGCTCTCGTTGAGGGTCTTTATGGAGACCGGCTGGTCCGGAAGGGCCTTGAGCAGCTCCGTCACGTGGCGTGCCGGCACTGCTATGCTGCCTTCCTCCTGCACTTTCTCCACCTCAATGCTGGTGCGGAGGGTAAGGTCAGAATCGGATGCTGTTATTTCCAGGATGTTGTCCTTGAGGACGAGCAGGAAGTTTTCAAGTATAGGCTGGACGGATTTGGCCGGGATAGCCTTTGAAACATCCATTAGACCTTTGAGAAGTTCGGCGCTGGAGACGGTAAATTTCATTTTGATATAACTTTTGAATAATTTGTGTGTCTAATATTATGTGTTCACAAATATAGTATATTTCCGACAAAAATGGCACATAATTTGAGTTTTTAACCCGGCGTCCATACGGACCTGACAAGATAAAACAAAAAGTATTATAGATTATGAAAAAGTATTTATTGATTGTAGTAGCATCAGTGCTGTTGAGCGGCCTAACTGCTTATGCTGTAGTTAAATCCGCAAAGCCTGAGCAAGAACCCGTGTCAAGTACCTATCCTACTGACGGATCCCTGTACAGGACTGTCAATCTGGCACAGACAGATTATCCAGACTTCACATACGCTGCAGAATCGGCAGTCGATGCTGTAGTATTCGTAAAAGTGACCGTAAGGTCCGCATCAAGGGACAATTACCAGATTGACCCGTTCTTTGAGTATTTCTTCGGTTATGGCGGAGGCCAGCAGCAACAGCCAAGGGAAAGGCAGGGCAGTGGCTCCGGCGTAATCATCCGTTCTGACGGCTATATCGTCACCAACAACCACGTTGTCCAGGATGCCACAAAGGTGGAAGTTACCCTGAACAACAACAAGACTTACGAGGCCACCGTAGTGGGCACAGACGCCGCAACAGACGTCGCCCTCATCAAGATCGATGCTGAAGGCCTCCCTACCATCCCCTTCGCAGACTCTGACGCCCTCCGTCTTGGAGAGTGGGTACTGGCAATCGGAAGCCCTATGGGCGAGCAGCTCCGCTCAACCATTACCGCCGGTATAGTCAGCGCCAAGGGCCGTTCAATGCCCAGCAACGACGGCACCTTCAAGATTGAGTCCTTCATCCAGACCGATGCCGCAGTGAACCCCGGCAACAGTGGCGGCGCCCTTATCAACAAGGCCGGCCAGCTGGTGGGAATCAATACCGCAATCGTATCCACCACAGGCTCCTTCACAGGCTATTCATTCGCAGTTCCTTCCAACATAGTACACAAGATTGTCAGCGACCTCATCGACTACGGTTCAGTAAAGAGGGTTATGCTTGGCATCACCGGTGGAAATGTCAACGAAGAAATTGCACAGGAATTGAAACTTCCTTCAGTTAACGGCGTATATATTAACGAGGTTTCTAAGGGAAGTTCAGCCGACAAGGCAGGCCTCAAGAAAGACGATGTCATCATCTCTCTTGACAATACCCGCATTGGCACAATGGCTTCCCTGCAGGAAAAGGTCAACAGTTACCATCCGGGAGACCGTGCGGATATGCAGATCATCCGTGGCGGCAACCCTATGACGGTTTCTGTAACATTCCAGGAAGCAACCACCGAAATCAACGGTGCGGTATCTGAAGACGGTACGGTATCCTTCTACGGAGCACAGCTCGGAACTCCTTCCCAGGAGACCCTCCAGAAGATCAGGGCAAGGGGCGGCGTAGAAATCAAGAAGCTTTCCGCCGGAAAGCTCAAGGATGCCGGAGCAACTGAAGGATTTGTCATCCTGTACGTAAACGACCAGCCTGTAAGCTCACCTCAGGAAGTGGTAGAAATAGCTCGCCAGAGCAGACGCGCAATCTTCATCGAAGGTTACACGGCAAACGGAAAGGCGTCCTATTTCGGTTTCGGAAAGGATGAATAAATTCTAAATAATGAGACAACTTAAGATAACCAAATCGATTACCAACCGTGAGAGCCAGTCCCTTGACAAATACCTCCAGGAAATAGGCCGCGAAGAATTGGTATCACCTGAAGAAGAAGTAGAATTGGCGCAGCGAATCCGCAACGGAGACCAGAAAGCGCTTGAAAAACTCACCAGGGCAAATCTCAGATTTGTAGTATCGGTGGCAAAGCAGTATCAGAACCAGGGACTCAGCCTCCCTGACCTGATCAACGAAGGAAACCTTGGCCTGATAAAGGCAGCTGAAAAGTTTGACGAGACAAGGGGATTCAAGTTCATATCCTATGCGGTATGGTGGATCCGCCAGTCAATACTCCAGGCCCTTGCGGAGCAGTCCAGGATTGTCCGCCTGCCACTCAACCAGGTTGGCTCATTGAACAAGATAAACAAGGCTCTGTCCAAGTTTGAGCAGGAGAACGAGCGTCTCCCTTCAAACGACGAGCTTTCGGAGATGATAGAAGTGCCTAAGGACAAGATCGCAGATACCCTGCGCGTGTCCGGTAGGCACGTCTCCGTTGATGCCCCGTTCGTGGAAGGCGAAGACAACAGCCTCCTTGACATCCTCCCCAACGACGATTCCCCGAGTGCGGACAAAGGCCTCGTGAACGAGTCCCTGAGCACTGAGATCGACAGGGCCCTGCAAATCCTCACTCCAAGGGAGAGGGAGATCATCAAGTCCTTCTTTGGCATAGGATGCCAGGAGATGACCCTTGAAGAGATAGGGGAGAGGCTTGACCTCACAAGGGAAAGGGTACGCCAGATCAAGGAGAAGGCTATCCGCAAACTCAAGAAACCAAGTGCAAGCAAACTCCTCAAAACTTACTTAGGCTGATGACTCCTGAATCCTTTATCGCAACCAAGGCCGCGCAGGCCATATCAGAAATATACGGTACAAGCGTGGAGGCTTCCACCCTGCAGGTGCAGCTTACGCGCAAAGAGTTCGAAGGCGACTTTACACTGGTCGTCTTCCCTCTTTTAAGGGTGTCCCGCACCAGCCCGGAGGCCACGGGCGCCGCTATAGGGGACTGGCTGAAAGCCAACGTCCCGGAAATCAGCGGCTTCAACGTGGTCAAGGGCTTCCTGAACATCCTCCTATCGCCGCTTTACTGGAACGAACTGCTGGCGTCCATTTCGCAGGACGCCGCCTTTGGCCAGCTGCCCGCAACGGGGCGCAACATAATGGTGGAGTTCTCTTCGCCAAACACCAACAAGCCGCTTCACCTTGGCCATATCCGCAACAACCTCCTGGGCTCGTCGGTATCCGACCTGCTCAAGGCCGCCGGACACAACGTGATCAAGACCACTCTGGTCAACGACCGCGGTGTGCATATCTGCAAGAGTATGTACGCCTGGCAGAAGCGTTTCAACGGCGCCACCCCTGAATCCACCGGCAAGAAGGGCGACCACCTTGTGGGCGACTGCTACGTGGAATTCGCCAAGATGGAGAAGGAGGACCCGTCCGTTATGGACGCCGTCCACGATATGCTGGTGAAATGGGAGCAGGGCGACAAGGAAGTGCGCGAACTCTGGGCTATGATGAACGGCTGGGTGTTCGAAGGCTTCGAGCAGACATACAAGGCCCTTGGAATATCCTTCGACAAGGTTTATTACGAGTCCCAGACATACCTCCTGGGCAAGGAACTGGTGCAGAAAGGTCTGGATATGGGCGTGTTCGAGAGGGAGCCGGACGGATCCGTCTGGTGCGACCTCACCGCGGACGGCCTTGACCGCAAGCTCCTGCTCCGCTCAGACGGCACGTCCGTATACATCACCCAGGACCTTGGAACAGCGGAGCGCCGCTTCAGCGAGTTCAACCTGGATTCCCACGTCTATGTGGTTGGCGACGAGCAGAACTACCACTTCCAGGTCCTCAAGCTCATCCTTGGCAAGCTTGGCTTTGCCTGGGCACAGGACATCTTCCACCTCTCATATGGAATGGTGGAGCTTCCTGAAGGCAAGATGAAGTCCCGCGAGGGAACCGTAGTGGACGCTGACGACCTCATTGAGAAGATGTACCAGGAGGCCAAGGCTACTTCAGAGGAATCCGGCAAGCTGGAGGGAATGGAGGAAGACCAGAAGGAAGAGCTTTACAGGATGATTGGCCTGGGGGCCCTCAAATACTTCATACTCAAGGTGGATCCAAAGAAAAAGATGCTCTTCAACCCCAAGGAGTCCATTGATTTCAACGGCAATACCGGACCTTTCATCCAGTATACCCACGCCCGCATCAAGTCCATCCTGCGCAAGGCTTCTGAAAAGGGCCTTGAGGGCGCTGTAAGCCCGTCTTTCCAGCCGGGCGCCAAGGAAATCCGCCTCATAAAGCTGCTCAACGGTTATCCGCAGAAGATACAGGACGCCGCGGCGGACTTCTCGCCCGCCATCATTGCCAACTACGCCTATGAGCTGGCAAAGGAGTTCAACCAGTATTACCACGACACCCCGGTGCTCAGGGAGAGCGACCAGGAAGTGCTCAAGGCAAGGCTGGTGCTCATAGACTCCCTTGCCTGCGTGCTCAGAAAGGCAATGGGCATCCTTGGCATCCAGCTTCCTGACAGAATGTAATCCTGATGGAGAGCCCCGCAGCAGCATATATGTTCCCTACATCCGTGAAGGAGGTCGAAGCCCTCGGATGGGACTACATAGACATCATTTTCTTCACAGGCGACGCATTTGTGGACCATCCCTCCTTTGGGACGGCCTGCATTGCCCGCTATCTCCAGAAGTTCGGATACAGGGTTGCGGTTATCCCGCAGCCAAACTGGAGGGACGACCTGAGGGACTTCAAGAAACTAGGTGCGCCAAGGCTTTATTTCGCGGTCAACTCGGGCGCGATGGATTCTATGGTGAACCATTACACCGCTTCCCGCCGCCTGCGCCACGACGACGCCTACACCCCTGAAGGGCGCGCTGGGCAGCGCCCGGACAGGGCTGTCACCGTGTACTGCCGCATCCTCAAGAAACTTTATCCCGATATCCCTATCGTCATAGGAGGCATAGAGGCATCGCTCCGCCGCCTGACGCACTACGATTACTGGGAGGACAGGCTTATGCCTTCCATCCTCATTGACAGCCGTGCGGACTGGCTCTGCTACGGAATGGGGGAGAGGCCTATGCTGGAACTCACCAGGGCCATAGAACACCAGCGCAACATAAGCGACATACGCCGCATTCCGCAGTTGGCATTCTTCTCACACGGCAGGCACAGGGCGCCTGACGCCCTGGTGCTGAACTCGTACGAAGAATGCCTGGCTTCAAAGCAGGCTTTCGCGCAGAATTTCCACCTGATAGAGACCCACGCCAATATGATGCATCCGCAGACCATAGTGGAGCGCTTCAAGGACGGGTACGTACAGATCAACCCTCCGTATCCTCCGGCAACGGAGGCGGAGATGGATTCTTTCTGGGACCTGCCGTTCACAAAGCTGCCGCATCCGCGCTACAAGGGCAAGCGCATCCCGGCGTACGATATGATCAAGTTCTCCATCATCACCCACAGGGGGTGCTTCGGAGGCTGCAATTTCTGCACTATCGCCGCGCATCAGGGCAAGTTCATACAGTCCCGCAGCGAGGATTCCATAGTGGCTGAAGCCCGCGCCCTCAATAAGCTTCCCGGCTTTGCCGGAAATATCTCTGACCTGGGCGCGCCAACAGCCAATATGTATGGAATGAAGGGTAAGAACCCCGTGATGTGTGACATCTGCCGTCGCAAGTCCTGCCTTTATCCATCGCCGTGCAAGAACCTTGACCGTTCCCACGCCAGGGTGCTGGATATGTACCACAGGGTGATGAAGACCAAGGGCATACGCCACGCCTACATAGGCAGCGGAATCCGCTATGACCTGTTCCTTACGGAAAGCGGCTATGTGGATGACACCTCCTATCCATATCTCAAAGAATTGGTCCTGGAGCACACTTCCGGACGCCTGAAGGTGGCTCCCGAGCATACTGAGGACAACGTCCTCCGCTATATGGCCAAGCCGTCCTTCAAGCTTTTCGAGCGCTTGCGCAAGGAATTCGACAAGATAAACGCTCAGGCGGGCACGCACGTGGAGCTTGTCCCGTACTTCATATCTTCCCATCCGGGATGCACTGCAAGGGATATGTCCAAGCTTTCACGCAACAGCTGCCTCAAGGGACTGTATATGGACCAGGTGCAGGATTTTACCCCTACACCAATGACAACCTCCTCCGTAATGTTCTATACAGGGCTGGATCCCAGGGATATGAAGCCGGTGTTCGTGGAAAGGGACCCGGAACGCAAAAAAGCACAGAAATCATTCTTTTTCAAAAAATAATTCCAAACCTGTTTTTCGTAAAGAAAAATTACCTATTATTGCAAGGAAAACTTTTAGACTTATGGACGGAAAAACCAGACACGTGGTCAGCTATGAAAAGATGTCGGAAGAACTTGCAAAGGCTTTCGCCGAGAAGTACCCAAAGGGCTTCTCTGATTATCTCCCTGACCTGACAAAATATCCTAAACCGGACGGGACGTTTTTCTACGCAGTAACACTGGAAATCCCAAATGCCATATACCTTGTAAAGATCCAGGTCAAGACTGACGACCTGGAAGACATTGAAAAATGGCTTGACGGGGACGACGATAATGACAACGTACAGGGCGGCGGCTCCGACAACGAAGGAGAGACCCTGCCTGACGAAAACATTTCCCAATATGGCGGGGATGATGATTCCTCTGAGGTCGAAGCTTAAGCTCCGGCCTTTTTCCTCTCTGCCTGAGGGTACCAGGGTCCTTGTGCTGGCCCTGGCCGCCGGCCTTTTGTCCGGCGGGGCCGCGGTCCTGCTCCGCGCCCTCATAGAGTGGATAAAGGAGGCTCTCATCCCATTGTCTTCCGGCTTCTCATACCGCTTTGCAAACCTCCTGATCCCGGGAGTGGGAATGCTGCTGTCGCTGCTTATAGTCAGATACTTTGTAAAAGACAACATCAGCCACGGAGTCACGCGCGTGCTGGAGTCGGTTTCCCGCAACGAATCCCATATCAAGAGCCACAACGTGTGGTCCTCTATGGTTACCAGCGCCGTGACAATTGGCTTCGGAGGCTCCGTTGGAGCCGAGGCGCCAATAGTCTACACGGGCGCTGCCATAGGCTCCAACCTGGCCCGCCTGGCCAAGTTCTCGTACGCCAACATCACTGTACTGCTGGGCTGCGGCGCCGCCGGGGCCATAGCGGGTATTTTCAAAGCCCCTCTGGCCGGCATTCTGTTCACTATGGAGATACTAATGTTCAACATCTCTATGGCGTCCCTGCTGCCTCTGCTGCTGTCCGCAATGTCCGCTACGGTGGTGTCATATATCTTTACCGGCCAGACGGCAATGTTCCATTGCACCCTCACGCCTTTCTCAATGCAGAACATCCCGTTCTATATCCTTATGGGAATGCTCTGCGGAATTGGTTCCGTGTTCTTTATGAACGCTACCCTGAGCCTTGAGGACAGGTTGGGAAAGATTGGCCGCCCATACCGCCGGTGGCTTATATGCGCAGTTGGCCTGGGAATACTCATCTTCCTATTCCCTGTGCTTTACGGAGAGGGTTATACCTCAATAATTTCTCTTCTGAACGGTCAAATGCTGGAGCTGGACACCCAGACGCCGCTGTCATTCTTCTTTGACAGCCCGTGGGGCATCCCGCTTTTCTTCCTGCTGGTATTCTTCTTCAAGGTGCTGGCAATGACCCTGACCAATGTGGGCGGGGGAGTGGGAGGCACTTTCGGCCCTACGCTTTTTGCGGGTGCAATCCTTGGCTTTGTGATTGCGCGCAGCCTCAATCTCATTTTCGCTGCGCGCGGGATCACCGTCCCCGAGCAGAACTTCGTGCTGGTTGGTATGGCGGCAATGATGGCTGGAGTGATGCAGGCGCCGCTCACTGCAATCTTCCTTATCGCTGAGATCACCGGCGGGTACGAGCTGTTCCTTCCGCTTATCATAGCGGCTACCATATCCTTTGGAACCACGCGGCTTTTCGAGAAGTATTCCATTTATACCAAGCGCATCGCCCTTTCCGGAGACCTGCTCACGCACGACAGCGACCAGGCGGTGCTCACGTTGCTCAAGACATCGGACCTGGTGCGCGACAAGTATCCGCGCATAGAGCCCGACGCATCCCTGCGGGATCTGGTAGGCGTTATTTCCGGCAGCAATGCAGCGCTTGTGGCAGTGGTTGACGGCAAGGGCGTGTTCCAGGGTCTGGTCAACATAGAGGACATACGCAAACTGCTCTTTGACGAGAGCAAGTATGACTCCCTCAGGGTGTATAACCTTATGGCTCAGCCGCCTGCATATGTGAAAGTTGATGAGAAAATGGAGAGCGTGATGGCCAAATTTGACAAGACCGGGGCCTGGAGGCTGCCGGTGGTGGATTCTGAAAAGAGGTACAAGGGGTTCGTGTCCAAATCACGCATCCTTACCGCATACAGGGAAGAATTAAAGGAAATATCCAGGGCATAGTGAAAGACATTTACGTAAACCATATCGCGCAGCAGATGCAGGTCAAGGCCTGGCAGGTGGAAAACTGCGCCTTGATGTTCGAGCAGGGAGACACAATCCCGTTCATAAGCCGATACCGCAAGGAACGCACAGGCGGCCTGGACGATGCCTCCGTGGCCGAAATAAAGCATTGGGTGGACCTGTATCAGGATATGGAGAAGCGCAAGTCCACTATACTGGACACCATTGCATCACAGGACAAGCTTACCGATGAACTGAAATCCGCAATTGAGAATTGCGTGATTCCGGCCCAATTGGAGGACCTTTACCTGCCATACAGGCCCAAGCGCCGCACCAGGGCTACGGCCGCCAAGGAGGCGGGTTTAGAGCCCCTGGCGGACGTTATGTACGCGGTGCGCACGCGCAACCCGCAGGCGGAGGCGCAGAAATATGTGGGGGACAAGGTTCCCGGCGTGGAAGAAGCCCTTGCGGGCGCGAGGGACATTATTGCCGAGCGCCTGAGCGAGACCGCTTCCGTGCGCGAGACGCTGCGCGGGATTTTCCGCGCAAGGCGCATCGTGGCAAAGGCCACGAAGGCCGCGCAGGACAATCCGGAAGCAGCCAAATACCGCAGCTACTTCAATTTCTCAATGCCCATCCAGCGCATTCCCGCCCACAACCTGCTTGCCATCCTGCGCGCGCAGGGCGAAGGCTTCCTTTCCGTTGACATCGATGCCGATGCGGAGAAATGCTCCAAGAAACTCTATTACGATTTCTGCCAGGAGCATTCGTATCCGGCAGAACCGCTTGCAGAGCAGATAAAGATGGCGGTTGAGGATTCATTCAAACGCCTGCTGGAGCCTTCAATCACCAACGAAATAATAAAAGAAGCCAAGGAGAAGGCCGATATAGAATCGATCAAAGTATTTGGCGAGAACCTTACCCAGCTGCTGCTATCCGCCCCGTTGGGGCAGAAGCGCACGATGGCGGTAGACCCTGGCTTCAGGAACGGCTGCAAGATAGCCTGCCTTGACGAATACGGCTCACTGCTGCACCATACTGTCATCTTCCCTCATCCTCCCCAGAACCAGAAGGTCAAATCCATCATAGAGGTTCAGGAAATGCTGGAGAAGTATTCCATCCAGGCCGTAGCCCTGGGCAACGGTACTGCATCACGTGAGACTGAGGAATTCTTCAAGAAAATCCAGCTCCCTGAGGGGTGCAAAGTATGGCTTGTAAGTGAAGACGGAGCATCCATCTACTCCGCCTCAGAGGCTGCCAGAAAGGAATTCCCGGACGAAGATGTAACCGTCCGCGGCGCCGTCTCTATAGGCCGCCGTTTGATGGACCCGCTGGCAGAACTGGTAAAGATAGATCCCAAGAACCTTGGCATAGGCCAGTACCAGCACGACGTTGACCAGGCTCTCCTGAAAGAGAAACTTGACAACACAGTAGAGCACTGCGTGAAC
>CACWLD010000005.1 GCA_902761655.1 uncultured Bacteroidia bacterium | reverse complement strand
TAAAAATATATTCTGAGGGTGGGGCATATAGTAGATTGGAAAAAACCAAACATGTATATAAAAGTGAATTGTTAAAGAAACACTTACATGTTTGCCTAAAAAAAGCACATAATTGTAGTGTGTGTGATAAATGTAAAAGAACAATATTATCATTATATGCTCTTGATGCAAATATGGATGATTACAATAATATTTTTGACATAGATTATGTCCCGGCGATAGACGGAAGGTTGATGAGTGAGTCTGTTAGGGAGAATGTATTTGATTATGGAAGGAGTCTGCTGCATTACGGCCGGAGAATGAATGCAGGAGAGGTCGGATGTGCATTGAGCCATAGAAAGTGTTATACAGAAATGCTGGACGCCAACGATCTTTACTGCCTGATACTTGAAGATGATGTATACGTGGTCAGGGATCTACACCAATTGGATATAGAGGCGATAGATGCTCTGGCAAACAGTCCTAAGCCGCGGGTGATCTTCCTGTCAGGAGATTACTGGTACTTCCGCAAAAAGAGTCTCATGCCTGTATATTCCGCAGTTGGAGCTTACGCATATATCATTAATCGCGCTGCTGCTGAACTGATCCTATCTATTGATAAGCCTTATTCAGTTGCTGATGACTGGATGGTATATAAAAGATTGGGGGTCCGCTTATATGCAGTGAACCCGTATATGCTTGATGCAAATGTGAATATGGAATTGCTCTCATCTGATGTAAAGCAGGACGACTGGGGGATAAATAGGAAACTTATGTCAAAGAAGGAGGTATTTGTAGGGTACCTGACAGGCGCTGTAAAAAAATTCTTGAAAGCTACCGGGAAATTTGAATATAAAACGAACATTTTCGAGAATAAAGTTGCGCCCAAAAAGACTAATCCATTCAAGTAGTCATGAAGCACGCTTACCTCATAATGGCGCATAATGAACCAGAGATTCTGAGTTTTCTTGTGAGTTTATTGGACGATGCCCGAAATGACATTTATATACATTGGGACATAAAGTCAGGAGAGAAACCTAGGTTGGTTACCTGTCATGCAAGCCTAAACTGGACTCAAAGGCAAGTTGACGTCCGTTGGGCAGATTTCTCTATGGTGGATGCAGAATATGTTTTGTTCGAGGAAGCAAATGCCAATGGGCCATACGCCTACTATCATCTCATTTCAGGAACAGACTTGCCGGCAAAGAGCCAGGATTATATCCATGATTATTGTGAAAAGCATCAAGGACAGGAGTTCATTGGTTTTGCAAATCCGTCACAGGGAGAGATAGAGTGGCGGACTCAGCATCGGTTTATTTTTACAAAGGATCTCCGCAACACATCATTGCTAAAAAGGGTTTTGAGGCAGGTTTACTGTAAAATCCAGGATTTGGCGCATTATCAAAGAAATAGAAATATCGTTGTAAAGAAGGGTCCGCAGTGGGTGAGCGTTACTCAGGATTTTGTCGCTTATTTGCTTGAGAAAAAAAATTGGGTATTCAATCATTTTAACCATACTTTCTGTCCTGATGAGATGTTTATTCCTACACTTTGCTGGAATTCTCCTTTCAAGGAAAAAGTCTTCTCTCTCAATGACGAATTCGGCAGTTGCAAACGTTATATCAAGTGGGTTAATGGAGAGTTGCTGCCTATTGAAGATTCAGATATCAATAATATAAAACAAACCGAGAGTTGGTTTGCACGTAAGTTCTCCAGCAAGGACGCCGCTCTTGTAAATGAAATCAAAAAAAAGATCAATGGCTAAAGTATCAGTAATAATACCTGTATATAACGTGTCTTCTTTCATAAGGAGGAATGTCAAGGCGCTGATGGGTCAAACCCTTGAAGACGCAGAATTCATATTCGTTAACGATGCGACTCAGGATGACAGTGTTGAAATAATCAAGGAGGAGATCGAGAACTATCCGTCACGTAAGCCGTTTGTTACCATATTGAGCCACGAGTCAAACAAAGGCCTTCCCGCCGCTCGGAATACCGGCCTTGCCGTTGCCAAAGGGGATTACATTTTCCACTGTGACAGCGATGACTGGGTGGAGCCGGATATGCTGGAAAAGATGTTGAAAGCTGCTGAAGATAACGATGCTGACATAGTGTATTGTGATTTTTTCCTCTCTTTTGAAAAGAACGAGCGCTATATGTCCAATCCTTCATTCACTACAGCAGAAGATTTGCTTAAGAAAGGCTTCCTGGGAGGACGGATGAAGTATAATGTCTGGAACAAAATTATCAAGAGGTCATTATATACGAAAAGCGGCCTGTCTTTCCCTGAGGGCCATCCAATGGGAGAGGATATGACAGTTATAATGCTAACTGCGGAAGCGGAGAGGGCAGCCCACGTTCCAGAAGCTTTGTATCATTATGTTAAGATGAACGAGGGTGCATATTCTAACACTACATATACGCCCAAAAAACTGGAAGATATCAGGTACAATGTTGACCGGGCGGTGTCTTTCTTGCAAAAAAAATTTGGAAACAGTCTGGAGAAAGAAATATCTTTGTTCAAATTAAGCATTAAACTGCCTTTCTTGCTGACAGGGGACAAGGGTATGTACAAGCTTTGGACGGAGTGGTATCCGGAATCCGATAGGTATGCGGATGCCAATACAGACCAGCCAATGCGGACCAGATTTTTGCAGAAGATGGCCGCAAAGGGGCAGTGGTGGTATGTGGACCTTTATTACAGGTTGGTTTATAAGTTTATTTATGGTATAATATACAGATAGGAATGGGGAAATTATTAAAGATAATTATTTGCTTAGTTATAGTAAGCTTCTTTTTCTACCCAACGCCATATAGTTTTACATACGGTTACAATACTAAGCAATTAATAGCGGTATTAGGTATTTTCTTATATCTAGCAGATTTATATCGGCAGAATAAATTTGCTATTTCTAACGAATTTCTCGGTTTGATAGTTTATTCATTGCTCATTTCCTTGATGGCTATTTTCTCGGCATCATTCCATAATACTCAAGAAAGAGCTTATACGAACTATATAATATCCATGCTTGTATGGATAAGCGCTGCGTATGTTGTGATTAAGACCATTAAATTCACTCATGGTACTGTGTCCATAACTCTGGTTGCTGCATATATTATAGCCGTTTCTTGCTTTCATGGGTTGGTAGCAATGATCGCTGATAATTATCCACCTTTGGACAATTTTATCCTTCGAATTGTGCCAGGTATCGATTGGGTTAAATCAGAAGGCCGCTTGTATGGTCTTAGTGGAATGGCCACCTTGGATTCTGGAGGAATACGTTTTGGCGTAGCATCGGTCCTTTGCGCTCACAATATCAAGACTATTATTGCTAAGAATAAAACTGTCACTGTCCCATTATATATTTTGGCTTTCTTGATTCTATCGGTAACAGGTAACATGATTGCCCGTACAACCATAGTTGGAACGGCTTTAGGCCTAGCTTATCTTTTAATTAGTCTTTCTCCATTCAAAAAATCATTGAGCAGTTCGGTCTTAAAGACTTGGATTTGGCTAATTATGGAAATATTGGCAGTAGTCATCTTAGTGGTAGGTTTGTATAATTCGGATGAAAAATTCCGCCGTAGAACACGCTTCGGGTTTGAAGGTTTCTTCTCCCTTGTAGAAGAAGGCCATTGGCGGACTGGTTCCAATGATGTGTTGGAATCTATGTATGTCTTCCCGGATAATCCGGAAACTTGGCTTATAGGAGATGGCTATTTTGTAATTCCTGGCAGTGACCCCAATTATATGGGGGAGTCTACAGAAGGTTATTATAAGGGAACAGATGTTGGCTATCTGCGATTCATTTTCTTCTTTGGGCTAATAGGCTTGGCCATATTCTCGCTATATATTATTTATGCCGGTCGTGTTTGTATCAGAATGTTACCGGGGAATACATTGCTTTTCCTAATATTGACCGCGATGAATTTTATCGTATGGTTGAAAGTCGCGACTGACTGCTTTTTTGTATTGTGTCTTTTCATTTGCTTGGGATATGTGAAAAACAATCTGGAGGTAGAAGGAGAGATTGAGGAGTCTCAAGAGGTTCAAGAACAAGCGTGACAATCCTTTATAACATAGCCGCCACCTGGAATGCTGGCGGAATGGAACGAGCTCTTGCGCTCAAGGCCAATTGGTTGGCGGCGCAGGGCCATAAGATTGTGGTGATCACAACAGACCAACGAGGATTGCCATCTTCATTCCAGATGCATCCGTCTATCGAATTTCGCGACCTTGGAATTAATTACGATGCCAATAACGGCGCATCGTTCGCATCCAAATTACTGCAATATCCATTCAAGCAGATCAAGCACCGCTGCGCCCTTGCAAATGTCCTTCACGAGATAAAGCCAGACATCACAGTCAGTATGTTCTGCAACGATGCCTCGTTCCTCCCCAAGATCAAGGATGGGAGCAAGAAGGTGTTGGAAATTCATTTCAGCCGGTTCAAGAAGTTGCAGTACGGCAGGAAAGGGCTCTGGGCGCTGGCGGACAGGTGGCGCTATCGCGCCGATGCGCGCATAGCTGCCAAATACGACAAATTCGTGGTCTTGACTGAAGAAGACCGGGGCTATTGGGAGGGACTGGACAACATTGAGGTGATTCCCAATGCGCGAAGCTTCTCTTTTGAATCGCCTTCATCCTGTTCCGCGCATCAGGTGCTTGCAGTTGGACGCTATAATTTCCAGAAAGGATTCGATATGCTGCTGGAGGCTTGGAAGAAGATTGACACGACAGGTTGGACGCTGCGTATTGCAGGCAGTGGGGAAGACCTTGGGCCAGTCCCTGCCAATGTGATTACGGGGCCTTCGGCCGATATCAAGAAGGAGTACATCAACTCTTCTATCTTTGCTATGAGTTCCCGTTATGAGGGCCTTCCCATGGTGTTGCTGGAGGCGCAGGCCGCCGGCCTTCCAATTGTCAGCTTCCAGTGCAAATGCGGTCCCAAGGACATCGTGGAGCCTGGCGTAAGCGGGTATCTGGTGGCGGAAGGTGACACATCGGCTCTTGCATCAAAGATCAAGGAATTGATGGATGACGAAGAGTTGAGGCGCAAGATGGGTTCCGCTGCGTTCAAGGCATCGGAACGGTATGACATTCAGCCAATTATGAATAAATGGACGGATCTGTTCCAAAGACTGTCGTAGTTTCTGCGGTGAATATCCGCAAAGGGGGGACGCTTACCATCCTCAGGGACTGTCTTGAGTACCTCAGCGGGCTGGCCGAGGCAGGGGAGTGGAAGGTGGTTGCGCTGGTCCACGACCGTTCTCTTTGTGAATACCCGTCGATAGAGTATATAGAGATACCCTGGACCATTAAGAGTTGGTTCAGGAGGCTGTGGTGCGAGTATGTGACAATGCACCGTATTTCCAAGGATCTGGCAAGACGCGAGGGCCGTCCCGTTTATATGTGGCTGTCCCTGCACGATACAACACCGCGAGTGGTGGCTGAACATCAGGAAGTATACTGCCATACATCGTTCCCTTTCCTCAAAGTGATTCCGCGGGACTGGAAGATGGACCCCAAGGTCCCTCTTTTTGCACATTTCACACGATGGGCGTACAGGATCAACGTCAAGCGTAATGACTGCCTGATAGTCCAGCAGGAATGGTTCAGGGATGCTATGGCAAAGATGCTCCATTTGCCTTTATCAAAGTTCAGGGTTATTCCTCCAAAGATGCCGGATATGTCTTCGGTAAAACCTTCGGAAATCAGATATCCTGTTCCTATGTTCTTCTACGCATCTTCACCGGATTGTCACAAAAACTTTGAAACACTTTGTGAAGCTGCTCGGATGCTGGAAAAGGATTTGGGGAAAGGACAGTTCAAGGTAGTTTTGTCCATCTCAGGAAAAGAGAACAAGTACGCCCGCTGGATCTATGAGAACTGGGGCAGTGTGAACAGCATAGAATTCGCCGGATATATGAGCAGGGAAGACCTCTTTGGCCTGTACAAGGCTGCGGATGCCTTCGTTTTCCCATCCAGGGTGGAGACCTGGGGACTTCCAATCAGCGAGTTCCTTGCCACTACCGGAGGCAGGGGAAGGCTTCTGCTGGCAGATTTGCCATACGCGCACGGAGTGGCCTCGGACGCTCCTCGGGCACGCTATTTCCCGGTAATGGATGCTAAAGCATTAAAGCAGTTGATGTATGAGAGTATTGCAGTTAGGTAAATTCTATCCCATTCTAGGAGGAGTGGAAAAAGTGATGTGGGAACTGACCGACGGTCTGGGCCGTGCGGGTATTGACTGCGATATGCTGTGCGCAAGCGAAAAGCCTCAGATCATACAGATTGGGGAGCATTCAAGATGCATTTGCGTCAAGGCATTTTTCAAGGTTGCAGCCACGATGATTTCCCCTGGAATGATTTCCTATTTGCGGAAGCATTGTGCTGAGTATGACATAATTCACATACATCACCCGGACCCAATGGCTGCCTTGGCGCTCAGAATGAGCGGGTATAAAGGAAAAGTTGTATTACATTGGCATAGTGACATATTAAAACAGAGGTTTTTATTAAAATTTTATCTAACTTTGCAAAATTGGGTGGTGAATTGTGCGGACACTATTGTGGGTACTTCCCCGGTGTACGTACGTGAGTCGCCTTTCCTGCAGGGAGTGCAGGAGAAATTGACATATTTGCCTATTGGCGTTGATCCAGTGCCGGAGGTTGACTCGGAACCCACAGAACACAAAAAAGTGCTTTCTTTGGGCCGTCTGGTGGGGTATAAAGGTTACAAGTACCTTATTGATGCGGCAAAGTATCTTCCTAATGATTACCGGGTTGTAATTGCAGGAGATGGCCCTTTGAGGGAAGAACTGCAGGAACAGATAAAGGCGGAAGGCCTGGAGAACAAGGTCAGCCTGCTGGGACGCATCCCTCAGGAGAAGATACCTGAGTTGTATGCATCCTGCAACGTATTTTGCCTTAGCAGCATCTGGAAAACGGAGGCGTTTGGCATAGTGCAGATCGAGGCTATGAGTTGTGGAAAGCCAGTCGTGGCAACCCGCATTCCGGGTTCCGGAGTGTCTTGGGTCAATGAAAATGGCTTTTCAGGACTTAATGTGGATCCTTGTGATGCAAAAGCCCTGGCAGATGCCATTATGCAGATTAATGCCAACCCTGAAACCTACAGGCAGTATTGTAACAATGCGCGTGAACGCTACAAGACATTGTTTACAAAAGACGCTATGATTGAAAAGTGCATAGAGATATACAATAAATTATAATACTTTTAAAAGTCAGACAAATGAAAAAATTATTTTTGACTCTTATTTTTGACTCTCTCAGTCAGCATTATCGGAGCATTCTTTGCAGCTGCCGCTCCGGTACTGCCAGGACCGGATTCTACTTTGACCGTAAGCGCTAGGATCCATTATCCTGTCAACGTTTCTGAAAGTATCACAACCTTCTCTCAGAACGCACGTGCAATGCAGGTTCTTTCAACTCTAGACAAAGAGAATTTCAATGTTACCAGCATCCTTATCAAGGGATGGGCTTCTCCGGAATCTTCTGTTTCTTACAACCAGGGTCTTTCAGAGAGGCGTGCAAACGACGTAAAGGGTATCATCTCCCGTCAGTACAGTTTCCCTGAGTCCATTTACAAAGTACAGGGAATGGGAGAGAGCTGGGACGAGGTTATCAGCTACATCCGCACCACAACCAATTCTACAGTTGCTGGAGTCAGGGATCAGCTCCTTGACATTATCTCCCGCTACTCCAACCTTGACGCCCGTGAGGCTGCCATCAAGGCTGTGAACGGTGGCGTGCCTTATCGCACTATCCTTAATGAGGCATATCCTGACGCCCGTTATGCAGACTGCGAAGTTGTATTCACATATACAGCTATTTCTGAGGACGATGCAAGGGTTCTTTTCCCTACACCGGCACCGGCACCCGCTCCGGCACCTGCTCCGGCACCTGCTCCGGCACCTGCACCGGTAGTTGTCGCTCCTGTTCAGGAGCCTGTTGTTGAGGAGTATGACTGGAGGGATTGGTTCATTGCCGTTCAGGGTGGTCCTAACTACTCAATGAACGAGAATACTTGGACTTATTTGGATCCTAAAGTAGGCGGAAAGAAGTTTATGGATCTTGTATCCCCTCAGATTCAGCTCTCATTAGGCCATTACTTCACTCCTGTATTGGGATGGCGTGCTTCCGTTGCTTATGCAGGCAACAAGAGCGCAATGAACCATAATCAGACTGCTGCTTACGGATTCTATCCTTATTCATTCAAGAGTCTTACAGCATTCGCTGATCTCCTTGTAAACCTTAGCAAAAGAGATGTACAGGATCGTCATTGGTTCTGGACTCTGTTTGGAGGCCTTGGATATGGATATGGATTTAATTTCACTGAACATAACCATCCATGGCAGTATCTCAAGACTCCTTCACATTCACTCGGCCTGAGGGGAGGACTTAATCTTGAGTACATGTTCAACAATGGCCTCAGCTTTATGCTTGAGGGAAGTGCTGAAGCATTTACAGATGGCTTCAACGGAATGAATCCTCATATCCACAAGGATGTCAATGACGTGAACTTCCCGTTTGATGTAAGGCCTGTTGCTACTTTTGGCATAGGATATCATTTTTAGAAAATGACTCTTGACAGAGCATTCAGACTCAGGACTGTTGCCGCCGAGGATATGCTTGTTGACACAAGAGGGGGAGTAGCCCGTCTTGACAAGGTCTTCAGGCTTAGCCCGGCGGCAGCCTGGCTCTGGAAAAAGGCAGAAGGAAAAGACTTCTGTGAGGAAGATCTTGTTGCCTGGCTCTGTGAGGAATATGATGTCAGCCTGCAGGATGCGCAAAACGATGTTCGCGATCTAATTGCAGACTGGATAAAATATGGAATTGTCGCATAGCCCGTTCCTATATGTGCTTAAAGCGGGATTATGGGGCTTCCTTCCGGAGGCTCCTATTCCAATGAAGCTGTCTGATGCAGAATGGAGTATTCTGCTCTCTCAAGCGAGCGCGCACGCAGTCGAAGCTTTGGTTTCTGACGGAGCTGGACTTCTTCCGGAGGATTCAAGGCCATCATTCAGGCAACTTGCGCCATTGGCTATGGCCGTAGATTCCATAGAAAGAGGAAATGAAATGGTGAACGCCGTCTTGAAACCTATGGCGGCGTTTTGGAAAAAATCAGGCATCACCGCATTGCTTTTGAAAGGTCAGGGGCTTGCGGGGATGTATACAAAATCTGAACACAGAACTCCGGGAGACATTGACTGGTATTTCCCGGGTAAGGAAAACTTCATCAAGGCTTTGTCCTTGATACAGTCAAGGGGCTTTGCTCCTGAAATAGACGGAGACGGAGATTTCCACTACAATATCAGAGGTGTTGTAGTGGAACATCATAAAAGATGGTGCGACATTTCCAGCCCGTTCAAGCGTGGAACATTCTCTGCTATAGAGGAAGAGTATGGGTATTCCCAAGGGCCTGATTTTATGACTCTGGCTCCTTTGACAAATCTGATTCAACTGAATGTCCACATCCTGAAACACGTGCTTATTATGGGTGTAGGATGGAGGCAGTTATGTGATTTGGCATTGGCCACAAAGCACTATTGTGGGCAGTATTCAAAAGATGAGTACGCTCAGGCAATTGGTCAATTGGGGTTGATGCGCTGGACAAGGCTCCTATATGGAGTTCTGTCCAAGTATTTGGGCACGGATTGTGCTTGGATGCCCGTTAATCCGCTGGAAAACCGTGATACTGACCGGCTGGCGGAGTTGATTATGCGCTGCGGTAATTTTGGCCGTGGCTCAGGAAAGAAAATGATGGGATCGTACCTGTCGTCGTCACTGTTGATGATTCGTTATGTCCCCGGGGAAGAGATATGGCGTCCCATAGTTTTGGCTTGGAACCGTTGGTGCCAGTTGTTTAGAAGAAAGTAAAAAGATTATATGATTAAGAGTATTTTAAAATGGGTTTTGATTGCAGGTGGAATCATTTCTATAGCCTCCTGCTCTCCTCAGAAGCACATGACATATTTACGAGATCTGGAATATGGAGTGCCGTATGATGTCCAGCCTATGCAGGAGATTCGCTTGCAGCCTGGTGACCAGCTGAGTATCACGGTTAGTTGTAAACAACCTGAACTTGCCATTCCGTTCAATATTATGAATGGGTCCGTCAGTCTTGACGCAGCCGGATCAACTACCGCAACGTCATTTGCTAGAGATAACGATTTCCGATATACAGTCGATCAGGAAGGCTGTATTAATTTCCCCCTTCTTGGCGACTTGATGGTTCAAGGTATGACAGTTGCCGAAGTGGAAGATTTTGTGGAACGTAGGATTAAGGAAGAAGCCTATATTTCTGACCCAATTGTTACTGCAACATTCAAGAATTTTCAGATTACTGTTATAGGAATGGCAGGAACGGGTAACTATACGATTGAAAAAGACAGACTTAATCTTATAGAAGCTCTGGCAATGATTGGTACTATTCCTAATACTGCCTTAATTGATGACGTTATGGTTATCCGTACGCAGGATGGTTTCCGTACAGCATATAGTGTTAATCTTCAAACAAAAGATCTTTTTGATTCTCCAGTTTATTACCTTCAGCAAAACGACGTCATTTATATTAAACCTAGCAAGTATGTCAGTGATGGCAGGTTCGAACGTGTTTGGTCAGTTACAAGTAGCGCTATAGGTTTTATTAATGTTATTTCCAACTTCTTCCTTTGGAGATTTCTTTTCAAGAATGGTAACTAATTTTTACTATGGCAAATAAAAAGAACGAAAATTCTTCAGTAAACCTCCTGGACTTGTTCTGGTATCTGCTTGGCTATTGGTACTGGTTTGTCCTTTGCGTATTGCTGGTAGCTGGCTATCAGTATTATAAATACCAAAAGACACCGTTCGTTTACAGGAGTGACGCTTCGGTGGTAATCAAAAATCCATCCAACACTCTGTCTACTGTAAGGATGGACAGTTACAATAATCTCATCAACAGAACCAATGTGTCCAACGAGATCCTTCAGTTCCAGTCCAAGAGACTTATGACATTGGCAATCAAACGTTTGCGTGCCGATGTCGAATATACAAGGATGGACGGGCTCCGTAATACTATGTTGTACAAGAAGAGTCCGGTGGAAGTTATCTTCACTGATCCGGATGATGCCCGCACGCTATATTTCCAGTTGACGCCCAAGGATGAATCTTCCGTAACATTGACTTATAATGATGGTAAGAAGGAAGTTCTGGCCGTTAATGATACAGTTGAGTCCGCTATTGGTAAAATAATCATTGTTCCTACTCCAAATTATGGATCAAATTGGTATGGTCACTCTATAAATGTCAAGAAGAATAATCCTGCAAATCTTGCTGAAGCCTTTCTTGGAAAGACTACTATTAGGCAGACAAATGATGAGGCTTCGTTACTTTCGCTGTCTATCCAAGATTTCTCACCCCAGAGAGGTGTCGATATTTTGAATACTCTCATAGATGTATATAACGAGGATGCGATAGCAGATAAGAACCTTGTTGCCCAGAATACTGCTGAGTTCATCAATGAACGGCTTATGATTATTGAGGAGGAACTTGGCGATGTGGAAGGACAGATTGAGTCTTTCCAGCGCAGTAACAGGCTGCTAAGCGTTAATCAGACTGCAAATGAATATCTTAGCGATTCCCGCCAATCTAGCGCTGAAGCTATCCAGATAGAGACCAACCTCCGCATAGCAGAATCTATGCGAGACTATCTCTCTGATCACGGTTCCACAAGTGACCTGATTCCTGCAGACACAGGACTTGGCGATTTGCGTACAGAGGGTCAGATAGCACAGTATAATGCAACCAAGTTGCGTCGTGATAAACTCCTTGCTGACAGCGGTCCTAACAACCCTGTGATCCAGGACCTTGACAAGCAGTTGGGGTCCCTAAAGGAAAGCATTGTAAGTAGTGTTGATAATTTGGTTTCCAGCCTCAATGTCAAGAGGAACGATGCTGTCGCACAAGAGTATCAGTCTCTTGCCAGATTCTCTGCAATGCCGGGAAAGGCTCGTGAACTGCTTGGAATTGAGCGTCAGCAGGAAATCAAGTCTTCCCTCTATATGTATCTGCTTAACCGCAGAGAGGAGAATGCCCTTACCCAGGCTATGGCGGATACAAATGCCCGTATCATAGACCCGGCAGAGAGTAGTGGAGTACCTATCTATCCTAGCCGCAGGAGAATGCTTCTTATGGGAATTCTCATTGGCTTTGCAATTCCGGCACTCATCCTCATTGCCCGCCTGTTCCTTGATACCAAGGTTAGGAACCGTAAGGAAGTGGAAGATTCTGTTTCAGCCCCATTCATTGGAGAGATTCCCCTCTATGATGACCTTGCCAAGAAGAATTTCTGGCAGCGTCTCTTCAGTAAGAAGAAGAAAAAGAAAGAAAAAGGCGAAGAAAAACTTATCAAATACAATAAGAATTCCCGTAACGTGTTTACAGAGGCATTCCGTTCCCTTTGTACTAACATTGACTTTATGAAGACGGATGAGAACAAGGCTCACGTGATGACCCTTACCTCATTCAATGTGGGTGCCGGTAAGACCTTTGTGGCTATGAATATGGCTGCCTGTCTTGCAGACAGTGACAAGAAAGTTGTTGTGATGGATATGGACCTCCGTAAGCGTACGCTTTCCAAGAAGTTCGGATTCAAGCACGGTTACACGGGCGTTTCAAACTATTTGAGCGATCCGTCACTTACAATTGAGGATATCATAAAGCCCAATGTCCAGGACGGCATAGACCTTATCCCGGCAGGACATATCCCGCCCAACCCCGTGGAGCTCCTCCGCAAGAACCGCTTTGACGAGCTTATCGAGCTCCTTAAGAACAAGTACGACTATATCCTTATGGATAACGTACCTGTTGAGATAGTTGCCGATACAAGGGTTATCAACCGCGTCGTAGATACAACCGCATTCGTTATCAAGTCTGGCGTTATTGACCGCCGCGCACTTGAGGCCCTTGAGGAAATGTACCAGGAGAACCGCTTCAACAATATTGGAGTTATCCTCAACGGTTCTGAGATCCGTAAGACCTATGGCAGTGGCCAGTATGGTTATGGCTACGGCTATGGTTATGGCTACGGCTATGGATATGGTAGCGGTTATGGCTACGGAGAGGAAGAGGATGCAAAGAAGGATAGCAAGTTGTTTAAGAAGAAAAGCTGATGACAATAGCTGTAGATTTTGACGGAACAATAGTAGAGCACAAGTACCCGGACATTGGCAAGGAAATACCCTTTGCCATAGATACACTCAAGCGCCTTGCCTCGGAGCGCCACAAGATTATCTTGTGGAGCGTCCGCGAGGGCAAGTTGCTGGATGAAGCGGTAGAGTACTGCCGCAAGAGGGGACTTGAGTTCTACGCCGTTAACAGCAACAACCCTGAGAACGGTATCCAGAGGGAAAGGCACCAGCGCAAACTCATTGCCGATGTCTATATTGATGACCGCAATGTGGGCGGATTGCCGGACTGGGGGCTGATTTACCGTATGATTTCCCGCAACCTCACTTATGAGCAGGCCCTGAACGGAATGGATGACGATGATGAGGAAGAGCGCGACCGCTCCCGTTCCGGTCTGTTCGCTAGACTGCGCAGGGGAACCAGATAACAATTGGCACTTTGGCACTTACAGATAAGATAAAGAACTACCTTGGCGGGCATTATCTTAGCCCGGGGATGGTCTTTGCCCTGGATATGTTCATATCCTTGGTAGCATCGCTTTTTGCGGTGCTTCTTATCCGTTTTGTGTCGGATCCGTTTGGCCCGCTCAACAGATTCATAGGCCTCTGGCTTTTGCTTTCTGCTTTGGCATCTGCGCTTGCTTTCTGGCTTACAAGTACTTACAAGATAATTATTCGCCATTCTTCCTATAAATCCATAGGAAAAATCATTGCTGCTGTTATATGCAAGGAGGCTGCTTTAGCCATTGCAGTCCTGCTTGGCTCTATCAAGTATTATTCCCTGACCATTGAATGGCTGGTGCTCCTTATGGACGCCCTGCTTTCCTTTGTGTTCCTGCTTCTGCTGAGGCTTATCGTGGTGGTAATCTTTGATATGGCCCGCAATACCGTAGGACAGGAGGTCCGCCGCATTGGTGTCTTGATTTACGGAGTAGGGGACAATTCAGTTGCAATGGCAAGCCGTTTGGAACTGTCTGACAACTATAGGGTTGAAGGATTCCTTACATCCCGTACAGATTGCCGGGACACTGTAATCCTGAGCAAGCCTGTTTTTGTATATAACGAGATTGAAGATGTCAAGCAGATAAAAGAGAAGGCGGATTTCCAATGCCTGATATTTACTGCTGACGACCCTGAGGACCGTAAGGCCAACCTCATTGCCTGCTGTATGGACCAGGGAATCCACATTCTCAGCTCCCAGGCCATTGACAATCCGGATTTGACAACGTTCTCCCATAACCTTGCAAGCGAGGCTGCAGCAGGCAGCGAATACATAGAAGACGGTATGACCACCTTTGAGCGTACCGTAAAACGTGCTATAGACTGCGTCCTGGCATTCTTCCTTCTGATACTCGTCTCCCCGCTCTTCCTTATCTGCTGGATAGCAGTAAAGGTGGAGGACGGCGGCCCTGCAATATACAAGCAGGAGAGGATAGGCCGCTTTGGAAGGCCGTTCAAGATACTGAAGTTCCGCTCTATGAAAGTTGATGCGGAGTCCGCTGGCCCTGCACTCTTCGCGGGCGACAACGACGCCCGCCTCACAAAGGTTGGCCGCTTCCTGCGCGCCCATCATCTTGATGAGCTCCCGCAGCTCTGGAACGTGTTTATGGGCGATATGGCCTTCGTAGGCCCACGCCCTGAACGCAAGTTCTACATCGACCAGATCTCCAAGGTGGATCCCCGCTACTTCTACCTATACCAAATCCGTCCCGGTGTAACGTCATACGCTACGCTCCGGAACGGATATACGGATTCTATGGAAAAGATGCTCACCCGTCTGGAATATGACCTGTATTATCTGAAGCACCGTTCCTGGTGGTTCGATATCAGGATTCTGGGAATGACTTTCCTGAGCATCGTCTTTGGCAAGAAGTTCTAGAAACCTTTTAATGCAGATATTAATTTGTTAGTGAAAAGAATGGCACCCTTTCCGTTTAAGTGTGCTTCGTCTGAGAAGTTCTTATAATCATCAATGATTTCATGGTCTTCGCTGAAATCGAGGAATGGGATATGCTTTTCTTGACAAATGCTTTCTATAGGGTCATTGTAAGTTGATTCAGGGCTCTTTCCATATAGTGGAGATGAACAGAAAATGAGGCGAATACTATTTTCTTGACACTTATCAATGAATTTTCTGACATAGGATAGTTTTAATGTGTCCAGAATAAAAACATTATTATTAACAAATAAGTCGGTTGGAGACTCTTGGGCTTCTCTGTTGATTGGGGCATATCCTTTTTGATTGGAGGAAGACGAACTTATGTAATCTTTCAGCAATGGGAGGATTTTTGAATTGTACCTGTATAGTGAAGAGAGGAGTTTAATCCTCTCTTTTTTGTTTATGGAGGTAAGAATATCTAATATGCCAGGCTCTTTATAATATTCTTTTAGAAGATCAAGCGATCTTTGATTGTCATATTCATACATGTCGAATCCGGTGGCATCGTAAATGATCATCTTAGGCTTGTATCTTTCAGTAATCATCAGGAGATAACCATATGATAGAATAATGCCGTTGCCATCTACGCCGCAATTATATGCAGACATATGTAGAGAGTCCTCCACTATCTCAGTCACATAGTGATGATGCATCCTGGAGGATCCCATCATCAATAGATCTTCGCTAGTCTGCTTGGCGATGTAATACCTGTCCTTGGTATCGCCTCCTTTGGAATGGCTGTTCAGATAATCACAGATAACCCCAAAGCCACAGTCAATCACAGCGACAATAGAGAAAAAGATCATTAAATATGTCAAGAACTTCTTCATGATCAGAAACTTACATATATGAACTTGTCAAGCACACCAATGCCTATAATCATAACAAACAGCAAGACATACCAAGCCCAATGAACGGCAGGGTGGTTCATGAACTTAAGTCTGGTAGATAGAAACTCATCCTTGAAATCCTTTACAAATAGGAATGGCAGGACTATCAGAGTAGTGTTGATCCCGCTTGCGGCAATAGTTGAGGCATTGTCTGCAGAGAACATATGACCTATTATTCCAAGAGAATCTCCAACTGTAGGCATCCTGAAGAATATCCAGGCGACACTCACGAGGATAAAGGTAAGAAAGATTCGGATTGGTTTCAGATACTTTTTCGAGTCTGCTGTCTGTGATACTTTGCCTTTAGGGTTCAGTCCGGCAATCCTCTCAAAGACAAGAAGAAATCCGTGGATAAGGCCCCATATGATGAAGGTCCAGTTAGCCCCATGCCAGATACCGCTGACGAGGAACGTGATAATTATATTGAACCAGCATCTGAAATTACTGCACCTGCTTCCACCAAGAGGTATATAGATATTTTGAGTCAGCCATCTGGTAAGCGATATGTGCCATCTGCGCCAGAATTCAGAAACGCTTTGGGCAAAATATGGTCTGTTGAAGTTGTTGATCAGGTCGAATCCCAGAATCCCTGCTATGCCAATTGCTATATACGAATAACCTGCGAAGTCCGTATATATCTGCAAAGTGTAGAACAGAATGGCAACAATGCAGGCAACACTGTTGTAGTGGTCATAATTAGGGAAGACGTTGTCTACGTACAACCCCAATCTGTCCGCGATGACAATTTTCAAGAACATTCCCCACACCAGGAATTTCAATCCTTGCTTTCCTTGCTCATAGTCAAAGGTGTGGGGCTTTTTTATCTGGGGTAGCAGTTCATCTGCTTTACTGATAGGGCCGGATGTTATTTGAGGGAAAAATGAGACAAACAGAATGTAATCTATTATATTCTTCTCAGCAGAAGTCTTTCCGTGATAAACATCAAGCAAGTAACCTACAGCCTGGAAAGAGAAGAAACTGATTCCGACGGGAATTGCCCAGTTCAATCCTGGTAGATTGAAAGCCACTCCCAGATGCTCAAGGCCTGAATGGATGGAATCGTTTATGAAATTGTAATACTTGAAGACAAGAAGAGGCAGCAGGGACAGTATCGCGAAAAATAAGGCAATCCGTTTCCTGCTGCCTTCCTTTTTATTCTTTTCCAGCAAATAACCTCCAAAATATGTTATCACAGTCACCCCCAGAAGCACTAATGCAAAGGCCGGTTTCCAATTCATATAGAGCAGATAGCTCACAAGAATTAGAAACACCTTCCTGAGGGTGTTGTATCTGACAGGTATCAGCCAATACAATCCGAAGATGATTGGGAATACCAGCCAGAAGTTGAAGGATAAAAAAGACATTTTTTACTTGAAAAGCAGGGGCAGGAACTCGTGCAGGCTGCGTCTCCAGGTCTGCCATTCGTGAGCCGTTCCCGGTGAAACATAGTATGCGGCGTTTATGCCCATACCGTTGAGCTTCTCGGTGTCGGCTTTAATTCTGTCCGGATACTCCAGTTCTCCACAGGTCTCGAAAACCAGCTTGACAATGTCCTTGCGGATAATTTCCGGCTGGGAAACGGGTGTGCCGCCGCTGAACAGTCCGTAATATGCGAACATATCGGTGTGGTGAAGGCCTACGCTGTTGGTGAGCATTCCTCCCATTGAGAGGCCTGCCATTGCGCGGTGCTGAGGGTCTGCTATGGTACGATAGCTCTTGTCTATGTCCGGGATTGACTCATATATGAGCATCTGCTCGAAGTTCTCGGAATAAGTAGGAGACATTGCCAGTCTGCCGCGGGTGTCGCCGGGGCGGTATACGAAGTCATTGTGCATCACAATGATCATAGGCTCAATCTTTCCCTCTGCGATAAGGTTGTCGGCTATGATTGCAGCGAAGCCGCTGTGCACCCACTCCTGCTCCATCTCGCCTGCGCCGTGCTGCAGGTAAAGCACTGGGTAGCGCTTGCTGAAGTTGGTCTCATAGTCGGCCGGAGTATATACGTAAACCCTGCGCCAGGACTTGTCTACGTCACAGTAGAAGTAGTGCTCGCGAACCTCTCCGTGAGGCACGTTGCGCATCAGATAGTAGTCGTCACCGGGAGAGGGAACCTCTATGTATCCTGCCCATCCGTTGCAGTAAACCACCTCTGAACCAGGGTCGTTGTACTTTACACCGTCAATGATGATGCTGTAAAGCTGGAAGCCAACCTTTGGGCTGGTTGCTATAACATTCCAGTAGCCGTCTGCGTCCTTCTGTGCGGGGATGGTCTGGCCGGCAAAGTTAACCTGGACCTCTTTGGCTGTCTCAGGAGCCTTGAAACGGAACCAGTACTCGCCCTTATTGTTCATCTTTGGGTATTCAGACTGGCGCTGCGTGGCCGATGTGCGGACCCATCCTTCCTGGGAAGGGGCCTTGAATGTCTGGGCGGAGGCGCAGCAGGCTAGCAGCAATAGAGCTGCTGCGATAGGTGTGAATATTCGTTTCATAATGTTATGGTATTATTTGGTCAGTCTTATCATAAGGACGGTGGCCGTTTCCGGCGTCACTTTCAGGGAATCATCTATCCTCTGTCCTATAAGAGCTCCTATATGCCCTTCCGGCATTGTGGTAGTCTGCAGTACAATTGCATCGTCCTTGTCCAGCAGGGAGAACTTCAGGTCCGTGAACATATCTGACAGTTTCTTCCTCCCTCTGAGGCCCAGCGGATTCAGCCAGTCTCCCTTCTGCCAGGAGCGAAGTGTAAAAGGGAATGGAACCTTGTCCGCATCGAAAATGAGCGTGCCCTGCGGCTGCTCCAATGCCATATCAGGCGTGCGGGCATACAGGCGCACACACACTGTGCTGCCATTGAATCCATAGTCACCGCACTGCTCCACGCTGAGCCCTGACAACCTTTCTCCTTGCTTTATCTCGCTGATAATCAATGCGTCCGAAGATGACACCATCTGGTATCCATCACCCGTGAATATCTTTCCCGAAAGCTGTCCCGGCTCCTTCAGGCTTCGCCCGATGGCGTCTATCACCTGCATATTGAAGCCGAAAGGCTCGGCAATCCTGTAAAGCACGTATTCCCAATGCTTCAGCCCCAGCAGCGCCTGCACATCAATGCGTCTGTCGCTGAACACCTGAGCCTTGTGCTCCTGGAAATAATCGTCCGCTATGTCATTTTCCTGGCTGAAGTAGCCCATACTCCTGGTAAGTGTCTTCACGAACGAAGGGTTCATCTCCTTGAGCAGCGGGAACACCTTGTTGCGGATCTTGTTGCGCTTGAACACGCTCCCGGCGTTGGTGCTGTCTTCCCGCCAGCCGGCTCCGGCGGCGGTCATCCATTCAGTAATCTCCTTGCGTGTCATCCCCAGAAGGGGGCGGATGAGCACTACGTCCGGCGCTCCGGGCACCGTGCCGCGGGCCTGCATTCCACGCAGGCCGCGCCCGCCCGTGCCCCTGAGCAGGTTCAGGAACAGCGTTTCCGCATTGTCGTCCGCATTGTGGGCCACCGCTACGCAGCTGAAGCCCCGTTCGCGGCATAAATCCGCGAACCAGGCGTACCGCAGCTCGCGCGCGGCCATCTCAATGCTTATTCCCTTTTCGACGGCATACTTGGACGTATCGAACCTCCTGCTTATGAACTCCACGCCCTTGCGCGCGCACCAGTCGCGCACAAAGACTTCGTCCGCATCGCTTTCAGCTCCGCGGAGCCCGAAGTTGCAGTGCGCCACGGCAATGGCGCCGGCTCCGTCTGTGGCAAGGAACCGTTCCGCCATAAACATAGAGTCTATGCCGCCGCTTACTGCAAGCAGGATTTTCATTTATTTACGCGGTTTGAACGTGTAGGTGAAATTGACCGTGAAAGCCTCCTTGAACTGAACCCTGTCCTTTCCGTCTATGATCACGCGAGGGTCGTAGATCAGCCAGGTGTTGAACGCAAGTTTGATGAACTTGGCCAGCTGCCAGCTGACCTTGTTGTCCCAGTTCACGCGAAGCCTCTCAGGATGGTCCAGATAGTTGGAGAAGAGAACCAGCTGCGTGTCATATGCGAACACGTCGTTGATGGTCATCTTGAAGTTGGCCTTGATCTGGGCACCAAACATAAACAGTACGCTGTGATACTTCTCAGGGTCATTCTCAAACGGCAGCATACCGTACTGCTTGCGCAGTTCCGGGATAGAGCAGATCACCAGACCGCCGGTGACAGGGGAGAAGGTTATGTTGAACCACTCCTTTGGCACCCACTCCATACCAAGTGCGATATTGGTATATGCAGGGGAGAAGAAACCGGATTTGAGTCCGTCTCCGTACCACTTTCCGTCTGCGTTGCTTAGGTACTTGACCGGGGTGCGGGTGAACTGTGAGCGGAAGTCGAAACCTGCGGAATAGTTCCATTTGGAATCCTTGGATGTCTTGTATGCCCATCCGCTTTCCAGATACATACGGTCATTGCTCTTCTGGAATACGCCCGGCTTGTCTGACGAACGCAGGAAACCGTAGTCCAGCTGAAGGCGGTTGTTCCAAGTGCTCAGGTCCTTCTTATAATTTGCCTTGGCGTCCAGGGACGATGTGAACATAAGTGTGTTGAATCCTCCCGCAGCCCAGTTGGTGAGGTTTGTCTCGTTGAATCCGAGGTTGACCTCGGTGCTTCTTTCCCAATACTGCGGCTTAGCCGTCTCTTCCTGCGCCTTTGGGGCGTTCTGGATTGCTGCGGCCGCTGCTGCGGCTGCCTTCTCCGCGTCGGTCATTACAACCTGGGCGAACGATAAAGCCTGGGCGGCCAGGAAAGCGGCCGCAATTATCAACGTTCTCTTTTTCATAATCTAATATGCTATTGCGTAAACAACCCTGCACTTTGAAGGCTTTCCGGAGTAGATGTCCTTGCCCTCTTCCTCGCATACGTAGCTGTCCACGGGGATGCAGCGGATTGTAGCCTTGGTCTCGTCCTTGATTTTCTGCTCTGTCTCGGCCGTGCCGTCCCAATGGCAGAGGAGGAACTTTCCGTTCTGTATCTCTGTCTTGAACTCCTCCCAGCTGTCGCACTTCTGCACGCGGCTGTCACGGAACGCCATTGCCTTGTTGTATATATTGGCCTGGATGTCGTCCAGAAGGCCGTGGATATGGTCTGCGATGCCTTCCAAGGCCATTGTCTCCTTGGTGAGGGTGTCCCTGCGGGCCACTTCCACGGTGCCGGCGGCAAGGTCGCGAGCTCCCATTGCCAGGCGCACCGGAACTCCCTTGAGCTCCCACTCCGCAAACTTGAATCCCGGGCGTATGGTATCCCTCTCGTCAACCTTCACTGAATGGCCCTTAACCTCAAGTTCTGCCTTTATGGCAGCCATCTTCTCCAATACCGCGGCGCGCTCTTCGTCCGTACGGTAGATGGGAACCATCACCACCTGGATGGGTGCCAGCGCCGGAGGAAGCACAAGGCCGTTGTCATCGCCGTGGGCCATTATGAGCGCTCCCATAAGTCGCGTGCTCACGCCCCACGACGTAGCCCACACGTACTGCAGCTTCCCTTCCTTGTCAGTGTACTGCACGTCGAAAGACTTTGCAAAGTTCTGGCCCAGGAAGTGCGATGTGCCTGCCTGCAGGGCCTTTCCGTCCTGCATCATAGCCTCAATGGTAAGGGTGTCCAGCGCTCCCGCGAACCTCTCGTTGGGGCTCTTGTGTCCTACGATAACAGGCAGCGCCAGCGTATTGCGCGCGAAATTGGCGTACACCTGCACCATCTCATTAGCCTTGGCCTCAGCCTCTTCTGCCGATGAGTGGGCGGTATGCCCCTCCTGCCACAGGAACTCAGCCGTGCGCAGGAAAGGACGCGTACGCATCTCCCAGCGCACTACGTTGCACCACTGGTTGCACAGGATGGGGAGATCCCTCCAGGATGTGATCCAGTTCTTGTAAACGCTCCATATGATGGTCTCGGAGGTTGGCCTCACGATGAGCTCTTCTTCCAGTTTTGCCTCAGGGTCCACTACCACGCCCTTTCCGTCAGGGTCGTTCATCAGGCGGTGATGGGTAACCACCGCGCACTCCTTTGCGAAGCCTGCCACGTGCTCGGCTTCCTTGCTGAAGAAAGATTTGGGGATGAACAACGGGAAATAAGCGTTCTGGACGCCGGTCTTCTTGAACATGCCGTCCAGAACGGACTGCATCTTTTCCCAGATGGCATATCCGTATGGTTTTATGACCATACATCCTCTGACCGCGGATTGTTCCGCAAGGTCTGCCTTCACCACTAAGTCATTGTACCACTGAGAGTAATTCTCTGAACGGGCTGTTACTTCTTTAGCCATTTTTTTATTTTATTGTTTATTACTTACTTTTTTTGTAAACTTGCATAGTTCTTGCAAATACCTGTTGCAAAGATACAATTTATTTGATTGATATTATAGGAGGTTCTATTATGAAAAGGCACATTATTATCACCTTGGCGGCTCTCGCCGCACTGACTTCCTGCGTCTCAATGACCCAGGTCGCTCAGGATACTTCTTCCCAGAGGTATCAGGATGGAATTTACTATGCTGTTAGTACTTCCCGTCCTATATCTCAGGTAACCGATACTGAAACCCAAGACCTTATTAACAGAACCCGCGGATCTCAGATCTTCCTCAAGAACGAAGAGAAGGTTGACACCCTCTTCATTCCCCAGAATATGTCTGCGACCCTTAAGTTCAACGATAACAACAGACTGTCATCCATAACCCTCAACGAGCATTCTTCCTGGAATCTCTACTGGGGATACAGCTATTGGGACAGTCCCTTCTACAGGAGCTGGTATCATCCATACTCCGTATACGCAAGCTGGCATTACAGGTGGTACGACCCCTTCTGGTACGACCCGTTCTGGTATGACCCCTGGTACTACGGCGGATGGTACGATCCTTTCTACTATCGTCCATATTACTCATCCTGGTATTATTCCCCTTGGTATTACGACCCCTGGTACTACGGCTACCACGGCTATTATGGCGGCTACTACGGCTACTATAGCGCATACTATCCGTACTACTATTATGGCGGCGGACATTACCACGGCGGACACTATGCGGGCCCTGGAATCCACGTAAGCAATCCCAATAGGACCAACATTGGATTCGCACCACGCGCAGCCGTGAGCACCTCCGGCGGCGTGACAAGGACCGCAGGCTCTTCAGCAGCCGGAACTAAGGCTACGGCCAGCACCAGCACAGGTTCTTCTACGGTACGCCGTCTGCCTGCAGGATCTTCCGCCACCAGAAGGGTGGCCGGAACCAGCAGCAGGCCCGCCGGAACAACCTCTGCAAATGTTCAGACCCGGTCCAATTCGGCTGTAAGTTCTTCTACTAGCACCCGCGCAACCAACGGTTCCGCAGCCAACACCACTTACCGCAGGGCGGTTCCTTCCAGCTCTATGTCCAGCGACAGGTCCTCAGGATCCTACAATTCCGGCAGTTCTACCGTGAACAGGTCCTCAGGCTCAACCGTGAACAGGTCCTCAGGAAGCGTCAGCAGGTCATCCGGCTCAGTCAGCAGGTCATCCGGTTCCGTAAGCCGCTCCAGCGGTTCATCCGGTGGCTACAGCGGTGGCGGATACAGTGGCGGCGGTGGCGGCGGCTATAGCGGCGGCGGTTCATCCGGCGGTGGATCCAGCAGCGGCGGTGGCGGAGGACGCGGCAGGTAGCCGCGCTCCGGCCCTCCGGTAACCAGAATGTTTAATTTTAAAACCTCGACAGCAATTATGAGAAGATTATATTTTGCGGGACTGTTGCTCTTTGCGGCAGTTTCCCTCCAGGCGCAGACCTTGGACGGAGCAATCCTTGCGGCGGAAAACAACTATTACGGTACCGCGCGCACTATGGCTCTTGGAAATGCGGTTTCAGCATTGGGCGGAGATTTGGGCTCGATTGGGATCAACCCGGCCGGCTCGGCTGTCGCCAACTACTCTCAGGTTACTTTCTCCCCGGGATTCACCAATTCCAGGATAGGTACATCTTTCACTTCACCGGAAGGTGACAAATACTTCAACCAGCTTAACAGGACAAGCGGCAAGTTGCCCAACGTAGGTACTACAATGGTATTCCCCGTAGGAGGAAAGGGATCCGGAAGCAGCTTCACGTTCGGCTTCGTAGCCAATACCACCAATGTTTATTCCGAGACCTTCTCCGTATACGGAAAGAACGCCAGCACTTCGCAGCTTTCAGCCCTCGCGCAGCTGGCCAACGGAATAGACCACAGCTATTTCGAGGACGGCACCTCAGGTTACTATGACCTCCAGACTGCCTTTGACGCATATCTCATTGACGAAATCACCGGAACCACGGACCAGTACATAGGCGCTACTGAGAACAAGTATATCGATGAGCACACCGGAGAAATCTTCGTGGAACTGGGAGACCAGATAGGCCAGGACTACTACCGCAGGCGTTCAGGCGCCAAGACTGACCTGCTGTTCAATTTCGGATACAATTATCTTGACCAGCTCTATCTTGGAGTCAACCTGGGACTTCCGGTGCTTGACTATAGGGATGACTTCACCTTTACCGAGACATCGCTTCGCGACGGTTACTTCCAGACCGGCTTCCGCCGTTCAGAGGAGTACGAGTACACTGAGTACGTAGGAGGCGGTGCATACGCTAAGTTTGGAGTTATCTGGCGTCCCATCGGTGGACTGCGCGTAGCTGCCACATACCAGACCCCTACAGTCTTCTCAATTGAGGAGAGGTACGGCTGGAGCTCCTATCTTGACGCTTCCGAGATTACCGGAAACGAGACCAAGGCGGCAGACGGCAACTTCGCCTACACCCTCAGGACTCCTTCCATCACCGGCCTTGGCGTAGCCTACACCCTTGCAGGACTGGGACTCCTCAGCTTTGACTGGGAGCGCACAAACTACAGCAAGATGTACTACACCCTTGATCGCAGGAACTCTTCAGAGTATTCTTCCATAGTTTCTGATGTCAATGCAGACATCCTTAACAATGGAGGATCCGCAAACCAGTACCGCATTGGTGCAGAGCTTATGCTCACACCTAATGTGGCCCTTCGCGCCGGATTCACTGAGAATGACCGCAAGTTGTCAGACGGCAGCTATTCTACCCGCCGCTCCTATTCAGGAGGTCTGGGATATGCTTCAGACGGATCATTCTTCATTGACCTGGCCCTGCGCTGGAACGTCCTTCCTGACTATTACAATTATCCGTACGACCTGTACAACGACAACTATACCCAGCTCGTATATGAATCTCCTGAAATTATTGCCAATAGGCGGAGTCTAGATGCCGTTGTTACTGTCGGCCTGAGGTTTTAGGTAGGATATTGAGTCGGGGCCTTCGTTGAACAGAAGGTCGATTACCGACAAATTCGGCAAGAAGCCGTACTTCCCGGAGAAGACCTGGAAGTACGGCTTCTTCAGATTGTTGTCTTCCAGGATGGTGTTAGCCCTTTTGGGATGTATGATTTCCCTGAAGTCCTCGCCAGGGGTCCCGGGCAGGTAATCCTCAGTGAAACGGATATCGGTCTTTATGCCGCATTTAAGGGCAAGGAAACGTATGAGTTCAAGGTCCAGGCTGAACAGTGTCTCGGGCTTGGAATCCAGGATGGAATACAGCTGGTCCCTGTAGTATTCGAAATATGCGGAGCTGTAGTAGGCGGCGTCAATGGCCCTTTTTGTGCGTGTCACCCACGGAGTGGAGTAGTCTACCTTTATCTTGGTTATGGGAAGCTTGAAGGTGCCGTTTTCGTGCACTATGGGTACATTCAGGGCCTGTGGCCCGTCAGCGGCGTATATCTTGCATCGGTTGCGGTAGGACTGCTTCTGGTAGTTCTCGCACGCTTCCAGCTCTATAACAGAATACTTCGCCAGCAAGACGAAGTATTCTACAGGGGGGAAGTATGCTATGCTTAAAAGCGCCACTAGTCTATTGTTCCTTTTTCGTTAAGGTCGTTAGCCCTTACTATTCCACGCTTGGAATTGCGGATGAAGTTCAGGATGACGTCCCTTTCCTCTGAAGGGGGGAATCCGTTCTCTACCCTGGAGCATCCGTCGGAGATGTTGTATCCGTGATAGTAGATGGTATCGTAGATGTCCTTTATGTTGCGGATGACATCGGGCTGGAAGCCCCTTCTGCGAAGGCCTACAATGTTGATTCCGGCGTAGCAGATAGGATCGCGTCCGCAAAGGGAGTAGGGAGGGATGTCCTTGTTGACCTTGGATCCGCCGCCCACCATTGAGTGAGCGCCAATGTGGCTGAACTGGTGAACCACGGTGCTTCCGCCAAGGATTGCCCAGTCGTCAACGTCAGTCTCTCCGGCTATTCCTACGTAACTTACAAGGATGCAATGGTTGCCTACGCGGCAGTCGTGCGCTACGTGTACGTAGGACATTATGAGGACGTCGTCCCCAATCTTGGTGATGCCCTTGCCGCTGGCCTTGGTGCCGCGGTTGATGGTTGCGCATTCGCGGATGGTGACGCGGTTGCCGATCTCCACGTATGTGATCTCTCCGTCAAATTTCAGGTCCTGTGGAATGGCTCCCACAACGGCTCCGGGGAACACCTCGCAGTTATCACCCATTGTCACGTAGGAGAATACCACGGCGTGTGGATGGATCTTGCAGTTGTTTCCTATCTTGACGTTGTCGTCAATGAAAGCATATGGACCTATTTCTACGTTGTCGCCCAGGATTGCGTTGGGACTGACTGTAGCAAGGGGATGTATCTTGGTCATACTTCTATTATTTTAAACCTATGGCCTTCTCTATGGCCTTGGCCGCGGCCGTGTTAATGGTATGTCCTGATTTATAGGCGGTTACCTTTGCGTTGAGGAAACCTCCGCACAGGTTGAGGAAACCTCCGCACAGGCGCAGGTCGCCAATCAGGTCCAGCATCTTGTGCCTTCCGCATTCGTTGGGGAAATGCAGCTTGATGTTGTTGAGGTAACCCTGGGGGGTCACTGAGAGCATAGGCATCTCAAATTTCTCACGAGCCAGGCCCATCTGCCCTTCGGAGATAGGATGCTCTACAATCACAATGGCATTGTGGATGTCTCCTCCCTTGATGAGGTTGTTGGCCAGCAGGAATTCCACCTCGTGGAAGAAGCAGAATGTGCGGCAGGGGGCTATCTGGGAAATATAGTCTACATCAGGATCCCAGTGGGCACTCTGGATGCCTATGACCTCTGACCCGAAGTCTATGGTAACGTCATAGTCCGCCCTGGGTGCCGGCTCTATCCTTACGTAGGAGCCGTTAGGGTCCTTGACCTCTATGGGGCTGTCTATGTTTATATAGCGCCTTTCAGCATTCTGCTCCACGGTACCGTCCTTTCCCATAAGAATGGCGTACTTGCGGGCGCTGCCGTCCATAATTGGCACTTCTATGTTATCCAGTTCAATTATTGCGTTGTCTACACCAAGACCGGTGAGGGCGGAGAGAATATGCTCCACCGTGTATACGGCAAAACCATCCTGACAGAGGGTAGTGCTGCGGTCTGTCTTGGAAACATTGCTGGCCCGGGCCTCTATCACAGGGCGCTGGTCAATATCCGTGCGGATGAAGATTATTCCAGTGTTCTCAGGGGCTGGCTTGACAGTCATCGTTACCGGTTTACCGGTATGAAGGCCTTTTCCGGAGAAGGAATAACTCTTCTTGAGTGTTCTTTGCTTCATAAATCAAGCAAAGATACAATAATTATGCGACAATTCAATAATTATTGTTTACCGTTGCTCTTGAATACTGCGTAGCTCTTGAGATAAGTGAGACGGTCGATTGCCGGAGTTCCAAAAAGGACCTCTCCTTCCTTGCGCACGTTTCCAATCACGCCGGCCTGGGCGCAGAAGGTGGTGTGATCTGCAATGGTAAGGTGTCCCACTATGCCAACCTGGCCCGCCAGCATACAGTATTTGCCAATTTTTGTGGATCCGGCTATTCCGCATTGCGCCGCCATTACGGTATGGTCCCCAATCTGGACATTATGTGCAATCTGGCACAGGTTGTCAATCTTTACACCGTTGCCTATGATGGTGGATTCCATTGGAGCGCGGTCAACCGTGGTGCAGGCGCCAATCTCCACGTCATTGCCTACTATTACGTTACCCAGGTGCTCTATCTTCTCCCAGGAGCCGTCAGGCTGCTGTGCGTTGCCAAATCCGTCCGATCCTATCACGCAGTTGGAATGCAGGATCACCCTGTCTCCTATCTTCATTCCCGGATAGATGCTTACGCCTGGATAGATTATGCAGTCTTCCCCTATGGTGGTGCCAGCGCCAATGAATACGTTGCCCATTATGCGGCTGCGGTCTCCAACCTTCACGTTGCGGCCGATGCTGCAGTGAGGGCCTATGAAAACCTTCTTGCCAATTGAAGCGCTGAGTGGAACGGGGGAGGAGAGGCTGCGGTGCCTCTTGTTGGTCTTTTTGCTGTCAGCCACATACTTGAGGAGGTCTGCCAGTGCGGTGTATGCGTTTTCTACACGGACCATTGTGGGCCCTACCTTTGCCGTTGGCTGGAAGTCCTTGTTGACCAGCAGGATGCTGGCCTTGCTCGTATATACGTACTGCTCGTATTTGGGGTTGGCAAAGAAACACAGGCTGCCGTTTTTTCCGTGTTCTATCTTGGCAAAGCTTTTGGCTTTTGCGTTCTCGTCTCCGTCCACTGTTCCGTTAAGGATACGGGCTAGTTCTTTGGCTGTAAATTCCATAGTATGTGCGCTTTATTTGCAAATTTAGCAAATAATAAGTATTTTTGCATCCAGTGAAAGAGATAGGGGCCGCAAGGTTCCTATTTTTTAATGAGCATTATGGAAAAATCAGAGTTAGTAAAAGTATTGGAGCAGGCCGCGGCAGAGCGCGGATGCACCGTCGCGGAACTTGACTTCAACGACGACGACAACGTATTCTTCGTGGCCATTGACAAGCCTTCGGCCGATGTTGACATTGCAGATTGCGAGTACGTACACAGGGCGGTCCTTGCCGCCTTCGACCGTAACATAGAGGATTACTCCCTGACTGTCAGTTCCGTTGGAATCAGCGCCGAGGAGGCTGACGAACTGCTTCGTACCCAGGATGAATAAATATTAATAATACTATAAATGGAAAAAGAACAGATAATCACTCTCATCGACGCCTTCAAGGATTTCAAGGATGAGAAGAATATTGACAGACCTGTGATGATGGGAGTACTCAAGGACGTATTCCTTACCCAGATTGCCAAGACTTACGGATCGTCAGACAACTTTGACGTCATTGTCAACGTAGACAAGGGAACCTGCGAGATCTACCAGAACTTTGAGATTGTAGAGACCGTGGAGAACCCCAACGCCCAGATGACCCTGGAGCAGGTGATCGAAGACAGCGGAGACGACGACTACGAGATTGGAGACTCCTACTCCAAGAAGTTCCCCCTCTCTTCCTTCGGCCGCCGCGGCATCCTGAACATCAGGCAGAACCTGCAGGGACGCATTATGGACATTGAAAAGGCCAACGTTTTCAAGAAGTACTCCGAGAAGGTGGGAGAGATCTTCACCGGCGAGGTTTACCAGACCTGGTCTAAGGAAGTCCTCATCCTTGACGAGGACGGCAACGAGCTTCGCATCCCCAAGTCCGAGCAGATTCCCGGCGAACATTTCAAGAAAGCCGACGAGGTGCGCGCAATCATCAAGAGCGTTGAGATGAAGAACAACACCACTCCGTACATTGTCCTTTCAAGGGTTACTCCGGAATTCCTGGAGAGACTCTTCGAGCAGGAGGTTCCGGAGATTGGCGACGGCCTCATCACTGTCAAGAAGGTTGTCCGCGTTCCCGGCGACAGGGCAAAGGTGGCGGTAGAGTCCTATGACGAGAGGATCGACCCTATTGGAGCCTGCATCGGCGTAAAGGGAAGCAGGATCCTTGGAATAGTGCGTGAGCTTCGCAACGAGAACATAGACGTGCTTCAGTGGACTGCAAATCCGCAGCTCCTCATCCAGAGGGCCCTCAGCCCGGCACATATCTCCTCGATAGATATGGGATCTTCTCCTGAAGAGAAGGTCAAGGTGTTTATGCAGCCGGAGGAGGTCAAGAAGGGTATTGGCCGCGGAGGCGTCAACATCCGCCTTGCAGGTATGCTGGTTGACAGGGAGATCGAGGTTTGGAGGGAGCTTCCAAAGGATGCTTCCGCAGAGGAAGAGGACGTTCTGCTGAGCGAATTCGCCAACGAGATTGACGAGTGGATCATCGAGAGGCTTGAAAGCATCGGATGCGACACCGCCAAGAGCGTACTGGCTCTCTCTCCTGAGGACATTGCCAAGAGGGCTGACCTTGAGGATGAGACTGTAGAAGAAGTAATGAAAATACTCCGCGAGGAATTCGAGGACTAAAAACATAAAGGGGTTTATATGGCAGATATCAGACTAAACAAAATAATCCGCAAATACAACATTGGTCTGCAGGACCTGGTCGACTTCCTGAACAAGCAGGGAGCCGGCGTGGATGCAGATCCCAATGCGAAGGTGTCGGAGGATTTCCTCCCCGCCATCGCAAAACAGTTCGGCAAGGACCTGGAAATGAAGGAGGCTTCCGAGAGGGTTGACATCAAGCTCACGGAGATCCTTGAGAAATCCAGCCGCAAGGACGCCCAGGAAGAAGAGGAATACGAGCCGGTAAGGGAGACAATCATAAAGAGCTCCATACTCCAGAAGGAGACCCCGGCCCCCAAGCCCGCTCCCAAGCCGGCACCTGCGCCTGCACCGGCCCCCAAACCGGAGCCGGCCCCCGCACCGGAGCCCGAACCGGAACCAGTTCCTGAACCGGAACCGGAGCCGGCCCCCGTGCCCGAACCGGAACCCGCTCCCGCTCCAGTACCGGAGCCGGAGCCGCAGCCTGAACCTGCACCGCAGCCAGAAGTCCCTGAGACCCCTTCACAGGAGCCTGTATCCGAGCCAGCTCCAACCCCGGCGGCTCCGGCCCGTGAAGACGGAGGTTTCAAGGTACTGGGAAAGATTGACGTCACCCAGTTCGAGAAGAAGCCCAAGAAGCGCGAGAGAATAGCTCACGGCACCCAGAAGGTGGACGTGAACAAGGTTGCCGCGGATAACAACCCTCGCAAGGACCAGAAGAACGGCAAGAAAGCCGATGCCCAGCAGCGCAAGGACAACCTGCAGGCCCAGGGCAAGGGCCGCAAGCGCGGAAACGAGCGCTTCAAGCCCGCCCTTACCGAGGCCGAGCAGGAAGAGATGCAGAAAGAGATCCAGAAGCAGGTAAAGGAGACATACGCCCGTATGAACGAGGGCAAGAAGAACAACTTTGGCTCCAAGTATCGCCGCGAGAAACGCGAGCTTGCTTCACAGAGGGCGCAGGAAGAGATGGAGCAGGAGGCCGCCCAGAGGAGTGTGCTCAAGGTTACGGAATTCGTTACCGTGAACGACCTGGCCACCCTTATGAACAATACTCCCGTGAACAAGGTTATCGGCGCCTGTATGAGCCTTGGACTGATGGTTTCCATCAACCAGAGGCTTGATGCGGAAGCCCTTGTCCTTGTGGCGGAGGAGTTCGGATATAAGGTAGAGTTCGTAACAGCAGAGATCTCTGAGGTTATTAAGCAGGATGCGGTTGAGGACCGTGAGGAAGACCTGGTTGAAAGGCCGCCTATCATTACCGTAATGGGTCACGTAGACCACGGTAAGACATCCCTGCTGGACTATATCCGTAAATCCAACGTCATTGCCGGTGAGGCGGGAGGCATCACCCAGCATATTGGCGCTTACAGCGTCAAGCTGGAGGATGGCCGCCGCATCACCTTCCTTGACACCCCTGGACACGAGGCCTTCACCGCTATGCGTGCCCGCGGTGCCCAGCTCACTGACCTTGCAATCATCATCGTGGCCGCCGACGACGCAGTGATGCCCCAGACAGTTGAGGCCATCAACCACGCCCAGGCCGCAGGCGTTCCTATGGTGTTCGCCATCAACAAGATAGACAAACCGGGAGCATTCCCTGACACCATCCGCCGCCAGCTCTCAGAGATGAATATCCTTGTAGAGGACTGGGGAGGAAAATACCAGTGCCAGGAGATATCCGCCAAGAAGGGAATCAACGTAGACAAGCTCCTTGAGAAGGTGCTTCTTGAAACCGACCTCCTTGAGCTCAAGGCCAACCCCAACAAGCCCGCAAGCGGTGCCGTCATAGAGTCCTCGCTGGACAAGGGCCGTGGCTTCCTTGCCACCGTGCTGGTTCAGGAAGGAACCCTCAGGGTGGGCGATGTGATGCTCAGCGGATGCTACTACGGAAGGGTGCGCGCTATGTTCAACGAGCGCGGACAGAAGGTTACCGAAGCCGGTCCTTCTACCCCTGTATCGGTACTCGGACTCAACGGAGCCCCTGCAGCCGGTGAGAAACTCAACGTCCTCCAGGACGAGCGCGAGGCCAAGTCCATCGCCAACAAGCGCGAGCAGCTCATCCGTATCCAGGGAATCAAGACCCAGAAGCATATGACCCTGGAAGAGATTGGCCGCCGCATTGCCATTGGCAACTTCAAGGAGCTCAATATCATTGTAAAGGGAGATGTGGATGGCTCAGTGGAGGCCCTCTCAGATTCCCTTATCAAGCTCTCCACGGAGCAGGTGCGCGTGAATGTGATCCACAAGGCCGTGGGTGCGATTTCCGAGTCCGATATCCTGCTTGCAGAAGCCTCTGACGCCGTAATCGTAGGCTTCCAGGTACGTCCTACCGTGGAGGCGCGCAAGGCTGCCGAGAAGGAAGGCATCGAAATCCGTCTCTACTCCGTGATTTACGACTGTATCAACGAAGTCAAGGACGGTATCGAGGGTATGCTTGAGCCTGAGAAGAAAGAGGAAGTCATCGCTACCGCTGAGGTCAAGCAGACCTTCAAGATCAGCAAGGTTGGAACCATTGCCGGATGTATCATCCGTGAAGGCAAGATGCTCCAGAAATCACAGGTGCGCCTTATCAGGGACGGCATCGTGGTATACACCGGAGTCCTTTCATCCCTGCAGAGGGGCAAGGATTCAGTGAAGGAGGTTATGGCCGGAATGGAATGCGGTATGGGAATCGAGAACTTCAATGACATCAAGGAAGGAGATATCATAGAGGCCTTCCACATCGTTGAAATCAAGCAGAAACTGTAGATATGAAAAAGATCTTTTTGACAATCTTTGCGCTTACCTGCGGACTTTTCATTGCGCAGGCGCAGCCTGGAATGGGTATGGGCTTCGGCCAGATGCCTGAGATTAAAGTGACTTTCGATCCTTATGTGGAGGCTCCCGCCGGCTTTGACGTAGAGCGTCCCGGCATTGCTCACGGCACGCTTGAGACCGTAGAGTACAAGTCCGAGTCCATAGGGACCATACGCAAGGCGACAGTTTACCTTCCTCCCAAGTATGATGCTTCCAAGAAGTATCCTGTTCTCTATCTCCTTCACGGAATTGGTGGTGACGAGCGTGAATGGCTGGACGGCGTTCCCAACATCATCCTTGACAACCTTATCGCCGACGGCAAGGCAAAAGATATGATCATAGTGATGCCTAACGGCCGCGCGCAGGCAAATGACAGCAAGGAAGGCAACGTTATGGCTTCTTTCCCTGCTTTCGCACAGTTTGACAAGGACCTTATTGGAAGCCTCATCCCGTTTATAGAGGGTAAGTATAGCGTGTACACAGATAAGATGCACCGCGCAATAGCCGGCCTTTCAATGGGCGGTGGCCAGTCCCTCAATTTCGGACTTGCCAATATGGATGTTTTCGCGTTTGTAGGAGGTTTCTCTTCCGCACCAAACACCAATATGCCCGAGGCCCTTATTCCGGACGTTGAAAAGACAAAGGCGGAGAACTCCCTCCTTTGGATGGTTTGCGGCGGAGAGGACAACCTTATGTACAACAGTTCCAGGCTCAAAGCCTTCTGCGATGAGCACGGTGTTCCCTGCACCCTGATCAACTATCCAGGTGAAGGACATAACTTTGTCGTATGGAAATACGGCCTATACAATTTCGCCCAACTGATTTTCTAAACGAATAAGGGCGGCCCTCAAGGGTCGCCCTTTTTGATGGTTGAGGTACCAGGATTCGAACCTGGGCAGACAGAACCAAAATCTGTAGTGCTACCATTACACCATACCTCAGTCCCAGGCCGCAAAGATAGTAAATTATCTCTTATTCTTGAAAAAATCAGTTACAAGGGCGCTGCATTCATCTTCCAGGATCTTGGAGCTTACCTGAGTCTTGGGGTGAAGCAGGGAAGGGGAGAATAGGGAGTAGCCGCGCCGGGGGTCGGGCGCGCCGTAAACCAGCCGGCCCAACTGGGCCCAGGCGGTTGCGGCGGCGCACATAGGGCAAGGCTCCACCGTAACGTATAAAGTGCAGTCCTGCAGGTATTTGCCTCCAAGGGCTTCAGTGGCCGCGGTAATGGCAATCATCTCTGCGTGGGCCGTGGAATCGTTAAGGCGTTCCGTCATATTGTGGCCTCGGGAAATGATGCGTCCGTTGCAGGTGATGACGGCGCCTATGGGCACTTCGCCTTCGGCACCGGCTGCCTTTGCCTCGGTCAGCGCCTGCTTCATAAAATTGATATCTTCTTGTATTTTTTCCATTTTTTTCCATCGGCACAAATATAAGTTTTTTGATTAACTTTGAAAGTTATGCAGGGAAGATTGTTTCTGATTGACGGCCACGCCCTCATCTTCAAGATGTATTACGCCTTTCTGAGGCGCCCTATGGTAAACTCAAAGGGTGCGGATGTCTCCATTCTGTACGGATTCACCAAATATGTCCTGGAACTCATAGAGAAGGAGAAGCCCACCCATCTGGCAATTGGCTTCGACCCTCCGGGGGGAAGCTTCCGAAACCAGATGTATCCGCCATACAAGGCCAACAGGGCGGAGACCCCGCAGCTGGTCATAGACGCCCTTGACCCCTTGATCCAGATATGCAAGGCGCTGAACGTGCCTGTGCTGATGATTCCCGGCTTCGAGGCCGACGACGTCCTTGGCTCTGCCGCAAAAAAGGCCGCCAGGGAAGGCTACGACGTGTATATGGTAACCCCTGACAAGGATTACGGCCAGCTCATACAAAGGAACATCTGGCAGTACAAGCCCGGCAAGGCCGGAGGAGATGCTGAGGTGGTGGGCATAAGCGAAATATGCGCCAAATACTCCATCCTGGACCCTGTACAGGTGATAGATATGCTGGCAATCTGCGGCGATGCTTCTGACAATGTGCCAGGCGTCACCGGCATAGGTGAGGTGGGTGCCGGCAAGCTGATAAGCAAATACGGCTCCCTGGAGAATATCTACGCCCATTTGGAGGAACTGACCCCAAAGCAGCAGCAGATGTTCAACGCCGCCCTTGACCACATATACCTGAGCAAGGAACTTGTCACCATCAAGACAGACATAGAGATAAAGCCGGAGACGGAGGAAATGGCAGTCAATATGGACTTCAGTCCTGAGATTGCGGACCTTTTTGCAAAATACGAGTTCGCCTCGCTGACCCGGCATATATCACATATTTCAGCGTCAAAGCCTGCCGATGCGCCGGCCGCCTATTCTGCCGAACTGGACATCAAGAAGGTCTCTCCTTCGCAGATGATACTGAACACCTGCGCTGCAGGACGCTGCGCCATTGTTGTGGAACCAGGCTCCGGAAGGGGCATTTTTGCGGGCATCAGGCGTGTGACCGTGGCAACGCTGTACAAAGATCAGTGCTTTGCCAGCGAGGGCTCCGCGGCTGACTTCAAACGCCTGCTGGAGGACCCTTCGGTCCTCAAGACAGGCTATGAAGTCAAGTACCAGCTGAACCTGCTGGCCGCTGCCGGCGTAAAGCTCAACGGCCGCATCCTGGACGTGGAACTGATGCATTACCTTCTCAATCCGGAGAAGACCCATAAACTGGACATCCTTGCCAAGTCCTACCTTGGCACAAGCCTGGATGACGGAGCCAAAGGGGACTTCACCGGAACTCTCTTCTCTGACGAAGACTCCGCTCCCCAGCCATCCAGCAAGATAAAGGAGGCGGCCGCCATAATGCAGATCAGCGCCCGCATCTGGAATGAGATGAAAGAGGCCGGTGTAGTTCGCCTTTATGAGAAAATGGAAGAGCCCCTGATCAGGGTGCTTTCCTCAATGGAACGCGTTGGAGTCAAGATTGACCTGGAGTCCCTCAAGGACTTCGCGGACTCCCTGCGCGCAGAAATCGCGGAGAAGGAAGCGCTTGTGCGCAAGCTCTCTGGCGAGCCGTCGCTTAACGTGGGATCGCCAAAGCAGATAGGGGAAGTTCTCTTTGAGAAGATGAAGATAGACCCCAAGGCGCGCAAGAGCGCACGCGGAAGCTGGAGCACTGACGAGGAGACTCTCCTTGAATACGCGGACAAGAACCCAATCATAGAGGCCATACTGGATTACAGGGCAGCCAAGAAGCTGCTTTCCACTTACATAGAGCCGTTCCCGGACTACATTTCCGAGCAAGACGGCCGCGTGCACACAACCTTCAACCAGGCACTCACCTCCACGGGAAGGCTGTCGTCCTCCAACCCCAATCTCCAGAACATTCCAATCCGCACCGAGCGCGGCCGCGAGATACGCAAGGCCTTTGTCCCTGAGGGTCCTGACGGGCTCATCCTATCGGCCGATTACTCCCAGATAGAACTGCGCGTGATGGCGCATATGTGCGGCGACGGGCATATGCTCAAGGCTTTCCAGGAAGGGGAGGACGTGCACGCCGCCACCGCTGCAAAGATATTCGGTGTTCCGGTGGCGGAGGTCACGGCGGACCAGCGCCGCAAGGCCAAGACGGCAAACTTTGGCATTATGTACGGCATTTCCGCATTTGGCCTTGCGCAGCGCCTCAGAGTGCCCCGCAGCGAGGCCAAGAGGCTCATAGACGGCTACTTTGAGTCGTTCCCTTCCATCCGCGCCTTCATTGACAACACCATTGCGCAGGCGCGCACTGACGGCTATGTGCAGACGCTCTTCGGCCGCAGGCGTTACATTCAGGATATAAATATCCAGAATGCCACGCTCCGCGCCCTTGCAGAGCGCAATGCCGTGAACGCTCCAATCCAGGGCACCGCCGCAGACATAATCAAACTGGCAATGATAGCCGTGGACAAGGAACTCCGGGAATCCGGAATGAACAGCCGTATGGTGTTGCAGATCCACGATGAACTTGTGTTTGAAACCGATATAAAAGAAGTTGAGGCGCTCAAGTCCCTTGTGACCCGGTGTATGGAGAACGTGATAAAGCTTTCCGTGCCCCTTACTGTTGAATGCAATTATGGAAAAAACTGGATCGAAGCCCATTAACGACCTGGTAAAGGCCGCAATCCAAGGCAACGGAACGGCGTTTACCGCTCTGTGGGACACCTATATAGACCAGCTGCGCACCTACATCCGCTCTATGATGCGCCGCCAGGACGACCTGTACGTGGACGACATCTGCTCCCGCAGTTTTGAGAAGGCGTTCCGCCAGATAGGCAGCTACGACCCTTCCAAGAGCCAGTTCATAACCTGGCTCAGGGTCATCGCGCGCAACACCGCCCTGGACCTCCAGGAAAAGGAGACCCGCCTGCACCCCAAGGACCTCATATACCTTGATGACGATGCCGCCTTCGTAACCATAGTGGATAACATTCCGGACCAGACGGACACACCCCTGGACTCCATCATTCACGTGGAGAGCGGGGAACTGACGGCTGGCTATGTCCGCAAGCTGCCGGAACTGTACCGTGAGATTGCCCGTATGCGCCTTTTGGACGGGATGCAGTATAAAGAGATAGCCCAGGAATTGGATATGCCCCTTAACACGGTCAGGACCAGGATCAGCAGGGCCAACAAGTTGATCCACGATATGCGCGTGGCAGAAGAACAGGAAGAACAATGACATTTGAAGAGTTCAGGCAGACGCTTATCAGGGAATTCCCAACCCTGACGGAAGTTCAGGTGGAGCAGTTCCGCCGGATGGAAGAACTGTACAAAGACTGGAATTCCAAGATAAACGTCATTTCCCGCAAGGATATAGACTCCCTTTACAAGCATCACGTACTCCATTCGCTGGCCATTGCAATGTACCTGCAGCGGAAAAGCCTCACCCTTGACGGCTTTTCCGTGCTGGACCTTGGCACCGGCGGCGGCTTCCCGGGAATCCCCCTTGCGGTGGCGTATCCCGGGGCGCGCTTCACCCTGTGCGACAGCATCGGCAAGAAAATCAAGGTGGCGTCCGGCGTGGCTGAGGCGCTGGGGCTGCAAAACGTCCAGTGCGTGAACGCCAGGGCGGAGTCCCTGGATACCAGGTTCGATTTTGTGGTATCCCGCGCGGTGACCACCCTTGAGAACTTCTATCCCTGGGTTAAAGACAAGTTCAGCGGCAGCATCCTGTACCTCAAGGGCGGCGATGTAAATGCGGAAATATCAGATCTTATGCGCAAATTCCGCCTTGCAAAAGGGCAGGTGAGCACCTGGCGTATAGATTCGGTTTTGAATGACGATTATTTCGCGGAAAAATTTGTAATTCAAATTGAAAAGAATTACCTTTGCCCTCCCAAATCCGAATAATTAAAAAAATAATATAATGAAAAGAACATTCCAACCATCACGCCGCAAGCGCATCAACAAGCACGGATTCCGTGAGCGCATGTCAACGGCCAACGGCCGCAGGGTTCTTGCCGCACGTCGTCGTCACGGCCGCAAGAAATTGACTGTTTCTTCAGAAGACAGATACTAGTCAGCCTACTCTTCCCAGCGCGGGTCTGTAGTCCTGGCGGGGAGGATAGCGATGAGATAGCCAATTACGGCTACGCAGATGGAAGTGATAGCGATATCGCTTCCTTTTATTATTACCGGGTAGGCGTCCACGACGTAGTTGCCCGGCATTTTTATCATACCGGTCTGCTGCTGTAGGAAAGCGAACAGAAGTCCCACGGCAAGGCCTGCAACCAGGCCCAGGAGGGAGATATACCAGCCTTCCTGGATAAAGATGCGGCGTATTTTCTTCTCCGGCATTCCAAGGCTGTACAGCGTTCCAATGTCGCCTTTCTTCTCTATTATGAGCATTGACAGGCTGCCGAAAATGTTGAACGCGATGATTATGATTACAAATATGAGGATCAGGAAGATGGAGGCTTTCTCGTAGCGCATCATCTTGAAAAGGGTGCTGTTCTGCTGGTACCTGTCCTGGATCAGGAAATCCTCCCCAAGCCTTTCTCCCAGTTCCTTGGTGAACCTGCGGACCTGCGCCTTGGATGCGGCAGGGTCAAGCCACAGCTCCACGCCGGACACTTCGTCCTTGTATCCCAGCAGGCTGCGGAACTCCTCCAGGGGGAGGAACACCATATTGTTGGCTTCGCCGGAATTCACGCTCACGATGCGGTCCGGGCTCAGCTTGAGGCTGTGCAGCGATGCCATTGGGTTTGTCATTGATATGTTGCGCTCCCTGTCCGGATAGTAAATCTGGAGCTTTGACAGGAAGTTCACGTTTATGCCCATCTTGTAGGCGAGTTCGGCGCCAACGGCGCACACCGCCAGGCTGTCCTTGTACAGCGATGCGTCTTCCACGCCCTTTGCCACGGCCAGCCCCTGGCGGGAGTCGTAGCTGAGGAAGACATTGTCCTTGAGGATGCATCCGGATCCCGTTACGATGGGGTTCTCCTGCATCCAGGCAAAGCCCTGTGCCGAAGGCACGAACACTTTGCCGCTTGCCGGAACCACCAGCAAGTCAGGGTCCTGCATATCCAGGGACTCAGTGATAAGGTTGTTGAAGCCGTTGTAAACGGAAAGGATGATTATGAGTGCCGCTGTTCCAATGGCCATACCTATGGCGCTGATCGCCGAAATTATGTTTATCACATTGTGCGATTTCTTGGCGAACAGGTATCTGCGTGCTATGAACTGCGTCAGCCTCACGGTATTACATCTTTAGGAGCTGGTCAATGTGCTCCGCGTAGTCAAGGGTGGTGTCCAGGTAGAAGGCCAGTTCCGGCACAATCCTCAGCTGCCTGCCAACCCTGTGGCCAAGCTCGCCGCGGTAGGTCCTGACGTTTTCCTGCAGGATGTCCATCACCGCCGCTCCCTTGTCGGAAGGGAATATGCTTACGTATACCTTTGCTACCGCCAGGTCCGGGCTCACCCGTACCTCGCTTACGGTTACCATTGCTCCCTGGAACGCGGCCATACCCTTGCTGCGCAGGATCTCGGCCATATCCTTTTGGATTTCGCGGGCTACCTTGAGCTGTCTTGTGGACGGCGCTTTATCCATTTACTTAACGTTTATGATATAATAGTTCTTCTTGCCTTTCTGGACCAGGATGTACTTGCCGTCAAGGATGTCATCCTCGCTCACCTTGCGGTCCAGGTCAGTAATCTTGTCCTTGTTGATGCTTACGCCGCCGCCCTGCACCATCTTGCGGGCCTCTCCCTTGGAAGGGAAGATGGATGTCTGGACCGCAAGCATATCAAGCAGCTGGAGCGGAAGGTCAGCGCGCGCTATGTCAAATGTGGGAACGCCGGCGAAAACGGAAAGGAAGGTCTTCTCGTCAAGGGCGCGAAGGGCCTCGGAGGTGGAATTGCCAAACAGCATCTGCGATGCTGCAAGGGCATTGTCATACTCCTTCTGCCCGTGAACCATAACGGTAACCTCCTTTGCCAGGAGTTTCTGGAGGCTGCGCCTGCCGGGATCCTGCAGATGCTCCTCGATTGCGGCCTCGATTGTGGCGCGGTCCAGCATAGTGAAGATCTTGATGTATTTGCAGGCGTCGTCATCCGATACGTTCAGCCAGAACTGATAGAACTCGTAAGGGGTGGTCTTGTCAGCGTCAAGCCAGATGTTTCCCTTCTCAGTCTTTCCAAACTTGCCCCCGTCAGCCTTTGTGATAAGGGGGCAGGTGAGCGCATAGGCCTCTCCTCCGCAGGTGCGGCGGATGAGTTCCGTTCCGGTGGTGATGTTGCCCCACTGGTCAGCGCCGCCAAGCTGGAGCTTGACGCCCATATTCTGGTACAGGTACAGGAAATCGTATCCCTGGAGGAGCTGGTAGGTGAACTCGGTGAAGGACATTCCCTCAGAGGAATCACGGCTCAGGCGCTTCTTTACGGAGTCCTTGCTCATCATATAGTTCACGGTGATGAGCTTGCCTATGTCGCGGGTGAAATTGATGAAAGTGTAGTCCTTCATCCAGTCATAGTTGTTCACCAGGACGGCTTTGTTGGGGGCGTCGGACTCAAAGTCAAGGAAACGGCCCAGTTGCTTCTTGATGCAGTCTACATTGTGGGCAAGGGTCTGCTCGTCAAGCAGGTTCCTTTCCTGGCTCTTCATCGAAGGGTCTCCGATCATTCCCGTGGCACCTCCCACAAGGGCTACCGGCTTATGGCCGCAAGCCTGGAAGTGCTTGAGTATCATAATGCTTACAAGATGTCCTATGTGAAGTGAATCTCCGGTGGGGTCAATCCCGACGTATGCGGCCGAAGGGCCTTTGAGAAGTTCTTCCTCGGTTCCGGGCATAATGTCGTGGATCATTCCTCTCCACTTAAGTTCCTCTACAAAATTCTTCATATCCAAAAAAGGGGTTAAACGTGTTTGGTCTGCAAATTTAGTATAATAATTGTATATTTGCGTCTTGTATGAAAGGAAGGTTTTTAATTGTACTGCTCATTTCGCTGCTGGCCGTCTCCTGCGAAGGCTGGTTCAATCCTGACAAGAAGAAGACTTTTGACAGGGTTATGATCCTCTATTCCGCCGGCTGCAATTCCTTAAGCAGCAGTCTTGAGAAAAACGTTCAGGAGCTTAAGACGGGTTTTATCCCTGGCAAGAAAGACAAGCGCGCCCTTGTGGTGATCAGCCACCGTCCTTTTGGCTACAATACTTACAGGCCCAATACAAGTTCCTATATAATAAGGCTTTATAAAGGTAAGAACGGTATTGTGTCAGACACTCTCAAGACTTTAGAGGCAGGCAAGTTCCTTTCCCAGCCAAGCGTAATGAGAGAGACCTTGGAGTATGTGAAGGGTTCATTCAAGTCAGAGCACTACGGAATGGTATTCTCCTCCCACGCAACCGGCTGGCTCCCTGAGGGGTATTTCAACAATCCGCAGAATCAGTATTCCGGCAAATCGTCCCAGACAATGCAGGCCCCGCGTTTCACCCCCAACCTTCCGGAGGGTTCAGTACTTTATTACGAGCCTGAATATGAGCAGGAAGGCCTCCCGCGAACCAAGTCCATAGGGCAGGAAGACACGTTCAACGAAAGCACCAAAATCTCCTACGAGATGAAGCTGTCAGATTTCGCAGCCAACATCCCGATGCACCTTGATTACCTGGTCTTCGATGCCTGCTTTATGGGTTGCATAGAAACTGCCTATGAACTGCGCGGAATATGTGACAAGGTGGCTTTCTCCCCTGCGGAGATCCTGGAATATGGCTTCCAATACGAGACCCTTGCATCCCATCTGCTGGAAGGGGAGCCTGACCTGTACAAGGCCTGCAAAGATTATTTTGACAAATATGACAAGGAGACCGGCATAATGCGTTCTGCAACCATCACGCTGGTGGACTGCTCAAAGCTTGACAGGATTGCTTCGCTTTGCAAGGATTATTTCTCCCGATACCGTCAGGCCATAGATGAAATTTATCCCCTGGATGTCCAGCAGTATTTCCGACACGGCCGCCATTGGTTCTACGACCTGGAGGACATCCTTATCAAGGCAGGAATTACGGATACGGAAAAGAGAAACCTGGAGCAGGCACTTTCTGAGTGCATCTTATACAAGGCTGCAACGCCTACGTTCTATCTTTACAGCGCCAGCAGCCCCAGTGGCTGGGACGGCTTCACGATAGACATCTATTCTGGCTTCAGTATGTACCTTCCGTGCAACGGAAGTGCTTATCTGGACGAATTTTACAAGACTTTGGCCTGGAATAAGGCCACCGGTCTTGTCCAATAAAATATTTTTCCTAAATTTGCGCCCGCATTAACAAAAGCCCCGAGGCTTTTTGGTGCAATGGGTCCCCGGCCCGTCCGGGGATGAGTAACACTTTTTTAAAACTTTTTGAAATGCAGCATTTTTCACTTAAGGGCCAGGTTCGCCAGGCCTCAAACAAAGCCGCCATCAAGGCTTTCCGCCGTCAGGGACTCGTTCCTTGCAACCTTTACGGAAACGGAGTTGACAACGTCCTTTTCACAGTAGACGCAAAAGAGCTCAAGGGTCTTACAAACACCCCTGCTTCTTATATCGTTGACCTTGCACTGGACAATGGCAAGACCTTTATGGCAGTGCTTCACGAGCTTCAGTTCCACCCGGTATCAGACAATTGCCTCCACGTAGATTTCCTGGCAGTTGCAGCAGACAAGCCGGTTGCCATTGACGTTCCTATCACCATTACAGGTCACTCAATTGGCGTACGCCAGGGAGGTAAGTTCATCCAGAGGAGCCGCACTCTTCGCGTAAGCGGCCTTATGGACGCAATTCCTGACGAGCTTCCGGTTGATATCACCAACCTTGGCCTTGACAAGGCTATCCGCGCAGCTGACCTCCAGTACGACGGCATCAACATTGTTTCCAACAAGGGTACCGTTGTTTGTATGGTCAAGAGCACACGTAACTCCGCCGCTGCAGCAGCAACTGAGGCTGCCGAGTAGTTATGCTCTTCGGTCGCAGGCATACTTCCCCGGCGGAATCTGCAAACTATCTGGTTGTAGGTTTGGGCAACATAGGGCCGGAGTATGCATTGACAAGGCACAATATGGGCTTTATGATACTGGATTCCTGGGCACAGGAGTCCGGTATCGTTTTTTCTCCCGGAAGGTACGGGTCCACTTCTTCAATGATGTACAAGGGGCGCAGGATCCATCTTCTCAAGCCTTCCACCTATATGAATCTCAGCGGCAACGCCGTAAGGTACTGGCAGCGCAAGCTTAAGATACCCCTCGCAAACATTATCGTCATCTGTGATGACATAAATCTTCCTTTTGGCACTGTACGCCTCCGCAAGGGAGGCAGCGCTGGAGGGCACAACGGCCTGGAGCATATTGAACTCTGCCTTGGGACAAAGGACTATGCAAGGATCCGCCTGGGCATAGGAAAGGATTTTGAACAAGGAGGCCAAATAGACTATGTCCTGGGCAGGTTGTCTGAACAGGAATTGGAGCAGATTCCTACATTGGCGGTTAAAATACTGCAGGGTGTGAGGGAATATTGCACCGTGGGAGCCGACTTTGCAATGAATACGCTGAATATAAGGCCTGGAAAAACAAATATTTGAGTTTTTTCGCAAAATCTTGTTGCAAATATTGTAACGATTTCATATATTGCAAGTTGGATTAGAATACTATCAAAAAACCATTAAATAATTTGTTTTATGAAAAAACTTGTAGCTCAAATCAAAGAAGAGATCGCAGCTTTCGAGGCAAATGCTGAGGCTCAGGTAGTTAAAGGAAACAAGGCTGCTGGCGCTCGCGCCCGTAAGGCTGCTCTTGCCCTCATGAAGGACCTTAAGGAATTCCGCAAGGTATCAGTTGAGGAAGCTAAGAAGTAATTTTTTTTAGACAATTATGCAACGTTTCTAAAACCGACTGCATCATTAGTGTAGGTTTAGGTTTTAGTACACGTCTAAAGGTCGGCAGCCGTGATGGTTCCGGCCTTTTGCTTTTTGTACGATTATTGCTATTTTCGTATATCAAAACAAACGTGTAATATGAAATTTAAACCGGTCCTGACTGCCATTGCACTCCTGTGCATATGCACGGCACTGAGCGCCGTCCCCGCAAAGCGGGGAATCCTGCGCCTTGCCCAGCCGGACGGCTCTGTCCTCAGGGTCAGGATCATAGGTGACGAATTTTCCCACATAATACGCACTGAAGACGGCGCAACACTCAAGCTGGGCCCCGACGGTTTCTATAAATACGGCGTGATAGGCCCAAACGGGAAACTGATGGCAACGGAGTATACTGCAGGGAAGGAAGTTCCCGGGCAGGTCCTCCAGGAAAGCCGCGCCGTGCCTCTGAGCTTTGTCACAAGGACGGGGCGCGAGAACAGGCAGCGCCTGGCAATGCGCGCAAAGTCCGCCCTCCGCTATGAAGAAGAGGCCCAGGAGGAAAAAGGCGACACCCAGGAGGACGACGGTGACGCCATAAAGAAGGTGCTGGTGCTTCCCGTGCAGTTCCAGGACCTCAATTTCACAAAACAGCGCTCGGATTTCGAGACCCTGATGGCCAAGGCTATGGGGTATTACCAGGATCAGCTTGAAGGCAAGTACCAGATAGCTTTTGACGTTGCAGGGATAGTTACCGTATCCAAGGGATATGCATATTATGGAGAGGACGGTGACGACGGCCTTGACCTGAGGCCGGCTGAAGCCGTCCAGGAGGCTGTTGCCGAACTTGATCCGGACGTTGACTTTTCCTCATACGATTTCCTGTATATGTTCTACGCAGGCGGCAGCCCCGGGGACGGCGGCGCAGACGATGACCATATCTGGCCCCACAGGATGAGCGACGTGTCCATCAGGACCCAGGAAAAGACTTTCAACAGTTACGCCTGCTCTTCGGAGATGATGGTCAGCAACAGCACCGGCAGGCTCATCTTTACCGGAATAGGTATGTTCTGCCACGAATTCGGGCACGAACTGGGCCTGAAGGATATGTACGATACTGATTACGAGCAAAGCGGCGGCTCCGCGGAAGGCCTGTGGCATACAACCTCCATAATGGACGGTGGATGCTATAACAATAATTCCAACACCCCGCCTTGCCTCAATGCCATAGAGCTTGACCAGCTTGGAATAGTGGAGCCGGAGACTCTTGCGATAGGGGATTACGTGCTTCAGCCCATCTCCGAGCAGAAACGCTTCCTGCGTATGGATACGGACAATCCAGGGGAGTACTTCCTGTTTGAATGCCGCGCCGCAACCGGCTGGGACCAGTATATGGGCACGCTTGACGGCCTGTCCGGCAGCGGCCTGCTTATCTATCACGTAGACCGCTCCCAGAACGATGCCGGTTATTCCCAGATCCAGGACCGCAACCTTACCGCTTCCCAGCGCTGGATATTCAATGAGGTCAACAACAACCCTTCATACCAGTGCGCAGACCTTTTGGAGGCATATCCGCTTGCAACCACAATAACGGAGATATTCTATCCGTATTATAACCTTGATGAGTTCTCCTCCAAGTCCCTCCAGCCTTTCAGGTTCCGGGACGGCCAGGCTTCACCCCTGTCACTCCTGAACATCAAGAAATCCGGCAATAACGTAACGTTCACTGTTGCGGGCCCTATCGTGCTGGATACCCAGGGAGTGCATCAGGACGCCTTCATCCTGAACTGGCATACGGACCTGGACGCATTCAAGGATACTCCGGCGCAGCTTGTCCTCAATACCCCGGAGGGCTCCTTGACATATACCGTAGAGCCTTACGAGAGCGGAAAATACGCCTTTACCTTTGAGAATCTGCTCCCGCGCACCAAGTATACCTATTCCCTTTCATACGATGTAGATGCGGAAGTGGACTCTTCAGTTTCCTCTTCATTCACCACCAAGGCATACAACGGGATGCCGTACATTTACCTGAACGATACGTACAGGACTATATCAGGCTACTTTACCGCAGAATCCCTGCTTCCTCTCAGGGTTTACAATGTGCCCAATGCCACATCTGTGATTTGGACACTTGACGGCGCCCCCATCCAGTGCGGTCCGGACGGATATTACCATATGCGCAAGGGCGGCCTCCTGAAAGCCGTGGTGAACTATGAGGACGGTTCCAGGGACATCATAACCAAACAGACCTCTTACAAATGAGACACGCCTTGAACATATTCCTATGCGTTGCGGCGGCGCTCCTCCTGAGCGGCTGCGGCAACAGGCACGGCTGGGACAAGGTTTTTACGGACAATGACGTCATTTCCCTTACAGTAAACAAGGTAAAGGCGTTCGAGTACGATCCCGTGACCTGCCAGCTGGGCTACAACGACGCCCGCAGGGAGTTCCGCGTAAGCACGGACAATATGTCCGACTATTTTGTAGTGACCCTTTCCAAGATTCCCGGCGGCAAGGACGACCAGGTGACAGGCAGAGTGACCTGGACCGGAGACGACTACAACCGCACACTCAACAACCTCAGTTTTGAGGTTGCCAAGATTGAATCCGGCAAGATATGGCTCTGGAACCAGGCCAACAAGCTTGCAATAGTGATACCTGTGTTCAACTAGGGAGCCAGGTGCTCTTCCGGGAGGTATTCCCCAATTACAATAAGGTCCAGAAGCCCGTCCAGGCGCTCCTGTCCAAAGTTCCATATGTCCAGCAGCTGCTCCGGATAGGTGTATCCCTGTATATGCTCCCTGTATTCCACCATCTTGGCGGCGTAGTACGGGCCAATTCCCGGCAGATTGTCAAATGCGGCGGAGTCCGCCGCGTTTATGTCAATCTGCGGGATGCTTATGTACGGCTCCAGCCGCCTGAACACGGAATCCGCCACCACAAAGGACTTTGCAAAGTCCGAAGGACGGTGGAAGCGGCCGCCCTTGGCGCGGTAGTTGACTATGCTGGCCGCCTGCTTCTCGCTGAAACCCAGCCTTTGGAGGTCCTGCTGGCTGACGGTGTTGGGGTCGAAGGGGAAGTTCTCCACCTTCCTTTGCTGAGGCTGCGCTGGGACCTTGGCCTCCGCCGAGGCTTTGTGAACGAACAGCGCTACCTGATAACCGATGATTAGAAATGCCAGGGCGATGGCCCCGGTCTTAAATGTCGAGTTCATTGTCTCTCTCCTCAATCTCCCGGCCTCGTTGTTTCTTATTGCTCTTTCCTGCAACTACAATGACTATCTCACCCTTGGGCTCGTGTGCGTGGAACCACGCCGAAACCTCCTCAAGGGTGCCTCTGACGTGCTCCTCGTGAACCTTTGAAATTTCCCTGGCCACGGAACATTCCCTTTCCGGGCCGAAGAACTGCGCCAGCTGGTCCAGGGTCTTGACCAGCCTGTACGGCGATTCGTAGAAAACCATTGTGCGGCTCTCTTCCGAAAGCTGTTCCAGCAGCGTGCGGCGCCCTTTCTTCTGAGGGAGGAAACCCTCGAAGCAGAAGCGGTCGCACGGAAGGCCGGAGGATACCAGCGCGGGGATGCAGGCCGTTGCACCCGGAAGGGTTTCCACCGTGATTCCCTCCGCCGCGCAGGTGCGCGCAAGGAGGAATCCCGGATCGGAAATGCCCGGGGTGCCGGCATCGCTGATCAGCGCAACGTTGGCTCCGGCAAGGATCTTTTCCTTGATGATGTCCACGGTCTGGTGCTCGTTGAACTTGTGATGAGACTGGAGGGGAACGTGGATGTCATAATGCTTGAGAAGGACAGAACTGGTGCGCGTGTCCTCCGCCAGGACAAGGTCAGCGCCCTTGAGCACTTCCACTGCCCTGAAGGTCATATCGCCCAGGTTTCCCACGGGTGTGGGCACTATGAACAGTTTCCCCGGCATACTAGTTCAACTTGCGCCTTACGGCCATCATAAAACGGTATACGGTATCGGATTCCAGATTCCAGTCCGCAAAGTTGGCGGCAATGTAATCCAGCGCCTGCTGCAGGCTGTCCATTGCGTTGAAATCCTTCACTGCATCCTGGAAAAGGGCAGGATCCTTCTTGAACAGGGTGTTTATGAAAAGGAGGCGGTCATTGAGGGATATTGCGCTCAGGATGTTGGCCACGGGGGATCCCGGCATATCTATTTCCCAGGCGCGCGAGCGTGTCACAACGTCCAGAACGGCAGGTCCCTTGACGGGCATCTCCTCCTCCGGAGGGGTGACCTCTTCCTGGATGGGAGCGGGGGTTTCCTCCTGCTTTGGAGTAGGCTTCGGGGCAGGTGCCTGGTACTCAGCGGGAAGGTCTATGTCCAGGTCCACGGGCTCTACGGGCTCAACCGGAAGCGGTTCCGGTTCCGGCTCCTGTACGGGCTCCGGTTCAGGCGTTGGCTCCTCCTTGACGGCCTGCAGGGCTTCCAGTTCCGAAAGCTTTTCCGACACGGCCTTGAGGCACTCCTTTATTTCAGATAAAATAATCTCCGCTGTCCTTTCCATAACGTCAAATTTATTATCTTTGTATAGACTATCACAAAAGTAAACAAATGTTTTCAGAAAATTTAAAAAAATCAGGTTCAGTAGAAGTTATTTGCGGCTCAATGTTTTCCGGCAAGACGGAGGAATTGATAAGGCGCCTGCGCCGCGCCCAGTTCGCCGGACAGAAGATTGCCATATTCAAGCCCAAGGTGGATGTACGTTACTCTGAGGACAACATTGTCTCACACGACCTCAAGTCAATTCCATCCATCCCAATCAACAGCGCTACCGATATTTTCCTGATGGACTCCGATGTCCGCGTAGTGGGCATTGACGAGGCCCAGTTTTTTGACGACACCCTGATCAAAGTGGTCCAGACCCTTGCCAACAGGGGAGTACGCGTGATAGTTGCCGGTCTTGATATGGACTATCTTGGCAATCCCTTCGGCCCTATGCCCGCCATTATGGCAATTGCGGAAGAGGTCCAGAAGGTACACGCCATCTGCGTGAAATGCGGCAACCTTGCCAACCATTCCCACCGTCTTGTCAAGAACGAGAACCTTGTGGTCCTTGGCGAGAAGGACGTCTATGAACCACTCTGCCGCGACTGCTTCAACAAAGCACTCGCAGCAGAGAAGGAATCAAGGAGGTAGGATACCCTTAAATCTTGATAAGTTCGTAGGATCGGCTCCCAAGGCCGATCTTTTCTGCGTGTTCCAGGCAGGATTTCCACTCGGTTTCCGGACGGGAATTGCGGAAGTGGTCGTGATGGTCCGTGAACCCTGCGGAGTTCAGGTTGTCTGAGAGCTGGCTGTTGGGCAGCGGCTCGCACGCCAGGCAGGCGTCCACGCAGGCCTGGTCAAGGGCCAGCGGATCAAAGGAGGCGAACATTCCAACGTCAGGGAGGATTGGGGCGTCGTTCTCAGAGTGGCAGTCGCAGTTGGGGGAAACGTCCATAATCAGTGAAACGTGGAACTGCGGCCTTCCGTCCACGACGGCCTTGGCGTATTCCGCCATACGGCGGTTGAGGAGCTCCGGCCCGTTACCCTGGCAGAACTCTATAGCATCGAAATTGCAGGCGCCAAGGCATCGGCCGCAACCTACGCAGTTGTCATAGTTCACGGTCATCTTGCGGGCGGCGGCATCGAACTCAAGGCCTCCGTTGGCGCATTCTCTCTGGCAGCGGCGGCAACCGCGGCAAAGGTCAGCGTGTATCTCCGGCTTGCTGCTGCTATGCTGCTCAGTCTTTCCGGCGCGGGAGCCGCAGCCCATTCCAATGTTCTTTATGGCTCCACCGAAACCTGTAAGCTCGTGCCCCTTGAAGTGGGTCAGGGATATGAATACGTCCGCATCCATTATTGCGCGGCCTATCTTGGCGTTCTTGACATATTCGCCGCCCTTGACGGGGACTTCTATGTCGTCAGTGCCTTTGAGACCGTCCGCTATGATTATGGGACATCCGGCGCTCAGGGGAGTGAAGCCGTTCTCCCAGGCGCAGTACAGATGCTCCAGGGCGTTTTTCCTGAACCCGGGATACATTGTGTTGCAGTCTGTCAGGAAAGGCTTTCCTCCAAGTTCCTTTACAACGTCAACCACCGCCTTTGCAAAGTTGGGCCTGAGGAAACTGACATTGCCCAGTTCTCCAAAGTGCATCTTGATGGCCACGAAGCGGCCGTCCATATCAATGTTGCCTATTCCGGCCTTCTTGATGAGTTTCTTGAGCTTGGTTGGCAGCCCGTCTCCACCTGAAGGAGTGCGGAAATCCGAGAAATAAACTTTAGATTTTTCCATAAAGCAAATATACGTGAAAAATGCTATATTTGTGTGAATAAAACGATTACTTAAAGATGGAAGGGAAAGAAAACTCCGCGAAGCTGTATTACAATACCGAGAGAGAGAAACTGCAGATGCCGGAATACGGTCGTAACGTGCTGAGTATGGTAGAAATGCTTAGGGAAATCGAGGATAAAGGCAAGCGTACGGAACAGGCCCGCGCGGTCATCAAAGTGATGGAAATGCTCAACCCGCAGGTCCGCCAGCAGGAAGATTACGAGCACAAGCTCTGGGACCACCTGTACCTCATTGCCGGGCTTGACCTGGACATAGACTCCCCGTATCCCGCCCCCAAGCCTGAGGTGCTTCAGGCAAAGCCGGTGCCCATCCCTTTGAAGGACAAGCCCATCAAGGCCACGCATTACGGCAGGAACATAGAAAGTATAATTGACCTCATAGCCGGAGAAGAGGACGGGGAAGTGAAAACCGCAATGATCCGTTCCCTGGCAATCTATATGCGCCAGCAGTACCTTATCTGGAACAAGGACAGCGTTGCTGACGAGACCATCTTCAAGGATATAGAAAGGATGTCGGACTACCGCATCCGCATCCCTGAGGACCTCACCCTTTCCAAGATAGCTACAGATATGTCCTATTCCCGTCCGGGAATGGGTATAAACGTGGGTCAGGCCGTCCAGAAGAAGAACCGGAACAACCGCCAGAATTCCCGCAGGAACAACAACAAAAAGAACAACAGATGAAGCTGAAGTGGGATGAAGACCAGAAAGCCCGGGCCATAAGGATCCTGGGCATCCTTATCGCCGCCCTGGGCGTGTTCACTCTGCTTTCCACGGTGTCCTACCTGTTCACCTGGAAGACGGATATGAGCCTGCTTTCCAACCCGGAAATGATGAGTACCGGCGTTAAGGTTCACAACGCCGCCGGCAAGCTGGGATACCGCTTCGCGGACTTCCTGGTGGGCAAGTGCTTCGGCCTTGGCAGCCTGGCGCTGCTAATCCTCCTGTTCGCGCTTGCCGTAAGGCTGCTGCTTCACAAGTGGGAGCAGCCCCTGCTCAAGACCACCCTGATGGTTCTCAGCGGAGCGTTCGTCAGTTCGCTTGTATTCTCCTGCATCGCCGGCCTCATAGGCACTGACGGAGCCTTTGGCACGGGCCTCGGAGGCCAGCTGGGCTCCTTCCTCACCGGATGGTCCAACAATCTCATAGGCAAGGCGCTTACGGCCGTGCTGGTGCTTCTTCTGCTTTGCGGATGGCTGTTCCTCATAAGCCCCAGGTTTGCCGATATCCTCAGGAAATTCTTCAAGAGCGATTCCTTTGAGGAGGAGCCCCTGCCGGTTCCTGAACCGGAGCCGGTGCGCGTTGCGGCGGTGGAGCGCCCGGTGGAACCGGAGCCGGCTCCAAAGCCGCGTGTTCCGGAACCGGCGCCCATTCCGGAGCCCCAGCCTGCCGTCCAGGAAGGCGGGGAGGACGAGGGCGCAGGCCTCACCGTGGTCACGGACGATACCGTCACCGCACAGGTCACCCAGCAGCTGGAGCGCATAAACATAAGGGACGAACTCCCCAACTTCAAGTTCCCGTCGCTGGATATGCTTGAAACCCACGACTTTGGCAAGCACTCCATCCCCAAGGACGAGCTGGACCGCAACAACAACAAGATTCGCGCTGTCCTTTCCAACTACAAGATTTCCATTGACGATGTGGTGGCCCAGGTGGGTCCCACCGTCACCCTGTATAAGGTCTACCCGTCCAAGGGCGTGCGCATAGCGGAGATCAAGCGCCTTCAGGAAGATATTGCTATGTCCTTGAACGCCAGGGGCGTGCGCGTGACCACCCTCTCTGATTCCGTAGGAATAGAGGTGGCCAACGACAAGGCGGAGATAGTTCCCCTCAAAGCCCTCCTGAACGATGAGTCCTACCGCACCTCCAAGGCGGAACTTCCGGTTGCCATCGGATACACCATCACCCAGAAGGTGAAGGTGTTCGACCTGGCGGAAGCCCCGCACCTCCTGGTTGCGGGAGCCACACGCCAGGGAAAATCCGTGGGCTTGAACGTGATTGTGGCGTCCCTGCTGTTCGCCAAGCATCCGTCCGAGCTCAAATTCGTGTTCATAGACCCCAAGATGGTGGAATTCTCCGCATACGGCCAGTTGCTGAAGCATTACCTGGCCGTGCTCCCCGCCAACAGCGACGAGGAAGAAGAGGCCAACGCCATTGTCAAGCGCCCCAAGGATTCGGAGAAAGTGCTCAAGTCCCTCTGCGTTGAGATGGACGCCCGTTACGAGCTTATGAGCAAGGCGTACGTAAACAACGTCAAGCTCTATAACGAGAAATACAAGGACCGCCACCTGCTGCCCACAAAGGGACACAGGTATATGCCGTATATAGTAGTTGTCATTGACGAGTATGCGGACCTCACAATGACCGTGGGCGGTTCCCAGGAGGCCAAGAATTCCGCCAGGAACATCCAGACCGCCATCGTGCGCCTGGCCCAGAAGGGCCGCGCCGCCGGCATCCACGTAATCCTGGCCACCCAGCGTCCTTCTGTTGATGTCATTTCCGGTGTGATCAAGGCCAATTTCCCTACCAGGATAGCCTTCAGGGTTACATCAAGGGTTGACTCCGGTACCATCCTGGACACCCCGGGAGCGGAGAAGCTCATAGGAAACGGAGATATGCTGTATTATTCCGGAGCGGACATAGAGCGCGTACAGTGCGGATATGTGTCCGGAAAGGAGATACTATCCATAACCACCTTCATAGGAGACCAGCAGGGCTACAAGAAGTCCTACAACGTTCCGTATTACCTTCCTGACGTGTCAGAAAGCGCGGAAGGAGGCGGAATGATTGATATGCACGACATTGACGAGCGCTTTGAGGAGGCAGCCCGTATGGTGGTGCTTTCCCAGAAGGGCTCCACATCTGACCTGCAGCGCAAGATGAGTCTGGGATACTCCCGCGCGGGCAAGATTATGGACCAGCTGGAGGCCGCTGGAATAGTGGGTCCGCCGGATGGTTCCAAGCCAAGGCAGGTTTTGGTACAGGATTTGGATTCATTGGATAAGATTCTTAAAGCTTATCTGAAATGAAACGCATAGTATTGATCTCAATGACACTGCTGCTGGCCGCAGCCGGCCTGCACGCACAGGAAATACTTGCCCGCTTCTCTACCGACAGAATCACCTGCAAGTATTCTTACACTACAACCGTTCCCATTGCCCTGAATTTCTCAGGTGACGCTGTAGTTCAGGGAGAATGCTATCATTTCAGCGGTAACGGACTGGAGATTTACTGCGACGGCGAAAGCCGCTGGACGCTGGACACGGAGGCAAAGGAAATTTACATTGAGAATGCCGGCGACGCCCAGAACATCCTCCAGGAGTTCCTGAAATACTCCAAGGACATAAAGTACAGCGGGAATGCCCTCAGTGGCACTTTCACTGACCCTCTGGACGACAACCTGGTCAAGTTCAACCTGAACTCCATAGAGTACTCTGAGCCCACTGAAGACCTGTCGGGCTTCAGACTGGATGTCGAAAGCCTTGGCGAAGGTTATGTTGTTACGGATCTGAGGTATTAGAATTGAGCGTCACGCACGCACCTTACAGGTGTAGCGAAGAACTCCTTATAAAGCGGATGTGCCTGCACGTCCGCATTTTTTTCGTTGTTGTAGAGGTAGCGGCAGTAGGCTCTCTGGGAGTCTGCTTCGGTTGAGGTCCAGAAAGCGGCGAAGCCCAGGGTGTTGTCAAAGGTGTAGACGTCATCGCTCTTGCTGGCGTATCCGGTAGGAAGCAGGTTCATATAGGAAGCTTCCGGCTCCGGCTTGCAGACTGTGTAGTATATCCAGAGCCTTTCGGAATTGAGGTATCCGTTGGCCATAAGTTTTCCGGCTATGCCTGGGAAAGTCTTGAGAGGGGTGAGGACGGTCTCAGTAAGGTTCTGGCACATATCGGTCCAGTCCTCGTCACTGGGGAGGCGCCAGCCTTCAGGACAGGCGGTCATTGCCTGGTCCCAGGTGTAATACATTCCAAAGACGTCCGTCATTGCCTCGTAGCCGTGGTCCTTGATGCCCTTGTAGGCCTTTCCGTATTCGCAGTAGGCCAGGTTCTTGGTCATCCAGTCAAGGCCTTCTATTGTGGTGTAAGGGTATTTGCGGGAGTCGCGCGGATCTGTGAAGGTTCCGCCTTCAGGATCGTGGGTGACGTTTGTCAGGGACTTGTCCGGGTCTATGATTGCTATGGTGTATTCAGAGGTGTAGGTGTTGTATCCGGGAGCCGAGGCGAATACCTGAATCTTTGAGGTGCACAGGGTGTCCGGGACGGAGATGATGAAGGTCTTCATAGTGTCCCTTTTGGTCATTCCGGGGGTGTACATGAAGGAATAGGTGATGGTTGGATTGTCAGGATCATCCGGGTCCTTGGTGATGCCGTAAGGTGTCACGTGAATGACATCTCCGGGATTTGCATAGGAGGGCAGTGTCTCTACGGTTTCTAGGTCTCCGTCAAAATCAAAATATGTTTCCTCTTCCTTATCCTGGCAGGAGTTGAGCAACAGCCCGCAGAACAGAGGTATAAGCAATATTTTCCTGATATCCATAGATTTCATTTAACTTACAAATATGCACATTATAAATGGAAAAACCGCTAAATTTGTACAAATACTTTACCAAGGCGATATGAAACGCGGACTCATTCTTTTATTTGCGGCACTATTGTGCCTGTCCTGTTCCGGAGACAGATATATTGCCGTTGGAGGGTATGCCCAGGGTGGGAAATATACAGTGAAACTGAACCTGAAGGGGGTCAAGGTTTCTCCCGCCGTCATCCAGTCTTCCATAGATTCCATCTTGCTGGCAATAGACAATACGCTGTCCGGATACAACAGGAATTCCGTGCTCAGCAGGTACAACGCCGGGGAGGAAGTGGCGCTTCCCCCTATGTTCCAGGACCTGCTGGAATTGTCCCGGGAGTTGAAGGAGGAGACAGGTGGGGCGTTTGACGTGGGCGCGGCTCCGCTGTTTGACGTTTGGGGGTTCGGCTTCACAAGGGATTCGCTGCCGGATCCGGAGCTGATAAAGGAGGCGATGTCGCTTAACGGCAGCAAACTGAATTTCAATGCAATAGCGCAGGGCTACAGCTGTGACTTGGTGGCGGATTATCTGCACCGGATAGGGGTGAAGGATATGCTGGTGGACATTGGGGAGATATTCTGCGAGGGACGCAATCCGTCCGGGCGTAACTGGACAATTGGCATAGACAGCCCGGTTGACGGGAACGAGACCCCGGGGGAGGCCCTGCAGGGCATACACAGGTGCTCTTTTGAGCCGCAGGGTATTGTGACGTCCGGCAATTACAGGAAGTTCTATCTGAAAGACGGGCACAAGTATGCCCATACCATAGATCCCAGGACGGGATATCCGGTTGAGCATAACCTGCTCAGCGCCACGGTGAAGGCTCCTACGGCCGCGTTGGCGGACGCATATGCCACTTACTGTATGGTAATAGGCCTTGAGGAGTCACAGGCGTTCATCCTTTCCCGTCCGGACCTGGAGGGGTTCCTGGTCTATGACGGCGGGGACGGTATGCGTACTTGGGCCTCACCGGGATTCGAGGTCACATCCCGCTGATAATCCGCAGCGAGGATATAAGCAGTTCGATTGCCTTTTCATTCATTCTTATCAGGAAGGCCGGGCATATGCCAAGGCCCCAAAGGAGAGTAACGCCTGCTGACAGGGCCATTATCACGGAAGTGAGGGGCAGGGAGATCAGGTTGGTGAGCAGGAAATACTTTGGAAACGTTCCAAAGTGGAGGTAGGCTGCCGGGGCGGTGAAGATTTGGCAGCTGATGCTCAGGGAGGCGGTTTCCCAGATCCTCCGGGCGGGGTCAAGCCGTCCTTTGCGGAGGCTGTCGGGGGCGGGGTACCAGGCCTTGAGCACGGGGTGGATGAATACGATGCCGGCCATTGCAAGGTAGGAGAGTTGGAATCCGGCGTTGGAGATGAAGTCCGGGCGGAAGGCCAGCTGCAGGAGGAGGGCCGTGCACAGGCTGTGCGCGGGCGGACTCCTGCGGACCTGGCTGACGGCCGCCAGTTCGCGCAGGATGATGAAGATGCAGGCCCTCTGGGCCGAAGGGCTGGCGCCGGTGGCAATTGTGAACATCACGGCGAAGGCTATGCCAAGGACGCAGCGCAAGGCGCGCGCCGCGGGCGTGTAGCCAAGGAAAACGGTGGCGCTGCGCACCAGCATATAGATGAAGCCCATATGGAGGCCGGACAGGGCCAGGATGTGGGAAGCCCCGCTTGCGCGGAAGGCTTCCGTCACCTCCCTGTCCAGGCCTCCGCGGTCTCCCGTCAGCACTGCGCATACAAGGGCGGGGCTCTGCGGGTTGCTGTACGGTATTGACCGTATCAGCTCCCGCAGCCGCACCGCCGCCCCGCGCAGCCACGGCGTCCGCTCCATCCTTTCGGGTATGATTGCGTATGAGCAGTAGCAGAACATCCCCAGCAGGAAGAACAGCAGGGGATACAGCCATTTGCGTCCGGGGTTGTAGCATATCAGGGCCATTGCCACGGCGCACAGGAAGAGGCAGATTTCAGCGTATGCGGGGGCGCCGCGCGGGAAGCCTGCGAGTGACGGGAGGAGCGCTCCCAGCGCGGCGCCGGCGGCGAATGGGATTGATAATTTTTCCATAGTTCAAGTTGTTGCTAAAGTACATAGAAATGTGTACCTTTGGCACACTTTAAACGTTTATTTGAATATGATTATCCTGGTTATCAATTGTGGCAGTTCTTCAATCAAGTATCAGCTTCTGGATATGAAGAACGATGATGTTTACGACCTTCTTGCCAAAGGAATAGTGGAAAAGATAGGCCTCAGCGAGGGAATGCATACCTACAGGCCGTCAGGTAAGGAAAAAGTTGTAAAGGAACTGCCTATTCCGGATCATAAAGTGGGAATGCAGCTTGTCCTGGATGAACTTGTAGACCCTGTTCACGGTGTACTCAAATCTTTCGAAGACATAGAGGCTGTGGGCCACAGGATCGTGCAGGGAGCGGACTTCTTCTCCGGCAGCGCCCTCGTAAACGAGGACGTTATGGAAAAGATCCGCATCTGCTGTGACTTCGCTCCTCTCCACAACCCCGCCCATATCCTGGGTATCAGGGCAATGCAGGAGGTTCTGCCTTCAGTCCCGCAGGTTGTGGTGTTTGACACCGCCTTCCATCAGACAATGCCGCAGTACAACTATATGTACGGCCTTCCATACAAGTATTACAAAGATTATCACATCCGCAAGTACGGAGCCCACGGCACCAGCCATCAGTTCGTTGCACGCAGGGGCGCCCAGCTTGCAGGTCTTGACATAAATGATTCCAAGATCATCACCTGCCACCTTGGAAACGGCAGTTCCATCACTGCGGTCCAGGACGGCAAGTGCCTTGACACCTCAATGGGATTCACCCCGCTCGCAGGCCCCATTATGGGAACCCGCTGCGGAAACATAGACCCTAACATAGTCCCTTACGTGATGAAGAAAGAGGGCCTCACCCCTGACCAGATGACAGACCTGATGAACAAGAAGAGCGGCTTCCTGGGACTTTCAGGATTCTCTTCAGACGTACGCGATCTCAACACAAGGGCAGAGGAAGGAGACGCCCGCGCCAAGCTGGTCTTCAAGGTGTTCACCCACGAAATCATCAAGATAGTTGGCTCCTACATAGCTGAGATGTCCGGTGTGGACCTCATTGTCTTCACTGCCGGAATTGGCGAGAACAACGCCCGCCTGCGCCGCAGGGTATGCGAGAACTTCGCGTTCCTTGGCCTTGCATTCGACTATGAGACCAACGCCGCAGCCCACTCTGACGCCATCATCTCACTTCCGGAGTCAAAGATCAAGGTTGCCGTAGTAAACACCAACGAGGAACTTGTTATTGCCCGTGACACAATGCACCTTGTGCAGGACGCAGAAGAATAATCAATATTCAACCACATATGATCACAAAATTCGAAGACGTATTCGCCGAGCTTAAAGCAAAGGGCGTATGTAAGAGACTCGTCGTAGCCTGGGGCGTTGACGAGCACAGTATCGAGGCTGCTTACAAGGCAGTGGAAATGGGTTTCGTCAAGGCTACCCTGGTAGGTGACGAGGCTCTCATCAAGGATGTATGCCTCAAGAACGGAATGGATGTCGAGAAGTTTGACATCGTCAACAATCCCGTAGAGGCAAAGGCTGTTGCACAGGCTGTCCAGCTTGTACACGACGGCCAGGGCGATATGCTTATGAAGGGCTTGTGCAGCACAGACAAGTTCCTCCGCGCCATCCTTAACAAGGAAACCGGACTTCTCCCCGCAAAGGGCCTTCTGAGCCACGTAGGTGTAATTGAGAACCCTCTCTATCCAAAGCTTATGTTCCTCAGCGATATGGCAGTTGTCCCCCAGCCTGACTTCCGCCAGAAAGTGAAGATTTCAGGATTCCTCCTTGGAGTTGCCAGGTCATTCGGTATCGCCAGCCCTAAGATCGCATTCGTAGCCGCTTCAGAGCAGATGCTTGATTCTATGCCCGCCTGCATCGAGGGCGCAATGCTCGCAAAGATGGCAGACCGCGGACAGCTTGGCGCCTGCATAGGTGACGGTCCTCTGGCACTTGACGTCTGCATTGACCCTGAGTCAGTTCAGATCAAGAAGCTCAAGAGCCCTGTTGCCGGAGACGCAGACTGCCTCCTGTTCCCCAACATCGAGTCCGCCAACGTATTCTGGAAGACCAATTCAAAACTGGCTTCCGGCGTAAGGCAGGCAGGTATGCTCGTTGGAACTACAGCTCCTTGTATCCTTGCCAGCCGTGCCGACAGCGTGGATACAAAGCTCAACTCCATTGCAGAGGCCGCAATGTTCGTCAAGTAAGATTATTCAGAATAGAATAAATTTCTTTTAGGAAGCAGGGGGGAGAATTCCTCCCTGCTTTTTGCGAACAGCGCCGCTATGTCGTTGGTGAAGCGGGCTGCGCGGTATGTGCTGGTGTTGGTGATCATTACCCAGCATTCCCCGTCAGGGTAGTATTTGATGAGGGCGGATGTGCCGGAGAGGGTTCCGGTACGGGTCCATTCGCCTGTTTCCTTTGTGTCTATCCAGCCAAGTGCGTAGGTCACGCTGTCCGTTGGGGCAGTCATATCCGCGATGCTTCCCGCGGACAGGATGTCAGGAACCTGCAGCCTGCCGTCTATGGAGGCAACAAGCCTTGCCACCTCCGGTGCGGATGCCACCCAGGCGCCTGCGCCCTTGAGGGCGGTGATGTCGTTGCCGCCGTAGCAGCGCTCCACCATCACGGGGGTGTTGTCGTATTTGGAGACCTTGGCTTCGTTCCGCATAGGGAAATAGCGGGTCTCGTTGGGATATTTTTCCTCGTACGAGTTGCCGCCAAGGTGCATATCATAGCACCCTGCGGGCAGGAGGACGTTCTCGTAGATCCATTGCTCGTACGGCTGCCCGGTGACTTTCTCAATGATCATTGAGAGGAGCAGATAGCCGTAGTTGGAGTAGGTGGAAGAAGTTCCGGGGTCGAACTGGAGCCGGAGCGACAGGGCGTGGCGCGACAGGGTGGCCGCGTCCGGAGGAGTGGTCCAGCCGTAGCGCCGCATCAGGGTGCGTGTGCTGAACATAGGGTCCCCGGCGCTGCTGGAGAGGCCTGCGCTGTGCCTTAAAAGGTGCTCCACGGTTATGTCAAAGTAGCGCCTGTCGGAGATATATCCTGTGTAGGGTTCGTTCCCAAGTATGCCGCCGTTTGGGGTGAAGACCTTGTCCGAGAGGCTCAGCTGGCCTCTTTCCTGCAGCACCATTATGCCAATTGCGGTGATCAGCTTGGAGACCGACGCCAGGCGGAAAATGGTGCTTGGGCCTACGGCCACGCCGCCATTGTCCGCCTGCCCGTAGCCTTTGGCGTAGACAAGCGAATCGTTCCGCATAATGGCGAGGGAGGCGCCGTGGATGTTCCAATGGCGCAGGAATTCCTCCATATTGGCGTCAAGGCCCTCCAGGCCTTCAATGTCGGACATCTCGTTGGTGAGGGTCTGGTTGAGGATTACGGGTACGTGCACCGGACCGTCCTGGGGCAGGACCTGCCAGGCCACGGCTGCGAACGCAGCAAGCAAAAGGAGTATTTTGTATCTAATCCTCATTCACTAAATAAGGCCGCGCATTTTCCCGAACTCAATGATAAGGTCCGCGGTCTTTTCCGTTCCAAGGGTGGAGCGGTTGATGCAAATATCGTAATTGGAGGCAAGACCCCAATGCTTCTGGGTAAAGAAATCGTAATACTTGGAGCGGTTGCGGTCCCTGCGCTCAATAATGCCGGGAGCGTCCTCCAGGGCAACGCCGTCGCGCTCGCATACGAACTTTATGCGTGACTCCATAGATGCAGTGATGAAGACGTTAAGGCATTTCATATCCCTTAGGACATAGTCCGAAGCCCTTCCCACAAAGATGGCCGAACCCTTGGAGGCCAGGTTGCGGATGGTCTCGCTCTGGATGCGGAACAGTTCCGCGTCGCCAATCATATTGCGGACGTCAGAGCTGAGTCCGAAAAGGTTGGCGAGGAAGAAACTGCGCTTCTTCTCGTCACTGCGGATGAACAGTTCAGGGCTGTAGCCGCTCTGTTTTGCGGCTTCGGTGATGAGTTCGTTGTCGTAAACCGGAATTCCCAGTTTACGGGACAAGGCGTCTCCAACGGGCTTGCCGCCGCTGCCGAACTGCCGTCCTATGGTTATCAGAATGTGCTTTTCCATAGCGCTATTTTATGTTACTGCCAAGGATGGACGGATCGTCTCCGTCATTGAGCTTGCTTAATTTCTTGAACAGGGCGGCCACGAACAGGATTGAAATGACAATGGTTATGCCGTCCGATATAGGGAAACTCATCCAGATGCCTTTCTCCTGGAACTTAAGCGGGAGCAGGTACAGGAGCGGAAGCAGGAATATGAGCTGTCTTGACAGCGACAGGAAGATGGATTTGTTCACCATTCCCAGGCACTGGAAGAACGTGGTGGTAATCATTGAAACGCCAACGAGAGGCATCATTATGTTCATTGTCCTCAGGCCCTTTTCCGCAAGGCCTTCAAGATAAGGGTCGTTTGTAAACAAGCCTACGGCCGCGCCCGGGATCAGTTCTGAAACCAGGAAACAGAGGGTGGTGGTCAGGATGGCCCATTTTGCGGTGAGCATAAATATCTCCTTGACCCTGGAATATTGCCGCGCTCCGTAATTATAGCCTGCGATAGGCTGCAAGCCCTGGTTGAGGCCCATCACTATCATCACGAACATAAAGGTGATGCGGTTCACTATACCGTAAGCGCCAATTGCAAGGTCCCCGCCATACTTGCCAAGCTGTTGGTTCACGAACAGGTTCACCATACAGGCCGCGGCGTTCATAAGGAACGGTCCCAGGCCTATGGCCAAGGACTGCCTTGCAATCCTCCAGTCAAGCTTGAAAAGACCCTTGGGGAAATGAGGTACCCTTGTCCTGTCAAGGAAGAAACGGAACGAGTAGGTAAGCGCCATCAGCTGGCAAAGTATTGTCGCTATGGCAGCTCCCTTGATTCCCATCCCAAGTGCAAAGATGAATATAGGGTCCAGGATGGCGTTGGAGGTGACCGTGAACAGGGTGAGGCCCATCGCTATCTTTGGCTTTCCGCTGGCGCGTATGGCGCCGTTCAAGCCAAAATACAGATGGGTGATGACGTTTCCTATGAGGATTATGGTCATATACTCCCTTGCAAAGGGGAGGGTGTTGTCGCTGGCTCCAAAGAAGCGCAGTACGGGATCCAGGAAAGCCAGCATAAACACGGTGAAAATCAAGCCGATGGCAACGTTCAGGGTAAGGACGTTGCCCAGCACCTTGCTGGCGTTGTCATAGTTCTTCTGGCCCAGAAGGACGGACATCAGCGTCATTCCGCCTACTCCCACCAGTGTGCCAAGCGCGGAGGAAAGGTTCATCAGGGGGAATGTGACGGCAAGTCCGGAAATGGCGTAGGAACCTACATCCTTTATGTGGCCTATGTAGATGCTGTCCACCATATTGTACAAAGAAGCCGCGGTCTGGGCTATGATTCCCGGGACCGCGTACATTCTCAGAAGCGAACCTATACTCTTGGTTCCAAGCTCGGTAGGAGCCGTTGTTGAACCGGCCATATCGCTAATCCTCCACTTCTTCCTGTTCCAACAGTTCTATTTCAAAGGCTATGGGGCTGAGAGCCGGAATTGTGGGTTCGTTGCCGTTTATACCATATCCCCATACGGAGTAGAAGACCGCAAGGCCCCTCTCTCCTCTCTTCATCTTGGAGAGGGCGTATGTGAAGCCGTCCACAAGGTTGCTGGCCTCGTCTCCCATTGTTATGCTTGTGTAATCCTCAGGCTTCTTCCAGTTTACGAATACGGGGCCGTAAGAACTCTTGTTGATATGGTTGTCCTTGCAGATGTATTCGTCAGTGCTGTCAAAGATGTGGCCGTTGAGCAGGAAGCCGGTGTAATCGAGATAGACTTTCTCTGATTCCCCAATCTCCTCCGCATCTGCGGGCGGCGGGGTTATCTGATAGTAATAGAAGCCGTATTTTCCGGTTGTGTCAAGGGAAGCGGATGGATATCTGCGGCGCAGGTATGTCTCTATGGAGTCAACCTGCCACTTGCCTATGTCAGTGGCGGAGTCTTCTATTTTAATGTCATAGATTGCGGATTCCTGGGCCTTCTTTGCCATATATTCCGCCTTGGTATTGTATCTGGATGATGTAAGCAGCCAGCCGGGAACTACAACCCTCCTGGAGCCGCCAACCCTCATTCCGGTGAAGATCTCATCCTCTCCGGCAAGGCAGGCGGACAATCCGTCCGTCTTGCGGTAGAAGGCGCGCGGGCCGTAATAGTTGGCGTATTTGTAAGTGCCTATCTGCTTTGCAACGTCCTCTTCCGTCGTGGACAGGATATTGCCGTTAAGGTCTGTAACAGTGTATCTGATATATACGAATGGAGTGGCCTCCGCATCGCCTATGAGGGTTCCTGTTCCGGGTTCGTCTTCAAGGATGAAGCTTCCCAGCGGGGTCTCCTTCCACAAAAACTCCGGATGTTTGGCCCTCTGGGATATCACCCAGCTTTCCAGATAGCGGATCTCTGCATCGTTGGGGCCTTCCTTGGGGCTCTTTGCACAGCCTGCCGCAAGGGCGGCTGCTATCCCAAGCACCAGTATAAGTCTTTTTCTCATATAATGTCCTATTCGTTTTCTATGTCAATAACCCAAATACGGTAAATAAGCGGAGAACCTGCAGGAATCGTGCCTGCAATCTTGTTTCCGTTACCATATCTTGCGGGGAAAAGTATGTAGCACTCTTCTCCCGGCTTTACGCCTTTGAGACCTTTCCTGAGGCCTTCCACAAGGCTTTTGTCCGACAGGTCCAGCACCGTGCCGCTCTCGTAGTCCACCCCGGTGAGCACCCATACGGCGGACTTTGCAATGTCCTGCTGGTTGGTTGCAAAGAGGTTTGAGGAACTCACGCCTCCGGAGAATACGTATCCGGCGTAGAAGATCTTCACCAGTCCGTCTGCCTTGACAGGGGTTCCTTCTCCCTGTACCACTGTCAGCCTGGCAATGTCCCCGTCCCTTTCCACGGTGTATTCAGGGTTGGATTCCAGCTGGCTGTCAATGTATTTGTTTATGTTGGCCACCTGCGAAGGATAGCCCGCGTCATCCTTGCCGCAGCATACGGCAAGGATGACGGCCGCTATCAGTGCAGGGATCCTTTTCATAGGTTTTCCTCCTTCTCAAAAAAGGCCTTGGCGCTCTTCTCTATGTATGAAGCGGCCTTTGCCCTGAAGACAATGTCCCTGGGGATGAGCAGTTTGCCTCCGGCCGCATTCTCGTGTCCGCCCCCGTGGAAGTATTCCACGGCGAAGCGGTTGGCGGAAGTACCTTTCTTTGAACGCAAAGATACACGGAATTGGCGGAATTCCTCGCGAAGGAGTATGCTCATCCGCACATTTTTGATGGCCAGGGGCATATTCACTATGCCCTGGGTGTCGCTTTCCTCAATCTGGAACTTGCGGAGAAGTTTCCTGCTGAGGACCATATAGGCCACTCCTTCCGGAGTTATTGTGAGGCATTTGTCAAGCAGGTGGCCTATCAGGCGGATCCTACCTTCCGGGTATTCGTTGTAAACGTGCTCTATCACCCTGTCCCTGTCCACACCGCAGGCCATCAGTTCGGATACCGCGGTAAGGGTGGAGGGGAATACGGAATTGGCAAAGTTGTTCGTGTCCGTGGTAATGCCGGTTAGCAGTGCCGTGAGGCAGCGGAGGGGCAGCTTGGAAGCGTCCCCGTCAATGCCGGGCATTGCCTTGAGTACCTGGAAGCACAGTTCGCAGGCGGAAGATATCTCGGTCTCCGAAAAGCAGAGGTCGAAGGCTTCCGTGTCAGGGGAGAGGTGGTGGTCTATGAGCACCTTGGGCATCTTTGTGCCCTGGAAGAGTTTCTGGATGTCTCCGGTGCGGGCAAGGCCGCTGCAGTCCACGCAGATCAGCAGGTCCGCATTCTGCAGGGCTTTCCTGTATTTGCGGTCTTCTTTCCGTAGGGAGTCAAGGTATTCTGCCTCGGATGGGGTGAAGAGGAAATCGAGGCCGTGGCTGTAATTGTCCTCGTACCAGAAGAATACCTTCTTGCGGCGGACCTGTTCCAGGTAGAGCTTGAAGGCGAGGCCGCTTCCCAGGGCATCTCCGTCAGGGTGGACGTGGGTCACTATGGAGACCACATCCGCTTTATCTATCAGGGAGTTGAGTATCGCCGTCTTCTGGGAAGTTACCGCTTGCATTTTCCAAAAATTTCCAGCGCAAATTTAGCAAGAATAATTGCATTTCAGAAATGAATTATGTAACTTTGTCAAGATTTAGAATCAAAATAAAACACAAAATATGAACAAGGTATTAAAATCACTTTTGACTTGGTTGGTTCTTCCCGCCGTTATCGCCCTTCTCGTGTATGTTATTGTGAACAGTATCATGCAGCCTGTAAGGTTCAATAAGGAAAAGGATTACCGCCAGTCTGTAGCAGTTCAGCAGATGAAGGACATCCGTACCCTTCAGGTGGCTTACAAAGGCGAGACAGGAAAATTCGCCCCTTCAATTGACTCTCTCAAGACCTTCTACAACACAGGAGATATGTCAGTTATTATGCAGATCGGTTCAGCTGATGACTCAGTTGCAGTAGCACATACTGACGCAGTCAAGAAGTCACCTTCCTTCAAGAACCTCAAGGGCAATGACCTCAACCAGGCTCTCTACCAGGCTTATCTGGCAGGAGATGACAATCTGGTGTTCACCGTTGCCAACAAGATTCCTGTAAGGGACACCCTCTTCAACGACCGTCCTGACTTCAACGTTTCCACCCTTGATGAGATCCCGTTCTCAAACGGTGACAAGGTTATTATGGAAGAAATCGTGAAGACCGTATCCGGTGTGCCTGTTCCACTGTTCGAGGCCAAGATGCCTTACAAGTCCCTCCTCAAGGGCCTTGACAACCAGCTCAGGATCAACCTTGATGCAGAGCAGAGGGATATGAACCGCTATGAGGGCCTTCAGGTAGGTAGCATCACCGCACCTAACAACAACGCAGGAAACTGGGAGTAATTCCTATGAATCAAATACCTAGATGCACCTTGGTGCCTACTCGTTTATGCAATGAGAAAGGACCAAGGTGCTTTCTTTCTGAGGTCGCTCCACTGGAGGATTCGGAAAAAGTAAAGACCGCGGAAGTTCCGCAATATGAATCCACGCTGGTATACACCGGTGCGGAAGTGCCTGAACTGTACAATGTGCTCAAGGCCCTTCCCGGATGTGCGGAGCATTACAAGGTGGCCGCTTCCATAAAGGACGGATGGCTTCACCTGGCGGTGGCGGAAGGGGAGAGGCTCCTTTTTGCCAATGTCTTCCGCGCCCCGGCTTTCTCCACCGCGGAGTACTTCATCTTCAACGTGATGAAGTCCCTGCAGCTCAATTTGGAGATGTCCTCAGTCTATTTCCTCTCTCCGCTTACCCGTGAGGAGAAACTCTCCCTTTACCGATACGTCAAATCCGTAGAGCGCCTATGAGGATAATTGGCGGAGTGCTAAAGGGACGCACCATAAACCCTCCCGCAGGATACAAGGCAAGGCCCACCACGGATTACGCCCGCGAGGGGCTTTTCAATATCCTGAACAACGAGTATGAGTTCGAGGACCTCAAGGTCCTGGACCTGTTCGGAGGGACCGGCGCCATTGCCTTCGAGTTCGCCTCACGCGGCGCCGCAAGGGTTTACTGCGTGGAAATGCTTCGGGAGAACGCTTCGTTCATCAAGACGGAAGCCGCCCGCCTGGGCCTCAAGAACGTGACAATGGTCAGGGACAACGTATTCGATTTCCTGCCCCTCTGCCACGAGAAATTCGACATTGTATTTGCAGATCCGCCCTACGCGCTGGACAATCTGCAAATCCTGCCTGACAAGGTCCTTCAGGCCGGCATACTGCACCCTGAGTGCTATTTCATCCTGGAGCACGGCTCCGAGCACTCTTTCAAGGAGCATCCAAATTTTATTAAGGAACGCGTGTACGGGCGCGTACACTTCTCATTCTTTGTTCCGGAGGCTAAAGCCCTTTAGCCTTGCCTTCGTCCCATATCTCGTCCATCTGGGCAAGCGTCAGGTCAGTGAGCTTGATGCCTTTCTTTAGCGTGTTCTCTTCCAGATAGGTGAAGCGGCGCCTGAATTTGGAACAGGTGTATCCCAATGCCACCTCAGGGTCCACGCCGTAAAGGCGGGCGGCGTTGATGGTGGCAAAGAGCAGGTCGCCGAATTCTTCCTTCATATGCTCAGGATCGGCCTCGGCGCAGGCTTCCTCCACCTCTCCCAGTTCTTCGTGTACTTTGTCCCATACATCCTCCCGCTTCTCCCAGTCAAAGCCGCATCCGCGGGCTTTTTCCTGCATTGAGAGCGCCTTGAGCAGCGCCGGCATAGAGTCCGGAATGCCTGACATTACGGTTTTGTTGCCGTGTTTCTCCTTGGCCTTGACCAGCTCCCAGGTATCGGCAATGTCCTTGGCCGTGAGTTCCTTTCCGGCATCGGGGCCAAAGACGTGCGGATGGCGGAATACCATCTTGTCGCAGACTTTGTTTATGGCATCGGCAATGTCAAAGGAGCCTTCTTCCTGGGCTATCCTGGAGTAGAAAACCATATGGTAGAGCAGGTCGCCAATCTCCCCGGAAGTGGCGGCGCTGTCCTTTTTAACTATGGCATCGCTGAGTTCATAGACTTCTTCTTCCGTGAGGGGGCGGATGGAATCCATTGTCTGGGCGGCGTTCCAAGGGCATTTTTCCCTCAGCTGGTCCATTATGTCAAGCAGGCGCTCAAAGGCCTGGAGCTTTTCTTCTTTTGAATGCATCAATTAATTCTTAAATTTGCGCACTAATATAGAATTTTACTTCGATGAATCCAACCCGATTTGTTTCCGCCGACGAGGCAGTAAGCCATATTAAATCCCATAGCCACGTTCACCTGAGCAGCGTTGCAAGCGTGCCGCATATCCTTATCCAGGCGCTCTGCCGCCGCGCGGACGCGGGCGATGTCACTGACCTGAAGTTCCACCATTTCCATACAGAGGGCCCCGCACCGTACTCTGAGCCCAAATATGAAGGCATCTTCACTGAGCAGGGCTTCTTCGTAGGCCCCAACGTGCGTGCCAACGTGAACGCCGGATATGCGGATTACCTGCCCGTACATCTTGGAGAGAGCCAGGCGCTGTACCGCAGCGGCGTGATCAAGCTTGGAGCCGCCCTGGTGCAGGTATCCCTTCCGGATGCTAACGGCTATGTGTCCCTGGGCACTTCCGTAGACTGCTCCATCGCAGCCATAGAGAGCGCTGAACTCAGGATTGCGGTAGTGAATCCCAACGTGCCTTTTGCACACGGAGACCTCATCCACATAAGCAGTTTCGACTATCTGGTGGAAGACGATACCCCACTCATTACCAAGGACTTTGCAGTCCCTACACCCACTGAGGAGATCATAGGCCGCAACTGCGCGGAACTGGTTGAGGACGGGGACTGCATACAGATGGGCATAGGCGCGCTTCCTAACGCGCTGGCAGCCCAGCTCTCCGGCCACAAGAACCTTGGCCTGCATACCGAGATGTTTGCCGACGGCCTTATGCGCCTTATCAAGGCCGGCGTCATCAACGGCGCCAACAAGGCCATAGACAAGGGCTGCGTGGTGGCATCGTTCCTCCTTGGAAGCAATGAACTCTATTCCTTCATCAACGATAATCCCGGCGTTCTTATGAAGGACATCCAGTATACGAACGACCCCTGGATAATCTCACGCAATCCGCATATGAAGGCCATCAATTCCGCCACGGAGGTGGACCTTACCGGACAGATCAGCGCAGATTCCATAGGAACACGCATCTTCTCCGGCACCGGCGGACAGCTGGATTTCGTGCGCGGCGCCACAATGTCTAAGGGAGGCAAGTCAATCACCGCCTTCGCATCCCGCACCCTCAAGGGAAAGAACAAGATTGTGGCCGAACTGAACCCCGGCGCCGGCGTAGTCACTCCGCGCGCAGACGCGCACTGGATAGTGACGGAGTACGGCGCAGTTGACCTTTACGGAAGGCCGCTGCAGGAGCGCGCAAAGCTGCTCATAAGCATAGCCCATCCTGACGACAGGGAGATGCTGGACAGGCAGGCTTTCGAGCGCTTCGGCCCCCATTACCATAACTTCAGCATCTAGAAAATGGCCTGGACGGAACGTACGGAGCTGCTTGTTGGGCCGGAAGGCCTGGGCAAGCTGCGCGCCGCCGCGGTTGCGGTGGTGGGCTGTGGGGGAGTGGGCGCCGCGGCGGCGGAAATGCTTGCCCGCGCCTGCGTAGGCCACATCGCCCTGATAGATTCCGACAGCGTTTCCGAGTCCAACATAAACCGCCAGCTCCCTGCGCTCCATTCCACGGTGGGCCTTCCCAAGACCGGCGTCCTGGCCGGCAGGCTCAAGGACATCAATCCTGAACTGGACCTGGTGACAGTGGACGATTACCTTACGGAAGACAACGTAGCCGCCGTGCTCGGCGGCCTCTTTCCCGGCCTCGATCTCTTTGTGGTGGATGCCATAGATACCCTTTCCCCAAAGATATCCCTCATCCAGTATTGCCTCGCCCAGGGCGTCCCAATGGTGTCCTCGATGGGCGCGGGCGCCAAGTTCGACGCCACAGCGGTGCGCGTCGCGGACATCTCCAAGACCTACGAATGTCCGCTTGCGCATATGCTCCGCAAGCGCCTCGGCCGCCTTGGCATCCGCACCGGCTTCCCCGCGGTTTTCTCCACGGAAGTGCCCCGGAGGGAATCCGTAATCATAGAGGAAACCCGTAACAAGAAGTCCCAGGTGGGGACAATTTCTTATCTTCCAACCGTTTTCGGGTGCGTCTGCGCCCAGACTGCCATCAAGCATATAGTGGGGATAGGATGATTTTTATTATCTTTGCACGTTGTTTTAAAGAGTATGGCAGAAAATACACTACTTGATAAAGTCCTCAGCCTTCAGGATAAGTTCAATTCCCTGCAGGAGCAGCTGTCCGATCCCGCCGTGATATCGGATATGAAGAAGTTTGTCCAGCTGAACAAGGACTACAAAGAGCTGGAGCCTATCATCAAGGCCGGCCACCAATACAAGAAGATGCTGGATGACCTTGCATCCGCAAAAGATATAATGCTCAACGAGAAGGACGACGAGCTGCGTGAGATGGCCCGTGAAGAGATCAACGAGATTGAGCCCAAACTCCCGCAGATGGAGCAGGATATCAGGCTTATGCTCATCCCCGCCGATCCTGACGATGCCAAGAACGCAATGGTTGAAATCCGCGGCGGCACCGGCGGCGACGAGGCTGCAATCTTTGCAGGCGACCTGTTCAGGATGTATGCCAAGTTCGCAGAGAAGAGAGGCTGGAAACTGGAAGTCACAGACCAGGCTCCCGGCACCTCCGGCGGCTACAAGCAGATTGTCTTCAAGCTCAGCGGAAACGACGGCGTCTACGGCGTAATGAAATACGAGAGCGGCGTCCACCGCGTCCAGAGGGTGCCCCAGACAGAGACCCAGGGCAGGATCCAGACCTCAGCGGCTTCCGTTGCCGTGTTCCCGGAGGCTGGCGAATTTGACGTGGACCTCAGCTGGGACGACATCCGCCTGGACCTGTTCTGCGCATCCGGTCCGGGAGGCCAGGGCGTGAATACCACCTACTCCGCCGTCCGCCTCACCCATATCCCTTCCGGCCTTGTAGTCCAGTGCCAGGAGGAACGTTCACAGCTCAAGAACAAGGACAGGGCGTTCGAGGAACTCCGTACCAGGCTCTATAACCTGGAGCATCAGAAGTATCTTGACGGTATTGCAGCAAAGCGCAAGACTATGGTTTCCACCGGAGACCGTTCCGCCAAAATCCGTACTTACAACTACCCTCAGGGCCGCGTCACTGACCACAGGATCAACTGGAGTATGTACAACCTGCCCGTATTTATGGACGGAGACATCCAGGAGTGCATAGACCAGCTGCAGATCGCAGAGAACGCAGAAAGGCTCAAGGAAGCAGGAGAATAACCACTAATCCCGCATATATATGAAGAAGCTGTTATCTATGGCTGCAATGGCCGTACTGTCTTTACTGTGCGCCTCTTTCAACGCCGCCGCCCAAGATTCATACCTGGTGCTGCACTACACCTTCGAGGATGTAGAGGGAGACACCGTCAAGGACGCTTCCGTTTCCGGAATCGACGCCAAACTTATGGGCGGCGCCACCATTGACAACCTTGGCACACTCAAGGTTCTCAAGCTTGGCACTGAAACCTCTTACCTGGATATGACCCCCAAGGCAGGCGAACTGCTTGGCACACTTGGAGATTTCACGGTTTCTGTCTATTACCGCTCAAACGTCAACCCCCGTTTCCCCGGCTATGGCTACTTTGTGTGGATGTTCTCCACAGAGGAGGCCTGCGGCCCTGAGACCGGACGCTATTTTGCCTACCGCATAAACGAGCAGAGGGTTGAGACCAGCGTTGGCGGCTACAACCACGAGTCCATCATTATGAAGGGCGAAAAGTCCGAGACCGAGCGCTGGATACACGTCCTTTACACCCAGAAGAGCGGCAACGGAACCCTTTACATAAACGGAAAGAAGGTGGGCGAGAACGCGCAGATGCCCCTTATGAAAACAAACTTTGAGCAGAAGCCCGCATACAACTGGCTTGGCCGTCCTGCTTTCAAGGGGGACAACTACCTGCATCACAGCTATATAGCTGACTTCAGGATATACGAGTGCAGCCTCGATTCCGACCAGGTTGAAAGGCTGGCCGCAAACGTGGCTATACTCAATTCCTTGGAGTAGGGGATATTATTCCGCTTTCCTGAAGGCAAGGCAGCCGTCGTGGCCGCCAAAGCCAAACGAATCGCTGAGGCCCAGAGTAATCTGGGCTTTCACCGCTTTATTGGGGGTGTAGTCCAGGTCGCACTCGGGATCGGGATTGTCCAGGTTGATGGTAGGAGGAACAATGCCGTTCTGGATTGCAAGGACGGTGGCAATGGCCTCGGCTGCTCCGGTTGCTCCAAACAAGTGTCCGTGCATTGACTTGGTGGAGGAGATATGGCACTTGTATGCGAAATCTCCCATCGCAAGCTTGTAAGCCTTGGTCTCGGACACGTCGTTCAGGCGGGTTCCGGTGCCGTGGGCATTGATGTATACACAGTCTTTTGCAGGGTCGAACTTAGCCTCTTCCAGGGCCTCCTGGATACATCTGGCCTGGGTTGTTCCGTCCGGGCGCGGTGCTGTGGCGTGGTAAGCGTCGCAGGTGCTTCCGTAGCCGACGATCTCCGCATAGATCTTTGCCCCACGGGCCTTGGCGTGCTCGTATTCCTCAAGGATGATGGCGGCGGCGCCGTCGCCCATTACGAATCCTGCCCTGTCAGCATTAAAGGGGAGGGATGCGTGCTTGGGGTTGGGCTCCTTGGTGATGGCCTTGCAGCTGTTGAAGGCAGCCAGTCCTATAGGAATGGTGCAATGGTCTGAACCTCCAGCAATTATGGCATCGGAATAACCGTGCTTGATGTTCCTGTAAGCCTCTCCTATGGAGTGGGTGGAAGATGCGCAGGCGGTGAGGATGTCAATGCAGGATCCCTTGGCGTTGAACTTGATAGCAACCTGGCCTCCGGCAATGTTGGAGATCATTGTAGGGATGAAGTTGGGGGATACCCAGCGTCCTGAAGGGTCCTCGAACATCTTCTGGGTTTCACGGTAGATGGTTTCAAATCCACCGATTCCGGAACTGATGTAAACGCCAAGGCGGAAAGGATCTATGTTCTGGCCTTCGCCTTCCTGGGCGCTGAGGCCAGAGTCCTGCATCGCCTGCCAGGCTGCCGCCATCGCGTAGATGGTGAACTTGTCCTGCTTGCGGCAGAACGGCTTGTCCATTCCGTAATCCTCGGGATTGAAATCCCTGATCTTGCCTCCAATCTTTACCTCAAGCTGGTCTGTTGGAAACTCATTTATATAATCTATGCCGCAGACTCCGTCAAGGAGATTCTGCCAAAATGTTTTAACGTCATTTCCGACAGGGGTGATGGCCCCGAGTCCGGTAACTACTACTCTTTTGTTCATAAGGGTATGGTTATAGTCTAAAACGCAAAGTTAGTAAAAATTAATATATTTGCATATGTTTTCACTGAGCGGCAAGGTCCCCGGTTACCTCCTGGGAAAGTATCAGATGACGGCGATAGTGGTCTTCACCCTGTTGTTCGCCGCGGTCTTCCTGCTGCTGTCGGCTCCCTTTTCCGGAAACACGTTTTTTCTCCTTGCCTCGCTCATCATTGTCCTAAGCAGGCTGATACTGTATAAGATCAGCAAAAGGAACGCCCCCACGTATCTCAAGTACATAATCTGGTGCGTCATAGAGGCTGTACTGGTAAGTCTTCTGTATGTATTCCTTCAGGACAGGCAGGACTATCTTCCACTGTTGGGCGATACCCTGGCCAAGGCGGTATTCGCCCTGGCGCCGCCGCATATAATAGCAGCGCTGTATTTTTCCCTTCAGGAGAAGGACAACGTGATAAGGCTTATGAACTATGGCAACGTGGTCACTGACGAGACCTATACGGCCCAGAACAGCCAGAAGATAACCCTCTTTGACAACAACGGGGTAATGAAACTCTCCGTAACGGCCGCAAACCTGTATTTCATAGAGTCCGATGATAATTACATCAAGGTATGGTACCGTGACAACGACGGCATAATGAAGCAGTATATGCTCCGCTGCAAGCTCAAGACCGTGGAAGACAGCTTTGCGGACAGCGACCTTGTGCGCTGCCACAGGCAGTACATTGTCAATATGGCCCACGTCTCAATGCTCTATCGCCTTAAGGATTCCTATGAACTCCGCCTGGACATAGAGGGACTGGACCCCATCCCCGTGACAAAGACCTACGAGTCCGGCGTCCTCTCCCGCTTCAATTCACGGTAGCATACGGTTAATCTATTTTTTACGGTTTTTCTTCTTGGTGCGGAGGCGGCCGTAGCTTTCTACGAGCAGCTCGTCGGCCATTATGCCCCTGATTGCAAGGGCGTCAAGGGCTGAGGCTATCAGGGGAAGGATTGCCGTGAACTTGAATACTACTCCGTCAGGCGCATTGAAGTACTTGAAGCCGAGCCAGATCTGGAATCCGAGGAGAAGCAGGCAGGCTATCACCGCCACGCGTATCTGAAGTCCGCGGTGCTTGAAAAGGACCAGGGCCAGGAAGTTGGCCAGTGCAATGGAGATCATCAGGCAAAGGAAAAACACGTTGTCCGTGAAGTAGATGTTCTCGGTAGCACCTCCGGTGCCGATGGCAACTGCCAGGGGGATGAAGAAAAGGGCCGCTACTATGCCGCAGGCCAGGGCAAGATATAGGGTTTGGATTCTCTGCCACATAATGTAGTCATTTAAGCGCCGTAAAAATAGGAAAAATACGCTTAAAATGCTATTTTTGTTATCCACACAATTAAGACACACCGTTATGAGAATACCTGAATCTGAACTTATAATTCACCCGGACGGATCCGCGTTCCACCTCCATATGAAGCCGGAGCAGCTGGCTGACAACGTTATAGTGGTAGGAGACCCTGCCAGGGTTGATATGGCCGCAGTATATCTCCAGGACATTGAGTGCCGGAACGCTTCCAGGGAATTCGTTTCCATTACCGGATGGTACAACTCAAAAAGGATTACCGTCCTGTCTACCGGAATAGGCACTGACAACATAGACATTGTAATGACTGAGCTGGACGCCCTGGCCAACGTGGATTTCACAACCAGGGAGGTCAAGCCGGAGCACCGCACACTCAACGTGCTGCGCATTGGCACCTGCGGCGCCATCCACGGCGATATCCCGCTGGGCTCCTATATCTTCTCAATCTATTCCGTGGGCTGCGATGGCCTCCTGAACTGGTATGCTAACAGGGACAATGTCAGCAACCTGGATATGGAAAAGGCTTTCTGCAAGCACGTACATTGGGACAAGCATCTGCCGGCACCTTATTTCATCAAGGCTTCGGACTATATGATAGAAAAGTTCGCGGACTGCACCGTTCCGGGAGTCACCATATCCGCAAGCGGATTTTATGGCCCTCAGGGCAGGGTGGTGCGTCTGCCCCTTGCTATGCCCAATATGCTGGAAGACTTTGAGTCCTTCCGCTACGGAGAGTACCGCATAACCAATTTTGAGATGGAGGGTTCCGCCCTGGCGGGCCTTGCCAAGCAGTTGGGACACAATGCGGGAACGGTGTGCTGCGCCATAGCCAACCGCTATCTCAAGAGCAGCAACACTGATTACCAGCCTTATATAGGGGGATTGATAAAACTGGCCCTGGACAAACTCCTGGGATAACTATTTGTAAAGGTCAGCCGCGGTTGCCTTTGCCCAGGAAGGAACCGGAATTGAAGGATCGTCGATCATAGAATCCACGATCCTTTTCTGTTTCTTCATCACGTTGGTCTCCAGGAACTGGATCTCGTCCGGGAAGCTGATTATCATATTGTTGGCAATCTCGTGGCCGTGGCCCTTGAACCTGAGCACGTTTACACTGTAGCCCTGTGCCAGGAACTCCTTTGCCAATGTGTTTGTGCCCGCGAATGCCAGGTTGAGGAACTTGATGCGGTTGTATGGGACAAGTTTGTCGTCAGTGCCGTGAAGAAGCAGGGTAGGGGCGGGCTCCGTCTTATACTTGGGGAGGCCTTCGTCAGAGAAGATGGCCCCGCTGAATGACATTACGCCGGCAAAACGGAAGTCGGCGGGAAGCACCTGTGCGTAGGAGGTCCTGTTGCAAAGCTCCCAGTCCGCCTGAAGGGCGGTGATGGCGCCTGCGGACGATCCGCTTATCACAATGTTGTCACGCTGTACGCCCAGTTCGTCGGCATTGTCAAGGATGAAGTTGACGGCACTGTACAGGTCCTCCATTGCAAGATGAATGGCGTCGGCAAGGACCTTTGAATTGGTGACGCCAACATTCTTGGCGCCCTTGAGCCCAAGGCGGTAATCTATGGAGAATACCCTGTAGCCGTTGTCGGACAGCATTTTGAACCAGGGGAGGTATGCCTTGTTGTCCCTTTCGCCACCTATGAAACCGCCTCCGAATACAAAAATGATGGTTGGCTTGGAAACGCCTTCTATGGAGGTGACGCTGCCGGGTGCCGGGTTGTAGACATCCATAAACAGGTTGCAGGTGTCCCTTTGGGCGTACATTATGCTTCCGGACGGCTCAATGGCCTTTTCCTGGTCCTGGGCGTATGATACGGAGCAAAACGCCGTCAAAGCGAATGCGGCTGCAATGATTCTCTTTGTGAATTCCATTCTAACTGTAAATTTTAGGTTTCCCTATGACAATGTGTATTATGCGCTTTGGCGGCACCGGAGCGCTTTCCGGCTTCTTCTGGACGGGGGCGTTGTCCCGCAGGTATGCAGCAATTGCTTCGCGGTCAATCCCTTCAATGTCCAGATAAGTCTTGCATACGGTTCCGGTGCTGCGGCTTATGGCAAGCAGCAAATGCTGTGCCCTGGCCTGGAAATCGCCAAAAGAGGACGCCTCCAGGAGACTCATATTCAGGGTGTTGCGGGCTTCCCGGGAGAATATGAGCTTGGTCTCTTCTGAATAGGGGACGCTTTGGCGCTTGAAGATCTGCGATTCCACGAACAGTTTGAAATCCGCCAGGTCTATGCCCAAGGCGGTGAGCGCGCTGCAGGCAGAATTGTCCCCCGCGCGCAGCAGGCCAAGCATAAGATGGTCAGTGCCTATCTCATAGGCACCGGTGCGCATAGCCTCTTCCCTGGCGTAGTTCAATATGCGGTTCAGTTCGTCTGATACGTGCATTTCCATCGCAAACAAAAATAGGAAAAATAATCTCAGAAATGTCGAAATTTTTTGTTAAATTTGCGTGTTTATATATAAGATATGGCAGAAGAAAACATCATAGAACATAATCACGGCTATATAGAACCTGTAGAGATAGATCACGAGATGCGCACGGCGTATATCGACTACTCAATGTCGGTAATCGTCTCAAGGGCGCTTCCTGACGCTAGGGACGGCCTCAAGCCGGTGCAGAGAAGGGTTCTGTTCGGTATGGACGGGATGGGTCTGAGATATCAGGGAGCCACCCGCAAGTCCGCCGGAGTAGTGGGTGACGTGCTCGGAAAATACCATCCTCACGGAGATTCCAGCGTATATGATGCAATGGCCCGTCTTGCACAGTGGTGGAACCAGAGATATCCCCTCATATTCGGCCAGGGTAACTTCGGAAGTATGGACGGCGACCCCGTTGCCGCAATGCGTTACACTGAGGCCAAGCTTGAAAGAATAACGGAAGATGTCCTCGCGGACCTTGACAAGGATACCGTGGATATGCAGCTCAACTATGACGACCGTCTTGAAGAGCCAACCGTCCTCCCAACCAAGGTCCCCCTGCTGCTGCTCAACGGATCGTCCGGAATCGCGGTGGGTATGGCCACCAATATGGCTCCCCACAACCTTGGGGAGTGCTGCGACGCCATTTGCGCATACATTGACAATCCCGATATCTCCACTGAGGAGCTGATGCAGTACATCAAGGGACCTGATTTCCCTACCGGAGGCATCATCCAGGGCCGTCAGGGCATCATAGACGCTTACGAGACCGGCCGTGGCAGGGTAGTGGTCCGCGCAAAGACGGAAATCGAGGAGCTTGACAACGGACGCGAGGTCATAGTAGTCACTGAAATCCCTTATATGGTGAACAAGAGTGATATGATCAAGCGCATCGGAGAAATGGTGGAGGACAAGAAGCTTGAGGGCATATCGGACATCAGGGACCTCTCCGCAAAGGGAGACGTCCGCGTGGAATTCTTCGTTAAGAAAGATGCCAACGCAAGCGTCGTGCTCAACACCTTGTTCAAGTACACAGGCCTGCAGTCCAGTTTCGCCATCAACAATGTGGCGCTGGTAAAGGGCCGTCCCCGCACGCTGTCGCTCAAGGATATGCTGGCCTGCTTTGTGGATTTCCGCCACGAGGTTGTAGTGCGCCGCACACGCTTCGAGCTTGAGAAAGCCCAGAAGAGGGCCCACATCCTTGAAGGACTTCTCAAGGCAATTGACGTAATTGACGAGATAGTAGCAATAATAAAGAGGTCCAAGAGCGTTGACGAGGCCAAGGCGGAACTTATGTCAACCTTCGGCTTCACTGAGATCCAGGCGGCGGCCATCATTGAGATGAGGCTCCGCCAGCTCACAGGACTGGAGAAGGAACGCCTCCAGGCAGAATATGACGATCTTGAGAAATTCATCGCCCGCTGCCAGGAGATCCTTGCCAGCGAGACTGAGCAGATGAACATCATCAAGGCGGAATCCCAGGAGATGAAGGCCAAGTACGGCGATCCAAGGCGCACTGAGATAACGATGAGCGCTGAGGAATTCAACCCTGAGGACTTCTATGCCGATGACGACGTTGTCATTACCATCTCCCACCTGGGCTACATCAAGCGCACCCCTCTCACGGAGTTCCGCACCCAGAACAGGGGAGGCGTTGGCGTCAAGGGCGGCGCCACCCGGGATGAGGACTTCATAGAGCATATCTACGTGGCCAATATGCACTCCACAATGCTCTTCTTCACCCAGAAGGGACTCTGCTACCGCCTCAAGGTTTACGAGCTGCCGGAAGGCACCCGCTCTTCCAAGGGCCGCGCAGTGCAGAACCTGCTTACCATTGATGCCGATGACAGCATCAAGACATACCTGAACGCCAAGTCCATAGAGGACCCTGAATATACCTCAAGCCACTTCGTAACCCTGGTTTCCAGGAACGGAATCATCAAGAAGACTTCGCTGGAGGCATATTCCAACAAGCGCAGCCGCGGCAAGGGCATCATAGCCCTCACCATCAAGGAGGGCGATGCCCTGCTTGACGCGGTACTCACCAACGGCTCCGAGCAGATAATGATCGCCTCGCGCGAGGGCCGCTGCGTCCGCTTCGAAGAGAGCGGACTTCGCGAACTGGGCCGCAGCGCTTCCGGCGTCAAGGGCATCAACATTGACGAGGGAGACGAGGTGATTGGCGTAATCACCTACGACCCCGCGGCAGAGGATGCCTCCCAGCATACGGTGCTTGTCGTAAGCCAGAACGGATTTGGCAAGAGGTCCAATCCTGAGGACTACAGGCTCACCAACAGGGCGGGCAAGGGAGTGACCACAATGAACGTCACTGATAAAACTGGCAAGGTTGTTGCCATAAAGAACGTGACGCCGGCTAACGACCTTATGATAATAACCCAGTCCGGACTCACTATCAGGATGAGTGTCAAGGACATACGGGAAACAGGAAGGGCCGCGCAGGGAGTGAAATTGATAAACATCAGGGAAGGGGACAGCATAGCTGCAGTGTCAGCCGTAGCGGCTTCCGAGCAGGAAGAAACCCCAGCCGCTGAAATTAATGACATAGAAAGTAGTAATTAATCACAACATTTTTAGCATTATGAAAAGAATTCTTATCACTTTAGCAATGATCGCCTCCGTGATGGTTGGCTATGCTCAGCCTAGAGGTGGTGGTGCCCCCAGGGGCGGAGCCCCGGGCGGAGGCCCTGCAGGTGGCGCAGCTCGTTTCACCGCTGCTGTAGAGGCAGCTGAAAAAGATGCAGCCGATGCCAAGAAGGCTACAAAGCTTGCTACTTGGACAAAACTTGGAGAGGCTTATATGGCAGCATATAACGCTTCTGCAGGTGACGGATGGCTCGGAGCTTCTGCTCAGGACCTTACCCTCATCCTCAGGAATGCAAGGCCTACTTCTCAGGAGCAGGTAACTGTAAACGGCCAGAGCCTGACCAAGTCAGCCTACGGCGCTTACAACTACTATACAAACGAGATCGGAAACCTTGTTGCTATGGAAGTAGTACGTCCGGCAGTTCCTGATGCTTTGTGGAAAGCCGCCGAGGCTTACAAGAAAGCAGCTTTACTGGATCCTAAGGGTTCCAAGAGCAAGGATCTCACCGCCGCTATGGGCAAGATCATTGACAAGTTCAATGACGAGGCCTTCAGCTACTACACCCTTGGCAAGATGGCTGACGCCAGCGTTAGCTTCGAGAGGGCAGGTGAGGTTTCTACCTGGGCTCCTTACAACAAGCCGGATGGCGATATGTTCTACAGCGCAGGTTACACCGCATACGAGGCAGAGAACTACAGCCGTGCAAAGACTTTACTTGAGAAGTGCCTCTCAATGGATTACTTCAAGGACGGTGAGGTTTATGCTAAGCTTGGCGAGACCTATGGTAAGCTTGGTGATATGGACCTTATGAAGAAGACCCTCGAGGACGCTTTCCAGAAGTTCCCTGAGAGCCAGGGTATCCTCGTAAGCCTTATCAACTACTACCTGGCAGAGCAGGCAGATCCTAACAGGCTGTTCGAGCTTATCTCCGCAGCCAAGGCTAAGGATCCTAACAATGCTTCACTTTACTACGTAGAGGGTAACATCAACAAGGAGCTCGGAAACATTGACGCAGCCGTAAAGAGCTACGAGAAGAGCGCCGAGGTTAACCCCAACTATGAGTTCGGTTACATTGGAGAGGGTATGATGTTCTACGACCTTGCAGTTGAGACTCAGGAGAAGGCTCAGGAAGAGCTTGACGACACCAAGTACGCTGCTCTCGTAGAGGAGTTTGAGCTTTACCTCAAGTCCTGCATCGAACCTTTCGAGAAGGCTTTCGCAATCACCAAGGACGACGAGCTTAAGGTCAGCATCGCTGAGTATCTTAAGAACGCTTGCTTCCGCTTCCGTGAGGAGGCTGGTGACTACCAGGCCAAGTACGACAAATACAACGCGATAGTTAACGCCGCTGAATAATCTTATTCTTCAAAGGCCTTCACTATCTTGGTGACCAAGGGGTGTCGCACGATATCTTCATTGTCAAATGAGATGACTGCGACACCCTTGATTTTTTCCAGCAGCGAGATGCCCTTGAGCAGCCCGCTGTCTTCTTTTTTGGGGAGGTCCACCTGGGTGGCGTCGCCGGTGACAATGAATTTTGCGTCGTTGCCCATACGGGTGAGGAACATCTTGAGCTGGCCCATATTGGTGTTCTGGGCCTCGTCAAGGATAACGCAGGCCCTGTCAAGGGTGCGGCCGCGCATATAGGCCAGCGGTGCTATCTGGATGGTGCCGTCGGCCATAAACTCCTGGAGTTTGCGGGAAGGGACCATATCGCCAAGGGCGTCGTACAGAGGCTGCAGGTACGGGTCAAGTTTATCCTTGAGGTCTCCGGGGAGGAAGCCCAGGCGTTCGCCCGCTTCCACGGCGGGGCGGGTGAGTATTATTCGCTTGATTTCCCTGTTCTTGAGGGCCCTGACCGCAAGGGCTATGGCAACGTAGGTCTTGCCGGTTCCTGCGGGGCCTATCGCAAAGATAAGGTCGTTCTCGAAATACGCCTTGACCATTTTCTGCTGGTTGGCGTTCCTGGCCCTGATTGCCCTTCCGTCAGTTGAGTGCACTATTACGGCGTCTCCGTTAAGGAGGAACTTTTCCGGGGAGTTCTCCCCGTCAAAGATGTCTTCCACGTCGTATATGGTGAGGCTTTTCTTGATGTGGCACAGGCGGATGAGTTCGTACAGTTTCATCCCGAACTCTTCTATCTGGGACGGATTTCCGTCCAGGATGATGTCGGTTCCCCTTGCCGTTACTTTGAGGCCTGGGAAATAGCTGCAGAACTCTTCAAGGATCTTGTTTCCGGCGCCGTATAATTCTATAGGCTCTATGTCTTCCAGTTTAATGGTCTTCTTCATACGCAGGCAAATATAGAGTTTTTTTCTCACGCAAAATAATTAACTTTGCAAGTTATGAGAGTATTACGTTTCCTGGCATTCCTTTCCGCCCTCTGCGTGGCCGTCAGCTGTGATTTTATGCGCACGGTTGCGGGACGTCCCACGTCCGCCCAGCTGCAGCAAATGCTGGCAGAAAAGGAGGAGAGCGAGGCAAGGGCAAGGCAGGAAGCGGAATTGCGTGCGGAGCAGGAGCGCCAGAGGGCTTACCAGGCGGATTCCCTTGCTGCGGTACAGGCTCTCGCAGAGATTGATTTCCATAAACTCACTGAACTTAATGTCCGTATAGTCAGCGAGTTGCCTGCCAGGTACAACGTTGTGCTGGGCGCTTTCTCAAGCGCAGAAAACGCACAGAACCTTGTCAGTACGGTCAAGGCGGCCGGTTACAACGCATCGCCGTATCAGTATAGGAACGGGAAGACGGGGGTTGTTGCCTGCAGCTCGGACAGTTATGTAGAATTGGGCAAGTCTTTTGCTAAACTCCGGGAAGAAAAATTCTGCCCGGCGGACGCCTGGGTGCTTGTAAATGAATGATGTTATGAAAAGGATCCTGTTAGCAATTCTTGCCTTAGCCCTGACAATTCCCCTCAACGCCCAGTATATGGGCGGTTCGTATAAAGACCTTGAAGACAGCGAAACTGTATCCGCGCTCAAAGAGCACGTGGCTTTCCTGTCATCCACTTTCCTGGAGGGCCGGGCTCCCGGCTCGGAGGGAGAACTTGAGGCAGCCGTCTATCTTACGGAGATATTTGACAAATACGGCCTGGACGTCCTTTCCGGCCCTGAGGGCGATGAATTTGGCGTGATGCAGGAATCAGGGGACACCCTCACCTCCCGCAACGTAATCGCCTACATCCCCGGTTATGACGCTAACCTAAGGAACAATTACATTGTGATTGGCGCCCGTCTGGACAACATAGGGACTTCAATGATGACAGTGGACGGGGAGTCGCGCAGGAACATCTATTACGGAGCCAACGGCAACGCCTCCGGCGTGGCTATCCTGGCGGAGTTGGCCAAGAGACTGAGCACCAACGCATTGCTGATGCGCCGCTCCATACTGCTGGTAGGCTTCGGAGCCTCCACGCAGTCCTACGCTGGCGCGTGGTACTTCCTCAACCGCGCCTTCACCGCTACTGACAAGATAGACGCAATGATCAACCTGGATATGCTTGGCACCGGCAACCGCGGGTTCTACGCCTATACAAGTTCAAATGCCGATATGAACGCCCTGCTCCAGAGCGTCAACACTGCACTCCACCCTATAGTGCCGGAACTGACATCCGCGGAGCCGTTCGCATCGGACCACAGGGCCTTCTATGACAAGGAAATCCCCTCAGTCTACTTCACTACGGGAAGATATCCTGAGTGGAGTTCCGTGCGCGACGTCCCGTCGCTGCTGGACTATGACAATATGGAAAGGGAGCTGGAGTATATATACAATTTCTCCGTATCCCTGATCAACGGTCCCAAGTTGCTTTTCCGCCCGGAAGCGAACCCTGGAAAGTCGCTTGCGCCAACGGTAATACCTTATTATGACTGCACCACAAAGCCGTCTTTCCTTAACAGCTATGACCCCAAGGTCTTCCTTGAGCAGTGGGTTTACAAATACCTCAAATATCCAGACGAGGCCGTAAACAACGGCATACAGGGCCAGGTGCTTGTGGGATTCGTCATTGACGAGAAAGGCAAGATAACGGACGTCCAGGTGCTCAAGGGCGTGGACGAGTTGCTTGACCAGGAGGCCGTCAGGGTAATTGCGGCGTCTCCAACCTGGAAGCCCGGTACCCTCAATGGAAAGAAGATCAAGGCTTCTATGAGCCTGTACGTGGAATTCAGACTAGAAAAAAGATAAAGATTAATATATGGAGTACGATTTTAAATCAATTGAAAAGAAGTGGCAGGCTTACTGGGCCTCACAAAAGACCTTCAAAGCCGTCGTGGACGAATCCAAACCTAAATTCTATGTCCTGGATATGTTCCCGTATCCGTCCGGAGCGGGCCTTCACGTAGGCCACCCCCTGGGATATATTGCAAGTGACATTTTCTCCAGATACAAGCGCCTCAAGGGATTCAACGTACTGCACCCTATGGGATACGATGCCTTTGGCCTTCCGGCCGAGCAGTACGCTATCCAGACAGGCCAGCATCCGGAGATAACCACCACCAACAATATCAACCGCTACCGCCAGCAGCTGGACAGGATAGGCTTTTCATTTGATTGGGACAGGGAAGTGCGCACCTGCGACCCCAAGTACTACAAATGGACCCAGTGGGCGTTCCTCAAGATGTTCGACAGCTGGTATGACCCGGCAAAGGACAAGGCTCGCCCTATAAGCGAGCTCATTGAGAAGTTCACCACCACCGGATACGATGGCGTAACTCCTGAAAAGTGGGCGTCCGCATCGGACAAGGAGAAATCAGACATCCTTATGCGCTACCGCATAGCCTACCAGGGAGAGACTGCCGTCAACTGGTGCCCCCAGCTGGGTACCGTCCTTGCCAACGACGAGGTCAAGGAAGGCCTATCCGTACGCGGCGGCTATCCCGTGGAGCAGAAGAAGATGACACAGTGGCAGCTCAGGGTCAGCGCCTATGCCGAAAGGCTCCTCAAGGGCCTGGATACCATAGACTGGACCGATTCCCTAAAGGAAATGCAGCGCAACTGGATTGGCAAGTCAGAGGGTACTGAAATGGTATTCAATACCATATGCGGAGACAGGCAGATGCCCATCACCATCTTCACCACCCGTGCTGATACAGTATTTGGCGTGACCTTTATGGTACTTGCGCCGGAAAGCGACCTGGTTGAGAAACTCACCACCCCTGAGCAGAAGGCCAAGGTGGATGAATATCTGCAGTATGTAAAGAAGAAGACAGAAAGGGAAAGGATAGCGGAAACCCGCACCGTCACGGGCGTGTTCTCCGGCTCATATGCCATCAACCCTCTCACCGGGGAAAAGGTTCCTATCTGGATATCGGAATATGTCCTTGCAGGCTATGGAACCGGCGCAATTATGGCCGTTCCGGCCCACGACAGCCGTGACTATGTCTTTGCCAAGACATTTGGCCTGCCTATAGTTCCAATTATCGAGGGCTGTGACGTATCCGAGGAGAGTTTCGATGCCAAGGAAGGAAAGATGTGCAACTCCGGATTCCTGAACGGCCTTGACGTGAAGGAAGCCATCGAGGCTGCAAAGGACTATGTAGAGGCCCACGGCCTGGGACGCCGCAAGACCAACTACCGCCTCAGGGACGCCATCTTCTCCCGCCAGAGGTATTGGGGAGAGCCGTTCCCAATCTATTACAAGGACGGAATACCAACCCCTATCCCAATGGACAAACTTCCGTTGGAACTGCCTGAAATAAGCGAATTCAAGCCTACGGAGGCAGGCGAACCGCCTCTTGCAAGGGCAAAGGACTGGACTTTTGAGGGATATCCTCTGGAGAAGAGCACTATGCCGGGCTTTGCCGGTTCCAGCGCATACTACCTCAGGTATATGGATCCTGACAACGACAATGCCCTTGTCAGCGAAAGGGCAGACAAGTACTGGCGCGACGTTGACCTGTACATTGGCGGAACCGAGCACGCTACCGGTCACCTCATCTACTCCCGTTTCTGGAACAAGTTCCTCTATGACCTTGGATATGTCTGCGAGGCTGAGCCGTTCAAGAAACTGATCAACCAGGGTATGATCCAGGGCCGTTCCAACTTCGTTTACCGCATTGTCAATACCAACACCTTCGTTTCTGCAGGCCTTAAGGACCAGTACCAGACAACGGAGATACACGTGGACATAAACCTTGTAAGGAACGACAAGCTTGACCTGGACGGCTTCAAGGCCTGGAGGCCGGAGTTCAATGACGCCGAGTTCATCCTTGAGAACGGAGAATACATCTGCGGATGGGCAGTGGAGAAGATGAGCAAGAGTATGTTCAACGTAGTGAACCCGGACGATATCTGCGACACTTATGGAGCAGATACCCTCCGCCTCTACGAGATGTTCCTGGGCCCTCTGGAGCAGAGCAAGCCTTGGGATACAAAGGGAATTGACGGAGTCAACCGCTTCCTCAAGCGTTTCTGGAGGCTCTTTGACAACCTGAGCGAAGAGAAGGCGAAGCCTGAGGAGCTCAAGGTGCTGCACAAGCTCATCGGCAAGGAGCAGGAAGACATAGAGAACTTCTCTTTCAACACCACAATAAGCGCGTTTATGATTGCTGTGAACGACCTTATGGCGCTGGGATGCAGCAAGAGGGAGATTCTGGAGCCTATGGTAGTGCTCCTTAGCCCGTTTGCCCCGCATATTGCAGAGGAACTCTGGCATATGCTGGGCCACGGGGGCAGCGTCGCGGATGCATCGTTCCCCGAGTTCATCCCCGCCCTCGCGGCCGAGGACAATGTCATCTATCCGGTACAGTTCAACGGCAAGATGCGTTTCACCGTGGAACTGCCAAAGTCCGCTTCTCCGGCCGAGGTGGAGGCATTTGTAAGAGGATATCAGCAGACAGCAAAATACGTAGGAGATTTAAAGATAGTAAAGGTAATCGTGGTCCCTGGAAAGATCGTGAACGTTGTAATTAAATAGAAAACTATGAAACGCTCTACAGCCAGATTGATTTGGGAATATCTGGTTCTGACCATTGCCGCTTTCATTTTCGCTTTTGCCTGGGAGGGCTTTATGATTCCCAACGGAATGTCAGCGGGTGGAATGATGGGTCTCTGTACAGTTGTACAATTTGCTACGGGAGGGGCCATTCCTGCCTCTACGTCGTACGTCGTAGTCAATGCCGCCCTTATCCTTGCAGCGGTGCTGCTTATGGGCATAGGCTTCGGGTTCAAGACCATATACTGCATTGCCATATCATCGCTGGCAATGTCCCTGATAGCGTCTACACCGGCCCTTCACAGCATCCAGGGGCAGTTCTTTTATGTAAGGGAATCCCTTGTGATACCTGTCCTGGCGGGAGTCCTTGAGGCTACAGGCCTTGGGCTGATAATCAGGTACGGAGGCAGCACCGGAGGGACCGATATCGTGGCGCTTATGATAAACAAATACTGGCCGATCTCGCTGAGTACGGTGTTCCTGATATCTGACTTCGTAATCATATTCCTCATCCTTTTCATCCCTGAAAAGACCTTCGCGGATATGATTTACGGTCTCATAGAGATTGTGGTTTTCACAATGTTCATAGACACAATTGTGGGAGGCCGCCGTTCATCCTACCAGCTTCTGGTATTCTCAGACAAGTATGAAGAGATTGCTGACCATATCATAAACAATATGGACAGGGGAGTGACCCTGCTCAAGGGACAGGGATGGTATACCAAGAATGACAGGAACGTCCTTCTGATACTCATAAGCCAGAAACAGTTCCCGGCCCTGTCAAAGGTAATCAAGGATATGGACCCAAGGGCATTCATATCCGTAACCAACACCCACAATGTATTCGGTGAGGGCTTCGACGAGATAAAGACAGGCATAAACAGGAAAAAGAAGAAACAGGATACAGATGGAGACTAGGAAAATTCTTATAGGGATTAAAGAATATGTGCTCATAACCCTGGGTATACTATGCTATGTGCTGGGCTGGGCCATATTCCTGGTGCCCAACAACCTCATTGGCGGTGGCGTCACGGGTTTGGCTTCCATAGTGCAGTATGCAACCGGCGGTGCCGTAAAGATGGGTTATACATATTTCCTGGTTAACGCCGGGCTTCTTATAGCGGCGCTGTTCGTGCTGGGACGGAGTTTCGGTGTCAAATCCGTCTATGCCATCATCCTGGCTTCCATAGGGCTGAACCTTTTCCAGGACATAATCCCTATGAGCCTGATAAACAGCCTTGCACTTGAGAACGGAAAGCTGATGAGCACCATAATGGGAGGCATTATGGTTGGCGTTGGAATAGGAATGTCCCTGTCACAGGGAGGCAGCACCGGAGGAACGGATATCATAGCCTTGATAATTAACAAGTACAGGAACATATCTCTTGGCCGCCTGATCTTGTTGATGGACGTTGTCATCATCCTGTCATCACTTCTGGTTCCTTCTTATACCGCTGAGGGCCAGTTGGTTCCCTTCGTAGAAAAAGTCACCACTGTGGTTTACGGTCTCATCCTTATTGCGGTGATGACGTCAGTGCTGGATATGTATATGGCGGGATCCAAGCAGTCCGTGCAGCTGCTGGTCTTCTCCAAGAAATATGACCAGATTGCCGATGCCATAACCCGCGACCTTCATCGCGGTGTTACCGTGCTCTCAGGTCAGGGATGGTATTCAAAGGACGATGCGCACGTTCTGGTTGTCCTTACCAGGAAGGCGGACCTGAGCATACTGCTCCGGTTCATCAAGTCCATAGATCCTGACGCTTTCCTTTCAATTACCTCAGTATCAGGAGTTTATGGTAAAGGATTCGATAAGATAAGATCATAAAATTTAGTTAATTTGTCTTTAGACCCCCGCCGGGAAATACTTCCGGCGGGGTATCTTTTTTATTTTTATCATCAATAAACACTATCAAGAAATGAAAAAAATCACAGATCCCTTTAGGAAGACTATGATTATCTCTTCCTGTCTAGGTTTTATTGTAATGTGTGTAATGGATGCCCTTATCTGCGGTAGTATTTTCTCAAAAGTCAACCTCGCAGCCAGCCTTGTTCTGGCTGACACCCTTCTCCTTCTGATTCCACCCAGCCGGCAGAATCCTCCGTATGTCTGGTATCTGTCCGGAGTGGCAGTCCTCTCCGGCATCCTTTCTTCCGCGCTCCAGCTTGCCGCACCTGAAGTAACAGGCCTGAGCTTCCGCTTTTTCCTGCCAATGGTGGCGGCCATAGCTGTAACACAGACAGACGGAGTATTGCGTACCCTTGACAATTACAAGACAATAAGGCCGCTTTTCAAGAGTTCCCAGGTTATGCGCAGCATCGAAGACCGCGCCCATTTGCAAAGGACGCTGGTCTTCTACATAGCAATGATCGCAGCCTATGCGCACCTATGGGTCGTGAGCATTGTCATCCTTTTGGCCCTTTTCATCCTTCTGGTTCTTCCGCACAGGACGTTCATCCTACTGCCACGCCACAAGTTCCTTCAGATCCTGGCAATTGTCAAGGGCCGCCTGAAGGATAACATAGTGATGGAAGAAGGAGAAGGCAAGGATATGGCGGTGACCTACAAAAGGACGCAGGAGTATATGGAAAGCCACAAGCCTTATCTTAACCCGGCCCTGTCCCTTGAGGACCTTGCCAAGGACATAGGCACCAACAAGGTTTACCTGTCAAGGACCATAAACGTGGTTTCAGGCAGCAATTTCTGCCAGTTCGTGAACTATTACAGGGTGCAGTACGCAAAGGAACTAATGCGTGAAAACAAGGAAAGGAAGATGATAGAGGTGGCTATGGCGTCAGGCTTCAATTCCGTGGTAACTTTCAATATGGCGTTCAAGATCAATGAAAACCTTACCCCCAGCGAGTGGCTCAGGGAGTATAATTCTGTGGATTTTTAAATAGTTTTCGTTATATTAGCGATATCTTAAATAATTCCTATGAAACGTATATTCTTTTTTGCTATTTGCGCAGTCGCACTATGTGCGTGCAACAATGCCAAGGACGAGATTCCAGGCTTGAAGGACTTCATCAAGGACGATTTCAAGATTGGCGTGGCCGTAAGCCCTTACACCCTTCAGGGTGAGCAGGCGGAGATGGTCAAGAAGCATTTCAACACTATGACAGCGGAGAACGCTATGAAACCCGCCAGCATCATCCAGCCGGACGGCTCATACAAATGGGACGACGCTGACAAGATCGTTGCCTTTGCCCAGGCTAACGGTATGAAAATGCGCGGACACACCCTTGTATGGCACGGCTCCACTCCAAGGGGTTATATGAACGATGCTGAAGGCAATCCTCTCACCAAGGAGCAGGTTATGGCCAAGCACGAGAACTACATCAAGGCCGTTTTCGAGCACTATCCCAAGGATGTGATCTTCTGCTGGGACGTAGTGAACGAGGCCCTCGCAGACACTCCGGGCGAGTCCATCTACCGCACCCGCTCTCCGTGGTACCAGGCATTTGACGGCCCCGAGTTCATAGAGTGGGCTTTCAGGACCGCCAGGAAGTACGCTCCTGAAGGAGTAGAGCTCATCTACAATGACTACAACCTGGTAGATCCCGCCAAGCTTGAAAGGGCTTGCACTATGCTCAAGGATATGCTTGCCAAGGGTGTTCCTATCGATGGTGTGGGAATGCAGGCCCACTGGGACAACTCTGTTACTGAGGAGATGATCCAGACAGCCATCGACCGTTTCTCCGCCCTTGGACTTGACGTTCAGATCACTGAGCTCGACCTCACCTGCTTCAACAACTATCACGGTCCGGGAGCCGCTGAGCGTCAGCAGGTTCGCCAGGCTGTGCACTATACCAAGGAGATGGCTGACGCCCAGGCCGAAGAGTACGCTATGATATTCAGGACCCTTCACAAGAATGCGGACAAGATTTCTTCCGTTACTTTCTGGTGCCTGACAGACCGTACCAGCTGGCTGAACAACTTTACCATCAGGGGAAGGCTTGACTATCCTCTCCTCTTTGACGCCCAGGACCAGCCCAAGAAGGCCTTCTTCGCCGTCAAAGACGTCTTCACCAAGAAATAAGTGACCCCGTCATCCTTGGCTTGACCCGTCATCCTTGGCTTGACCGAGGATCTCGCTACGAAGCGCGGTAATTGTTTGAAAGTGAAACAACAATAGGCTCCGCCCAAATCACTTTCAAAAAAATACCGCGACTTCTTCGCTATTGCTAAATACTAGGCCAGGAGGAAGGAAGGGGACAGGTGATGGAGATGGGTTCCTTCTTTACAGGGTGGATGAATTCCACGGTGCGGGCGTGGAGGCAGATGCCGCCGTCAGGGTTGGAGCGGGGGGCGCCGTATTTGAGGTCTCCTTTGATACAGCAGCCGATGTGTGACAGCTGGCAGCGGATCTGGTGGTGGCGTCCGGTGAGGAGCTCAACTTCTACAAGGTGGTAGCGCTGGGTGCTTTGCAGGTAGCGGTAGTTGAGGCGGGCGAGCTTGGCTTCACGCGCGCCTGGCTTGGCAACGAAGCTCTTGTTGAGCTTCTCGTTGCGCGTGAGCCAGTTCTCAAGCGAGCCCTGCGGAGGCTCGGGCTTGGCGCAGCACAAGGCCCAGTAGGTCTTGTGCACCTGCCCTTCGCGGAACATCTCCGACAGGCGCTCCAGCGCCTTGGATGTCTTGGCGAAGACACAGATGCCGCTCACCGGCCTGTCAAGGCGGTGCGGGATGCCCATAAACACCTTTCCGGGCTTGGCATCCCTCTGGGCTATGAAGGCCTTGAGGGTTTCGGCCAGGCATTCGTCCCCGGTCTTGTCTCCCTGAACTATCTCGCCTGCCCTCTTGCCAAAGACAAGAAGGTGGTTGTCCTCGTACAATATCCTGCTGGCTATGTCATTGAATTCTGCCTGCGGCAATTCCCTGTATTCCATATCAACGGCAAAGTTAGGAATAAATCTGCCAAATTGTCATAAAAAAAGTGGTGGCACAGGATTAGATACAAACAAGCCGTCGCATAATTGTGACATAGTATCAGTAAACAAATAAAACAGTATAATATTATGGGAAAAATTATTGGAATTGACCTTGGAACCACAAATTCTTGCGTGGCCGTAATGGAAGGAAACCAGCCTACCGTCATCATCAACAACGAAGGCGAGCGCACAACTCCGTCCGTAGTTGCATTCACAGACGGCGGCGAGAGAAAGATAGGAAACCCTGCAAAGCGTCAGGCTATCACCAACCCTAAGAACACCATCTTCTCCATAAAGAGGTTTATGGGAGAGACGTTCGACCAGGTTACCAAAGAGGTAGAGCGCGTACCTTATTCAGTAAAGAGGGGAGACAACAACACTCCGCGCGTAGACATCAACGGACGCCTTTATTCTCCACAGGAGATCTCCGCTATCATTCTCCAGAAGATGAAGAAGACTGCAGAGGACTACCTCCGTCAGGAAGTCACAGAGGCCGTGATCACCGTTCCTGCATACTTCTCAGACAGCCAGAGGCAGGCAACAAAGGAAGCCGGAAAGATTGCCGGACTTGACGTTAAGCGAATCATCAACGAGCCAACCGCAGCAGCACTTGCATACGGTCTGGACAAGAAGAACAAGAATATGAAGGTGGCTATATACGACCTTGGAGGCGGTACCTTCGATATCTCCATCCTGGAGCTCGGAGACGGCGTATTCGAGGTTAAGTCCACCAACGGAGACACCCACCTTGGAGGTGACGACTTTGACCAGGTAGTGATCGACTGGCTGGCACAGGAGTTCGCCGCTGACAACGGAGGCATCGACCTCAAGAAGGACCCTATGGCTCTCCAGAGGCTCAAAGAGGCTGCAGAGAAGGCTAAGATTGAGCTTTCCAACCAGCTCTCTACCGAGATCAACCTGCCTTACATAATGCCGGTAGACGGTATTCCTAAGCACCTTGTAAAGACCCTCACCAGGGCCAAGTTCGAAATGCTTTGCGACGACCTGTTCAACAAGAGCATCGAGCCTTGCCGCAAGGCCCTCGCAGACGCCCATCTCACCGCTTCTGACATTGACGAAGTCCTTCTGGTTGGTGGATCAACCCGTATCCCTAAGATCCAGGAGCTCGTAAAGAACTTCTTTGGCAAGGAGCCTAACAAGAGCGTCAACCCTGACGAGGTTGTAGCAATTGGCGCAGCCATCCAGGGAGGCGTGCTCGCAGGTGACGTAAAGGATGTCCTCCTTCTGGACGTAACTCCGCTTTCACTTGGAATCGAGACCCTCGGCGGCGTTATGACAAAGCTCGTGGAGTCCAACACCACAATCCCTGTCCACAAGGACCAGGTATTCTCCACAGCATCAGACAACCAGCCTTCAGTTGAGATCCGCGTACTCCAGGGAGAGCGCCCTATGGCAAAGGACAACAAGCAGATAGGTATCTTCCATCTTGACGGAATCGCCCCCGCTCCGCGTGGAATCCCTCAGATTGAGGTATCCTTCGATATCGATACCAACGGAATCCTGAGCGTATCCGCAAAGGACAAGGCTACCGGCAAGGAGCAGAAGATCCGCATCGAGGCCTCTTCAGGCCTGAGCGACGCCGAGATCCAGCGTATGCGTGACGAGGCCAAGGCCAACGAGGCCGCAGACAAGGCCGAGAAGGAAAGGGTTGACAAGATCAACAGTGGCGACGCCCTCGCTTTCCAGTGCGAGAAGTTCCTCCGCGAGAACGGAGACAAGATTCCTGCAGACAAGAAGGGAGCAATCGAGACCCCTCTCGCATCACTCAAGCAGGCCGTCAAGGACCAGAACGTAGCCGACATTGACAGGTACACAGAGGAACTCAACCGCATTATGGGAGAGGTTTACCAGAGTATGTCAGGCCAGGCAGGTCCTCAGGGCGGATACAACCCTGGTGCCCAGGGAGGATATGATCCCGGTGCACAGGGCGGATACAATCCTGGAAACAATCCTGGTGGAGACAACCAGGGCCCGGATGAGCAGTAATATTATGAAAATAAAGCATTTAGCAACAGTTTGCCTCTGCGCGGCGCTCTTCCTGAGCGCCTGCGGCGGGGGCAAACCGGTTTTAAGCGAGACACAGCAGGCTGTAGTCGCCGCGCTTTCCGAGGATATGGACGGGGAGATGGACTTCCAGTTCGAATCCTTCGAGAAGATAGACTCCACAACCTTTGCAACTGAGGTTGACCGCCGCATAGAGGCCTTCACAACTGTTCTTCTCCAGAACTACAGGCTCTATAACAACTACGTGGCGGCAAAGAAGAACAAGAACGCCTTAAAGAAGCAGCAGAGCATCGAGCTTGATACGGAGATGCTCAAGTTGCTTCAGGAGTACAGGGAATCCCTTGGTTCGGACACCCTCAAGATTGCATATTACGATTACAGGTTCTCCGGTCAGGGCAAGGAGAACGGCGTAACGCACATCTATAAGGAGACCTACGCCGCAATTACTCCGGAAGGACAGGTGATTGCAGTATCATCAAGCCTGAAGAACCTTCACACGGCCACTGGCAAGGTAATTCCAGGGTACGCCGCGCTGCTAGCCGGCGCCCCTGATGACGAGGAGGTTGAAGAATAGTTTTGGAATTCGCCGTATTAATTAGTATATTTAGACAGAACTAATTTAATACGGCGAATGTCTTCCAAAAACGTGTACCTGCCTTCCAAGCCCAGGTATGAGATCCTTGACGGTCTCAGGGGAGTGGCAGCCCTCCTGATCCTGGCATTTCACATATTCGAGAACGAATCCCACAGCACGGCCACCCAGATAATCAATCACGGGTATATGGCCGTGGATTTCTTTTTCCTGCTGTCAGGATTCGTGATAGGCTATGCCTATGACGACCGCTGGGACAAAATGACCCTTGGCGGCTTTTTCAAGCGCCGTCTTGCGCGCCTGCATCCTATGGCACTGATGGGAACATTCATTGGATTGCTGCTGTTCTTCCTTGGCGCCGATGGCTTCCGTATGGCCAATGAGGCGCCCGCCTGGAAGATGATAGTGTGCTTCCTCCTGGCCATATTCCTCATCCCCGTAGGCCCTTCGATGGACTTCCGAGGCTGGAGGGAAATGTATCCGTACAACGGCCCCACCTGGACGCTTTTCTATGAATACATAGCCAACATCCTGTACGCCCTGTTCATTCGGAAACTGCCCAAATGGGCCCTAGGCATATGCGTGGGCCTGTTTGCGTTCCTGACCATTGACCGCGTGTTTGGATTGGGTACCTTTGGCGTTGTTTATAACGTAGGCCGCCTTGGCGGAGGATGGACACTGGAACAGAACCATCTGTACACGGCTATCTGCCGCTTGCTTTATCCGTTCTTCTGCGGATTGCTCATACAGCGTATGGGCAAGTTCATAAAGCTGAAGAACGGTTTCTGGTGGTGCGCGCTGGCAGTGGCGCTTATGTTCTGCCTGCCGCGCTTCGGCGCGGCGCCCTCATTTGACCGCGCCACCGGGATGCGCGACCCCGGGGGAGTCGTCTACAACGGCATTTACGAGGCCCTCTGCGTGCTGGTATTTATGCCTCTGGTCATTATGGCCGGGGCGGGAAGCAGCGTCAGCGGAAAGACGCAGAAGATATGCAAGTTCATAGGCGAGATATCCTTCCCGCTGTATATTACACATTACCCAACTATGTACCTTCACGTGCAGTGGGTGAACCTGCACCGAGACGCACCGCTGGCACAGCATATTGCCGTGGGTGTTTCCGTATATATCATTTCCCTGCTGGTGGCCTACGCCTGCTACAAGTTGTATGACGTTCCGGTACGTGAATGGCTCAAGGAACATTGGCTCAGGAAACCCGCAAAAGCAACAGAGCAACAATAGATACAGATAATGGCAAAAGAAAACGTTTACCTGCCTTCCAAACCTCGATATGAGATTCTGGACGGATTGAGAGGAGTAGCGGCCCTGCTGATCCTCGTTTTCCACATCTTTGAGGACGAGTTTATGCGGAGCCCTGACCCTCAGCCGGTCAATCACGGTTATCTTGCCGTGGAATTCTTCTTCCTCCTGTCAGGATTCGTGATAGGCTATGCCTATGACGACCGCTGGGACAAGATGACCATAGGCGGTTTCTTCAAACGCAGGCTGGTAAGGCTGCATCCTATGGCAATACTGGCAACCGTCATAGGAGTGTTGCTGTTCTACCTTGGAGCGGACGGCTTCCGGTTGATCAACACCGCCCCTGCCTGGAAAATGATAGTTTGCTTTGTATGCGCCCTTTTCCTGATTCCCCTGGGGCCCAAGATGGATATCCGCGGATGGCAGGAGATGTACCCCTTCAACAGCCCTCTTTGGACTCTGTTCTATGAATACATAGGCAACATCCTTTACGCCCTCTTCATCAGGAAACTACCTAAATGGGCACTTAGGATTCTGGTAGCCCTTTTCGCAGTCCTTCTTGTGGACAAGGCTGTAGGATTGGGGATATTTGGAGGATATACCACCGGGATTGGCACAATGGCCGGCGGATGGTCCTGGGATAAGGCCGGGATTTACACGGGCTTCGCCCGTCTGCTGTTCCCGTTCTTCTGCGGACTCCTCATACAACGTTCCGGAAAGGTGATCAAGGTAAAGGGAGCGTTCTGGTGGTGTGCCCTCGCGCTGGCCATAATGCTCTGTATGCCAAGGATAGGGGCTATGCCGCACTTTGACAGGGCTACCCGCGTATATGATCTGGGCGGAGCAGTCTATAACGGAGCATACGAGGCTTTCTGTGTAATATGTCTTATGCCCCTGGTGATAATGATGGGAGCCGGAGGGAAGGTAAACGGCAAGAGCGCCAAGCTGTGCAAGTTTGTGGGTGACATCTCCTTCCCTCTGTACATAACCCATTATCCAATCATTTATATGCACGTACAGTGGCTTGCAAAGCATCCGGAAGCACCCCTGGGACAGCACATCTATGTGGCCATATCCATCTGTGTCATCTCCATCCTGGTGGCCTACGCCTGCTACAAGCTCTACGACCTTCCCGTCCGCGAATGGCTTAAGGAACATTGGCTGAAGAGATAGATTACGGTAGGGTACAGTTAAGGCTTCAAATTCGCTTTCGGCTTTTAGCCTGCATTGTTGCGAATTTGAAGCCTTAACTGTATCCTGCTATGCTGGATTAAGCTTTGCCGTCGGAGCCGAGGACTTCCACAATCTTGTGGATGTACATCTTCTTCATCTCATCGCGGGCCGGCTTGAGATACTGGCGAGGATCAAAGTGGCCAGGGTTCTCATAGAGGTCCTTGCGAACAGCTGCGGTCATTGCCAGACGGGAGTCAGAGTCAATGTTGATCTTGCAGACAGCGCTCTTTGCGGCGAGACGGAGCTGCTCCTCAGGAATACCCACTGCGTCAGGAAGTTTGCCGCCGTACTTGTTGATCATATCAACATACTCCTGCGGAACTGAAGAGGATCCGTGAAGTACGATAGGGAAGCCGGGAAGCTGCTCCTCAACGCCCTTGAGAACGTCGAATGCGAGCGGCGGAGGTACAAGGCGTCCGGTCTTGGGATCCCTTGTGCACTGCTCCGGTTTGAACTTGTATGCACCGTGGCTTGTTCCAATTGAGATTGCCAGTGAGTCGCATCCTGTGCGGGTTGCGAAATCTACAACCTCCTCAGGCTTTGTGTAGTGAGATACCTCTGAAGCAACCTCTTCCTCAACGCCTGCAAGGACGCCGAGCTCAGCCTCTACGGTAACGTCATACTTGTGAGCGTAGTCAACGACCTTCTTTGTGAGGGCGATGTTGTCCTCGTAAGGAAGGGATGAAGCGTCGATCATAACTGAAGAGAAACCAAAGTCAACGCAGCTCTTGCAAAGCTCGAAGCTGTCGCCGTGGTCAAGATGGAGAACGATCTGCGGGTTCTCCCAGCCAAGTTCCTTTGCATACTCTACGGCACCCTGGGCCATATACCTCAGGAGTGTCTGGTTGGCATAGTTGCGCGCACCCTTTGATACCTGGAGGATTACAGGGGAGCGGAGCTCTGCAGCGGCCTGGATAATGGCCTGGAGCTGTTCCATGTTGTTGAAGTTGAATGCAGGAATGGCATATCCGCCTTTGACGGCCTTTGCAAACATTTCCCTGGTGTTTACAAGACCCAATTCTTTAAAAGAAACCATAATTTTATTTTATAAATATTTGATGCGGTT
>CACWLD010000004.1 GCA_902761655.1 uncultured Bacteroidia bacterium | reverse complement strand
CCCAGGCCTCCCTGGCCGATGACTATGTAAATCTGGGAGACATCCCCTCCGCCGGTCAGGCCTTGGATGACCTTGTCCCCTACTGGGACAGCCTTGGGCTTGCCGTCAGATCCCAGTATCTGAAGAGCAGGATTGACATTGCGGCGGCCGTCAAGGACACTGCAAACCTCCAAGCGCTGAAAGACTCCTGCTTCACAGAAATCCCTAACAGCGGGATGAGGCCTTGGCTAGCCATATCGGACGCATACGCAGCCAGCGGCAAGGTTGATTCAGCTCTCCTTGTCCTGGGATACTACGCGTCCTATCATCCCGATGACCTCAATGTGGATTACTACTTGCGCCTGTCACAGATTTACGAGAACGAAGGAGATTTCCAGAAAGCCGTAGAAATGCACAAGAAGGGCAAGGAGGCAGGTGACAAACAATTGAAGAAGGTCCTTAATTTCGACACCCGTTTTATGGAGGAGCGCTACAGGATCCTGTTGATGCTGGGATGGGGCATAATACATTATGGAAGGAAAGCCCTGGAAAGGATACAGTTGAGCTTTAGCAGTCTCAAACAGAAATCAGACGATCTCCAAAGGGAGCGCGACGCCCTTGAGGCCGCTCACCGTGAATCCGAAATGATGAATGAGGAGACACGCAAGATAGTTGGCGAGCGCCTTGCCGTGCTGGACAAGGTCCTGCTGGGACATATTACTTCCAATCCGGTAGATTCCAAGGCCGCCGACCAGAGCATACAGGAACTTTTGAGCAACAGGGACGAATTCCTCCTGTCAACCGCAAGGGTGTTCTCCGCCAGCCATCCCAAGTTCATAGCCTTCCTCAAGGAACACAACCTCACACAGTGGGAGGTTGGCTACTGCTGCCTATTTTTAATGGGACTCTATTCCAAAGATATAGAGCCCCATTTCAGCCGTGCTTCAAGCAACACCAACAACAATATTATCCGTAACAAGCTTGGCCTGCCGCTCAACGGGCAGAAGCTCAAGACTTATCTGCTGGAGACTTGCAAGAAGCTTGAATCTTAATTATTTCAGACGCTTGAATACCGGGATGGCCTCCAGGTCAACCGGCACGTCACGGTACTGTCCGCCGTCATAGCGGGTGCCATTGCGTACATCCTCCCATCCTGCTGCATTCTCCGGAAGGTAAACCCTCCAGGATGAAACGCCACCGGCAAGAACAGGGCATACCAGGAAGTCAGGTCCGAACATAAATTCGCACTCCTGCTTCAGGGCCTGCTCGTCCTGAGGGAAGTCGAATACAAGCGGTCTCATAAGCGTATAGTCATCCTTCCATACCTTTTGGGCATTCTCCAGGACATAAGGGAGAAGGGCCTCGCGCTGAGCGATGGCGGCAAGGAAGAGGCGCTCAGTCTCCTCACTGTACTCCCAAGGCTCGGTACGGCTCTGATAGCCGTGAACGCGCATAAACGGAAGGTAAACGGCGGTCTGGATCCAGCGGATCATCCTTTCCTGGTACTCAGGATCTGAATACTGGTTGCCGGGACGGAAGAATCCGCCTGCATCGTAGGTCCACCAAGGAAGGCCGGCGGCCATCTGGCCAAGGCCTCCTATGATCTGACGGCGCAGGGTATCCCAGTCGTTGCCAACGTCACCGCTCCAGGTGACGGCGCCATAGCGCTGGATTCCGGGGAAAGAGCTGCGGGTAAGGATTACCGGCAGCTTGCCCGGCTGGTCGCGGCGCAGGCCCTCATATACGGTCTGGACAACCTTGAGAGGATATACGTTGCGATAGAATTCGCCGGGGATCTGGTCCGGGCCTATGCGGCGGCCTTTGAGGTCGTCATTCTCAGGCTCGGTGGCGTCCTGCCACCAGGCGTCTATTCCAACTGGAACCAGCTTGCTGCTGAAATTCTCCCAGTAGAAGTTTGCGGCGTCGGGCTGGAAGAAGTCTACCCACTCGGTTCCGGCAATGTAGTAGCCGCGGGCCTCAACTTCCTTTCCAAGCTCTGAGTCACGTCCTATGCGGGACCATACTGAAAGCATAAGGTGCTGGTCCATAGAGTGGAGTTCGTCCACCATTGCCTTTGGATCAGGGTATTTGCCTTCGTCAAACTGCATTGCGTTCCAGCCGTATTTGCCCCACCACTGCCAGTCCTGTACAATGGTTCCAACGGGAATCTTCTCCTGGTTGAACCTGCGGGCGGCGGCCAGGAGCTGTTCCTGGGTGTCATAGCGCTCGCGGCAGTGGATATAGCGGAAAATCCAGTCCGGCATTGCGGGAACGTGGCCGGAGAGGGTGCGGAAACTGTGCATTACAGCATCGGCATTTCCGGCGAATACGGTATAATCGAGACCCTCTGCCACTGGGGAGGAGAAGGTTGTGCTCTCTTCAACGGCACGCCAGAATACTATAGGCGCATCGCCAAAGGTCCCCTGCACCTCAAGCGTGTGCTTTCCGGGGGAAAGCTGCGCCTTTACCGCAGCGGTTGGCGGAAGCCAGGTGTTGGAGATGTCTATGATGGGCTCTCCGTCCACTGCAAGGTACTGTCGGCGGGCCATATCGCGGCCAACGTCAAGCAGGAGTGCATATTCTCCTTCTGAAGGGATTTCAATCTCTCCGGTGAAGGTCCTGAAGGCGCGGAACTCGCGGCGGTTGCCGGCGGTGCCCGTGGCGTTCACGGTCACGGAGCCGCCGTCAGCCTGCGTTTCCGTAAGCTTTATGCTGTGGTCAGCGGGATTGAAGTCCGTGAGGCCGTAATTGTGCCAGAGAAGACCCCAGCCACGGCTGGAGATGATCATTGGCAGGGATATCTGGGTGTTAACCTGGGTCAGGCGCCTTGTAAGGCCGCGGACATCCAGGTAACCGTCCTGGAACTGGCCGGTGCCGTAAAGGTGCTCACCTTTAGGTGAGTCGAAGGCCTGGCTTACGGCATATGCCGGAGAGCCGTCCACGTCAACGGCCTTGACGGTGCGGCCGCCGGGCAGCTCCTGGAGCAGCACGCGGCCTTCCGCGTCAAGGAAGGTGAGCGTCTGCGAGGCGTCGCTCCACTGCGCGGCCATCCGTGCGGTACGCACTGTGATGTCAGCGCCGTTCTTCTCCACCTTATATTTAGGTGTCTTGGTTTTCTGTACAAAAATCAATTCCCCAAGATCAGGGGCTCCTTCCGGAGTCAGTCTGACGCGGATGGCATCCGCGGCAACAGGTTCCAGGCACAGGGTGCCCTGAGGGGTGTCAATGGTTACTGCTCCGGGCCGGCATCCTGCCAGCGCAAGGAAACAAATCAGAATAGATAATCGTTTCATAACACAAAGGTACGGAAAAGCGGTATAAGAGTCAACAATTGGCCGCAATTTATGCCTTCATTAAGTTTTCGAAAGTAACGCCCATTGATTATCAATGAGTTAGCTCTTGAAATATTAAGTTTAATATTTGTTTTGGTTATAGCAAATGTGTAACTTTGCAATAGTTAGAAATAATAAGACAAGAAGTTTCAGACTGGGATCTGTGAAAAACTTCAAACTCTATCTAGTATCTAATCATTGCACACAAAAAGAGAAGCCCCGCCGAGATGGCGCGGCTTCTCTTTGATTATGCAGGGGTACTTTTATTTGAAGTTTACCCAGTCTACCTCTACGTGGTTTCCATCGGTCATAAGCAGGTACAGGTTATGAACGCCCTTGAGGCTGTTTGTAACCTTGACCGTCCTTTCTGCCCATACGGGGCTGCCAGGAACGTCGAATGAAGCGATGACCGGTCCGTCAACCGCATCGGAGCGAAGCTCTATCTTACCGCCGGCAAGTGAGTGGATCCTGATGGTGGCGTCCTTGATGCCGTCCTCGAAATCTACCCTGTCATAGCTTATCCAGCGGGGCTCCCTTTCCTGTGTGGTGTTCCAGAGGATAGCCTTCCAACCGTCGAATGTGAACTCTGAGTTCAGGAAGTCAACTGCAACGTATTTGTCAGACTTGTCTGAATAGCGGTCTATCTGGATTAGTGACTTAGCCTTTGATGTGCCCACACCGCGGAGTGTAGGAGTTACAGGAATGATGGTTCCGTCAGGATTGAAATACAGGTAATCTACGCATACTGACCTGTTCTTGTCAAAGTATGGAGAATAGTCGTTATGGTGATAGAACAGATACCACTGGCCGTCCAGTTCTATGAATGAGTGGTGGTTGGTCCAGCAGATGGTCTCTGACTGCTCCATAAACTTGCCCATAAAGGTATAAGGGCCAAGAGGGTTGTCTGCCATACAGTAAGCGAGGGTCTCGCGTGCATCCTCAACCCAAGGGAATGTGTAGTAGTACTTGCCGTTGCGCTTGAAGAGGAACGGGCCCTCGGTCTGTCCGCGGGGGATGCCGGTGATGGTCACGGGCTCGGAATCAAGCTCAAGCATATTGTCCTTGAGGCGTGCAACCTGAAGGCCGCGGCCTGACCAGGCAAGGTACGGGGTGCCGTCATCATCGATGAAGATGCAAGGGTCGATTCCGCCAATGCCCTGGATAGGCTTCTCCTCAGGAACGAAAGGTCCGTAAGGGGTGTCAGAGATGGCCACTCCAATTCCGTTGCCTGCGAAGCGAGCGCCGGGTTCCGGTTTCTGAGGAGCGGGGAAATAGAAATAATACTTGCCGTTGTGGTAGTTGCAGTCAGGCGCCCACATACTGTAGCCGGCTGAGTTCACCCACGGAACGTTCCACTGGTCAACGATCACTCCGTGGTCAACCCAGTCTACAAGGTTGTCGGAGGAATAAACGTGATAATCCGCCATACAGAACCAATCCTTGCGTGCATAATCTGCAGGTGCAGGAATGTCGTGTGACGGATATACATAGACTCTGCCTTCGAATACGTGTGCGGATGGATCCGCAGAGAAAGCGTCCCTGATGATAGGGTTCTGGGCAGACAGGCTTACTGATGCAGCGGTGGCTGCAATGAAGATAGCTGCAATGGTTTTAAGTTTCATATACTGCGTATTAAATGATTTTTCCAAAATCTTACGCAATATATGAAATTAATTTATCAATTCCTCCAGTGCCTCCCTGGGCATCTCGCCATTTATGCAAATAAAATTGCATTCTTCCTGCTCGTAGGACATCATCACAAAGCCGGTGACGGTCTTCTCGCTTCCCATAGTGTACATTCTCATAACCTCGCCGTTGTCCTTGGCTTCCATAAGCATCTCGTAGGTGCCGCGGCGGATGAAACGGTCCACGTCATGCTTGAGATCCTCGTTGATTGCAGGATTCTCACTGCTGATTATGTACATACCCGTGAGGGTCTTGATGATGGGTCCAAGGTTCACGCTCTCCCCTTCCAGGTTGATGTCCGGGACCTTCTTCATAAGCTTGAACATTGCCGGAGAAATATACACGGCGCTTACGTTCTCGGCCTCTGAGTATTTGTTGTAGATAGACTTGCCGTCCTGGGCAAATGCGCCCGCACCAAACAATGCGGCCAGCGCAATCAATATAAACCTTTTCATTTTGTATTATTGATAATTCTGTCAACTGTTTCCAATGATTCTTCTGCAAGGAGCGCGCTCTGTACACCGCGGTCCATCTGCTTTGAGATGAGGGCGAAGGTCTCCTCCACCTTGGCATACGCAAGGAGCGGATCGTCATAAGTGTCCTTGGGGGTGCGAGGGATGACAAAGAAGGTGGCAAGGCAGGCGGCAGCGAACATACTGAGCAACGCGTATGTGAGCCACATTGCCCTGCCGGGCTTCCTTTCTCCTGCCGATGCCAGTGCCGCGGCGGCCACGCTCTCCCTCACTGAGCCCTGAAGGTCCCGGGGCACGCGCACGCCATCTTCCTTAGCGATCTGTTCCAGACGCTCGAAACTGGTGTTCTCTATTTCCTGCAATGTTTTCATATCGCTTCCTTTATCTTTTTCCTGGCGCGGCTTATCATAACCCTTACCGCCAGATTGCTCATTCCTGTTTCCTTTGATATCTGCTCGTTGCTCATTCCCCGCAACAGCCTCATTTCAAGTACGGTCCTCTGACCCTCCGGAAGATTCCTTATAGCCCGCTGCAGCCTTGCCGTCCGCTCCTTTGCGGCCTGCGGGCCGTCCGCCGTATCGGCCGCCGGCAGATCTTCGCTCAGGCCTTCCCTTGGGTGGCGTGATTCCTTTCTGATCCGGTCTATGCAGATGTTCTTCAGGAGCCTTATGCCATATCCCATTGGGTTGTGGACATTGTCAAGCGTATCCCTTGAATCCCAGAGCTTTATGTAAAGGTCCTGTACGGCATCCTTTGCATCCTGTTCCGATTCCAGGATATAGAAGGCCACTTTGTACAGGCCGTCCGTCAGGGGCAGGTAGATGTCACAGAACTCTTTGTAATCCATATTACTTTGACGCTACGGCCATTACTGAATCCAGGGAGATGGAGCCAAAGAGGCATATCAGCGTGCAGTCTTCCGGGCTGAATAGGACAAAGTCCTTCACTTTGTCTCCACGGTCGTCCACAACGCCGTACATACGCATTATGTCCGATCCGTCCTTGACCTCCATCAGCATCTCCGCTCCGCTGAGGAGCCTTGACATCTTTTGCGAAAAGCCTTGCCTTACCTCCGGGGCGCAGTCAGAATACTCCACCACGGCCAGTCTCTTTATTCCCTTGAGCACTTTCACGGCATCTTTCAAATCAGGATCATCTTCGTGCGCGGCTCCGCTCTGTATCAAGGCTTTTACAATCTTGGTTCCCAGCCTTCCTACTTTTACCGCCTCAAATCCGTCGTAAAACCTGTACTCGTTTATGAGCATTGAAATCTGTGTACCAGGTACCGGCTTTGCCGGTTTTTCTGCCAGACCCGCAAGAGGCAGGGCCAAGGCAATGACAACTATGAAGAACAGTTTTCTCATTCTTTTTCAGGAAGCCGGAGTTAAAAACCCGGACCGGCTTCAGTTAAATGACGCAGCAGTCCGGGGTTTGTTACAGAATTATCAGTAAAAATTATTTGATTTCTACGGAAGTACTCAGACGCAGGTCGTCAGATGCGGATCCAAGCATCATTTCAATGGTGCCCTTCTCCAGCTGCCAGCCGCTGTCAGACCACCAGCAAAGCTCGCTTACAGGGAACTCCAGGGTCACTTTGCGGGTTTCGCCGGCGCCAAGTGCCACTCTCTGGAATGCCTTGAGTTCCTTTGCAGGATACTCTACCTTGGCGTCCTTGTGGCTGATGTAAAGCTGGGCGACCTCCTCCGCCGGCATATCGCCGGTGTTCTTGAGGTCGAAGCTGACCTTGACAACGTCACCCTCCTTGTATGCCTTCTTGGAGGCGGCAATGTTGGAGTATTCGAAGTTCACATAGGAAAGGCCGTGTCCAAATGCATATGCAACCGGGACTTTCTTGGTGTCGAACCACCTGTAGCCCACAAGCAGGCCCTCTGTGTACTTGGAATCCGGGGTTACGCGGCGGAACTGTCCGCCGGTGCCGCCCATATCGGCGCGGTACATACCGGTGAAGAGGTCTTCCTGGGTTTCAGCCCTGTTGGGGAAGTTGCCCATTGCGTATGCGGGTGACTCCTCAAGCACGCGGGGATATGTGAACGGAAGTTTTCCGGAAGGAGCCCTGTCGCCGAAGAGGACTTCGGCAAGGGCGGTTCCGCCCTCGATTCCGTTCCACCAGCCCTGCACCATAGCCTTGGAGCAGGCCTCCACGGCCGCAAGCTCCAGCGGGCCGCCGGATATAACTACGCTGACCATATTGGGGTTGGCCTCAGCCAGAGCGGCAGCTATGGCCTCCTGGCCAACCGGCAGCTTGATGTTCTGGCGGTCGCTGCCTTCAGTCTCTATTGTCTTGTTGGTTCCGCAGAAGAAGAGTACCAGGTCCGCAGCCTTGGCAATCTCCACGGCCTCCGCGAGGAGGTCTGCGTCAGGCTCCTCGTCGATGGCCATAGCCTGGAGAGGCCTGGGCTCCTGTCCCGGGCGAACCCTTCCGCCAAAGTTCCTGTAGCCGGGGGCGTAGAGAACCTTTATGGCATCTCCCGCCCTGCGCTGGATGCCCTGGAGAGGGGTTACCTCGTAAGGGGTCTTCACGCCTGCGCCCACACCGCCGGCGGCGGTGGACAGCACGGCGTTCTGCCCAATCACTGCAATGGTCTTGACGCTCTTGGCAATAGGAAGCGCGGCGCCCTTGTTGCTGAGCAGCACAATGGAGCGGCGGGCCACCTCAAGGGCGGCCTGGCGGCTCTCCGGCTGCGAAGTCTGCACCAGGTTGGACTTGTCCGCTGGGATGGGCTCTATGGCGAAGCGCACGCGGAGAAGTTCGCGCACCTTGTCGTCCACAACCTTCTCTGAAACCTTGCCTGCGGCAATGGAGTCGATGAGCGGCGGGCCAAGGTAGTTGTCGCCTGTCATCTGCACGTCAAGGCCGTGCAGCGCGGCTCCCATAGTGCTGTGAGTGGCGCCCCAGTCAGAGACCGTGATGCCCTTGAAGCCCCATTCGCCGCGCAGGATCTCGTTCAGGAGGTGCTCGTTCTCAGAACAATAGTCTCCGTTCACCTTGTTGTACGCAGGCATTATGGCCATTGCTCCGGCCTCCCTCACCGTGGCCTCGAACGGCTTGAGGTAGATCTCGCGCATCACCCTTTCGTCAATTATCACGTTCACGCTGCCGCGGTTGGTCTCCTGGTTGTTTATGGCAAAGTGCTTGACGCAGGCGGCTGTGCCGGCGTCCTGCATTCCCTTCACGTAACCCACTGCCAGGGCGGCCGCAAGGGCCGGATCCTCGCTGAGGTACTCGTAGCTGCGGCCGCCCACTGGCAGCCTCTGGATGTTGATGGCGGGGCCCAGCATCACGTCCTTGCCGCGGAGTCTGGCCTCAACCCCTATTCCGTGGCCGTAGTCATAGGCCAGGGAAGGGTCCCAGGTGGCGGCAAGCGCCGATCCCGTGGGGAAATACGTGGCGGAGTCCAACTGCCAGCCCAGAGGGCGGAAGCCATCGCCCAACTCTTCGCGCACGCCAAACGGGCCGTCAGCATATTTGATGTCCTGGATTCCAAGGCGCGGGACGCCCTCGGAAGACATAATGGTCTTGGAGTGGAGCATCATAACCTTCTCCTCCAAGGTCATCTGTGCAATGATCTTGTCAATCTCCTTGTCGTGCTTTGTAAGCAGGTCCTGAGGGGATTTACTTGCGCACCCTGCAAGAAGCAGGACGGCAAATACCGGAACAATCAGTCTTTTCATATTATTTCTTTATTGGATATTTCTTCTCTACGTCCTTAAGGGCAGCAAGGGCCTGCGGGAACAGGAACAGCAGCGCCAGGACATTGATCCAGGTTGTAAGGCCCAGACCCACGTCTCCCCATTTCCAGGCAATGTCGGAGCTGGTGCAGGCGCCAAGTACAACCAAAGTTAACATTATTATTCTATAAACCCATACGGCAGCCTTCTCCGCCTTGCCTCCCTCCTTGCCGAAACGGCTGAAAAGATATGCTATGCTTGACTCCGCATAGAAGTAATACGCCATAAGCGTAGTGAACACGAAGAAACTCAGCGCCACTGCCACAAAGGCGCTTCCAAAGCCGTGGAACACGGTGTCGATGGCCGCCTGGGTATAGCCCACGTAGTTGCTCCCCAACTCAGGTGCGGAGGCATACAGGAGCTCCCCTGTAGAAGGATCCACGACATTGAAATTGCCAGTGCAGAGTATCATCAGGGCGGTTGCCGTACAAACCAGGATGGTGTCTATGTAAACGGAGAAAGCCTGCACCAGGCCCTGCTGGGCGGGCATTTCGTTCTCCGCGCTTGCGGAGACTATTGCCCCGCCGCCCTGGCCAGCCTCGTTGGAGAAAAGCCCTCGCTTGACGCCCATCGCAATAGTGCTTCCAAGCATTCCGCCGACAAGGGGATTAATGCCGAAGGCGCTCTTCACAATGACTCCCAGCATCCCGGGCACTGCGCTGATGTTAGCGCCTATGATGATGAGCGCCAATATTATATAGGCGATGGCCATAAACGGCGTAACCAGCGTTGCCACATTGGCGATGCGCTTTGCCCCACCAATGATAACCAGACTCAGGACAAACGCCAGCACCGCACCGGAAACCCACGGCTTAACCGCGAAAGAATTTTCAAACGCGCTGGATACTCCGTTAGCCTGTGTAAGCACCAGCAGCATACCATATCCAGCAAGTGTCAGTATGGCGAAAAGCATTCCCAGCCAAGGCTTCTTTAATCCCTTTTCAATATAGCTTGCAGGGCCTCCGCGCAGCTCGCCTTTATGCTTGAAGTTGTAAATCTGCGCCAGGGTGGATTCCGTAAATGCGGTGGAAGCGCCAAGGAACGCTATCACCCACATCCAGAATACGGCCCCGGGGCCTCCCAGGGCTATGGCCGTAGCCACGCCCACTATGTTCCCGGTGCCCACCCTGCCTGACAGTGCCACGCAGAATGCCTGGAAAGGGGAAAAGTTATTGCTTGCGGATGCGCGCCGGCCGAACAGCATCTTTGCCATCAGCCCCACCCGTCTCAATTGCACACAGCGCGTGCGTATGGTGAAATACAGCCCCGCGCCCACCAGCAGCACTATCAGTGCCGGGCTCCAAATGATATTATATATTAAATCAGTCACTTTGCTTAGCGTTCAGTCTCAGATAATGGGATCCCCTCCCGGTCATATAGTAATCCGGGTAGAATGTCTTGCCTTCAAAGGTAAGCTTATGCACGTTTCCGTCAAATCCCGCCTCAATCTCTTCTGCATCGAGGGATATTTCAGCCTCCTCCCAGGTTGTGATATCCGGCGATGCCATAACCAGCGGGCCGTACATCAACGCGCCCTCCCACATAGGCTCAAACTGCGTCGAAGGGCCGCCTTCCGCGGTTGCCGCCACTTCCATCCTGTCCGGACCATAGAAGATATGTGTGCCGAAAGGCATCTCTATCTCCACCCTGTCCCCTGCTTTCCACTCCCTTTCAGGGATTTCCACATAGGACGATGGCTGGTACTTCCTGCCAACCTTCTTCCCGTTGAGCTTGATCTTGAACTCCTTGGTGGCCCAATACGGAACGCGAAGTTTCATTGCAAAGCGTCCGCCCTCCTCTATGGTTATGACGGAGCTTTCAGCAGGCCAGGCGCACTCCTGGCGCAGGCGTACGCCCTTCTCCTCCCAATTGGCTTCGGTTGGCAGGTAGAGGCCTACCCACAGGGTATTGTCGGAGACAAAGTACGCCGCCTCCTGGTATTTCACGTGGTTTTCCGCACCTGTTCCACCGCAGCAGGTAGACTGCGGAGTGCGGTTCCCAAAAGGCTTCGCAGCATTCAGGCCAACTGCGTACTGGTATGTAACTCCGTAATGCTCAGGGTGAACGGATCCAACCAGCTGATTGTATAGAACCCTTTCATAATAGTCCATATATCGGGCGTCGTCCGGATTGTAGCAGTTCAGGTCCTTGGTCAGTTTGGCCAGGTTGTAGGAACAGCAGGTCTCGTTTATGTTGGGGTCCGGGGAGGTTTCCCCGTTCCTGCGGGTCTGGGCGTTGGTGTTAAGGCTCAGCATCTGGGTATAGGGCTGGCGGAACATTTCGCCGTTGCCCACGCCTCCCATTGCATAGGCATATCTGCCCTGGACCAGATTCCAGAAATTGACCGCAATGTTGTAATAGAATTCGTTCCCGGTTGCCTGGAACTGCTTGAGGGATCCCACTATCATTGGGATATGCTGGTTGGCGTGGCGGGTACGGATGTCGTCAATGTTGCGGGAAAGGGGCTGATAGAAGGCCGGGGCGTCAAAGAAGCCGGCGGCCTGCGCCAGCCGCTCCTTTTCCGTAGGGTCCGAAGCCATTACGGACAGGCGTGAGAGCGCCTCCTGCATACCTCCAACCTCTCCGGCAATGTACATATTCCACATTTCGTAACGGTTGCCGGGGCGGGCGCGCCGTTCCTCCTGGGTGCCTTCAGTCTGCACGTAGGTGCGGTAATACAGGCGGTTCCATACCCAAAGGCCCATATCCTTTGCAATCAGCAGGGCCTTGGAGGCTATTTCCTGGTCATCGACGTTGCAGGCAATGTCAATGAGGCCGGCAAGCTGCTTGTGAATTGTATAATATGGTGCCCATACCCAGTCCTGGTTATTGTACGGGGCGTATTTCTCTATTAGAACGGGGTGTTGCGCCGGAATGGCGTTGATATAGCCATAACCATATTTGGTGCAGTCTTTCTTGTAGACGTCAAATGCCTCCCAGGTGCCTTTCATCCCCATAAGTTCATCCTCGGGGGCAAGGTCGCGGGCTTCGCGGTAGCGTCCCAGCGCCGGATCCCATACAAAGGTGAGCTCCTGGCAGTAGCGCAGTTCGTCCACCATCCTTTTGATATTGGCCTTCAAGGCGGCCTTCAACGAAGGGTCGTCAGTACCTGCATAAGCAAACGCCAAGGCGGACATATAGTGCCCTGAGCCGTGTCCTTTCAGCTTTGTCGTCGGGGAATCCCAGCCGTTGGAACGGGTATAGCCATCTGTGCTCAGGCCATACGTGTCACGGTAATTATAAAGCTCTTGCGTAATATCCAGTGAAAGCAGGTTCTGTATGTCCAGGTCGCGGTTGGAAGTGAGGCGGTTGTCCCCAATGAGGCGCACGCTTCCCAGCGGAAGCGGCTGCGCCTGCGGGACGCTGGCCGGCACTTCCCACGCCGTACCCACAACTTTCACCTGCGCATCCAGCGGATACCCTTCGGCTTCAGTGGAATCTCCAATAATAAATCCACGGACAGTGTATTCAGATCCTACAGCCATACCGGCCTCCTGCTCCTCCGTCTCTCGCGCGCTATTCATCCATTTCACCTGCCGCCACTCCTTGGAGCCATCAGCGTATGTGACGCTGACAAGGTACGGCAGCCTTGGCGCAGTCCCCTCCGGGGTCTCCACCTGCACTGACTCAACTTTACGTATCTCTTTATAGTTCTTTGAATCTGAACATCCGGTCAGGAATGCCGCTCCACACAGCAGCACAAATCCGGCAATTAAAAGGTTAGGTTTCATTTCCAGTCAATTTAGCTTGTTTTATAGTTATCCGCCGATGCAGGCTTTGAGGCCGCGGGAGCGGAAGAGGGATAGGGCGTGGTCCAGTTCGGTGGCGTCGGGCGTGGACATTGGGAGTTTGTCCGGGTTGTAGGTGGACCAGAGACGCTGGTGCTTGCCTTTGGCTACGTCGTGGTATGGTAGGAGGTCCACTTCCTGAGGCGGGGTGGGCAGGGAGAGGAGGAAGTCCGCGGTGGCGGTGAGGTTGGCGTCATCGGCATTTATGCCTTTGATGAGAGGGATGCGGATCCAGTAGGGGGCTTTCAGTTCCGAAAGGAGGCGTATATTGCTGAGTATAAGCTCATTGGAGACGCCGGTATATTTGCGGTGGAGGGTTGGATCCATCAGCTTGATATCGACAAGGAAGAGGTCGCAGACGGGAGCGGCGCGGCGGAGGGTTTGCGGTGGCACCTGCAGGCAGGTGTCCACGCAACGGTGGAAGCCGCGCCTGCCCAGCTCCTCAAGCAGGGAGATGGCGTAGTCTGCGTCAAGCAGCGGCTCTCCGCCGCAAAGCGTGACGCCTCCACCGCCGGTTTCCATCACTCCCCTTTCCTTTTCGATCTCCTCCATAAGCTGGCTCATAGGCCAGTCTTTGCCGCTGATTTCCAGGGCCATAGGCGGACAGACATCGGCGCAGGCACCACAGAGCAGGCATTCTTCCCCGGTGGGGACGATGCCCTGCGGCGTGAGCTCCAGCGCCCCCACAGGGCAGGCCTGTACGCAGCTGCCGCAGCCAATGCAGCGGTTCTGCTTGTACATTCTCTGCGGCTGCGGGCTCCAGCTTTCCGGATTGTGGCACCAGACACACCTCAGGGGGCAGCCCTTGAGGAATATGGTGGTGCGGATTCCAGGGCCGTCGTGCAGGGCGTAGCGCTTTATGTCAAATATCAGGGACATACCGGAGGGCTAGAATTCTTCGTTCTGGGTTCGGGCTATGATTTCTTCCTGGAGTTGGGAGGTCATATCATTGAAATAGTCAGAGTAGCCGGCCACGCGCACAAGCAGGTCACGGTACTGGTCCGGATGCTGCTGGGCGTCACGCAGGGTATCTGTATCAACGATATTGAACTGGATATGATGGCCGCCGAGGCGGAAATACTCGCGGATGAGCTTGCCAAGTTTGGTGACCTCGCTGTCAGTCTTGAGGAGGGCGGGCGTGAAGCGCACGTTGAGCAGGGTGCCGCCGCTCCTGGTCTGGTCCAGCTTGCCAAGGGAGCGGATCACTGCGGTTGGGCCGTGGGTGTCAGCGCCGTGGGCGGGCGAGGTGCCGTCGGAAATGGCAAAATGGGCGAAACGCCCGTCCGCGGAAGCTCCGCACACCTGGCCGAAATAGTTGTGGCAGGTGGTGGACAACATATTCAGGTAGGTCTTGCCGCCGCGAGTGTTGGGACGGCCCTCGATGGCCTTGACAAGATCGTCATAGACGCGGAGGGCTATGCTGTCTGCGTAGGCGTTGTCATTACCGAAGAACGGGGTGCGGGTTCGGATGTACTGGCGCATCGGTTCGTCTCCCTGGAAGTTGCGCCTGATGGCTGCAAGGAGCTGGTCCATAGTATAGCGGCCGTCCTCGAACACGTGCTTCTTAATCACTGACAGACAGTCTGTTATGGTTCCAAGGCCGGTGCATTGGATATAGGTTGTGTTGTACCTTGCTCCTCCGCTGTAATAGTCCATTCCCTTGTCTATGCAGTCGTCTATGTAAAGGCTCAGGAAGGTGGCCGGAGCGTACAGGCTGAACATCCTTTCAATGTAATTGTTAACGCTCAGTTTCAGGTTCACGAAGTACTCCATCTGGGTTTTCCAGGCAGTGTACAACTGCTCGAAATCCTTGAAGGTGCGCGGGTCCCCGGTCTGCAGGCCTATCTGCTTTCCGGTTTCCGGGTCAATGCCGTCATTGAGCGTTATCTCCAGTATCTTTGGCGTGTTCAGGTAGCCTGTCAGCAGATATGCTTCCTTGCCGAAGGCGCCCACCTCTATGCAGCCGGAGCAGCCGCCCTCGCGGGCGTCTTCAAGGCTTTTGCCCTGACGGACAAGTTCCTGCACATAGGTGTCAGGATTGAATACTGAAGGATAGCCGTAGCCTTTGCGGATTACCCTGATGCCGGCTTCAAGGAATGAGTCGGGAGTGTTCTGGGATATGTGGATGCTGAGGCCGGGCTGAAGCTGGTGAAGTTCTTCCTGTATTTCCAGGATCATATAGGAGAGGTCGTTCACGGCGCTGTTGCCGTTGCGGTCAACGCCTCCTACGTTTATGTTAGTAAAGTCATTGTATGTACCTGATTCCCTGGCGGTTATGCCAACTTTGGGAGGTGCCGGCTGGTTGTTGAACTTTATCCAGAGGCAGCATAAGAGTTCCTTTGCGGAATCATAACTGAGAGAACCGTCTTCCAGGCCTTTCTTATAGAAAGGATACAGGTGCTGGTCAATGTGACCGGGGTTCATTGAATCCCATCCGTTGAGCTCCGTAACGGTGCCAAGATGGACGAACCAATACATTTGGATGGCTTCCCATAGGTCGCGCGGCGCGTGGGCGGGAACCCAGTCGCAGACGGAAGCGATCTTCAGGAGCTCCGCCTTGCGGCGGGGGTTCTGCTCCGCGGCGGCCAACTCGCGCGCCAGCTCCGCGTGGCGCTGCGCGAACAGTATGGCCGCATCGCAGGAAATGGCCATCGCCTCCAGCTCCTGCTGCCTGTCCGTGGCCTTGGGATCGTTTATGTAATCGAGCTCCGCGATGCGCTTTGCAATGCGCTCCTTGATATCCAGCAGGCCCTCGCGGTACATCCTGCCATCCATTGCCGTATGTCCCGCTGCGCGCTGCTCCATAAACTCCGTGAAAACTCCGGCGTGATACGCCTCTTCCCACTCCTTGGATACGTGGCCGAAGATTCGCTCGCGCTGCGTCTTGCCCTCCCAATAAGGGATGACTTCCCTCTGGTAAGTCTCTATGTCATCGGCACTTATGTGATAGCTTTGAAGCTCGCGGGTGTCCAGCACGCGAAGGTCTTCCGCGCTGTGGCACGTCAGTTCCGGGAACGTGGGCACGGCCTTTGGCCGCGGGCCCCTCTCCCCCACTATCAGCTCTTCCGGGCCAATGTATATGGTTTTCCTGGCGCAGATCTCATAGAAATTCCTGGCCCTGAGAATTGCCACAGGGTATTTTCCGTAGTTCTCCTTATAGAATTCCGTCTCTATCAGGGCCCTCTCTATGGAAAGGGTTGCCGGTGTGTCCAGGCTCTGCCGCCTCAGGCGTTCTATCCTGTCGTTCATAAATTCTTTGCTTGGTAAACTTCTTCTATTGTCATTGGTTTGCGGATGGTTCCCAGCACGCGGCATCCGTCAGGAGTTATGAGGTAGTCCAGTTCATTGCGAAGTCCTCCGAAGTCTTTCCAGGCCTCGAACCTGTCATAGTTGATGAAGTCTTTGAAAAGGCCCTGGGACTTCCACAGGTCGATCAGTTCAGGGATGAAATAGATACCCGGCTCCACCGTGAACACGAATCCCGGCTCCAGCGGGCGCGAGAGCCTCAGTGACTTGAATCCGAACTGTGTGCTCTTCTTTTCCCCTCCGGTGTAGCCCACATACTGTTCTCCCAGGTTTTCCATATCGTGCACGTCAAGGCCCATCATATGGCCCGTCCCGCAAGGGAAGACAAGGGCGTACGCCCCGCTCTGTGCAATGTCTTCAGGATTGCCCTTCATCAGGCCCAGGTCTATCATCCCTTCCGCTATGGCCTGCGCCGCGGCCAGATAGTTCCTGGCGCTCTGTGAATTTCTCTCCCACCGGCATTGAAGACGAAAGGTCCCCGCTGTAATGCAAGGCATTCTCTGCCCCTGCGTCAAGCAGGAAAATGTCTCCGTCCTTCAATGTATGGATGAATCCGTGATTGTGAAGCACCTGCCCCTTGACCGTTGCTATGGTTGGAAACGACAGGTCCGTCCCTTGTCGCAGGCTCGCCTCCCTGCGGACTGCGGCGGCTATCTCCGCCTCGTGCACCCCCGGGCGCGCCATCCTGTACGCGATAAGATGCATACGGGTGCTTATGTCTACCGCCTCCTCTATGGCCTCAACCTCCTCCGGGCCTTTATGTATGCGCATATCCACCACGGCCTTTATGAAGCCTTCATCGGCCTTCGAGGCCTGCTCAGATGGGGCTATACCCAAAAGTTCCAGCAGCTTCACGCTGTGCTCCCCCCTGTACGGAGGCAGGAACCTTATGCTTCTTCCCTGCGCCGATGCCTTCTCAAGGAGCGGGCGCAACTCCCCCGAAGGGAGGGTCTTCCCAACCCCGGAAAGCAGGGCGTTTTGGGACAGGGTAGGCATTGTACCCGTCCAGACAATGTCGTCAATGGTTAGTTCGTCACCAAAGATTATGTCCTCTCCGGAGTCCAGGTCCATTATGGCGGAAAGGCCGGCGTAATCCAGGCCAAAGTAGTACAGGAAGGTACTGTCCTGGCGGAAAGGATATGTATTGTCCGCATAGTTCATCCCAACTTCCCCGTTGCCCAGGAAAAACAGGATGCCGCCGTCCAATTGTTTGCGGAGGCGTTCCCTTCTTTCTTTGTATGTCTGTGCGCTGAACATATTATCTGTCCCTGCTGTTCTTTTTTGTGTATTCGTTGACTATACTATGCTTGGATATCTGGTAAGATGCTCACTACTAAGGCCAAACATAAAAAGCGTCTCATAAGTCATATGTGGGTTAGACAAATATAATAATTAATATTAACATTAAATGAGGGCCGTTTGTTTGTATTCTTAAGAATATTTACTAATTTTCGGCAAGAATATTTCATTATCATCATTCAATATGAGAAAACTTTCTATTTTCATTGCTTCTGCACTTTTGGCCTTAATGGCTTTCAGTGCAAACGCACAGAGCCTTAAAATGAACGACCTCGACTACTACGAGGACAGAGGCACTAACGTGCTCGTTTACAACAACCTCTACAACGGTGCTTTCTACGACGAGAAATTCGCCGGAATTGAAATAATCCAGAGAGGTGAGCGTATCTGCACCGGTGGTGGTATCAGGCTTGTGAACACCCCTGAGCAGTGGGACATCTTTGGTGTCATCAGCAACAGGACAGTCAACCACAGCGACAGCAGCGTTGAGGTGGAACTGACTTATGAAGACTGGAACTTCGTCTCCAAACTAAGGGTATTCCCCAAGGACAAGGGCGTTATCATCCAGGTTTACCTTGACAAGCCGGTTCCTGAGTTCCTCCAGGGCAAGGCAGGTATGAACCTTGAGTTCTTCCCCGCTTCCTACTTTGGAAAGAACTATCTTGTTGACGGACTCGCAAGGCCCCTGCCAAAGTATCCTATGGCAGACACTGAAGTTCATCCTATTGCAGAGAAGATCCCCCAGTACTTTGGAGAGTCTACATTTGATGACCGCGGACGTGGAGACTTCCTTGTTCCCCTCCCGCTCTCAACAGGAAAGCAGATTACACTTGCACCTGAGGATCCCGCACTCCGCGTAAGTGTGAAGTCTGACCAGGACCTTATGATCTTTGACGGACGTCACCTTGCACAGAACGGTATGTTCGTTCTCCGCTCTCTCCTTCCTACCGGAAAGACCGGCAAGGTCCTTGAGTGGTACCTTGAGCCCAGCGCAGACCCCACTTGGGTTCGCAAGCCAAACATTGGCTTCTCACAGGTAGGTTACACCCCTGCACAGAAGAAGGTTGCAGTTGTTGAGCTTGACAAGAACGACACCCCTGCAAAGACCGCCAACCTCCTCAAGGTAAATCCTGACGGAACCAAGAGCGTTGCAAAGGTTATCAACGCCAAGTTCTGGGGAGAGTACCATCACAGGTACAATTACGTTCAGCTTGACTTCTCTGACGTAAAGACCCCTGGCCTATACAGCATCGAATACAACGGAGTTGAGACCAACGCATTCCCTATCGACAAGAACGTTTACGATGACAAGTGGCATCCTTCAATGGATATCTCACTGGTTGTGAATATGGACCATATGGAGGTTAACGAGGCTTACCGTGTATGGCACGGACGCGCCAATATGGACGACGCCCTCCAGGCTCCCCTCAACATCCGCCTCCACGACGGTTACACAATGGGTAACGAGACCAACACCAAGTATGCACCCCTGGAGCATATCCCCGGACTTGCAATCGGTGGATGGTATGACGCCGGAGACTTCGACATCCAGTCCAACTCTGTAGTTACCACAACCCAGGACCTCGCCTATATGTGGCGTACCTTCCGTCCTGAGAGAGACCAGACTCTCATCGACCATAAGACACTCTACGCTGACATCCACGTTCCTGACGGAATTCCTGACAACGTACAGTACATTATGCAGGGAACCCTGAACATCAACGCACAGGTAGAGAACATCGGCTTTGTAGCCGGAACCATCGGCCAGCCGGATATGCATCACTATCATCACCTTGGCGATGCAATGACACTTACCGACGGTCTCATCTACGATCCTACACTTGCACGCTATGAGGTTAAGGGCAACCGCTCAGGCACCCCTGACGACAGGTTCGTCCTCACCGGACGTTTCAGCCCTGCCGGAACAATGGGAACTATCGTTTCACTTGCAGCTGCATATCCTGCACTCAAGGAATACTTCCCTGAGGAGGCAGAGCGCACCCTCAAGAACGCCCTTATGCTCTGGGACAAATACTCAGAGGCAGCAGCTCCTTCCAATAACACCAACGCCGCAGGCGCAATGTTCGGAAGGATGGGTGGAGATCCCAGGATGCAGGCAGCCATCGAGCTTTGGTTCGCTACCGGCGACCAGAAGTTCAAGGACTTCTTCACACCGCTCGTAGAGGCTCAGCTCAACCCTCAGCCCGTACAGGCTCCTTCAATGGCCAACGGAAGAGGCGGAGTAGGAATGAACCTTTCTGCAGCCCTTGAGGTTTATCCTTATATGGACAAGAAGTTCCAGGACAAGGTTAAGGCCATCATTCCTGCATATGTAAAGAGCATCACAGCCGTTGCCGAGGATAATCCTTACGGTGTCAACATCGCAGGTGCTACCTGGGCTGGAAACAGCGGAATCATCAACAACGCATACAACTGCTACAAGGTATGGAAGCTGTTCCCTGATATGATCGATCCCGAGTTTGTATTCGCAGGCCTCAACTACCTGTTCGGATGCCATCCTTACAACAACAAGTCCTTCATCACCGCCGTTGGTGTTACCACCAAGAACGTTGCCTACAGCAACAACAGGGCTGACTACTCAGTAATCCCTGGAGGCGTTGTTCCTGGACTTCTCGTAAAGGAAGACTTCTTTGAGAACAAGGACGACTATCCGTTCCACTGGGGTGAGAACGAGTGCTGTATCAACGATGCTCCAAGGTACGTAGAACTTGTACTTGGCGCAATCGAGGTTGCACAGGCACTGAACAAATAGTCCCTGACTAAATAATTGCTATATTAGCGGCATGAAACGTTTACTTTTCATCGCCGCTAATATTTTTTTGGCATCCACCCTTTCTTTTTCACAGAACTTAAGATTCGCTTCCCATCCTTCTTTGTCTCCGGACGGGAAGCAGATTTATTTCAGTTATGACGGAGACATCTTCTCCGTACCTGTCTCGGGAGGGCAGGCTACAGCCGTAATCACAATGACGGGAGAGCAGGATTCACCTCTGGTGTCTCCTGACGGCAAATGGCTGGCTTTCAGCTCCGACATCCAGGGAAATACGGACGTATACGCAGTCCCGCTGGGCGGAGGCAAGGCAGTACAGCTCACCTTCCACGAGGCTCCGGACGTGCCCATCTCCTGGTCCGCTGACTCAAAATACATCTACTTTGAATCTACGCGCGAAAGCGCGCGCAAGACTTCTTTCAGGGTATCCGTGGAAGGAGGCACCCCTCAGCTGATGTTCGACGGGTACTTCAACACCATAGTGAACCTGGCGGAAAACCCAAAGACCGGTGAGTTCCTTTTCAACGAGTCAATGGAGAGCCTCAGCTTCCCTACCAGGAAACGCTACGTGGGAGACCATAACCCAAACATAAAGTCCTGGAATCCAAAGACAAAGGCTTACACTGAGCTCACAAGCTACATTGGCAAGGACCAGTGGCCAATGGCCGATGTCAACGGCAACATATACTATGTGAGCGATGAGCTGAACAAGGAATCCAACATAGTAAAATACGTCCCCGGCGGCGCTCCACAGCAGCTTACCACGTTTGACAAGTCTGTCCAGTATCCCAACCTGGCCTACGGGGGCTCCGCAATGGTATTCCTGAAGGACTATGAGATCAATGTCCTCAGCCTGCCTTCCGGCAGCGTGAGTGTTCCGCAGATAAGCATAGCCTCCGGAAGCGTGGAGGTGCGCAGGTCTTTCGCAGGCCAGACACCTTCCGCGGCCGCAGTCTCCCCTGACGGGAAGAAGTTCGCCCTGGTAATCAGGGGCGGCCTCTACATCACCGACCCCAAGTGCAAGTTCCTCCAGAAACTGGAAACCCCTTCATACGAAAGGGTGGCTGAAGTTGTCTGGGGCCCTGACAGCAAGACCGTCTACTACACCAGGACCAATATGGGCTGGACAAACATCTATAAGGTTGCAGCCGACGGCTCCGCTCCCGAGTCAGTGGTATATCTTTCTCAGAACAACGTCAAGAACCTCACCCTGAGCCACCTGGGAGACAGGATGGCCTTTGTTGACGGAAGCAAGTCAGTGATGCTGCTCGATCTGAACAACAACGTCGCCCGCAAGCTGACTGAGGCGGAGTTCTGGTCATACCAGCGCTATAGCCTTTCTTTCTCGTTCGATGACAACTACCTGGCATTTGACGCAATGCATATGTTCGAGCCGGACATCTTCATATACAGCTTTGCCGACGGAACCCTGAAGAACCTCACAAACTCCGCTTCCGTGGAAGAAAGCCCTGTGTTCTCCCCTGACGGAAAGGATATGTATATGCTGGCGAACCCTACTTCGTCCTCCTTCCCAAGGGGATCACGTGCGTCATTGTACAAACTGCCTTTGAGGAAGTACGAGACTCCGTTCAAGTCTGAGGCGGTGGACGCACTGTTCGGGGATAAACCGGCAAAGAAGGATTCCGCAGTAGTGATTGACTACAAGGACATTCACAGCAGGCTTACACGCGTAGAGCGTGACGGCAGCCAGAACAATCTGTACGTGTTCAAGAACAAGGACAAGTCATACCTGCTTTACAGTTCGTTCGCATCGGCTCCAGGAGGCGTGTATTGCCTGGAAATATCTGACCCGGAAGCAAAGCCCAAGCAGATCCGTGACCTCACTTCCGGCACCTTCTTCAGCTGCAAGGACGCTCTGTACTGCCTGAGCAGCGGAGCAATATACAAGATAGACGTGAACGCCGGCAGCGCTGCAAAGACCGCAGTGACAAAGGACGTGGAAGTGGTGCTGAACGATGAGTTCAGGCAGATGTTCTACGAGGTCTGGGCCGTCCTGGAGCAGAACTACTACGATGTCAATTTCCACGGAGCGGACTGGTATTCCATAAGGGATTATTACGGCTCCCTGCTGCCTTACGTCAGGACCAGGGCCAACCTCAGGACCTTGATGGCAGACCTTCTGGGAGAACTGAATTCTTCCCATATGGGATTCACTTCCAGCGGAACGGAGGAGAGGCCCCAGACATCCATCCGCACCTATGGCACAGGCATAGTTTTCCAGAACGAGGCGCCTTACAAGGTGGATTACATCCTGGTGGACTCCCCAGCGGACAAGGTTGAGATAGACCTGCGCAACGGCGATGAGCTGGTTGCAGTGGACGGCGTTAGGGTAGATGCAAGGCAGAACCGTGAGAAGTACTTCTCCGGCGCTGTGGGAAAGGATGAGCTTAAGCTCACCTTCAGCCGCAGCGGCAAGGAGTTCGACGTCAAGGTGCACACCACCACCTTCTCAAATGTCAAGACCCTGGCATACAAGCGCTGGGAGGACCAGAGGGCCGATGTGGTTTCCGCCAAGACCGGCGACAGGGTGGGCTACATCCATATGAGGGCAATGGGTGACGAGGACCTCAACTCGTTCCTTCTCAAGATGCATACGGAGGTGTTTGACAAGGATGCGCTTATCCTTGACCTGCGCTATAACAATGGTGGAAACGTACACAAGGAGGTTATTGATTTCCTGCGCGGACAGGCCCATTTCGAGTGGGCGTACCGGGACTTCCCCAGGACCAGCCATCCTAACGTGGCACCTGCGGGAAAGCCTATCGTAGTGCTGGTCAATGAGCACAGTCTTTCAGACGCGGAGGTTACTTCCAACGGTATCAAGACCCTTGGAATAGCCAAGCTGGTAGGTACAGAAACTTACAGGTGGATCATCTTCACCTCTTCTGCAAGGCTCATCGATGGATCCACCTGTCGTTTGCCGGCGTGGGGCTGCTACAGCGTTGTTGACGGCAAAGACCTGGAGAATACCGGTGTTAAACCGGACATCTACGTCAAGAACACTTTCCAGGACCGCCTGGAGGGCAAAGACCCTCAGCTTGACGCCGCAATTGCTGAAGTCCTCAGCGAACTGAAGGGCTAGAAAAATTTAAGAATCTCGTCTATGCCTTTACGGGCTGGACGGTTTGGATCGGATGCGCGATATCCAAGGCTGATAACTGCCATAACTTCCTCAGTGTCAGGAATGTTGAACAGTTTCCTAAGGCCGTCGGAGTCGCGCATTCCCATAATAAGGGTGTCAAAACCCTGCTCACGGGCCTTGAGAATGAAGTAGGCGTTGCTGACTCCGTTGTCATAGGCGCCCCAGCCGTCACCAATCTCGTTGACCTGGTTGCCGCGGCCGAAGCCGGACTGGCCCTTGACAAAGGTGGAGACTATCATTACGGGAGCGTTGGCGGTGTTCCTGGCGTTACCTGCGCCCACCAGTTCCTTTACGGCCGCAACTTTCTCCGGATCCATAGCAACATAATAGCGTGTTGTCTGGCTGTTGGCCCAGGAAGGGGCCTCCATTGCTGTGGCTACAAGATCACGCACCTGGGCCTGGGTTATGGTTGTGCCTTCCTTGTAGTCACGCACGCTGCGCCTGGTGGCAACTATCTCGTCAAACGACTGTCCTGATGCGGTCTCTTTGGTCTCGCTTCCGCCGCATCCTGAAAGAAGCATAAGTGCGGCTGCGGCAGCCGCAATAAGGGTAAATCTTTTAATCATATCTGGTTAATTTATTGAGTATCAATATAATTTGAGCTGTTCAGGGGCATTGGAGATGGATACTCCCACGCTGAAGATAAGGTTCACATTGGCCAGTGTACCTTCCAGGTCCCAGTCATCGCGGTATTCGTCACAGGGCTGGTGATACCACATTTTCATAGGGTATTTGTTGGGGCGGGAGGGATCCACGGGATTGTTGCCGTTTTCCACTACCAGTGCGGGCACGCCCTTCTTGACAAAGTTGTAGTGGTCCGAGCGGAAGAACCATCCGTCAGAATTGTCATCGTCAAAGAAGAGGTAGCGCCCCTGGGCGGCGGCGGCAGCCACAAAGTACCGGTCCAGGTCGCTTGCGCCGCCGCCCAGGATGGACACGTCGCGTGTGAGCTCGGCAGGGCCTATGCTCTCGAAATTGAGGCAGGCAGCAGTCTTCTCCATTGGGATGGCGGGGTGGGCGCAATAGTATTCGGAGCCGAAGAGTCCGCTTTCCTCGGAGGAAGGGATAATGAAGAGTATTGAGCGGCGTGGCCTTTCCGGCAGTTCCGTGAACTTCTTTGCAGCAAGGAGCAGGCCGGCCATACCGGAGGCGTTGTCGGCTGCGCCGTTGTAGATGTTGTCGCCGGTGTCGTCCGGTGTGCCTATGCCCAGATGGTCCCAGTGGGCGTTCAGGACTACGGCCTCATCGGCCTTGTCCGTTCCGCGGAGTATGGCTCCCACGTTGCTGGTTTCCCTGACAATATAGGTTTCAGTCATCTTGACATCCCCTTTCACGCCAAGGGAGAAGGACTTGAAGCCGGGGCGCTTTGCAGCTGCGAGCGCCGCGTCCATATCCATTCCCGCGGCCGCGAACAGCTTGCGCGCTCCTTCCTCGCGGAGCCAGCCCTTCACGGCAAGCTCGCTGGAATTGCGTGTTTCGGGGTCATACAGAGCCAGGTTGTCCTCCAGATGCCCGTTAACGCACACGGACCAGTCATAGCTGGCAGCTTCCGTGTTGTGAAGCACCAGGCACCCGGCCGCGCCCTGGCGGCGTGCCTCCTCGAACTTGTACAGCCATCGGCCGTAATATGTCATATTCCGGCCTCGGAAAAGGGTGTTGTCATAGTAGCCGGGGTCGTTCACCATAGCAATCACAATCTTGCCTTTGACATCTATGCCAGCATAGTCGTCCCAACCGTACTCCGGAGCGTGTATTCCAAAGCCGCAGAAGACATATTCCGCCTTTGGCACCTCCACCTTGTCCGCCGCCCTGGCCGTCCAGACCACCAGGTCGTCCGGATAAAGCAGGTCAGCCTTCTTTTTACCCCGGACCGTTATCTTGCCGCCCACCGGCTTTGCCGTTACGGCTATCATCTGGAAGGGCTGGAACCAGCTGCCGCCAAAGGCGGGCTCCAGTCCCAGCGCTTCCAACTGCCCTGCAAGGTAGTTGATGGTAACGCCTTCATATTCAGTCATTGGCTTGCGCCCTCCGAACTCATCTGACGCAAGGGTCCTGATCCACTGCCTGAGCAGTTTCTCGTCATCCGCTCCGGCGGAGGCGGTAACCTGCGCAAAGGCCTGCCCGCCAAGCAGCAAAGTCACCAGTAAAACTATCGATTTACGTACACGCATCTGGTCTTCAAATTGGTCTGTAGGCAAAGATACAAATAAACGTTTATTTTTGATAATTAAACGTTTAACAAACGGCTACCTCAAAATTGCGGGTTATATTCGCAGAAAAATGTGAACTATGAAAAAGATACTGGAAGTACTCCAATATGGAGAATTTGACATCCGTTTCAACACGGATTTTGACGTAATGAAAAACCCTCAGGCCCTGGAAGACCTGGTGCCCAGGCTTGCAATGGCAATGACCACCTCGCTCTGGGGCGGGAACGAGATGTCCGTCCTGGCAATGATCCGCTCCCTTTGCATCGCGGACATTGGCGTAAGCGTCAACAGGAAAGAAATGCTGGATATGCTGGACCACGCAACGGAGCATCTTGCACAAGCAATGCAAGATGCCCGCGAAGCAATGATCCGGGACGGCGCAAAGATCCAGACCTTTGGTCCGGGCGTCCCTCCGCCCCACCGCCACAGCTGATTCAGGGCGTTATACGCCCTTGAACAGCATAGGGGCGAACTGGTGCAGGGAGCGCCTCCAGGTAAGCCACTCGTGGCCGGTTCCCGGAGACTCGTAGTATACGTGCTTTACGCCAAGGCTGTCCAGCGCTACGTGGAGGTCATAGATGCCCTGGTACATTCCGGCAGGCTCGTCGGTGCCTATGCTTATGTACAGCAGGTGATAGTCATCGTTCAGCGAAACCGGATACATCTCAGAGTCGCGACGGTCGCCGGGGCCGCGGCCGGAGCCGCTGAATCCGCCTATCCAGCCGAACAGCTCCGGGTGGTCCAGGCCAATCGTATAGGCCTGGAAACCGCCCAGGGAGAGGCCGCAGATGGCGCGGTGGTCGCGGTCCGTAAGGGTGCGGAAGCGGGCGTCGAAGGTGGGCAGGGTCTCCTCTACGGTAACTTTCTCAAAAGCATCGAAATTGAACAGGTTGAAGCCTGATCCGGGGGCGGCATCGGCCAGAGTGGCAACGGCGTGCTCGCAGACAATGATCATAGGCTCGCATTCGCCTTCGGCAATAAGGTTGTCCATTATGTCACGCATCATTCCCTGGGTTGCCCATCCGGTCTCGTCCTCGCCCGCGCCGTGCATCAGGTAGAGCACCGGGAAACGGCGGTTGGGCTCGGAGGCATACTGCGGCGGGAGATATACGTAGCAGGTGCGCTCCGCGGCTGTCAGGTTGGAGTAGTATTTTTCTATGCGGATCTCTCCGTGAGGGACCTTCTTTTCAAGATAATAATCCACGCCGGGCTCCGGAACCTCAATTCCGCTGCCCCAGTAGCCGGAACCAAAGAACTGGCGGCTGTTGGGATCTGAAACACGCTTTCCGTCAACGGTAAGCATATAATAGTGGAAACCGGGCACGAGCGGCTCCGTAGTGGCCTCCCATATGCCGTCCTCCCCTTTTGTCATTTCGTAATTCTTACCTCCAACATTCACGGAAACGGACTGCGCATCGGGGAAATCGTTGCGGAATACGGTGGTAAGGTCAGGATTGATCTTAGGATACTCAGCGCCTTGAACGTTAGTGGTTGCGCTGGTGGGTTTGGTCAGCACACCAACCTGCTGCTTGTTTCCCGAGCAGGAAACGAGGACGGCCACTGCAACGGCCAGTCCCAGTGTCAAACGAATTTTCATAGGTATAGCTTTTTTATATTAATAATTTAATAATTACTTCTCCTCATTCTGAACACCTCATCCTTATATTTTCTGGAAACTGGCAATTCTTTTCCGGCCACGCATACGCATTCCGGAGAAGAAACGCTCGCATAAGTCCTGTTGACGAGATAGGATCTGTGAATCCGGACAAAACCGGATCCAAGAACGTCCTCCCATTGGCTGATTCCGGTTCTGTTTCTATACTGCTGTCCGTCTCGGGCATATATCCAGACCTCGGAGTCTCTGGATTCAATGTACAGTATATCTTCTCGCTTCAGGGAAATCTTCTTGTAGACAGAGTAGAAGGTAATTGGACCATCCGTAGGATATTTCTTGTCCAGCCACTTCAGAAGATGGAAATGCCCGTATGCGAGCAGGGCGAGAACGGCAGCCACAAAGACTGGATTCCAAAGCATTGAAGGCATATCCCACCTGGTTTCACTGGCCCCATCGATGACAAAGGCAAAAAGCAACTGCCAAAGGTATATGAAGAAGAACGTCATTGTCATCACCCCCAGGATAATGAATATGGCACCCAGAACGCGTTCTTTCTTTTCCTGCGTCTTTTCTACCTTGGGAAGGAAGAATGACAAAGCCATTGCTGCGGGCAGGAATGACAGGCTCATTATTGCGGCGTGCCCTATGTCATAGTCGAGGCTCATAAGGATGCTGGCCGTAAAAATGATTGCGGCCAGCCAGTATGCGACTATGATAATTCCTCTCTTCATCCCTAATACAAAAATACGCATTCTTCCTCAAAAACATACTCTGAGGTTGTCTCCAAGTCATTGTTTTGGGATTTGACACCTGTCCTTGTGGATTCTACCTTGCATTTCCGCACCCCTCGTAAGTACCTTTGCAACAAGGAATAATAATTAATCGCTATGTTTACTCTTGAATCAAACCTTTTCAATCTTGTCTTCTCTTCCGACCCGTTCGGAATAGGAATCGTAACGTTGCTTCTCATAGCATTGTTCTTCGTTGCCTGGAAAGCTCCGGCCTGGGTAAAAGAAACCGGCCTTGCAGCACTGGCCGTAGGATGGCTGTGGACTGTATGTGAGTTTATGGCTATGGCAAAGGCCATAGTAGAATGCGAACCGGATGTGGATATGTACATCATCTGGGCGGCTGTTCCATCTGCCTTGATCCCAGCCGCCTACGGCATCATTGTCTATATCATCTCTCTGATCATCCGTATAGTCCGGAAGCCCAAGATGTAGCTATCGGTTGGGCTTCTTCTTAGCCCAAGTGTTCGCAAGGATAACTACGATGATGCAAAGGACGAAAACAAGGGCACAGAAAGACCACGCCGCCGTCATCGTATCTTCTTCTTTCAGAAAGAATAACATAGGGGCAAGTATAATAAGCAGACCGCCTATCAATCCGCGGAGCCGTTTGATATTATACTTGGCCCTTTCTTCTTTGGAAGCGGTATTATAACCTGCAATCAGATTATCTCCCTTCCCTATCAGGATGAGGACGCCCATTATGGCCAGGAAGGCCGCAACAATTATCAGAATTATCATAGCAATACGCTTTATTGGTATAAAGATAGGAATTATCAATCTTGATTTACTGGAGGCTCTCAATCATCCACGATTTCCCAATAGCCGTTCCTGTTGGCGCCGATCCGCCGGATGATGCTTTTGGCTTTCATATCGGCAAGCATCCGTTCAATCTGGCGGGCGCTCATGTCCAGGTCAGCGGCAATCTTGGCCGCTGTGGTATGTCTGTCTGCACGAAGATACCCCAAGACCCTTAGTTGTTGGTAGTTGAGGCCTTTCTCATCGGCAATGTCGGCATTTGATTTTCCTTGATGGACAACGAGTGCGTCCAGGATTTCTTTCAGCATAAAATCGATGAAGGGGCCACTGTTGCCAAGGTCGGAACTCCGGTTGATGGCATAGTAATAGGCCTGCTGGTTGGAATAGACCATGTTCTCGACAGGAAGATGCTCGAAAATGGGATTCAGCCGCCCGAGGATGAGGGATTGCCAGAGTCGGCCGATTCTTCCGTTCCCGTCGGCGAAGGGGTGGATGAATTCAAACTCATAATGGAAGACGCAACTCCGGATGAGCAGATGGTCATCGGCATTCTCAAGCCATCCGAAAAGGTCGCTCATCAGGTCCCTGACCCTGTCCGCAGGGGGAGCGATGTGGATGGGCTTGTCTCCGTCAAAAACCCCGACGCCCCCTTTTCTGAACATCCCGGCTTCATCGACAAGGCCGGACATCATCGTACAATGGGCCAGCAAAAGGTCCTGAATGGAAAAGGGATTGAGTTTGGGATAGAGTTCGTAGGTCTTGATGGCGTTCTTGACTTCCTGGATCTCTTTCAACGGTGCAACCACCTTCTTGCCTTCCAAGACGGCCTGAACTTCACCTTCAGACAGGGTGTTACCCTCGATAGCCAGAGAGGAATGGATGGTTTTAATCCGGTTGGCTCTCCTGAGCCGCAAGGTATCCTCCTGTTCCATCCGGATTGCATATCTTTCAAGCTGACTAGAAATCTTCGCAATCAAATTGATGGCCTTGGCAGATACGGTGAAGGGTGGTTTGTACATAGTTTATTCCGTCATCTAGTTCCGTCAGTTATCCCGACATTTATTCCGACACAAAGATACTATTTATTCCGACATAAACAAAAAGAGGACAAATACTCCAAATCTCGAACCTCCGCTTTCTAGAGGATCTGCTGGAAATCCAACGATTCATTGATGTTCTACACCGATAAACTGGAATTTAGCGGTAGGAATTATGAATTGTTTCTTTCAAATATTGTGGATTATTCTTAATCATATCTTTAAGCCAACTCTCCAGACAATTGATGTCAAATATCTCATTCCTTTTCAGAGAGATAACCACAAGTCCATCTTTCGAAACTCCGTAGAAACCCATATCTTCTGCTTTCGCAGATGAATAACGCTTCTTCTTCGAAATCCTATATGGGCCTAACCATATGCCATTAAAACAGTTCCTGATTATGTCAATCTCCTTTTCATCATTGATGACAACGCGATTGATTGCTAGACTTGGGCGTTGAATAGGAAATCCAATCTCAATAGCATGTTCAATGGCAGAATCTGTACTTGTGCAATACTCTAGATAAACATCTATTGCTCGTACTACTACCACGGAGTCTAAGTCTGTACTTTCTTGTGCGTGAAGATTTAGACTTATTGCACCTAACAGAAATACCAAACCAAACTTAATCTTCATTGTTTCGTAAAATTCGAATTTACAGAGATGATTGTGTTGCCTTATATATTGTTTCCCAATCCTTCCAAGTAGGATTCTCTGGATTTGTCCCCCATTCCTCATCTTTACTTATTTCAACTGTGATTGTTCTCTCGTGTCCTGATCTATTTTCCGGGATATGGACGTATAATACATTTGTAGGATAATCCGTCACATCATAATCAATTATGTATTCGGCAACTTTTGCATCACCTGTAATACCATCAATATTCAAACGGAACCTAAAGAGATGAAATGCCGTCGGCTGGCTTGTCCTTGTTTCTACTTCTTGGATTGTAAAAGGGATGCTTATTGTTTGCTCATTTCCATTTAGTGTGTGGACTTGTTCATCTGTTTCGAAAACAAAATCTAGATAATGAGTTGTACATCCTATGAAAACTAATAATGAAACTGCCAGAGGATGTATGAATTTAACAACAATCTTTCTAATACTATTCCCGTTTACCATAATATAAATTACGATTTATCAGTGCGAAGATAAGAAGAATGGCAGGAATAGACAAAAGCGGAAATGAACTACATTCGGAGGCCGAAGCGCCGTCAGGCGCGCGCCGTGAGGGAGGAGCGATGCGACGACCGGAAGGCGCCGGTCGAAATGAAGTGGAGACCGTATTCCCCCTGAAAGGGGGATGTCGCGAAGCGACAGGGGGTTGGAGTGCGTAGCTACGAAGAAAGGAAGGTGCTGAAATTTCAGCACCTTCCTTTCTTCGTAGCGGGGGAAGGACTCGAACCTCCGACCTCCGGGTTATGAGCCCGACGAGCTGCCAACTGCTCTACCCCGCAGTGTTGGACTGCAAAGGTAAGCAGATTTCTTTAAAAAACAAATTTTATCATTCCGTCTGTGTCTTCCTTGGCAAAACTGCGTTGCTCTCCGCTGCTGAGGTTCTTGATCTGGACCTCTCCGCGGGCGGCCTCTTCGCTGCCGTTTATGGAGATGAACGGGATGGCTTTCCTGTCTGCGTAATCGAACTGTTTCTTGAGCTTGGTGTTGTCCGGATAGACCTCGACGGCAACCCCGGCCTCTCGCAGTGCCTTGGCAATGGGAAGGACATATTTCAGTTCTCCCATATTGGCGAACAGCAGAGTGGTTGTGCTCTTGAGACCCTCAGGGAACTTGTCCAGGCCCTTGAGTACGTCATAGATGCGGTCAGCGCCAAATGACACTCCAACTCCTGACATATCCGGCAGGCCAAAAATACCGGTGAGGTTGTCGTAACGGCCGCCTCCGCAGATGCTTCCTATCTGATAGTCAAGGGCTTTCACCTCAAAGATGGCTCCGGTGTAATAATTGAGGCCGCGCGCCAGCGAGAGGTCTATCTCCACCTGGCTGCGGATACCGGCCGCGTCAATGAAGCCGAAGAGTTCCTCCAGTTCCCGGAGGCCCTCCATCCCGGCTTCCGACTTGCCGTCCATCATCTCTCTCATACGGGCAATCTTGTCGGCGGTACTGCCGGAAAGCTGGAGCACCGGCTCCAGCACGGCAACCGCCTCCGGGGTAAGGCCCTTGGATAGCATCTCCTCCTTGACGGCATCCAAGCCAATTTTGTCCAATTTATCTATGGCCACCGTAATGTCCACCACCTTGTCCGGGAATCCGCAGATTTCTGCAAGTCCGGTGAGCACTTTCCTGTTGTTGATCTTTATGAGCACATTCACGTCCAGAAGGGTGAAAACCCTGTCCACGATCTGCACCAGTTCCAGCTCGTTCACCTGCGAGCGGCTGCCTATGACATCCACGTCGCACTGGTAGAACTCGCGGTAGCGGCCCTTCTGCGGCCTGTCAGCGCGCCATACGGGCTGTATCTGGAAACGCTTGAACGGGAAACTGATCTCGTTCTGATGCTGTACCACAAAACGGGCGAAAGGCACTGTAAGGTCATACCTGAGGCCCTTTTCACACACCTGGGAGGCCAAAGGCCTGGACATATCCACGTCCGCGAAAGCATCTCCTGAATTGAGGATTCGGAAGAGCAGTTTGTCCCCTTCTTCTCCATACTTACCCATAAGGGTCTGGAGGTTTTCCATTGCGGGAGTCTCTATCTGTGAATAGCCGTATGTCCTGAATACGGAACGGATGGTATCGAATATATAATTCCTCTGGGCCATCTCCTGCTGGGAGAAGTCTCTTGTGCCTTTGGGAATTGATGGTTTTTGTGCCATAAAATATTGTTTTAGTGTCTGCAAAGTTAGCATTTATTTCGGTTTTTATTATATTTGTGAGAATTTGGGAAATTATCGGAATAATGAAACAATTTATCAAGACAGTCCTAGCGGTTATTTGTGGCCTCATCATATTCAACCTCATTCTCTTTATGTTCGGTATGGCTTTAATTGGAGCCCTGGCGGCCGCAGGCAAGTCCGCTTCCGGCCTTCCAAAGGAGGGTGTGCTTTATATGGATATGAGCCAGTTCTCAATCGCCGACCAGGAATCGATGCCTGACCCTATGAGCTTGATCCAGGGAGGCTCCACCACCACAATTGGAATCTGGAAGGCCGTGCAGGCAATCAACGCCGCCGCCAAGGACCCCGGCATCAAGTTCATCTATATGGTTCCTGACGGTGTCTCAGCAGGAAATTCTGACATCTTTGAACTGCGCACGGCGCTGGAGAACTTCCGCAAAAGCGGAAAGGCCATCGTCTCAAAGATGGACGCTCCCACAAACGGAAGCCTTTTCCTGGCATCTGTATCTGACAAGGTTTACCTCAGTTCTTACGAAGGCGCCACAACTGGTTTCAACGGCATAAGCAGCCAGATCATCTATTACAAGGATCTCCTTGACAGGCTTGGAGTAAACGTACAGCTGATCAGGCACGGCAAATACAAATCGGCCGGAGAAGTCTATATCAAGAGCGAGCCCAGTCCGGAGAACCTGGAGCAGAACCAGGTGATGATCAACAGTATGTGGAACAGTTTTGCCGGCGTCATCGCTGAAAGCAGGGGCATAAGCGTGGACAGGCTCAACCAGATGATTGACAACCTGGAGCTCAACTTCCCCGAGGACTTCCTCAAGGCAGGCCTGGTAGACGAACTGATGACAAGGGAACAGTGCAGGGAGAAACTCACTGACCTTGCAATGGCAAAGAAGTTCGACGACATCAAGTTCATCCCGTTCGAGAAATACGTGGAATCAAAGGTCAAGGACAACCTCAAGGCAAAGAAGAAGGTTGCCATCATATACGCCAACGGCCAGATAGTTGACGGAACCCAGAACCGCGAGGTGGCAGGCGCACGCTTCGCCCAGGTCATCTCCGAAGTCCGCGCGGACTCCACAGTAAAGGCGGTGGTGTTCAGGGTGAACTCCCCGGGAGGAAGCGTGTTCGCATCGGAACAGATCAAGGCTGAGATTGACCTCACCGCAAAGGTAAAGCCGGTGATTGCCTCTTATGGAGATTACGCAGCCTCCGGCGGATACTGGATCTCCAACAACTGCGACAAGATATTCTCCAACGCCACCACCCTCACAGGCTCCATCGGCGTTTTCAGTATGATTCCGGACATCAGCGGAACAGTCAAGGACATTGCCCACCTGAACATTGTCAAGATTGGTTCCAACAAGCACTCCGGAATGCTCAGCCTCACCTCCCCTCTTGACCCGGAGGAGACAGAGTATATGCAGGCCAGCGTGGAAAGGATATATGACAGGTTCGTGAACATTGTTTCCCAGGGTCGCAACCTGGAGCCTGCATTCGTAGATTCTATTGCCCAGGGCAGGGTATGGACAGGCGCCGATGCCCTTCAGATTGGCCTCGTGGACGAGATTGGAACGCTTGAGGACGCCCTCAACTACGCCATAAACGTTGTTGAACCAGGCACTGACCTCAGCAAATGGAACGTTGCGGAATACCCCAAGCCGCAGACCCCTATGGAGATGATGATGGAGATGATGGGCAATTCCGCAAGGGCAAAGGCCAATGTATTCAAAGGCACCCCTCTGGAGGACGCAGGCTATTCCATCCTGGACCTCTCCAAATCCTGGAAAGACCGCAAGTCACAATATATGATGGCCAGGATACCGTATGAAATCATTTTTAACTACTAATAACTTAACACCTTATTACTAATAAAATCTGATCTATGAAAAGAAAGTTGTTCATTTCCATTATCACAGCTGTGATAGTGATCCCTGCAGCGATCCTTACGATCGCCGCTTGCCAGAACGGCGCAAGGCCGGAAGGACCTTGTGACGTTTACGCCAAGGGAGGAACACCTTGCGCCTCTGCACATAGTACCACACGTGCTCTGTTCAAGGCATACAAGGGCCCTCTTTACCAGGTAATGCGCCAGTCAGACGGCAAGACCCTGGACATTGGCGTCACCTCATCCGGAGCAGCAAATGCCGAGGCACAGGACAAATTCTGCGCTGACACCTATTGCTGGATTACAATCATCTACGACCAGGGCCCCAGCGGAAACGACCTGCAGCAGGCTCCTCGCGGAGGATTCAGCGGCCACGCAATGGGAGGATTCAACAACATCCCTGTAGCAGACTGGGCTCCTGTAACCATCTACAACCAGAAGGTTTACGGAACATTCATCGCTCCAGGTATGGGACTCCGTTGGAACGACACCAAGGGAATCGCAGTTGACGACCAGGCAGAAGGACAGTACTGGGTAATTGCCGGTAACCACTACAACGACGGTTGCTGCTTTGACTACGGTAATGCCGAGACCGACTCCCGCGACGACGGTGACGGAACTATGGAAACCACCTATTTCGGAAACCAGACAGCCTGGTATCACGGAAACGAGCCGGGTCCTTGGATTATGACAGACCAGGAGAACAACCTTGTAGGTTGCGTAAATCCTGACCCTAACGACAAGTTCTGCCCCACCCTCAATCCTGTAGAGTGGAGATTCGTAACCGCTACCGCCGACGGTGAGCCTCATCACTGGAGGTCAATGGGTGGAGACGCACAGCAGGGCGAGCTCGTAATCTATTACGACGGCGGACGTATCCAGAACCCCCGCAGCAGTTATGACCCGATGCGCAAGCAGGGAGCCATCCTCCTCGGAAACGGTGGAGACAACTCCGTAGGATCACAGGGAACATTCTATGAGGGCGCTATCACCTTTGCAGGCACATTCCCTTCAGCTGAACTCCAGCAGGCCGTACAGGCAAACATCGTTGCAGCACACTACGATGTAGAGCGCGTAACTGTTGCCGCAGAGAAGGACATCAACAGGCCTAACCGCCTCCAGACCTTCGTTCCCGGCGAGACCCAGAAAGTTGCCGTCAAGTTCGTGAACACCACCGGCAAGGAGATCAAGGACCTCACCCTTGGCGTAGAAGTTCCTAACGGATGGAAGGCCGAGGCTGACAAGAAGATCGACTATGCAGTAGCTCCCGGACAGACCGTAATCGTTACATTTGACGTTACTTCCGCTGACAAGGAGTTCAACGGTGACCTCCTCGGTGTTGCCAAGTGGGGCAAGAAGACCGAGAAGTCAATCGAGAAAGTACGTAACACATATCCTATCAAGATCAACGAGTTCCGCATTGCAGGCGCCAACACCACAGACTCATTCATCGAGCTCTACAACGCCGGCGACCAGGCCGTTGACGTATCCGGATGGACCGTTACAACCCATAAGATCAACATCCCTGTATTCTCCAACATCGCCATTCCTTCAGGAACCACAATCGCTCCTAAGGGATTCTATGTACTCGGTCTTGCTACCACCGGTCTTGCAGTTCCTGCAAGCAAGGGCGACAAGGTCATCTATCCTCGCAGCGTTGACGGAATCAAGGCTGGTGACACAATTGAGATAGACGGCGAAAAGGCAGTCGTAGCAAAGGTTGTGGCTCCCGGAAGCGAGGACGCCCAGGCAGACCAGAGGAACAACAACAGGGTTAACTATGGTACACCTACCACATTGTGGCAGCCGCTTCCTGAGGGACCGGTCATCACCATCCCTGTAGGATCCAAGAACGTTCCTGTTACCAACATCGCAGGCTTCAAGGTTGGCCAGAAGATGGCCATCGGCTACGGCGCAGAGTATCCTGCAGTTGACCGCACCATTGAGAAATATGAGGTTGTTACCGTTACTGAGGTTGGCAAGCCGGGAACTCAGGCTTACCTTGCATACGACGCAAAACCTGGTGACACCAACATCAAGGTTACATCAGTTGCAAACATCTCCCCTGGTGACAAGATCCGTCTTGACATCGCCAGCGAGGGACACGGAATTGAGTGGGTTACCGTGAAGTCTGTGGGAACACAGTCTCAGGTAAGCTCAATCAGAGGCCCTATGACCCTTGAGCAGGCCGGAACAGGTCTCGATCTCGAGGAGCCTATCAAGTACTACCACTCAGCTAATATTCCTTTCGCAAACAACGGAACAGGTATCAGCTTTGAGCCTGCTACCAAGTTCGCGCACTCATCCAACGAGCCAGTCCTCGCTCTCGTATTCGAGATCGAGCTCAAGGAGGCCCTTGCAGCTGACCACGCAATTGACGCACCTGTAATGAAGGCCGGAGCAAAAGAGGCCGGATTCCAGGGCCAGGCCAACCAGTACTATGGTGGTCCTTCATTCGCAAATGCAGGAGCAATCACCCTCCGCACAGCAAACGGCAACGTTGCTGACGCTCTCAATTATGGCCTTATCGTTGACGCTTGGTCATCAGAGGGTTATCACGCAGATTCAGGCCACGGACTTGGCGGAAGCCGTGTAAGGGTTTACTCTCCTAACACCCGCAATATGATGCCTGGCCAGCAGCTCGTTATGCCTAACCTCAGCTCAGGACGTTATCCTGACGGAGCTGACGCTGATGACAACATCAACGACTTCAAGCTCCAGGTAAATGTCAGCCTCGCAGCAGCTTCTGCTCCTGGTGCAACCAACGTTAAGGTTGCCAGTGTGAACGGACTCAAGCCCGGCTCCAAGCTGTACATTGGCAATGAGGTTGCTACAGTCAAGGAAGTTGGAACCACTGGTGCTACAGTTCTTGCAGAGCGCGCACTTTCAGGTGCCAAGGCTCTCCAGGTACAGGCTGTCCAGAACTTCAGGGCCGGACAGGTTATCAAGGTTGGCAACGAGGAAGTTACTATCGAGAGCGTAGTTCAGGGACGCCGTCCTCAGGGAATGGCATTCACACCCGGCGCTCCTATGCAGGTACCTCCTAGCACAATCAACCTTGTAAGTCCTATCAGGGGCTCATTCGGTGCAGGCACACAGGTTGCCGGAACAGGCGTTACCCTCACAGCTCCTCTCAAGGCAGCTCACCCTGTTGGAACTCCTATGACCGACAACGTTCCTACTCCTGGCGCACCTAACGCTTACTAGTATTCTCTATGGCACAGAAAAACAGTGCTATAACGCTTAAACGGGTCACGGCGCTTCTGAGCGTCGTGGCCCTTGTTTTATGCGTTGTAATGGCTTTGCATTCCATCAAGGGAACCGCTATGATAGGATGCGGCCCCGGCTCCTCCTGCGACAATGTCCTTAACAGCAGGTGGTCGATGGTTTTGGGAGTCATTCCCGTCGCCGGTCTTGCACTTGGTGTTTATCTGGCCGTCCTTTTATGTCTTTACTTTGTAAAGGACAGGGAGCTGGCTCCAATTGTATGGAAACTGCTCCTTCTTTTTGGCGGAGCCATCGTTGGAGCCGCAATATGGTTTTTCATACTCCAGAAGTGGTTCATAGGGCAGTTCTGCAAGTACTGTATGACCACCCATTCCATTGGAATAGTGGTCACGGGACTGCTATGGTATCTGGCCCACAAGAACTGTCCTTCCAAATGGAACCCTGTTTTTGCGGCGGCAGGCCTTGCGCTTGCCGGATGCCTTGCTGGTTTCCAGCTTTTGACAACTCCCAAAGTGGCTTATGACCACGGAACGTCAGAGGCATCTCTTCCCGTACTCAAGGTTGGTGAGACCCCGGTGATAGGCAATCCGGACGCGCCCTACCAGATAAACCTGATGTTCGACTACCAGTGCTCCCACTGCCGCAAGATCCATTTCGTGGCAAAGGAGATAGTCCAGAAGCATCCTGAGATTGCATTTGTACAGGTTCCCTGCCCTCTAAGCTATGCCTGCAACCCTTATGTCGCAGTTAGCGGACAGGACCAGTTTGCGGGTTCCTGTGAACTGGCAAGGCTCGCACTGGCAGTATGGGCAACCGCTCCGGACAAGTTCCCGGAGTATGACGACTGGCTTTTCACCCCTGAAGATCCCGCCAAGGGCTGGTATCCGCGCACGATTGACGCCGCCAACAGAAAGGCGGCGGAGCTGCTTGGCAGCGAGGAGGCGCTCTTTGAAGCGACGCGCAACGCCGCCATCAGCGCCATCTTCTCCAAGAGTTTCGACCTCTTTGGCCGCACCACTATGCAGGGAAAGAACGGCATTCCAAGGCTTGTCTACAAGTCACAATGGATAATTCCGGAAGTGGACACTCCGGAAGGCCTGATGGAAATCCTGAATACGGTATTTGATATACCGGTTACCAATTAAAGCAACAGAAGGGCTGCAAGGCAGGTTATTCCTGCCGCTTGCAGCCATACGCGGCCGCGGGAACGGTTTTTTACGGAATACTCCGTAGCATCCCGTGCCAGGATCATAAACATCTCATCCCCCGCAGGGATGGAATTCTTATCCCATTTTGCTATAACGGTACCGTCTTCCAGGTAGGTCGCTCCCCCGTTGGAACGATTGAGGGCGATGGCTGTACGGTAATCGGTAGTGTAGGCACTCAGCCTTAATTCCAGAGGGACGCTTTCCGTATTGGCATCTGCGACCAGAATTAGACAATTGGCACCGTTCATAAAGGCTTCGTTGCCGGAGTCAATGATACGCGCCCAGTCTTGGGCATCCAGTTTCTCAGGCTCGTACGCAGAATAGATGATCACCTTGCCAATGGTGGCCAGTTCGTCGTAATAGTCACCGTAATCATCCTTGAAGGAGAGGACTGGGGCATCCTGGTCAAAGTTTCCGTTAGCGCCAAAGACTTCTGACTGGGGAGCGTAAGGAGTGAAGTCTACCAGCGGCAAGTGGTTCTGCGAGTATACCGCTACTGCAAGAATGATCAGGGTTGCGATTCCAAAGCCCACATACCGTATGTTGCGCGGCGGCGGCATAAGCTTGAATGGCAGGAATGCCGGGATGCAGAATACGCAAAGGACTATGTTCTTGAGGAATGTCTGCAAGTGAGTCAGGTGAATGGCCTCGCCAAAGCAACCGCAGTCCATATCCGGGTTCTTTATGAGCAGGAACAGGGTTACGATGGTGAAGAATGCCATCATTACCATAGTGATGAGCGCCACTATCTTGCTCCAGACTCCGGCAAGCAACGCCGCGCCCACCAACGCCTCCAGCAGCGACAGGGCAACTGCAATGAACCTGTCCATTCCCATAAGGAAGGTAAGGTTGAAGAACTTGAGGTATTCCCTGACTATGAGGGTGGTGCCCACGGGGTCTATGAGCTTGAGCATTCCTGAGAGGAAGAACACAAGACCGATAAGACAGGCGAAAAGGCGGCGGAAACCGCTGTAGAAAGAACCCATAACTACTTGAAGCGGCTGTCAACCGCGGATTTGATTTTAGTGAATATATCGTCCGGGGGAAGCATCTTGCCTTCCGGGTCGGAACAGTCAATGATAAGGAAGTCTTTGTCCAGGGAGGCCTGGCGAAGGTAGATCTCACGCACGCGCTTCTGGAACTCTATGCTTGCCTCGTGGATGTCCTGGCGGCCCTGCAGGTAACTGCGGTCATCTCCCTTGCGGTTGGCCTGAAGGCTGGATTCCACAAAAGAAATTGGCACGTCCAGAAATATGTTGAGGTCCGGGCGCGGAAGGTCAAAGCGGCCGTATTCCGTATTCAGGATCCACTCCCGCAGGTACTCCGCTTTCTCCTGGCTTGGCATCTTGGCGCATTGGTACGCCACGTTGGAATATACATAACGGTCCAGAAGAACCACGGAACCGCTCTCCAGGGAACGTTTTATGGCCGGGGAGGCGCCGTGACGGTCCTCTGCGAACAGGAGGGCCACCAACTGCGGATGCACCTTGTCTATGGCCCCGAATTCCCCTTTGAGGAAATTGCTTATGAGTTCTCCGTAGACAGGGGCGTCGTACCTTGGGAAATGAATGTATTCAAGACTGCCGAAACGGCTCTTCAGATACTCTGCGAGCCTTTTGACCTGGGTGGATTTCCCAGCGCCGTCCAATCCTTCCAATACTACAAGCATATTTACAAATATACCCAAAAATTCAATATTTTTGCATTATGGAAGTACAGATAATGGGCATATTCAACGCCACCGGGGATTCTTTCTACGCCCCCAGCCGGTATAACGGTTCCGTCCTGACCTCAGGAGCCGATATAATTGACATAGGGGCGGAGTCTACACGCCCGGGCTACAAGCCCGTACCCGCTGCGGAGCAGTGGAAAAGGCTTGAGCCCGTGCTCAGGACCCTGCCCGCCAATCTGAACGTTTCCATAGACACAACAAGCGCCCAGGTGATAGAGCGCACAATGCAGCTCCTGGGGCGCAAAGTCATCGTCAATGACATCTCCGCGGGGCAGGACGATGCCGCAATGCTACCTCTTGCCGCGCGCGAGGGCCTCACCTTTGTGGCAATGCACCGCGGCGGCTTCTTCCAGCGCAGTGAAGTGGCAGATTTCTTCAGGAACTGGCGCCTGAAGGCCGAAGACCTTGGCGTAACGGACTGGATCCTGGACCCCGGCTTCGGATTTGGAAAAGATATCGCCCAGAACTGGGAACTGCTGGTGAACCTGCGCGAGCTCAAGGCTCTGGGGCGCCCCGTGTTGGTGGGCGTCTCAATGAAGAGGATGACCTGCGCGAGCGCCTATGTGACAGAAAAAGCGCACCTGTGTGCGCTGGAGGGTGGGGCTGATATCCTCAGAGTGCATAACGTAGCGGCCGCCAGGGCCACCGTGCGCCGATTTCATTCGCCTTCTATGATGTAGACGTCCTCGTCCGGGGCGGCGAACTGGAAATTCTCGCGGGCGAACTTCTCAAGCGTATCCCTGTCCGTAGAAAGGTTGCGCAACTGCTCCTCCAGCTGCGCGTTGCTCTTTTGGTAGTACTCTATCTGCCTGCGCTGGCGCAGGAGGGTCATTTCCGCACCAATCCAGCGGATGAGGTTGTCCCTCATCAGGAATGTTATCACCACCAGGAAGATTGCGGAAGACACTATTATGTATTTGACTACCGGGCTCTTTTTCATATTTGCAAATTTAACTAAATTTGTAAACTATAACCAATAAAAATATGAAGCCTACATTAGTTGTCCTTGCGGCCGGTATGGGAAGCCGCTACGGCGGTCTCAAACAGATGGACGGGCTGGGCCCCAACAACGAGACCATCATAGATTATTCTATTTACGATGCAGTACGGGCAGGGTTCGGCAAAGTCGTATACATTGTCCGCGAATATTTCAAGGAGCAGTTCCAAGATACAGTCAAGAAAAAATACAGTTCAGTGCGCTGCATTGACGGAAGCCCGCTGGAATTCCAGTTCGTTACACAGGAACTGGACAAGATCCCGGCCGGATATGTGGTAAATCCTGAGCGCGTAAAGCCCTGGGGAACGGCGCACGCCCTCCTTATGGCTGCGGAGGCGGTGGGAGAGCCTTTCGCCGTAATCAATGGAGATGACTACTACGGACGCGACTCCTTCCAGATCCTTGCAGACTGGCTCCGCCAGCGTGAAAACAGCACCGGAGAATACTGCATAGTTGGATTCAAGCTGGAGAACACGCTGTCCGAGTCCGGAGGTGTTTCCCGCGGAATATGCTCTTACGACAAAGACAACAACCTCATTGACGTGGTAGAGCACCATATGATAGCCCGCGAGGCTGACGGAGAAATCCGCGGAGACAACTCTGTAACCTTGGAGCACGTACTGCTCAACGGATCAGACCTGTGCTCTATGAATATGTGGGGCTTCACACCTGATTACTTTGAGAAAAGCGCCGTCATATTTGACAGTTTCCTCGCCGCTCACAGCAATGAGCTCAAGAGCGAATTCTATATCCCTTACGCCGTTGACCAGATGATAAAGAAAGGCGGAGACAAATGCACCGTGCTGTGCACCCCTTCACGCTGGTTTGGAGTGACCTATCAGCAGGACCGCCCGGGCGTGGTGGCTAAGTTTGAACAATTGGTAAAAGACGGCATTTATCCTTCACCGCTTTATGAGAACAAAAACTAAAAATTACAATTTTTACGGCAACTTCCCGTTTTATACACCGGGATTCAAGGGTGGCCTAATACTGCTTCTCCTCTTCCTGGCAGGTGCAGTCCTGGGAGCTGTAATAGGCTCAATAGTAGCCGCACCGTTTGCTGCATCTTCTCCGGAAAAGACAGTAGAAATGGTTACCATCATTTCTTACCCTATAATGTTCATTCCACCAATGATTTACGCCTCTCTCCAGAGCAAGCGCAATTCATTCTTCGACCTGGGATATGAACTGGACAGCAACAACTTTGGAGATCTTGGAGGTCTGCGGGCTGCGTTGATGGCCGCGGTGCTGGTACTGACTTCAGGCTTCATAATCGATATCTTCGGATATATTATGCCTGATATGCCGGACTGGCTCAAGGACACGCTCCAGGGCCTGACAGGAGGTAATTTCTGGATCAATTTCATATGCGTTTCCATCTTTGCCCCGTTCTTTGAGGAGTGGCTTTGCAGGGGTATGATCCTCCGCGGTCTTCTCAATTACAAGAAGGAAGATGGCACCAACGGAATCAAGCCAGTTTGGGCAATTGTTATTTCAGCCGCAGTGTTTGCCGCCATCCACGGCAATATCTGGCAGGCTCTCCCGGCCTTTACCATTGGTTTGGTAATGGGCCTGGTTTACTACAAGACCGGATCCCTCAAGCTCACAATGCTAATGCACTTTGTGAACAACACGCTTGCCCTTGTAATGGGCCAGATAGATTCCCTGAGCGATTACGAATACTGGATTGAGATTATGGGAGCCAAGTGGTACTGGATTGCCTTTGCCGCCTGCGCCATCCTCACCTTCTTGATTATCAGAAAGTTCCTTGCATTGCCCAACAAGAATCCAAAGGGCGGATGCGATATCATAGACCCCAACGAAGCCATAGCGGAAGCATAGGATGGACATCCTTGAGTCATTGTTCCTGAGCCTCACAAAACAGGAGTGCACACGGCGGACTCCCCTTTCCAAGGGAGGAAGCCGCAGGCGCTATTTCCGCCTTGCCGCAGGGCAAGGCCCTTCCTGCATAGGCGTTATAGGCACGGACAAGGACGAGAACGCCGCCTTTATGGCAATCAGCGCCCACTTCCGCAAGCAGGGGCTTCCCGTCCCTGAGGTGCTGGCCGTCTCCGAAGACGGCCTGGCGTACCTCCAGGAAGACCTGGGCGATGCCAACCTTTACGATGTGATAGCCCCGGGGCGGAAGAAGGGCGCGTACTCCCCTGAGGAGCGCGACCTGCTGAAGCGCACCGTGGCCTTGCTGCCGGAACTTCAGTTCCGGGGCGCTGAGGGCTTCGACTTCAGCGTCTGCTATCCGCAGAGCGAGTTCGACGGCAGGAACATAGACTTCGACCTCAACTATTTCAAGTACTGCTTCCTCAAGGAAAGCGGCGTGGAATTCAACGAAATCACCCTCCAGGACGACTTTGAAAAGTTCAAGGCGGACCTCCTGGCCTGCGGCGGCACGGACACCTTTATGTACCGGGACTTCCAGTCCAGGAACGTGATGCTGGTGGACGGGCAGCCGTATTTCATTGATTTCCAGGGAGGACGCAAGGGTCCTGTCTACTACGACGTGGCCTCGTTCCTGTGGCAGGCGAGCTCCCGCTTCAGCCCTTCCCTCCGGGAAGAACTGCTGTGCGAGTACCTCGCAAGCCTCAGGCGCTTTGCCAGCGTGGATGACGCGGAATTCCGCTCCAGGCTCCGCCTGTTCGTGCTTTTCCGCTGCCTCCAGGTGCTGGGAGCCTACGGGTTCAGGGGCCTCATAGAAAGGAAAGAGTATTTTGTGCAGAGCATTCCGGCAGCGCTTGACAACCTGCGCGCCCTGGGCGACTTCCCGCAGTATCCTTACCTGGACCAGGTTATAAAGGAACTGTGCAAGCCAAAGGAAAAGCCGCAGGAGGATGGTCTGCTGCACATTGACATAATCAGTTTCTCCTACAAGAAAGGGCTACCGCAGGACACTTCAGGCAATGGCGGAGGTTACATATTTGACTGCCGCGCAGTACATAATCCAGGGAAATACGCCCGCTTTGCCAACAGCACGGGCAAGGATGCGGACGTGATCCGGTTCCTGGAGGAGGACGGTGAGGTGCTGGTATTCCTTGACAGCGTGTACAAGCTGGTGGACGCGCACGTGCAAAGGTTCCTGGAAAGGGGCTTCACGCATCTTCAGCTGTGCTTCGGGTGCACCGGAGGGCAGCACCGTTCGGTTTATTGCGCCTGCGCGGTGGGGAAACATTTGAAAGAGAAATTCCCTCTGACAGTGGTAAAGGTCACCCACAGGGAAATGGAGTAGGAAATGAAGGCTTTTATATTTGCAGCAGGCCTGGGAACCAGGCTCAAACCCCTGACGGACCGTATGCCCAAGGCATTGGTGCCCGTAGGAGGCAGGCCGTTGATTTGGCACGTGATACGAAAGCTGCAGAAAGCCGGCGTGGACGAGTTTATAATCAACGTCCACCATTATGCGGAGATGATATCGGACTATCTTGAACTGGAAGATTTCTTCGGGGCCAGGATAGAACTGAGCGTGGAGGAGGATATGCCTCTTGAAACCGGCGGAGGACTCAGGAAAGCGGCAGAATTATTGCAGGGTTCAGGGAGTTTCTTCGCGCACAACGTGGATATCATTTCCAACGCGGACCTGGCAGCTATGGCAGCGTCGGAGCGCCCCGACGCCCTCGCCACCTTGCTGGTGAGCCAAAGGAATACACAACGCTACCTTCTGTTCAACCAGGAAATGCGCCTTGTAGGATGGACAAACGTGGCCACGGGAGAAGTCCGCAGCCCGTTCAAGGACCTTAGGATGGAGGACTGCAGCAAATATGCGTTTGCAGGCATTCACTATATATCGGAGAAAATCCTACCTTTGCTGCAGGAAATGCCGGAAAGGTTCTCCATAATGGATTTTTATCTGAAAATGGCGGCGGAATTACCCATTTACGGGTTCGCCCCTGAAGGACTGGAGATTGTAGACGCCGGAAAACCCGAGACCCTGGAAAGGGCCTCCCAGATGATTGAAAAGGGATAATGAAGGGTATATTGTCAGACATATGGTTCCCTGTAGCGTTCACGCTCACCGTAGCGGCGGCGCAGTTCAGCGGCACCGTGGCGGAAAGCGGCAGCCTTCCGCCGGCCGTACCTGCGGCCGCGCCTGACACCGTAACCTACCCTACGGACGGTTACAAGCGCGGCTGGTCCGCGCAGGAGGCCGGCATCCGGCTTGACGTGGCGGACAGCCTTCTTGCCCTCCAGGACAGCACCTTTGGCCAGGAATTCGATCTTGCCCTTGAAGAACTGCCGGAAGAAGGCGTCCCGGTGGAGGAGGAAGTAGAGGAAGATCCCTTTGCCGTCCCGGATCTGGATTCGCTGATAGCCCTGACTGATTCCACACTTGCCCTGAGCCTTGCTGAAATGCGCGATGAGGATTCCACTTTTGTGGAAGGAAACCTTTTTGAGCACTGGTACTCTACCTTGGACGACAAGGCCCGCAAGGCGTACGACAGGGAACAGATGATCCCGATACTGCAGGCCCGCAAAGACAGCCTTGAAGAAGAAAAGGCCATTGCAAAGGCCTACAGGGACAGTGTATTCGAAGCCACCCCGCGAATCCTCAACACCTACTTCCTGCCGGATTCAATGCAGTACAAGCGCATCGTAAGCTGGACCCACAGCCGTGATTTCCACGACCTTACAATCCTGGACGCAGAAAAGTCAGAGGACTTCAACTACCGTTTCAACGACTACCCGTTCCTGCGCAAGGACGTCAACGCCACCTGGCTTGGCACGGCTGGATCCCCTGTCCTGTACAACAACTTCTTCAACCGCAAATCAGAAGAAGGAGAAATGTTCTACGACGCCCTGGAGCCCTGGTCATTCTCCGCCCAGAGCCTTCCAATGTACAACACCAAGACTCCTTACACAGAACTGGCATACTATGGAACCCTGTTCCAGAGCGAGCAGACCACATCTCACAACATCCATATACTCACCACCCAGAACATAATGCCTGAGTGGAACGTGACCGTGGGGTTCGACCGCTATGGAAGCGAGGGAATGCTTGCCAACGAGCGTACAGCCAACAAGAGCCTCTACGCCCACACCAGTTACATTGGTGAAAAGTATCTCCTGCACGCAGGATACATATCCAACAATGTCTCCCAGAATGAGAACGGAAGGATTGTGGACAACTTCTGGATAAGGGACACCACCGTGGATGCCCGGGAAGTGGAAGTCTACCTCAAGGATGCAAGCAGCAACACTGTCAAGAAAACCGTATTCGTAGACCAGCAGTACCGTATCCCCCTGTCCTTCCTGCTCAACATCTTCAAGAAGAAGGACAAAGGCCAGGAAGAGATTGACGAGGGACCTCACCCGGAGGCAGAAGATCCCCTTGCCCTGTTAGATTCCACCAAGGCGGAGGAGAACGTCACCACAGCCTTCATAGGCCACAGCAGTGAATTCACCCGCATCTACCGTAAGTATCAGGACAGGTTTTCTACGAACCTGGCAAAGCAGTTCTATTCCTCTGCCGCCTACATAAATCCTACCTCCTCTTACGACTCCCTTGGCGTGACCAAGTTCAACAACAAGGTGTTCATACGGCTTCAGCCTTGGGCAAAGGAAGCCATTGTCTCAAAACTTGACGTAGGAGTGGGCCTGGACATCCTGCATTACGCCAAGATGGATCCCTCATACCTGCACAAACAGGGATCCGCCCCCTGGACTTCCGGATATCTGTACGCAGGAGCACAGGGTCAGTTCAGGAACTACTTCCAATGGAATGCCCTGGGCCACTACAGCCTGCTTGGCAACGAGGCCGGAGACTTTGACCTGAGTGCCAACGCCCTGTTCCAGTTCTATCCGTTCCGCAGGGCGCGCACAAGCCCCATCATCCTGGACCTTGGCTTCTCCACAGCCCTTGACGAGCCCGGATACTATGTCCAGCATATGATGATGAACCATTACAAGTGGGAGAACAGCTTCAGCAAGATATCCACCTCCAAATTCCAGGGAACCCTCTCAATCCCCCGCTGGAAACTGGCGGCTTCTGTGAACTACGCCCTGCTTGTTAACAATATCTACTATGACGAGCGCTCAATGGCCACTCAGAACACTGACCCTATGAGCGTGCTGAGCGTCACCCTTGACAAGGAACTGGAACTTTTCAAGTTCCTGCACCTTGACCACAGGGTACTCTTCCAGCTGTCTTCCAAGCAGGACATTGTCCCGCTCCCTACCGTTTCCGCCAACGCGCGCTACTATTTCCAGTTTGGAATAAACAACGCAATGACAATGCAGCTGGGTGCCAACGTCTTCTATTTCACCAAGTATAACCTGCAAAGGTGGAATCCAAACATTGGCATCTTCTACAACCAGACGGAAACCGAATATGGCAACGCCCCGTACATTGACCTGTTCGCCAATATGAAATGGCAGAACGCCTGCGTATTCGTGAAATGGGAGAATGCCGGTATGGGATGGCCCCTGGGCTATGCGGACTACTTCAGCGCCGACGGCCACATCCGCACTCCGCGCATAATAAAGATAGGCCTGTTCTGGCCGTTCCACCCCAACCCGGGCAAGCCTGGAGGTAACGCATCCCACTCCCACGACTCCGGGTCCGGGAATGCAAATGCAAGGGCTGGAAGAAGGTAGTAAGGCTACTGGGTACGCATTGTCTGCGCAGGATCAACCTTTGAAATAAACAGCGACGGCAAGAGGAGCAGCAGCATTATTATGATGTATGCCGCCAGGTCCGCAAGCAGTATCATTGGAACATTCACCGCTACCGGCACAAAGCTTACAAAGTAATTCTCCGGATTCAGCTTGAAGAAATGCGTCCTGCCCTGGATAAGGCAGAAGAGCAGCGCCAGCGCGTTTCCAATGAGCATTCCCTTGAGCACCAAGTTGGAAGATACCTGCAGGAACACCTTTGCAATGCCCTTGTCGGTCATACCAAGGGCCTTTAGCGTGCCAATTGTGGAAATGTTGCGGAACAGCATTATGAGCAGGCCGGAAATCATATTGAAACCTGCCACAACTGCCATAAGAAGCAATATGAACAGCACGTTGAAGTCTATGAGGTCCAGCCAGTCGAACAGCTGGGGGAACTGCCTCACTATTGAGGTGGACATCATTTGGGGCTCATCCTCCTGTGCGAAAAGGATGGCTATGTTCCCCAGTTCAGCGGACTTCTCCTCCATCATCATAGTGGACTTGTAGGCGCTTCCCAGGGTGACTTCCAGCGCGGATACCTGGGTTTCGTCCCATTCGTTAAGGTGGCGCATATCCTCTATGGGAACATACACTATCAGGGCCTCCTCAATGTCAAGGGGATTGTCATAGATGGACACCACGTTGAAACGGCGGGCCTTGATGTTGTCCCCCACAAAATAGGTGAGCATTGCATCGCCCTCGGAGATGGACATCATCTTTGCCAGCCCGGACGGAATCCTGGCATCAAGGCTCTCCCCTTCCATCTCCACGCCCTTGAACACCACTCCGTGGATTTCCGTGCCCTGCTTTATGATACCAGCGCGGTATATTACTGGAGCGATGCTCTTTACGCCCTCCACGTCAAGCAGTTGCTGCATATAGGACGGATTGGCGCTGACAGGCTGGTCAGAATTAAGATAACTCTGCCCTGCGGGGCCCAGGACTATGTCTCCTGAGAAAGAAGACACGCCTTCCCTGATTTCCTTGCGGTATCCGGCAGAGATTGAGACCGCAAGAATCATAACAAGGAAAGAGATAGCTATGGACACCATAGCTATCTTTCCCTTGAAACGTAGTTTCCCGGCTATGAAGCGAGAAGCGTTCATCGATTACCAGATGTGAACCCTTTCGCTCTCAGGACGGTACATAGGATCGCCTTCCTTGATGCCGAATGCATCGAAGAATGACTGGAAGTTGCGGATGGATACGTTGACCCTGTTGTTGCCCAGTGAGTGAACGTCCTCCTTTGTGCGGCGGGCAATCTCCTCGTCGGTGATGTTCTGGGCCCATACGCGGGCGTATCCAAGATAGAAGCGCTGCTCGGCGGTGAAGCCGTCGATAGGCTTGGGATGAACTCCGTTCCAGGCATTCTGGAGTGCGGTGAAAGCGATGCTCAGTCCACCGTGGTCTGCAATGTTCTCACCCATTGTGAGCTGTCCGTTGGCGTGTACGCCAGGAAGGACCTCAACCTCATCGAACTGGGCGGCAAGCTTGTTGGCTTTCTCGCGGAACTTGGCGTCGTCCTCTGCGGTCCACCAGTTGGTCATATTTCCGTCCTTGTCAAAGAGGCGGCCCTGGTCGTCAAATCCGTGGGTCATCTCGTGTCCGATAACAACTCCGATGGCTCCGTAGTTGGTGGCGTCGTCGGCGTTAGGATTGAAGAACGGGGGCTGCAGGATGGCTGCAGGGAAGCAGATCTCGTTGGATGTAGGATTGTAGTAAGCGTTTACGGTCTGAGGGGACATATGCCACTCTTCCTTGTCAACTGGCTTGCCAAGATCCTTCATATTGTCCTGTACGAACCAGATGCTGACCTCGCGCATATTCTCATAGTAGCTCTTCTTGGGATCGATGTTGATTCCGGAATAATCCTTCCACTTGTCAGGATAGCCCACCTTTACGGTGAAGGCCTTGAGCTTCTGCTGTGCGTACTCCTTGGTGGCGTCGCTCATCCAGTCAAGCTCGGCGATGTGCTGTGAAAGGGCGGTGCGGAGGTTCTCCACAAGTTCCTTTACCTGCTGCTTGGAGCTCTCAGGGAAGTACTTGCTTACGTACATCTGGCCTACGGCCTCTCCAAGGACACCGTTAGGAACTGCCATAGCCCTCTTCCAGCGTGGCTTCTGCTCTGAAACGCCTGTCATCTGGCGGCTGAAGAAGTCAAAGTAAGCATCGTAGAACTCGTCAGAAATGTTTCCGCAGGCTCCCATAATGATACCTGATACGATGTAGTTCTTGAGGTCGTCAAGGCTGGTCTGTGCAAAGAGAGGTCCGAATCCCTCAAAGAAGGACGGCTGCTCTACGATGACCTTGTCCTGCGGAGGCAGGCCAAGTGCTGCGAAGTAGGTGCCGAAGTCGAATCCCTGGTACTTCTTGATGATCTCGTCGGAGCTCATAGGGTTGTAGCTGGCCTCGACGTCCCTGTTCTGGAGCCTTGTCCAGGAGATGGCGGCAAGCTTGTCCTCGAATGAAATTACGGAGTCAGCCCTCTTGGCGTTGTCCTCTTCATATCCTGCAAGTTCAAAGAGCTTTGTGAGCATCTTGCGGTATCCCTCCTTGAGTGCAGCATTGGCAGGCTCGGTGTAGTAATCCCTGTCACGCATTCCAAGTCCGCCCTGGCCCATATAGCCAATGTTCATATTGGAATCCATAAGGTCTGCGGAAACGCCTACCCCAAAGAACGGGCCCTCGCCTACAAGGTGAAGCTCAGCAACTTTCTTTACGAGTTCTGACTTGTTGGGGATAGCGTAAATCTCATCGACATATTTCCTTACGGGCTCGAATCCCTCGGCATTGAGCCTGGTGGAATCAAGCGCCATCTTGTAAAGGTCTGCTATCTTCTGCTCAACTGTTCCCGGGGTGGTCTCGAGTGAAGCCATTTCCTGGAACATAGCATTAAGGTTTTCCTCGTTTGTCTCAGACAGGGAGTCAAATGCGCCAAAACGGGCGTATTCCGGACGGAGAGGATTGTTCTTTATCCAACCGCCATTGGCATACTGGTAGAAATTATCTCCCGGGGCGACGCTGAGGTCCATATCCTCTGGGTTCAGGCCTTCAACCTTCTTGTTGGTCTGGCAAGCTGCAAGGATCAACAAAGGCATCATAAATACAACTAACTTTTTCATTATGTTTTTTATTTGTTTTGAAACAGACTGCGAAGTTATTAATTTTTACGATATTTGCCATCCTAAAATATAGGTATGGACGGCCTTAAGTCATTTTTGAAGAGAAATCCGCTGATTGTCGCTATGATAACCGGTGTCTGCATATATCTGGTCTATCACTGGATACCTGCGCTTCACCCTGCCGGCCCCACCCTTGAAAAGGCGGTCCTGACCATCCAGCCCATCCTTATTTTCACGATGCTGTTCCTGCAGTTCAGCCGCACTTCCCCGCACGACCTCAAGTTCCGCCGCTGGCACCTATACCTGCTGCTCATCCAGACGGGAGTGTGCCTTGCCAGCGCGGCCGCGCTTTTCTTTGTGAAAGGCGATGTGGCGCGCGTGCTGCTGGAGGCGTTTATGCTCTGCTGGATCTGCCCCACGGCAATAGCAGCAGGTGTGGTCACTGAAAAGATAGGCGGAAGCATCTCCGGGGTGATGTCCTACATCATACTCATCAACCTGCTGGTTTCCATACTCATACCTTTGGTTTTCCCTCTGGTTCACCCCAATCCGGACCAGAGTTTCCTCAACTCTTTCCTGACCCTGTTGGGCAAGGTATTCCCCACCCTTATACTGCCTGCGGCAGCAGCCTGGATCATCCGTTACACAATGCCAAAAGCCCAGCGGTTCTTTATGAGGAACTACGGCAAGGCTTTCCAGGTATGGCTTGTAAGCCTGTGCCTTGCCATAATCATCACTACCCGTTCAATAGTCCGCTCTGAACTGCCCTGGTGGTCCCTCCTGCTTATCAGCATAGTACCGGCCGTCAGCTGCCTGTGCCAGTTTGCAATAGGCCACAGGATTGGAAACAGGTTCGGAAAAGTGGAGAACATAACCGCCGGCCAGGCACTTGGCCAGAAGAACACCACCCTTATGATATGGATAGGTTACGTGTTCCTCAACCCCCTCACCTCCATAGCGGGCGGCATTTACTGCATCTGCCATAACCTGGTCAATTCCGCCGAAATCTCACGACGCCAGAAGGATAGTTTTGATAATTGATCATTTGTGATTATTTTTATCAAAACAATCTCTTTTTGTATGCCTAATCCTTTACCCAAACTCCCTTCCCAGCGTCTGCCGGATTCCAGTATCACGCGCAGTCTGGATGAACTGTTTGCGAGGCCATCCATCAGGCCGGTTGCAATATCTGTTTCCTATAAAAAAGGAACTCTCACGCTTACCAACAATGCGATCCCCAAAGTTGGCGTAGCCATTGATGACGATGCAAAGTCCTGGATTTCCGTCCAAAAAAAGAAATTGAATCCAGGCCTCCCAAAGCCCCTCGCCACCGAAAACAACAATGACATAGTCCTGGCCTTCAAGGCAAATGACACCTTGTTCAAGAGGAAAGGAACCGTTACCATTGCCGCAAAACTTGACCGCAGGACAACGGTTTCGGTAAAACTAGCCATCACCCAGAAGGTACATCCCAATATAACCAAGGTTGAAACCATATTGAAGGATTTCTACGAGACCCTTGATGCACGCAACTGGAGAAAGCCGTGGATTCCCGGGGAAACCCTGCCGGGAGTAAATTTCAGGGATATGGGCGTATTCAATGACCTGTTCCTGGAATTTCAATTCCAGGGTCTCAAAGGCCAGATACCTGAAAGCTTCGGAGATCTGGGCGGCCTTGTCAAAAGTATATTCATCGACCACGAGCCCGGGCTTTGCGGTCCCATACCGGCTTCCTTCGGCAAATTCGTCAACCTTGAAGGGCTGAGCATCTCGTTTACCGGCTTGACCTCCGTTCCGGACATTTTCGGGAATTTCCCCAAGTTGGAATGGCTCAGTTTTGCTGTCAATGAGCAATTGGGCGGACCGTTGTACGAGAGTATGGGAGGCTCACCAAAATTGGATAGTCTTAACATAAGCGGGAATATGTTCACGGGATCGCCTTTCGCGTCCTGGGCAAGGTTGGGCCGTCAGCTGAGATTATGTGACGACTGCCTTTCAGGCACCATCCCGCAATCCTATGTGGAATCAAAGGATGCAAGGTATATCCTGGGCGAACTTCTCGATCAAAAGCCGGGATATGTATTTGATATCAGCAATGTAGAAATACCCGGACAGATTTGGTCTGAAATCTCTATGACTGATTTCTCAGGAAGGGATTTCACGATGGAAGAAGTTGTAAGACGCAACCGATGCACAGTGCATCTTTTATGGGAATACGGGCAAGAGGAAAGCATTGAGCTGATGAAGCAGCTGAACGACTACTACAAGAAATACCACAACGACGGGCTGGAAATCCTTGCAACCGTAACGACCCAAGTGGTGGACCATAAGATTTCCTTATGGAAAGATAGGGAAAGCCAGAAAAACGCAGTGGAGGAACTGGGCTGCAATGGCTGGTACAATTATTTCTATCCTGACTCCAATCCCACATTAATCTACACATCATTCCCTACAGTGGAGGTTTATGACCAGAATGAGAAGATTCTGTTCTCCACCAATGGCATGCACCCTGATCCTGTCAGGAACAGGTTCAGCAGGAGATACACTGAACTCTTACCATTCCTTGAGGGCATCTTCGGCCCTAAGTAATATTTACTTCAGGACTGAGAGGCGGGCTTGCGCGGACAGGCGTTCGTTCTCCGTGGGAGCATATTTGGCAAGAAGGGCGAGATACTTTTTCTCGTTCTTCTTGTCATTTGTCTTGCGGGCTATGAGCACGCTGTTCTTGATGGCTGTATAGTCGTCAGGAACGGCCTTGAGGACCTTTGCGTAACGCTTGAGGGCTTCCTTGGGGTTGTCCTTGTATGTCTGGTAGTAGGTGGCTACGTCGTTCTGGAAGACAACGTTCTTGCTCTTGTAGTCAATCATCTTCTGGGCGGCCTCCCTGAAGGCTTCGAAGGCAGTAGGGGTGCCAATCTTGTAAAAGTCATAGCAGTATTGCTGCACCGACTCTTCAAATTCTTCCTGGGTTACGGGATCGCCGGAGAATACCCAGGCGGGGTGTGAATGATAATGATAGTCTATGAGGCTCTTGAGGCCCTGGGAGGTGAGGTCAGGGCTGTCTCCCTCATAGGTGAGGAGCGCAGTGAGCTTTGCTAGGCGCAGCTCCAGGTTGAGGGGATCGAGCTTTATGGCCTGGTCCATTGCCTGGGTGGCTATACCGAACATATCGTCGTCAAAGACAATTTTCTGGAAATAATTGACATCCCTGTCAAGTGAATCCTTGAGGGACAGTACAGGAGGCTCTCCAAGATACTTTTCCTGGTCCATAGGGACTATGTTGGTGGTTGCAGCCTTGGTATAGTAATACGCCCACTTGGCCTGGAGCATATTGATGTCTTCCGGGTATGCGGCTTCCCACTCTGTAATCAAGGTTTCAATTCCAACTCCGTCTGCGCCAAGGCGGCTTGATACGGTGTTGTATCTCTGGAGGAATTCCTCCGCCGTGCGCTGCTGGGCGAAAGCCCCCGCGCAAAGGGCCAGGGAGAGTATAAGCAGATATATCTTTCTCATAATCAATAAATATTCATTCTTATGCGGCGTGCCTGCGGGAGCAGGTTGTTGCAGCGGTTTCCAAGGTTTTTCACAAAGCCAAGCGGATGGCCCTGGTAGCATACCGCAAGGTAGCCTTGCGGTGCGTCAGGGAGCCTGAAGCTGTCCCTGTGCAGGAACGCGAGCGCGGTTTCGCGGTCAAGTTCCACAAGGGGGTATGCGCTCCGGTCAAAGGACAGGCTTAGCGCATAATCGCAGTCTGGTACAAAGTCCTTGCCTTTCTGAACGCCTTTGCGGACTCCTTCCTTGAGGGGCCTGAGCGCGGAAAGGCTTCCGCGGGAGTCTCCCCCTTCGCTTTCCTTGACCAGGGCGCCGGCCCACTGGCCCTCGCCGGGCACTTCGCCCGGCACAAGCAGGTGGCCGCAGCGCGTGGTCCGTACGCCGGAAGGGGCCTCGAAAGGAGGGATTATCCTGCCTCCGAGCTCCTGGGCGGCCCATTCAAGGTTGCAGTCGTTCTCCGCCTCCTCGAAAGTGCAGGTGGAGTATATGAGCAGGCCTCCCTGCCTGAGGGCGGGCCACACATCGGCCAGTATCCTCTTCTGGCGGGAAGCGCAGAGTCTTACCACGTCCGGGCTCCATTCCTCCACGGCGCGGGGGTCCTTGCGGAACATTCCCTCGCCTGAGCAGGGCACATCGGCAACTATCACGTCAAAGAAACTTCCCAGCGAAGCGAATGCGGCAGGATCCACGCTGGTCACCACCACGTTGGGGTCTCCCCAGAGGGTGACGTTGTCGCAGAGGACGGAGGCACGCTGGCGCATCACTTCGTTTGCCACCAGCAGGAAGCCGTCCCCGCAGCGCAGGCGCAGGGATGCGGCAAGATCCGTGGTCTTGCCTCCTGGCGCGGCGCACAGGTCAAGCACGCGCAGGCCCTTGCCTGAAGGCGCCAGCCTGCGGAAAAGTTCTCCCACGAACATTGCGGAGGAATCCTGGACGTAATAGCATCCCGCGTGGAAAAGCGGGTCCAGGGTGAACTGTGGGCGGGATTCAAGCACATACCCGTAGGGACTCCATTCAACGCGGGAGGCCCCCTGCGGGGGGTCTATGGCCTTGAATGGATTGATCCTGACGGACACCGATGCCGGCGCCCCCATACAGGACAGGGCAAGTGCGTGTCCGTCCATATCAGAAATTGAAGTTGCCTTTGAACATTGAGGGGTCCACTCCTTCCGGGGCGCGGCCTTCGGAAACGGCCACCAAGCCGTCCACTATCTTGTCAAGGCCTTCCTTGATCTTTCCGCCAAGCATTGCCTTCATCATAAAATTCAGGTCAGCGCTGGCTTCGATCCAGAAGTCAGTCCTGCCTTCTGGCGCTTCGTCAAAATGGAGGCTTACGCCAAAGTGGAAGGGAGCGTTGTCGTCTTCCAGCTGGATTAGATAATAAGGGGCCCTGTAGACCACCTTAACGCCTATGTTGAAACCCTGGACCGTAGCCTTCAGGGTATCGTATGCGGCGGTAACGGACTCCCTCTTTTCAGGAGGAAGCATCTGCGTGAAATTTCGCATATCGGCGAAAGCCATATACAGTTCGTAAGGCGGTCGCGACACCGTTCCGTGTTTGCTCTTGTATTCTGCCAACATTTTTCTATTTTTGTGCACTCAAAAAACAAAGGTAGCATTTTTTCTACAATGGGTAATATATACGTAGGCAGCAAGGTCATTCTGTCAAAGGAAGAACTGGGAAGCGAAGTCAAGGACGTGAACGCAGCCGGAGGGCTCGTGCACAATGCCAAAGGCCAATACCTTATGATCAGGCGCAACGATATCTGGGACCTGCCAAAGGGCCATCAGGAAAAAGGTGAGGAGATTTCACGGACCGCCCTCAGGGAAGTGTTCGAGGAGACAGGCCTGGACAACCTTCAGCTGGAAGACTTCATCTGCGAAACCCGCCACTGCTACAGGCGCGACGGCGTTTGGGTTCTCAAGCACACCTTCTGGTACAATATGGCCTGCACGCAAGATACGGCACTCGTCCCCCAGACGGAAGAGAACATCACCGAAGCTGTATGGATGGACCGGGCCCGGCTGGAAGAGGCCCTCAAGGACACTTTCCCGTCCATCCTGGAGGTTTTTGCAAAAGTGCTTTAGGAAGGTGAAACTTTTTGAGTTTCATATCCGTATATATTTTACTGCACACTAAAAGCAATGAAACTTTCACAATTCCAATTCAGCCTTCCCAAGGACCGCATCGCAACAGAGCCAACCAGATGGCGTGACGAATGCAAACTTATGGTGCTCAACAGGAAAACCGGAGAGATAGAGCACCGCATCTTCAAGGATATCATAGATTATTTTGGCAAAGGAGACACCTTTGTGTTCAATGACACCAAGGTTTTCCCCGCACGCCTGTACGGCAAAAAGGAGAAAACCGGAGCGGACATTATGGTGTTTATGCTCAGGGAGCTGAACAAGGAGCAGAGGCTCTGGGACGTGATAGTTGATCCCGCCCGCAAGATCCGCATTGGCAACAAGCTCTATTTTGGAGATGACGACAGTATGGTGGCGGAAGTCATAGACAACACCACCTCCCGCGGAAGGACCCTCCGTTTCCTTTACGACGGTCCTTACGATGAGTTCAAGAAGGCCCTGTTCAGCCTTGGCGAGACGCCGGTGCCCCTGTTCGTGAAGGACAAGGTTACAGAGGCGGACAAGGAGAACTTCCAGACCATCTTTGCGAAGAACGAGGGAGCGGTAAGTATGCCCGCCGCAGGCGCGCATTTCAGCCGCGAACTGTTCAACAGGATGATTCTCAAGGACATAAACAAGGCGTTCATCACAGTCCATATGGGAATAGGCCAGTTCCGCAAGGTAGATGTGGAGGACCTTTCAAAGCACCGTATGGATGCGGAAAGGATGATCATAACCGAGGAGGCCGCCCAGATAATCAACTCCACCAAGAGGGCCGGACACAAGATCCTGGCCGTTGGCGTGACCACCATCAGGGCCCTGGAGTCCTATGTGACAACCGACAAGGAAGTCAAGGCCAACGATATGTGGACAAACAAGTTCATCTTCCCTCCTTACGATTTCTCCATTCCGGATGCGATAGTATCCAATTTCCATATGCCGGAGTCCACTATGCTTATGTCAGTGGCCGCATTTGGCGGATTCGAGAACGTGATGAAGGCTTATAAGGTTGCCCTGGAAGGTGACTACCGCTTTGGCCCTTACGGAGACGCGCTCCTGATCATCTAGGCCACAGCAACTGGAATAATTATACAAACTATCCGTGTAAAAACTTGGTACACGGATAGTTTTGTTTATTTTGGGGGCCTAAACTTGAAACTATGGAAACTTATGAAGAGAGGGTGGCCTTCTGCACCCTCAACCGCATTTTCGGATTCAAGCCCGCGCTGGCGCGCTGCCTGGTGGAAGGCCTGGGCGGAGCTATGGCGGCCTTCCGCCTGAGCGGGCGGGAACTGAAGGACCTGTTCGGCCCTTTTACTGAATACCCGGACAAGATCAATGACGATGAGCTGGAAATCAGCCGCAAGGAACTGCAGTGGCTGGAGGAACGGGGATACGCCCTGATTGTGCTCAACGACCCGTGCTACCCGCGGGCGCTGCGCGAGTGCCCGGACGCCCCTATGGGGCTGTACCTGCGCGGCGCCACGCCGCCGGAGCGGGTTTTCAACACCGCGGCGGCGGTGAGCATCGTGGGCACGAGGGACGTGTCCGCATACGGGCGGGAATGGACCGCCCGGATCACCGGAGCCCTGGCCGACGCCGTCAGGAGGCCGGTGATAGTGAGCGGGCTGGCGATGGGCGTGGACATTTGCGCCCACGCCGCCGCCCTGGAGTACGGCCTCCCGACCATTGGAGTGATGGCCACCGGCATTGAAGAGGTATACCCATCGGCGCACCGCGCGATCGCGGCAAGGATCGCTTCCACCGAGGGCTGCGCCCTGATCACCGACTATCCGCCCGGGACACGTCCCCAGGCCATCAATTTCCTGCGGCGCAACAGGATAATCGCGGGGCTCTCGCTGGCCACGGTGCTGGTGGAGTCCAAGATGAAGGGAGGCGGCATAATAACCGCCGAACTGGCTTTTGAGTACGACAGGGAGGTTTTCGCCCTGCCCGGCAGGGCCGACGACGTCCGCTCCGAGGGCTGCAACAGGATTATCAGGGGCAAGATAGCCGAGCCGCTGACGGACCTGGCGGGCTTTGTGTCGGCCCTGGGCCTGGGCATCCTGTCGCGGCGCAGCAAGGCGTTGCTCTCTGAAGAGATCAACCGCCTGTTCGCCGCCCAGGCCGGCCCGGAGGAGCTGGCCCGCCTGCAGCAGGTGGCCGCCCTCATAAAGGCGAAGCGCGGAATTGAGATAGAGGACATCGCACTATTGTGCAAGATGGAATACAAGGAAGCCCTGTTGTACACCGGAATGCTGGAAAGCGAGGGAATAATCTACACGGACCTCCTGGGGCGCTGTTCAATCGTCTTCAAAAATGCTTAACTTTGTATGATATGTATTACATAGATACGCATACGCACAATTCAGACAGCGCATTCGCAGGGGAAGAGGACGCCGTGATCAGGCGATGCCTGGATGCGGGCGTGAAGATTATGCTCCAGCCCGACGTTGACTCGCGCGAGCGTGAGGCAATGTTCGCCCTGTGCAGGCGCTGGCCGGATGTGCTGCGCCCGATGCTTGGCCTATACCCGGGATCCGTGGACAAGGACTGGCGCAGGGAGATAGACCTGATGCTGGAATACGCATCGGAAAAGGTTGTGGCCATTGGGGAAATAGGCCTGGACTACCATTACGGCAAGGAATTCAAGGAAGAGCAGAAAGAGGCTCTGCACTGGCAGCTGGAATGGGCCGCCGGACTGGGCCTTCCCGTGAATATCCACCTCAGGGAGGCCACGGAGGACTTTTTCCAGGTGCTTGACAGCTGCTCCGCACTGCCCGCAAAGGGCAATATGCACGCTTTCAGCGGAAGCGTGGAAACCTTCCGGCGCCTTCAGAACTATGGCGAATGGTACGTGGGAATTGGCGGCGTGGTGACTTTCAAGAACGCCTCCCTTGCTAAAACGCTGGAGGACATCCCCCTGGAAAGGATCGTTCTGGAGACGGACTCCCCGTATATGGCCCCCACTCCCCTTCGCGGGACCCGCAACGACAGTTCCAACCTGCCCCTTGTGGCTGCAAAGATTGCCGGTATCAAGGGCGTAAGCATAGAAGAAGTGGTTGACACCACAACCGCCAACGCAATAAAACTGTTCAACCTATGAACCAATCCAAGGCATCCATACTGCTCATATACACAGGCGGCACCATTGGGATGAAGGAAGACCCCGTGGAGAAGGCCCTGCGGCCTTTCGATTTCGACCAGATCCTGTCCGAAGTCCCGGAACTGGGCAAGTTCGCCCTCAAGATAGATTCCTACACTTTTGCCCCTCTCATTGACTCCTCCGACGTGGAACCGGGCCTCTGGACCGCCCTTGCCAGACTCATCCAAAAAGAGCACGACAATTACGACGGCTTTGTTATCCTGCACGGCACGGACACAATGGCATACTCCGCATCCGCGCTCAGTTTTATGCTGGAAGACCTTGACAAATGCGTGGTCTTCACCGGAAGCCAGCTGCCCATAAGCACCCTCCGCACGGACGGCAAGGAGAATCTGGTGTCAGCGGTGGAGATCGCTTCCGCCAAGGACGAGAACGGCAATGCCCGCGTCCCCGAGGTGTGCGTTTTCTTTGGCTCGATGCTGCTCCGCGGCAACCGCACCACAAAGGCAGATTCATCCAGCTTCACCGCATTCCGCTCCCCCAACTGCCCCCCTCTGGCCGAGGCAGGCATCAAGATTGTCTACAACGACGCCATCATCCGCAGGCCCGCCCCGGGGTCTCGGTTCCACATAAGCACGGAACTGGACACCGCCGTCTCGGTCCTGAAAATCCACCCCGGCATCACCCCCAGCCTGGCGGAATATTTCCTGTGCAGCCCCAAGACAAGGGCCTCGGTCATTGAGACCTACGGCTCCGGGAACGCCATCTCCAAAGCCTGGTTCACGGATATCGTACGCAAGGCGGACAGGATGGGAAAGGTTCTCCTCAACGTGACCCAGTGTATGGGAGGATGCGTTGATATGGACCTCTACGCTACCGGCAAGGCCCTGAAGCAGGCGGGTGTAGTGTCCGGCTATGACATAACCACGGAGTGCGCTCTGGCCAAATTGTTCTACCTTCTGGGCAAGTATCAGGACAGCGCGCAGGTCAAATCTTCCCTGGATGAAAATCTAAGAGGAGAAATAACGAAATAAAATTGATAAATGAATTTTTTTTGCTAAATTGCACCGGATTTCCAGACCTTGTCCGGAAAGAAATAACCGCAGAATATTATAACTACTTAATATATTATTAATTAAAATTCACAAAAGACGATTATGAAAAAGTTTTTCATGTTGTTAGCAGCCGCAGCTCTCATGCTCGTTTCTGCAAACATCGCCTCTGCTCACACAGAGCAGATCGTTGCCCCTCAGGCAGCAGAAGCTGTTGATAGCGGCGAGATTGATCCGTTCAATGTAAAGTCTGAGGTTCCTCTACATCAGGCTCTCAAGACCAAGTTCATCGAGGGTGGTGCAGGCTTCATGTCCCTTATCATCATCTGCTTGATCATCGGTCTTGCACTTGCAATTGAAAGGATTCTTTATTTGTCATTCTCCAAGACAAATGCCAAGCGCCTTGTAGCCAAGGTTGAGAAAGCTCTCGAAGAGGGTGGAATCGAGGCAGCAAAGGACGTTTGCCGTAATACCCGCGGTCCTATCGCATCTATCTTCTATCAGGGACTCCTCCGCTACGACCAGGGCCTTGACGTTGTTGAGAAATCAGTCGTTTCCTATGGTTCAGTTCAGATGAGCAACATGGAGAACGGTCTTACCTGGATTTCCCTCTTCATCGCAATCGCTCCTTCACTGGGATTCCTTGGAACCGTTATCGGTATGATCCAGGCCTTCGACGCCATCCAGGCAGCTGGAGATATTTCTCCTAACGTTGTAGCCGGCGGTATGAAGGTGGCCCTTATCACAACCGTGGGCGGTTTGATCGTTGCTATGATTCTTCAGGTGTTCTACAACTACATCCTTAGCAAGATTGACAATATCACCATTGATATGGAGGATGCTTCAATCAGCCTCATCGATGTTCTTACAAAATACCAGGGCAAGTAATTTCTGATTCTTTCAGAACCGATATGCCTAAAAAGAATTAATAGTAATAGATAGACCTTTATAATGAAAAATTATAGCAAAATATTCAAATGGTTGATGATTGCTCTGATTCTCGTCAGTGTCATCCTCCTGGTCATGGGCTTTGTAAAAGGCTTCGAGGCCAATGACGGAAAGGCTGTTGAGAATCTGCTCAGGTGGGGCTATGTAATGATCGGCATCGCAGTTTGCGCCGCCATCATCGTCAGCGCCATCGTAGGCTTCATCAACAACCCGAAGAGCATCATCAAGCTCCTTATCGGTTTGGTGGCCGTTGCTGCCGTTTGCTTCGTGGTATATCTTGTATCAAAGGGCAACCCTGCAGTAGGCCTTACAGTGGACCAGCCTAGCGCCCAAACGCTCAAGCTCACTGACACTATCCTCAACCTTACCTACCTGGTGGGCGGTGTAGCCATCGCTTCCATAGTTCTCGGTGAGGTTATTTCGGCTATTCGCAACAGAAAATAGATTAGGTTATGGCTAAAAAGAAAACACCTGCGATTAATTCGAGTTCAACGGCAGATATCGCATTCCTGCTTCTGTGCTACTTCCTCATGACTACAACCATGGGATCACAGACCGGTCTGTCACGCCTTCTGCCTCCTATGCCTGATCCTAATCAGAAAGTTGAGGACCAGCAGGTTAACCGCCGCAACATTATCGTTGTGAGGGTTAACGCAGCAAACAACGTTCTCGCCGGAAGTGAACCTATAGCCGTTAGCCAGCTCAAAGATAAAGTCAAGGAATTCCTCACCAACCCTTATAACGATCCCAATCTTCCTGAGAAGACTCCGACCGATATCGAGGGATTTGGCACCTACAACGTTTCCAAGGGAGTTATCTCTTTGCAGAATGACCGAGGAACCAGTTACTACCAGTACATTGCCGTACAGAACGAGATCGTAAAGGCTATCGACGAGCTTCGCGACGAGTTCTCATACAACAATTACGGAAAACCATTTATCAGGCTCACTGAAGATCAACAGTCAATTGTCAAGAAGGCAGTTCCGCAGAACATCTCCGAGGCTGAGCCTAAGGATGTATCCAAGAAATAATCATAAGGAGGAAAAGTTATGTCAAAATTCGGTGGAAGTAGAAATAACAAAGAGGTTCCGGGAATTTCCTCAGGATCCCTTTCCGATATCGTGTTCATGCTTTTGTTCTTCTTTATGGTTACAACACAGATGCGTGAAAGCGAGAACAAGGTTGTCATAAAGCTTCCTGAGGCTTCACAGTCTGTAAAACTTGAAAGAAAAGACCTTGCTTCCTACATCAACATCGGTACCCCTACCAGGCAGTATCAGGCCCAGTATGGTACAGATGCCCGTATCCAGCTGAACGACTCTTTCAAGACCACGGATGACATCCGCGACTTTATCGCCGCAGAACGCGAGAGCATGAGTGAGGGCGACCGTAACTTCATGACTACCGTTATCAGGGCTGACGAAGACGTCAGAATGGGTATCATAACAGATGTTAAGCAGGAGCTCAGACGCTGCTCCGCGCTTAGGATTATGTATCAGGCCCGAAAAGCTGCAGAATAATTCCCTGTAGCTACTTCATATTCTAAAAGGCCGCGAGCTTACTCGCGGCCTTTTGAATAAAAACAATTTTTAAATATGGAAAGAACCAAGATTAAAGAGCTTTTACTTGCCAAGCCGGGACAGAAAGTCCTCGCAAAAGGATGGGTAAGGACCAAGAGGGGAAACAAGGACATTGCATTCATAGCCCTCAATGACGGATCCACCATCAACAACATACAGATAGTAGTGAACAAGGCCCAGATAGACAGCAATATCCTGGCAAAGGTCACCACAGGCGCCTGCATTGGCGTTTGCGGAGATCTTGTGGAGTCAGTAGGAAGCGGTCAGGCCGTAGAGATCCAGGCAAGTGAAATAGAGATATACGGTGAGTGCGACCCTATGCGCTACCCTCTCCAGAAGAAGGACACATCCTTTGAGTTCCTGCGCAGCGTTGCGCATATGAGGATGCGTACAAACACCTTTGGAGCCGTGCTCAGGATACGCAACCAGATGGCTTTTGCAATCCACGAGTACTTCCACTCAAAGGGATTCGTATATCTCAACACCCCCCTTATCACTGAATCTGACTGCGAGGGAGCAGGCCAGATGTTCCAGGTTACAACTCTTGACCTGGAGAACCCGCCAAGGAACAAGAAGGGCGGAATAGATTACGCAAAGGACTTCTTTGGCAAACAGACGTCCCTCACGGTGAGCGGACAGCTTGAAGGCGAGCTTGGAGCCACGGCTCTGGGAGAGATCTACACCTTCGGCCCCACTTTCCGCGCTGAGAATTCGAATACCCCAAGGCATCTCGCAGAGTTCTGGATGATTGAACCTGAGATGGCTTTCTACGATATCACAGACAATATGAACCTGGCGGAAGATTTCATCAAGCATCTGGTGAAATACGCGCTGGACAACTGCTACGACGACATCAAATTCCTCAACGACCGCTACGACAACGAGCTTATAGACCGTCTCAAGAGCGTCATAGGTACGGATTTCGTACGTCTGGAGTACACTGAAGGCATAAAGATCCTGGAGAAAGCCGTTGCGGACGGAACCCAGTTCGAGTATCCCGTATCCTGGGGTGTTGACCTCCAGAGCGAGCACGAGCGCTATCTGGTAGAGAAGCATTTTGGCAAGCCGGTTATCCTCACAGGCTATCCAAAGGATATCAAGGCCTTCTATATGAAGCAGAACGAGGACGGCAAGACCGTACGCGCAATGGACGTACTGTTCCCCAAGATTGGCGAAATCATTGGCGGATCGGAAAGGGAATCATCCCTTGAGAAACTTGAGAAGAGGATTGACGAGCTGCATATGAGCCGCACAAACCTGGAGTGGTACATAGACACGCGCCGCTTCGGTTCCTGCCCTCACAGCGGCTTCGGCCTTGGATTCGAGCGTTTGCTGCTCTTCGTTACGGGAATGCAGAACATCCGTGACGTGATACCTTTCCCACGTACACCTAAAAACGCAGAATTTTAAAGGATATGCTAGTAATTGGAATAGCCGGCGGCTCCGGAAGCGGTAAGACCACCGTTGTAAAGGCCATTTGCGAAAAGCTGGACAAAAGGGTTGTGGTAATCCCCCAGGACTGCTACTATAAAGACTCAAGTGACCTTACGGACGAGGAGAAACGCGTCCACAACTTCGATCATCCGGATTCCATAGAATGGGATCTGCTCTGCAGCCAGTTAAAGGACTTGAAGGCGGGCAAGACCATTGAACAGCCGGTGTATTCCTTCATATCCTGCACAAGGTCAAAGACGGAAAAGACCATAGTGAAGCCGGCAGACGTCATAATAATAGAAGGCATCCTCATATTCACCTGCAAGCCACTGCGCAACCAGATGGACATCAAGGTATTCGTGGACGCTGACGATGACGACCGCCTTATGCGCGTGATGGAAAGGGACATTTCCGAACGCGGAAAGGACGTTCACTGGGTCATAGAGCGCTATTCGCGCACGGTTAAGCCAATGTACCTGCAGTTCATTGAGCCAAGCAAGCGCTACGCCGACATCATTGTCCCTCAGGGAGGTCACAATGAGGTAGCCATAGATATGCTAACCGCAACTGTAGAAAAGTATCTTAACAAGACAAAGTAAAGTGCGTTTTCGCAAGGAAGACAAAGCCGGGATATACGGCACCGTGATATTCCATCTTGCGGTGCTGGTTATCCTGCTTGTCTGCCAGATAGGCTATTCCCTGCGGGGCGAGAATACTTTTGTGCTGGATTTTTCCAAGCAGGAAGAAGTTGAAAGGATCAAACAGGAGGAGATGTTCAAGGAGGATATCTCCTCCCGTATTGATGAGCTCCTTGCCGCCTCTGCGGCGGGGCAGATAAGTGTGCGCAACGTGGCTGTGGACAGGAGCGCCCTGCGCGACGACCGCGGCACAGATGCGCAAAAGCTGTACGAAGACGCCGCACGGCTCCAGCAGGAGCTGGAGAGCGGCTTTGAACTGCCCAAGCCGGAGGACGGCCTTGCCAGCGTACAGGAAGAGAAACCAGCCGTAAAAGAAGATCCAAAGACAGACACTCCGGCCTATCAGGGCCCTTCTGTGGTCTCCTACTCCCTCACCGGCCGCAAGGCCAGTTCCCTTTCAATCCCGGCATACAGATGCATAGGATCGGGTATGGTTACGGTGATTATTACTGTTGATCCAAGCGGAAGGGTCATAAACGCCCAGGTACAGGAAGAAGCATCTTCTTCTGACAAATGCCTCAGGGAGTTTGCCGTGAGGGCGGCCAGGCTTTCAAGGTTTTCTTCTTCAACCTCTGCGCCCGCCCGCCAGATGGGCGACATAGTCTACCAGTTTATAGCGCAGTAGCCACAGCCACCATATCGTCTATTTCCAGATACAGGTGATAGAACGCCTGGTCTCCAAGTTGGGAGTACCGCCCTACCTGGGCGCGTATCTGAGGCATCATATAGTACTTGGAAGCCTCCCACTCCCCTTCTTCCGGGACAAGCGCGTCCTTTGACGCGGCAAAGTTCAGGAATTCCCGCTCAAGGCCGCTGTTGTCCAGATACTTTAGCAGCGTGTCGTAATTGTCAATGGCTGTCAGTTCCTTCTTATGGTCGTCAAAATAATTGGATGCGAAGCGCAGTAGCGTGGCCTTACGGGAACAGTTCATATAGAACGTGGTGGCCTTTGTAGTGTCCAGCGGAACAAAAACGTCAGGAACAATTCCGCCGCCGCCATATACGGCCCTGCCGCCAACGGTGAAGAACTCTTCGTCCTTGTTCACCTTTATGCTGTCTGCCTCAACCATCTCCCCAGTCTCGTATCTCTTATATATATCGTACTGATAATCATCGGAATACGGCTTTTGGATACAACGGCCAGACGGGGTGTAGAAACGGGCTACCGTGAGCCTTATTCCCGATCCATCGCTGAAGTATATTGGCTCCTGCACCAGTCCCTTTCCAAAGGAACGGCGCCCTACAATCATACCCCTGTCGTTATCCTGGATGGCACCGGAGAATATCTCGCTGGAGGATGCGGTGCCCTCGTCAATGAGGACGGTGAGCTTGACATCCTTTAGGATGCCGCGGCCGTCCGCCTCGTATGTCTCCCTCTCACGGTGGAGGCCTTCCATATAGACAATGTTCCTGCCCTTCTCCAGGAAGAGATTGGACAGGTTGAGAGCCTGGTCAAAATAACCGCCCGTATTGTCCCTGAGGTCGAATATCAGGGAAGTCATACCCTGGTCCAGCAGGTTCTTGCTGGCGGTCACAAACTCCTGGGTGGTAGTCCTGGTAAATTTCTCCAGCTTTATGTAACCTGTAGTGTCATTGATCATAAAGGCGGCGTCAACGCTGTTCACTGGGATTTTTCCTCTGGTAATCTCAAATGGTATCACCTCGCCGTCGCGCATAACGGTAACTGTCACCTTTGTGCCGGCCTGCCCTTTCATCCTTGCCACCATACTGTCCTGAGGGAACTGAACTCCGGCTATCACCTCTTCGTCCACCTTCAGGAGCCTGTCTCCCTGCTTAAGACCTGTCTTGTCTGAAGGTCCGCCGGCTATCACTTCCATTACGATGGCCGTGTCGTTGGGAACATTGAACTGGATGCCAATTCCGTCAAAGCCTCCGGCCAGTTCAGTCTCACTCTCCTTCAGCGTCACCGGAGGAAGATACATTGAATGCGGGTCAAGGGCGGAGAGCGCCGCGGAGGCGGCGGCCTCGGTCACGGCATCGTAATCCACGTCCTCTACGTAGTTCTCGCTGATTTGCTGGAGGATGAGTTCGAGCTTCTGCCAGTCGTCCCGGCTCACGCGAAGTTTCTTATCCCTGCCTTGTATTGCATTGACTGTAACGGCAAGCATAATACCCAGGACTATGCCCAGCAAAGCCGTTATCAGGGCGGTATTCTTCTTCATTTTTGTCTAATCAACTTTTTCAACCTCGATTCCGGCCCTTCTCAACAGGTCTATTCCATCAGTAAGGCGGTATTCGTCACGGTATACCACCCTCTTGATTCCGGACTGGATTATGAGCTTGGCGCACTCTATACACGGAGAGGCGGTCACGTAAAGCGTGGCTCCCTCGCTGCTGTTGCCGCTCATTGCAACCTTGGTTATGGCGTTGGCCTCCGCGTGAAGGACATAAGGCTTGGTTATGCCGTTTTCGTCTTCGCAGATGTTCTCGAATCCGGATGGAGTACCGTTGTAGCCATCGGAAATTATCATCTTGTCCTTGACTATGAGGGCTCCCACCTGGCGGCGCTTGCAGTAGGAATTCTGCGCCCACACGGCGGCCATCTGCATATAACTCTGGTCGAACTTGTTCATATTAGTTTCTCTGGTATAGATAGCGTTTAATACTCTTCTTTGGCGTGCGTTCAAAGTCTTCGGGAAGGAATTCCATACGCTTGATGCGCGCGTAGTTAGGGATTTCTGAATTGATCTCAGGGAGTGAGTCCTCCAGACGCTTCTTGATCTGGTCAGGGGTCATTCCGTCAAGGCTGGCCTGGTGATAATCCGGATAAACAAGGGCAACAAGCGCTCCATTATCCTCAATTACAAGGGAGTCAGAGACATAATTAACGTTGTTTATGACGGATTCCAGCTCCTCCGGATAGATATTCTGTCCGGAAGGGCCAAGGATCATACATTTGCTGCGTCCCCTGAGGTACAGGAAGCCTTCGGAATCAATCACGCCCATATCCCCGGTGCGGAACCAGCCGTCTTCAGTGAAGGTTGCGGCGGTAGCCTCAGGATTCTTATAGTAGCCAAGGAATACGTTGGGGCCCTTGACCTGGACTTCTCCCGGGATGTTGTGAGGGTCCTCGGAATCTATGCGCACCTGGCAGTTTGCGATTGGCTTACCGCACGAACCCATACGAGTCTTATACCATTTGGCGTAGGTGATAAGAGGAGCGCACTCTGTCATTCCGTAACCCACCGTGAACGGGAATCTTATGGAACGAAGGAATTTCTCAACCTCCGGATTGAGGCCGGCGCCACCCATTATCACTTCCTCGAAACGTCCGCCAAAGGCATCTATCATACCGTTGCGGATGCGGGTGCGGATAACCCTGTTGAGGATAGGGATACGCATAAACGTCTTGTTGCGCTCCACAAGGGGCTTGATCTGGGTCTTGTAAACTTTCTCTATGATCAGAGGCACGGCTATGATAATGTCAGGACGGACATCCTGCAGGGCGTTCATTATGATCTTTGGGCTGGGAACGCGGGTAAGGAAGTGGATGTGGGCGCCAATTGTAAGCTCAAAGAGGCATTCAAAAAGAAGGCCGTACATATGGGCGGAAGGCAGCATTGCCACCACTTCCGAGTAGCAGCTCATCTGGGGCTCGGCATATTCTCCGGCAAAATGGATGTTGGCAAATAGAGCCCTGTAAGGAATCATCACGCCTTTGGAGAATCCGGACGTGCCGGAAGTGTAGTTGATCATTGCAAGCTCTTCCGGCTTGTCCTTGTAGTAGTCTATGTTATCGGGGCCGAAGCCGTTGGGATACTTGGCGGAAAAGTTGGCTGAAAGGTTCTGGCGCACTTCCTGAAGGTATGGTTCCTTGGCATACAGGAAGTTAAGGGTGTTCATCTGGACAACTACGGACAGGCCCGGCATTTCAGATTCAAGCAGGCCTTCCCAGATGACTTCGTCCACAAAGAGGACCTTGGCCTCTGAATGGTTTACCAGGTAATGTATGTTTCCAGCCTTGAATTCGTGAAGGATGGGCACGGGAACGGCGCCATAGGTGGATGCCGCAATGAAACTAACGGCCCAGTTGGACTGGTTCTTTGAACAGATTGCAACCTTGTCTCCTTTCTGGAGGCCGCAGCCTTCAAAGCAAAGGTGTATGAGCGCAACCCTTTGTGCAACTTCGGCGTATGTAAGGGTCACTCCCTGATAATTGGAGAGGGCCGGCCTTTCCCAGTTCTCCCTGAAGGAGGATTCGTATAATTTGTTTACGGATTTGAATTCCATTACTGTTTGAGGGAATTGAGTGTTTTTCTGTCTTTGATCTGCTCACCGCCGTCAAACCCAAAATACAGGGTGTCGCGTGTGGTGGTGACTTTCCAATATTTCTGGCCGGAAGCCTCTACCAGTTCCGGCAGTTTGATGATGACGTCCTGTGCCGTGATTCCCTGCCAGGAGGTGGGTTTATGGCCGTGAAGGTCGTACATCTCAAGAGTGTTGTCCTTATGGAGAACCATAACGGTATATCCCTTGGCTCCGGTGAAGTCATAGACTTCAGGGCCAAGGAGGATTTCTTTGCCCAGGTCGACCGGGAAACCGGCCACAAATGCTCCCAGGCGGCTTATCATATACAGCGAACTGCCCGCTCCGAAGAGGAACTGGATCTTTCCATTGTTGTAATAATCCACGTCGGACACGTAGCCGCATATCTTCTGCTTGAACGGAACGCCCCAAATGCCCTTGCCGTTCTCGTCATTGAGGCAGAGGGAAAGCTGGGCGTTCTGGTAGAACGTATTCTTTTTGCCGGTACCGCTGTTGGTGACCTCGAACGGCCCCTGAGGTATCTCCACCACAAGTTCCGGAGTCCTGTTGGACTTGACCACTGCAGACTTGACATCCATCTCTAGGCCGGAGCGGGTGTAACGGAGGAGCTTGGTGTCGTTGGAGGTGTAGTACATAGTCATCAGGCAGTCCTTTGAGACCAGCTGTTCTCCCAGCAGCTCTTCAGAGGCTGCTGCGGACAGCAGGTCCTCAAGGGCGGCGCGGCTTCCGGAAAGCGTCCAGTTGCCGATGGTGAGGCAACAGCTTTCGTCCGCAAGGGCGAAAAGGTCGCCGAACTCGCAGGCCGCGAAGGAGGAATAGGGGTATCCTTCGGATATAGCCTGCTCCTTTGCGGCCGCTCCGCCGCGGCGTACCGCGTTGACGGTGTGCACTGTGCCATCGTCCAGTTTCCAGGAAAGCGTTGCAACTTCCTGGATGTCCCTGGCCCACTGATCCGGGCTTACGCCTGCCGCAGCGCGGAGGCTCTCGGAAAGCTGCCTGTTTGCGGAAAGCCTTTGCGTAGCATCAAGATACTTCTTGTACGCGCTGCGGTAGCTGTCCAGCTTGGATGGCGAAAGACTGAGGGCGAAGACGGTGTTGGTGGGAGCCACCTCCCCCATCCTGCTCGAACCTGCCTGCAGGCCGTCAAGGATATTCATAAAGTACGAAGGGTCCTTGCCGCTCCGGGTCTTGAGCAGCCACTGCTCCTGGCCTGCTCCACGGTTATAGAAGGCTGTCCACTCCGAAGCCCTTTTGAGGAAGGAGGAGTATTTGCCAAAGAAACTGTCGTATGCGCTTATGAGCCTGTCCGCATAGTCATTTGAAAAGTACGAAGCGTTGCGGTGCCCCAGGTCCTTGGCCAGGGCGGCAAAGGTGCTGTTGTCAAGGATGGATGCGCCAGCCTCAAGATGCCGTGCGGAAGAGCTTACAATTGTTTCCGAAGGGGAAACCAGCATAAACTCCCTATCGTTATAGGGGACGAACTGGGCCGCAAGGCCGGAGGCCACGGCGGTCCTGTACAAGGCGCTGTCCGCCTTGGATACCACCAGCAGCGGAACAAGGTTTCCGCTGTAGTGGAGAGAGGCGGCCACAGACACGCCCGAGAGCGATCCTGCGTCTACAATCTCCTGCACATAATCCTTGAACGGGCCTGAACAGAAATGGCTCAGCACAGGCATTCCCTTGGAAAGTTCCTGGAATGTCATTACGGCCGCGGCATCGGAAGGGATGGCGGCGAGGAGGGCGGAGTCCGCCTTCAATTTCTTGTCTGAACCATCAGGAGCGGAACCGGAATAAAGGGCGTAGATAAAGCCGGCTATAGCCAGCATCAGTGCCACTGCAACACACGCAAGGATTATAAGCGTCTTTTTGTTCATATTAAACAAATATAGCAATAATTGACAAATTATTGCTATAACAGCTACCTCATATAGGCGGCCAGAGGATGATTGGAGCTTATTAGCGCCTGTATCACCATCCGGGCGGTCAGATCCGCCCCGTAAAAGTTGCTGTGGGTATTGTCTCCTTCTACAAATGCTTTCTTGGAATCTTCCGGTCCCGCACTTTGTATCCACTGCCCAGTGATGGCAGTCAGATCAATAAGCGGCACGCTCTCCCTTACGGCAATGGCACGAACCGCAGCCGGGAAATCCCCGTGGGACGGGGCAATGGTGCCATCGTCATTGAAGAAACGCCTCTCAATGGGTGTTAGCAGCAATGGAACGCCGCCCTGGGCGCGGACCTTGTCAATCATATACTTGATTTGCTGGGAATAATGGTACCAGGCTCCCTGGCCGGGTCCTTTCTCCTTCTCATCGTTGTGGCCGAACTCAATGAAAACATAGTCTCCTGGCTTGAGCACGGAAAGAATCTTTTCAAAGCGGTTTTCCGCTATGAAGGAACTGAGGGATGCTCCGCTTTCCGCATAATTGGCAACGCTCACCCTATCGTCAAAGAAAAGCGGGAAAATCTGGCCCCAGCTGGTCCAGGGGGCATCGTCCTGGTTTGTCACGGTAGAGTCTCCGCAAAGGAAGACGGTGATTACATTCTCCGTAGGCTCAATCTTTATATCCTGCACGGCACCGGGAGTGCCTTCAAAAGCAAGGGTGAGCCATCCGTCCCAGTCAAGCCTGCCGCGCTCGGGGTTGAAACGGACATAATCCACCCTGGACGCACCTTCCCTGAGAATTGAGGGATCCCTGCGGTTAACCGTAAAAGAAATTGTCTTGGATTCTCCGCGGGCAGTCTGAACTCCGCTTGCCATCAACCTGCGCGTTTCCGCCCAGACACTGGTTTCTGTAGCCTTTTTCCTGTCCCCCAAGGTGACGGTAACCTTATAATTGCCTTCAGGAAGGGCATATGTACGAATATCCGTCTGAGCCCTCATTGGAAGGGCGGCGGATAGCAAGGCTGCAACGCTTGCCAAAATGTGCCCGAGCGATCTTTTCATTATAGCGGGTGTATCATCTTTACCCTGTTTATCAGGGAGTTATATCTGTCAATAGCCTCTTCTGCTATGTCTTTCCAGGAGCGGACTATGGAAGTGGAGGCCTGAAGGCCCACTGCTTCCAGGCGTCCGCGGTCTGCATTCAGGCTTCGAAGCGCCACCTCAAAGTCCTCGGCGCTGTTTCCAATAAGGAAGCCGGTCTCCCCATCCCTGAGCATTCCCGATGCCGATGCCTCCCTGAGCATTATGGAAGGCGTATGCAGCGCCGCCGCCTCGCGCACCACCAGACCGTCCGTATCGTACAGCGAGGGGAACAGGAACAGATTGGCCGCAGCGTAGTACTGCGTCAGCCTTGCCCTGTCCGTAAGCCTGCCCACAAAGCGCACTTTGTCCTGGATGCCCTTTTCTTCCACGAGATTCCTCATCTCATCGGCCGCATATCCGGTTCCAATGAAGAACATCTTGAACGGAAGGTCCTTTATGCGCCCCAGCGCCTCTATGGTGAGCCTGAGATTTTTCTCCCAGATATGCTGTCCCACGTACAGCAGGACAAGTTCACCTTCCTCAATGCCAAGTTTGCGCCTGGACTCTTCAAAGAATTCCTGGGAATAATCCCCCACCAGGTCGCATCCGTTCTGCATCACTTCAATGTTGCCTTTGTACCCGTAACTATAAAGGACGTCCTTCACCGACTCCTGAGGCACCCATACCTCATCAGCCGTCTCATAGAAGCGTACGATTCCTTTAATTACGGCATCCAGGAGCATTTCTCCGGGGATAACCCTGGCAAAATCGTCACGATATTTTGAATGGAAGGAAGCCACCATTGGGATGCGCTGCTTCTTTGCGACATTCTGCGCAGCCCAGCCCGATGTGAACGGGCAGTGCGCGTGCACAATGCGGAACTGCCTGCGCATCAGCTTGGTCTTGAATGCCGGATCCAGATCCGATATTCCCGTAACATACGGCGGCCTAAACGGCACCGCCACGGACATATAGCTTAGAACCTCGTATTTCTTGTCAGAGTAATCCGCATCCAGGTTTTCCGGCGTTATCACGGACACTCCTCCCACACTTTCCTGCATCCAGCGGGCATAGTTCTCCACACACATTGCCACCCCGTCCATCACCGGCGGAAAACTGTCATTGAACAGCCCTATATTCCTTAATTTGTTCGCCATAGTTTAAAATTTACGCCAACAAATATACTAAAAGAATTGTATACAAAATTACAAAGAGAGCCGCCTTGCAGGCAGCTCTCTTTGTAGTCCCTACAGGAATCGAACCTGTATTTAAGGTTTAGGAAACCTCCGTTCTATCCGTTGAACTAAGGGACCGCGTCAAAGGACTCTTACTGGGCGTCCTTTACAATGATCTGACGGCCTCTGTAGTAACCGCACTCAGGGCATACCCTGTGGTACAGAACTGTTGCGCCGCAGTTAGGACAGGTGGCAAGTGTAGGGACAGGTGCGTGGTCGTGAGTACGCCTCTTGTCTCTCCTCTGCTTTGAAAGTTTATGTTTCGGATGTGCCATTGTTTTATATTTTTAAATTATTATTTGCTCAAATACTTTGTTACCTCCGTGTTGCATTCTTCTTCTGGATGAACCTTAATCATAGGGAGAGCAGTGCATACGTAGTCATATACATCCTGACTTAGGTCCAGGGCCTGGTCTGCGGTCAATTCATCATCCGTGAACGAGGTGTGAACCGGAATTTCAAGAGGGTCCAGACAACGGTCGCAGGCTACTGTGACGCTGCCGTCTATCTTGCTTTCAACCTCGAAGTCATAGTTGTGATTGTACACGGTGGCTTCTACCTGAAGCCCCGCCGCAAGTATTTCTTCGTTTCCGAATGCTTCAAAGAACTCTTTTCCGACAGACCACTCAAAATGGTTGCTGCCTTCCTTGAGCACTTTAAGGGGTATCTCAAAGGGTTGCAAAGTTAAATAATTTTTTTCTATTATCAATCTTCCGAATCGCTATTTCTTTTTCTTGCAAGAGGATCGAGCAAAATTTTGCGGATTCTCATATGGTGAGGGGTGATTTCAACCATCTCATCGTCCTGGATATACTCCAGTGCCTCTTCCAAAGAAAACTTGATTGCAGGGGGCAGGATGATTTTCTCGTCCGAACCGGCAGCCCTCACGTTGGTGAGCTTCTTTGTCTTGCAGATATTTATGTTCAGATCCCTCTCGCGCGTGTGCTCTCCCACTACCTGGCCTCCGTAAATCTCCTCTCCCGGCTCCACGAAGAAGCGGCCGCGGTCCAGGAGCTTATTCATTGAATAAGCGATGGCCTCGCCCGTTTCAAGTGAGACAAGGGAGCCGTTGTTGCGGCGTTCGATCTCGCCCTTGAAAGGCTGATACTCCTTATAACGATGCGCGACAACCGCCTCACCCTGCGTAGCGGTGAGCAGGTTGGAGCGCAGTCCCATAAGGCCTCGGGTAGGAATCTCGAACTCCAGAAGGGTCCTGTCCCCACGAGGCTCCATATGTACCAGGGCGCCTTTGCGGCGGGTGGATATCTCAATTGCGGCTCCGACGAATTCCTCCGGCACCTCTATCGAGAGTTCCTCTATAGGCTCGCACCTCTGGCCGTTGATAGTCTTGTCGAGCACCTTGGGCTGGCCTACCTGAAGCTCGAAGCCTTCGCGGCGCATAGTCTCTATGAGCACCGAAAGGTGAAGCACGCCTCGGCCGTAAACTACAAATGAATCCGCTCCAAGGCCAGGTTTAACCCTGAGGGCAAGGTTCTTTTCAAGCTCGCGGTCCAGCCTGTCCTTTAGGTGGCGGGATGTCACGTACTTGCCGTCCTTGCCAAAGAACGGAGAGTTGTTAATGGTGAAGAGCATACTCATAGTGGGCTCGTCCACGGAGATTGGCGGCAATGGCTCCGGATTCTCGAAGTCCGCTATGGTGTCGCCAATTTCAAATCCATCGATGCCCACGACGGCGCAGATGTCTCCGCACTGAACGCTCTCGACATTGGTCTTGCCAAGGCCGTCGAACACCATCAGCTGCTTGATCTTCTGCTTCTGGATTATGTCATAACGCTTGCAGAGGCTTATCTGCTGGCCGGCCTTGAGGGATCCGCGGGTCACCCTTCCCACCGCGATACGTCCCACGTACGGGGAGTACTCGAGTGAGGAGATGAGCATCTGCGGAGTGCCTTCGCGCACCTCCGGTGCGGGAATCACCTCCAGGATGGCGTCCAGCAGGGGCGTGATGTCACCTGACGGCTGGCGCCAGTCGCGGGACATCCAGCCCTGCTTTGCGCTTCCGAATATGGTCACGAAGTCCAGCTGGTCCTCCGTGGCGTTAAGGTTGAACATAAGGTCAAAGACCTCTTCCTGGACATCGTCCGGGCGGCAGTTGGGCTTGTCCACCTTGTTGATCACAACTATTGGCTTTTTGCCCATCTGGAGAGCCTTCTGGAGGACGAAACGGGTCTGCGGCATACAGCCTTCAAAGGCATCCACCAGCAGCAGGACTCCGTCCGCCATATTGAGCACTCGCTCCACCTCTCCTCCAAAGTCGCTATGGCCCGGAGTGTCTATGATATTGATTTTTACGCCCTTGTATATAACGGACACGTTCTTTGCCAGGATGGTGATTCCCCTTTCCCTTTCCAGGTCGTTGGAATCCAGTATCAGCTGGCCAAGATTCTCAGGCTGGCGTACCAGGTTGGCCTGGTAGATCATCCTGTCCACCATTGTGGTCTTGCCGTGATCCACGTGGGCGATCAGGGCTATATTCCTAATTTCTTGCATTTATTTAAGGCTGTAAAGTACACAGGCGTGCGGCGCCAGGGTTGCGGATACCACACCCTTGCACTTGCCGGCGCTCTCGCCTGTCCACATATTGACGGCGTTCACTGACTTCTTGGTTATGCCAAGGTCAAGAAGGCAGGTCTCAACCGTCCTCTGCTCCTCTGAAGTGTTGAACAGGGCAACATAGGTCTCCCCTGTTCCCGGATTCTTGGAGCGCACTACTAACTGTTTATTGTCACGATATACCTGACGCACGTCATCGCTTTCCGCGTGCATCTTGAGCACGGCCTTGTTGGTGAGCAGCGAAAGGGTGAAAGGATCCATTGTAGGAAGGTCTCCGCCGAACATCAAAGGAGAGCGCAGGATGCAGAAGAAGGTCATCAGGGAGTACTGCTCGTCCTTGCTCAGGAGGGTCATACGGTCAACTCCGCGCTCGCCGCGGATTGCCAGGTGTCCCAGAGGAATCATATCGCAGTCCGGCCAGGTGCCCTTCTTGATGTACGGATACCAGTCCTGGGCTACCCTCATAAGGTTGGTGACATCCCTCCAGATATCCCAGACATCGTTCACCATACGCCACATATTGGCGTGGGTGCTGATGTGCTCGGCCTGCGCCGGCGGCGTAGCGCCCGGCGATGTGCTGAGCACAATCTGGCGGCCGCACTTGTCAATGGCGTTGCGGATGAGCTCTATCTCGTCCAGATGATATGGAGAAGACAGGTCGTCAATCTTTATGAAGTCCACGCCCCAGGATGCGTAGAGCTCGAAAATGGAGTTGTAGTACTCCTGGGCTCCCTGCTTGGTGGCGTCCACGGTATAGTTGTCACGAAGCCAGCGGCAGAGCTGAACCTCGTTGTAGATCTGGTCCGCGGTGATGCCGTTGGTGCCCTTGACTGGGGTCTTTGCATCTACGGCAATGCGGGGGATTCCACGCATTATATGGATACCGAACTTGAGGCCCTTGGAGTGCACATAATCTGCCAGAGGCTTGAAGCCGGCGCCGTTGGCGGCTGAAGGGAAACGGTTTACGGCAGGGGTATAGCGTCCCCACTCGTCCATCTCGTATATAGGGTCTGTCTGGTTGTAGCCGCCGGCCTTGTCGTTCTGGACAAACCAGCGGATGTCAACTACCACGTACTCCCAGCCGTAGTCAGCCATATTCTCGGCCATATAGTCGGCCGCGGCCTTGACCTCTGATTCAACTACGGTAGGACCGTAGCAGTCCCAGCTGTTCCAGCCCATAGGCGGGGTGGGTGCCCAGTCACGGAAGTCCCCGTAAGGGCCTTCTTCCTGTTTTGTGGGGGCAGCAGTAGTGCAGGCGCATACGCAGAGCGCCGCAGCAAGGATTCGGAAAAACTTCTTCATATGATCAGTGTTATATTACTTGAAAAGCATCTGGGAGAACTCGTGGAAGGACTTGCGCCATACCTGCCACTCGTGGTCTCCGGGGAAGGAATTGAACCTGACGTTCACGCCGGCCTCCTGGAGCTTTGCAGCCGTTGCGCGGGTGTAGTTGATCCTAGGGTCCTGCTCTCCGCAGGAGAGGTAGAACACCTTATGCTCCTGATTGAACTTGGCAGGATTGGAAAGGATTCCGGGAACATAGGCCTCAAGGTCCACGTCTGCGGCACCGTTGATTCCGCCGAACATTCCGCTTGAGAATGAAGCCACGTTTGCGAATACTCCGGGCTCGTTGAGACCAATCTGGAATGACTGGCCGCCGCCCATCGAGAGGCCGCACATTGCACGGTTCTCAGGTCCCTTCTTTACGCGGAAATTCTTCTCTATGAAAGGAATGATATTGTTCAGGAGTTCCTCCCTGTAACCGGTCATTCCGCCTGGGGAATAGCCGCCGCCACCGCCTGAAGGAACGTTGCTGTCAACGCTTACAACAATCATCTCCACAGCCTTGCCTGCGGCGATAAGGTTGTCAAGGATGATGTTGGTGCGTCCCTGCTCTATCCATCCGCGGTAATCCTCTCCGCCGCCGTGGTGGATGTAGACTACCGGATATTTCTTCTTGCCCTTCTCATAGCTGGCCGGGGTGTAAACCCTTACAGGACGCCAGCTCTTGGTATAATTGGAGAAGTAGTTCAGCTCGCGCACCTGTCCGTGGGGAACGTCCTGGATCTCAAAGACATCCCAACCCTCCTCAGGGATCTCGATGGCGCTGGCCCAGCGGCTGGTTCCGTAGAAGGAACGGCTGGCGGGATCAGCGACTGAAGCACCGTTGATGATCAGGGAATAATAGTGGTATCCGGGAACCTGGGGAGCGGTTGTAACCGTCCACATTCCGTCCTGGGTGCGTTCCATATCGTAACGCCTGCCGCCAAGGTCCACCTGGACGCTTGAGGCCTGGCCAGCGCGGAGCCTGAACTCAACGCGGTTGTCCTCCAGGATGCGCGGATAACCGTTCTGGTTGATATTTGTTACAGGAACTTTGTAATCCTGGGCGAAGGCGCAGAGCGACATTGCGAGCGCCGTCAGAGCAAGTGCTATTTTCTTCATAGGTTCAGTATATATAATATGCAAAGATATGTATTCACAAAGAAAAATAAAATACGTATTTTTGTTATATGAAACGTATCAGCCTTATAATCCTATCCCTTGCGATCCCGGCTCTGGCGTGGGCCCAGCACCCGTCAGACTACAATGCCGGAGGCAATTTCCCGCAGATAAACGCGGACAATTCTGTCACTGTCCAGGTAAGGGCGCCCCAGGCAAAGGCCATCACCCTTGACCTTGGCAAGAAGTACCCTATGAAAAACGACGGCAACGGCGTCTGGACAGCCACTACGGAGCCAATGGTTCCCGGCTTCCACTACTACTCACTTAATGTGGGCGGACTTGCCACGGCCGATCCCGCAACCTACACATTCTTTGGAATGAGCCGCTACGCCAGCGCCGTGGAGGTCAATGAAAAGCCTGAGGACGCTGACTTCTACACTCCAAAGAAAGACGTTCCCCAGGGCGCCGTACGCTCCATCAGGTTCTGGTCAAAAGTTTGCCAGGAGTTTCGCAGGATGTACGTCTACACCCCGGCAGAATACGATCAGAACCCCAACAAGCGCTACCCCGTCCTCTACCTCCAGCACGGCGGCGGCGAGGATGAGACAGGATGGATTTACCAGGGCTTCGCCGATGTGATCCTTGACAACCTCATCGCCAAAGGCGAGGCCGTGCCAATGATCATCGTAATGAACTCCGGCGTAGCCTCTATGCCGGGCAGCGAGCCCGGATACGACGCCTTCCCCAATATGATGGTGGAAGATGTCATTCCTTTCGTGGACAGCCGATTCCGCACAATCGCAGACAGGGATTCACGCGCCATCGCAGGCCTTTCCTGGGGCGCAAAGCAGGCCTATGACGTAGGCCTGGGCAACAGGAACCTCTTCTCCTGGGTAGCCGGCTTCAGCGGCATAATGGTAGTTGGCGAATTCAACACCCGCAACCCGGGCTACAGGGACCTCAAACAGCTCCAGCAGGCATTCAGCGGCGTATTTATGAACATCGACGGCTTCAACAGGGACTACCACCTGCTGTTCTGCACCACCGGAGAGGCAGAAGGCGGCCTCATTGAGGAAATGCACAACACCCTGCTCTCCTACGGCATCCAGAACGAGTACTACTGCTCCCCTGACACCGCCCACGAATGGCTTTCCTGGAGAAGGAGCCTCTATCAGTTTGCAAGGAAACTCTTTAAATAAACCACTGAACGATGAAGACACGCACCATAATAACAGCCGCGGCATTGATGATATTGGCCGCGGCATCCTGCCAGCAAAAAGAGCAGAAAGCCCCCATAGGCCTCATCACGGAGCCTACACCGGCAAGCACCAACGTCAATGGCAAAGAGTATCCCAAGATAAACCCTGACCTGAGCGTTGTGTTCCAGGTTAACGCCCCGGAAGCGGAAACCGTAATCCTTGACCTTGGCAAGCAGTACCCTATGACAAAGAATGCCGATGGCATCTGGGAAGTCACCAGCGAGCCTCAGGTTCCGGGTTTCCACTACTATTCACTCATCGTTGACGGAGTAAAGGTCGCAGACCCTTCCAGCCAGCTTTTCTACGGTACCGGAATGATGTGCAGCGCCATAGAGATTCCGGAGGTGGGCGTAGATTTCTACCTGCCTCAGGACGTTCCCCACGGAGAAATCCGTATGCAAAGGTACTGGTCAGACCTCACCCAGAGCTGGAGGACCTGCTACGTATACGTTCCCGCAGAGTATGACCAGAACCCCTCCAAGCGCTACCCCGTCCTCTATATCTACCACGGAGGCGGCGAGGATGAGACCGGATGGGCCATCCAGGGAAGGGCTGACATCATCCTGGACAACCTTATCGCCAAGAAAGAGGCCGTGCCAATGCTCATAGTAATGGACAGGGGCGAAGCCCTCGTTCCCAATGCCCGTATGGCCGACGGCCCCCGCAGTATGTTCAACTTCACTGGCGTTGACCAGGTGGCATCCCAGGAACTCATCCCTATGATAGATTCCAAGTACAGGACAATAGCGGACCGTGACCACAGGGCCATCACAGGCCTCTCAATGGGAGGATTCATAGCCTGGAGCGTAGGCCTCAACCATCCCGAGCTCTTCGCCTACATCGGCGGCTTCAGCGGCAGCGGAATGGCACAGAATCCGGACGCTTACCCGGCAAGCCTCAACGACCAGTACAAGCTCCTGTTCATAAGCACCGGAT
>CACWLD010000003.1 GCA_902761655.1 uncultured Bacteroidia bacterium | reverse complement strand
GCTCGGAAAAGCCGGCTTCAAGGGCCATCCCGATCCGCTGGGCGGACGAGGATTCCTGAAGATGATGACGGGAAAAGAGGATGTGAAGCTGAAGCCGGTACTGCTGAAAGGTACGTATGCAATCCTGAAGTCCTACACAAAACCGTATGCTTCGTGCCGCTATACCCATCCCGCTGTGGAAGCGGCCATTCATTTGCGGGATCGCGTAAAGCCTGCAGATGTGGAAGAAATCGATATCCGGACCTATGATCTCGCAGTTTCAGGCCATGATCATACAGAAATTCCCGGCAGCTACAGCGCCAAGATGAGCATTCCTTATGCAACGGCCGCCGGCCTGATTTTCGGAAGAGCAGGTCTTCTGGAGTTTTCTGAAGACGCGGTAAAGGGAGAAGACGTTCTGAACTTAACAAAGAAGGTCAGAGTATCGGCAGACGAGGCAATCAGCGCAGCCTTCCCGGATTTCCCGGCTGAGATCAGGGCGCCCCACGGAACGGTTTCCGGTGTATCCGGCTATCAGGTACACATTGGAAGTTCCGACGTCAACACCCCCGGAGATTACTGCGATCTTCTTGTAGCGATGAACCCTGCGGCCCTCAAGGCAAACGCCAAGTGGTGCAAGCGTCACGCTATGATCCTGGTGGATGCCGACGCGTTTGACGAGGCCGGAATGAAGAAGGCCGGATTTGTTACGGACGATCCTTTTGTGGAATTGGGAGTTGAGGACAGGACAATCATCACCGCCCCTATCACCACAATGACAAAGGAAAGTCTCAAGGACAGCGGAATGGATCTGAAGTCTATTCTCAAGTGCAAGAATATGTTCACGCTTGGAATAGCCTGCTACATCTTCAACCGCCCTCTTGAAGCAATCTACCAGTATCTTGAGAAGAAATTCTCCAAGAAGCATCCTGAGATGATTGCTCCTAACAAGAAAGTCCTCAATGACGGGTACTATTATTCTGCAAATGTCCAGGCAATCCCTAACACTTACACTATCGAACCTGTAAAGGCCGCCCGCAAAGGCACCTACAGGAACATCACAGGAAACCAGGCCATTGCCTGGGGACTTCTCGCGGCCGCTGAAAGATCCGGCCGTCCGCTTTTCTGCGGATCCTACCCCATAACCCCCGCCACCGCAATCCTGGAGGAACTTGCCATCCACAAGAACCTGGGAGCAAAGACCTTCCAGGCGGAAGACGAGATTTCTGCAATCTGTACCTCCATTGGTGCGGCGTTTGCGGGAGACCTTGCAGTCACCACCACTTCCGGCCCCGGCCTCTCGCTCAAATCAGAGGCTCTTGGCCTTGCAGTGATGACCGAGCTTCCCCTTGTCATAGTTGACGTGCAGCGCGGCGGTCCTTCCACGGGCCTTCCCACAAAGACGGAGCAGACAGACCTGAACCAGGCGCTTTACGGCCGAAACGGAGAGTGCCCCATACCGGTTATGACCGCGCATTCGCCGGCCAACTGCTTCTACGCCGCATATATGGCCTGCAAGTTCGCCCTTGAGCATATGACCCCTGTCATCCTGCTCTCAGAGGGCTTCCTTGGCAATGGAAGCGAGCCCTGGCTCATTCCGGACCTGAACGAGTATCCGGACATAGTTCCTCCGCTTGTCAGCGGTGAACTTGAGCCCGGACAGAAGTTCTATCCGTTCCGCAGGGATCCGGAAACCCTGGTTCCTCGCTGGGCGCTTCCTGGCCAGAAAGGTTACGAGCACCGCAAGGGCGGTCTTGAGAAGAATCACGAGGGCGTGCTCTCCAACGACCCGCTCAACCACGCCACTATGGTGGCGGAGAGAGCGGAGAAAGTTGCCCGCATAGCCAAGGACGTTCCTCTGCTGCACATTCAGGGCGAGCAGAGCGGCAAGCTCCTGGTAGTGGGCTGGGGCGGCACTTACGGACACATTGCCAGCGCTTTCCACGATCTCAGGGAAGCCGGATACAATGTATCATACACCCACTTTGACTTCATCAACCCTCTTCCCAAGAACACACGCGAAGTGTTCTCTGGATTTGAGAAAGTTCTCGTTTGCGAACTCAACTGCGGCCAGTTTGCAGATTACCTGCGCTCCCGCTTCCCGGAGTTCTGTTTTGAAAAGTTCAACAAGGTTCAAGGCCAGCCGTTCCTGGTGAGCGAGCTAGTCGAGGCCATTAAACAATATCTGTAATGCCTGTACTTACTGCCAAAGATTTCAAGAACGACCAGGAAGTCCGCTGGTGCCCGGGTTGCGGGGACCACGCCGTGCTGGCCGCCCTGCAGCGCACTATGCCAAAGGTAAGCGAAGCGCTGAATTACGAGAAGGAACGCTACGTGGTGGTATCCGGTATAGGTTGTTCCTCACGTCTTCCATATTATATGGATACTTATGGATTCCACAGCATCCACGGCCGCGCTACCGCAATTTCCACCGGAATCAAGGTGGCCAACCCAAGGCTTACCGTATGGCAGGCCTGCGGTGACGGAGACGCCCTTGCCATTGGAGGAAACCATTTCATCCACGCGATCCGCAGGAACATAGATATCAATATCATCCTGTTCAACAACCAGATATACGGCCTTACAAAGGGCCAGTATTCTCCTACTTCAAAGCTTGGAGCAATCACAAAGACATCCCCTTACGGAACCATTGAGCAGCCTTTCAATCCCGGAAGCCTTGTGCTTGGTTCAAAGGGAACCTTCTTTGCCCGAAGCCTTGACGTTGAGCTTGCCCTGAACGAAGAGATAATGACCGCAGCCGCCCTCCACGACGGAACATCTGTGGTGGAGATGCTCACCAACTGCGTCATTTTCAACGACGGAGCCCACAGGAACCTTTCAGACCCCGCAGTCCGCGCAGACCGCACTATTGTCCTGCGCCACGGAGAGAAGATGCTCTTTGGAAAGGACAGGAACAAGGGCCTGGTGCTGTTCAATATGGGACTCAAGGCCGTCACCATTGGAGAAGACGGCTTTACAATTGACGATGTCCTTACCCACGACGCCCACTCTGACAATATGGGAATCCATATGATGCTGGCGGAGATGAAGGGACCGGGACTGCCCGTTGCCCTTGGCGTAATCCGTGACGTGGTGGACAGGACCTATGACCAGAGGATGACCGAGCAGGTCGCCCAGGTTACTGACAAGTCCAAGATTCATACAGTGTACGACCTGCTTCACAGCGGATCTACCTGGGAAGTAAAATAACATACAACTAACTAACTGATAACCATTTATTTATGAAAACCGCAGAATTGATGGCCAAGTTGAGTGCCAAGTACCCTGGAGAGGGTGAGTACCTGCAGGCCGTCCAAGAAGTGCTGGAATCCATTGAGGATATCTACAACCAGCATCCTGAATTTGAAAAAGCTAAGATAGTGGAGAGAATGGTCGAGCCAGACCGTATCTTCTCCTTCCGCGTCACTTGGGTTGACGACCGCGGAGAGGTCCAGACCAACACCGGATACCGTGTACAGTTCAACAGCGCCATAGGACCATACAAGGGAGGCCTCCGTTTCCACAAGGCGGTCACTCCTTCAATGCTCAAGTTCCTGGGATTTGAGCAGACATTCAAGAACGCCCTTACAACCCTGCCTATGGGTGGAGCCAAGGGAGGATCCGATTTCAATCCAAGGGGAAAGAGCGATGACGAGATTATGCGTTTCTGCCAGGCCTTTATGCAGGAACTCTGGCAGTGCATAGGCCCTGACCAGGATATCCCTGCAGGTGATGTTGGCGTTGGCGGCCGTGAGATAGGTTATATGTACGGCCAGTACAAGAAACTTGCACGCCAGTACAACACGGGTGTCCTTACCGGAAAGGGATCCACCTGGGGAGGTTCAGTACTGCGCCCGGAAGCCACGGGCTTCGGCGCCCTGTACTTCACCCAGAATATGCTCCACAGGATTGGCAAGGACATAAAAGGCTGCACCATAGCTGTTTCCGGATTCGGTAACGTAGCCTGGGGAGCCAGCAAGAAGGCTCTTGAGCTTGGCGCAAAGGTAGTTGCCATCTCCGGCCCTGACGGAGTCTGCGAGATTCCTGACGGAATCACTCCGGAGATGATTGACTATATGCTTGTAATGAGGGCTTCCAACCGTGACAGGGTCGAGGATATGGCCACCCGTTTCCCGGACAAGGCATTCTTCACTCCTGACAAGAAGGCCTGGAGCGTGAAGTGCGACATCGCCCTTCCTTGCGCATTCCAGAACGAGCTCTCAGAGGAGGATGCAAAGGAACTCAAGGCCAACGGCACCTGGTGCTGCTGCGAGGTTTCCAATATGGGTTGCGAGCCCGGAGCCATCCACTATTTCCAGAACAACGGAGTAATGTTCGCTCCCGGCAAGGCCGTGAACGCAGGTGGCGTTGCCACTTCAGGCCTTGAGATGACCCAGAACGCTTCCCATATCAGCTGGGGAGCCAAGGAGGTGGACGAGAAGCTTCACTTCATAATGGCTTCAATCCACACCCAGTGTGTCAAGTACGGCACCCAGCCGGACGGTACCGTTGACTATGTCAAGGGCGCCAACATAGCAGGCTTTATGAAAGTTGCCACCGCAATGCTTGAGCAGGGTATCATTTAGCCCCGGGCGTTCGGACCATACATCTTAAACAGCCGGAAGAGAAACCCTCTTCCGGCTGTTTGTCGGGATGAGGCGACTCGAACGCCCGACCCCTACGTCCCGAACGTAGTGCGCTAGCCAACTGCGCTACATCCCGAAAAAAAAGCTGCATTCAGCAGCTTGAGTGTCTAGGAAAGTTTATTGATGTAAACCTGAAGCCCGCTCTTGAGATTGGAAGCCTTGTTCTTGTGGATGAGGCCTATTTTTGCGAGCTTGTCGATCATTGCATAAACCTTAGGAGCGGAAGCCTCTGCGGCTTTCTTGTCAGTTGTGTTCCTCAATGCCCTGATGGCATTGCGTGTTGTACGTGCATAATACCTATTATGCAGTCTGTGCCTCTCGCTCTGGCGATTGGCTTTCTCAGCAGATGCGTTATTTGCCATTTTAGTATTTTTTAATATTTGGTAGTGGGTAGGAGAATCGAACTCCTATTGCGAGAATGAAAATCTCGAGTACTAGCCGTTATACGAACCCACCAAAGTTTTGGAACGCAAAGGTATAAATTCTTTTTAACAAGACAAAATATTTTTTTACTCCTTGGCGCTTTCCCATTCAAAAGAATAAAGAATGGATTCTACCTGGCGCAGATACTGCCTCTTGTCATACTTTGGGGCGTATACGAAAGCCTCCAGGACAATCACGTCCTTTCCATCCTGGGAATAGAATGAGTGGGAGACGAAAGGTCCGCCCATAAAGTCATTGTAGACCTCCCAGAAGCCCCTGCACTGGGCAAAACTGCGGCCTTTGTACTGCAGGTATGATACGGTGGGAGGGATGTAGTCAGCGGTAATCATATATGTGCCGTCGAACATTCCCGGAACGTTCTCCTTGAGGAACTGGTTGCGGTGTCTGATAATGTTGTCCAGGCTGAACGGCTCGGCCTCCGTTGCAGGATACTTATATATGAATACGCCCTGGTTGGTGTATTGCTTCTCATCGGCAATCCAGATAAAGTTGTCTGTCTTCTTCTTGAGCTTGTATCCGGAAGGGAAGTGCGGGGCGCCGCCCATTATCTCCATTACCTGGGGAGCCAGGGAACGCTCTTCGTAGCGGCGGGAGTTGGCTATTACGCGGTCCCTTTCGGCCTGCTCTATCACGGCAACTATGGTTTCGCCTTCGTTTTTCATAAGCTCCACGGCGTTCTCGCTTGTGGCGGCGGAAATCTGGATCACGCACTGGGGCGCGGCCCACATATCTGCCCTGTATGTCACACCTTCCGTTGCAACCTGGGGGTTGATGTCAAAGTACACTATGTTGCGGTGAACCTTGAACATATCCACAAAGGCGTTGGGGTTGACGTTCACCAATGTGTACAGAGGCTCCTTCTGGGCAAGCCAGGGGCAGTCGTCCGCAAGGAGGAGGCGCACTTCGTTGCCAAGTTCACCTTCCCAGTTCTCCCTGTCAATCACAACGATAACTTCTCCGGCCTTTCCGCTGATGTTGGGCAGGAGGGTCTTGGAGCTTGTCTTGCAGCCGGTAAGGGCTGTCAGGGCGGCAATGCTTGCCAGGATCAGTTTAATAAAGCGTTTCATATTGTGTGTCATTTGATTAATCTTGCTATGTCATTCCCAAAAGCCAGGAACATAAGGGCGAACAGCAGGAACATACCCACCATTTGCGCCACCACCATAAAGCGGTCAGAGGGCTTGCGCCTGGTAACCATCTCGTACAGGGTGAACAGGATGTGTCCTCCGTCCAGTCCCGGGATGGGGAGCAGGTTCATCACGCCAAGCATTATGGAAAGCATTGCCATAATGTTCAGGAACTGGTTCCAGTCCCATACGGAAGGGAACACCTGCCCTATGGAAATGAAACTGCCCACCGACTTGTATGCCTGGGTTGAGGGCGTAGCCACCAGTTTCAGGTCGTCCACATAGCCTACGATCATTTCCCAGGTATATTTTATGCCTGCCGGAATGGCGGACAGTGCCGTGTAATGTATATACTCCACTCCCGGCAATTGCAGCGCCACGCCTATCTGGCCCAGCGTATCCACCTTGACGTTGCACGCCAGGGTGTCCGCTCCGCGAAGGAAACTGGCCTCTATGGTCTCTCCCTTGTGCTCCGCCAGTATCTCCCTGCAATCCTGTACAAACTCAAAACTCTGACCTTCGAAAGCCAGGATCCTGTCTCCTTTCTGAAGGCCGCTGCCTGCATTAGGGGACCCTTCCTGGAACTGGTCTATGACGAACGGGATTGCCAGTTCGAACATTGTGCCTCCGTTCACCACCTCTCCAATCATCGACTGGTCGATGTATATGTCCAGGGTGTCCGTCCCGCGGAGCACAGTAGCCTTGCGGACGCCTTTGCGGGCTATGTCAGCCTGGATGTCGTTGAAAGCCAGCGGGGCGCGTCCGTCCAGGAACAGGATTTCGTCTCCGTCGCGGAAGCCCATCTCGTAGGCGGTCTCATTGACATATACCTTGTTGCCCTTGTTGCGGATGTAGGAACGTCCTTGCACCGCAAGTATGGATGAGAATATGATGATTGCCGTTATGAAGTTGAACAGCACTCCTCCGAACATCACCAGCAGCCTCTGCCAGGCGGGTTTTGTGCGGAATTCCCATTCCTTGGGCTCCTGCTTCATTGTCTCAAGGTCAAGGGATTCGTCAATCATTCCGTTGATCTTGCAGTAGCCTCCAAGGGGACACCAGCCAATTCCGTATTCCGTCTCCCAGTCCTTTGCCTTGGGGAACAGTTTTACAAACCATCTGGCCTTTGTGCTGAAGAGTTTCTTGCCTCCGAAATCAAAGAAGAGGAAGAACTTGTCCACGCGTATATGGAAGAGCTTGGCAAAGGTGAAATGCCCCAGCTCGTGAGTCAAGATTAGTATGGACAGGGCAAGTATTACTTGCAAGGTTTTGAACAACGCCGTCATATGAGTTTGTTAGCCCGGGCAAGGGTGTCCTCGTGGGTGAGGAATATGTCATCGAGCGATGGATTTGCCACAAATACCGTACCTGCGACGCATTTGTCAATGATGGCGGGAATGTCGTAAAAGCCTATGCTGTTATGGAGGTATGCGGCCACCGCAACTTCGTTGGCGGCGTTGAGGGCGCAGGGGATGTTTCCGCCCTTCTCCAGGGCGTCGAACGCAAGCGCCAGGTTGGGGAACTTGTCCATATCCGGCTCAAAGAAACTGAGGTGTCCCAGCGCCGCGAAGTCCAGTTTGCGGTTGTCCAGGGTGAGGCGCTGCGGGAAACTGAGCGCGAACTGGATGGGCTCGCGCATATCCGGGCAGCACATCTGCGCGATGACTGCGCCGTCCTCGAACTCCACCATTGAATGGATCACGGATTCAGGATGGACAACCACGTGGATGTCCGATGGCTTGACATCGAACAGCCACCGTGCCTCCATCACCTCGAAGCCCTTGTTCATCATTGTCGCGGAATCTATGGTGACCTTTGCGCCCATATTCCAGTTGGGGTGCTTGAGCGCTTCGGCGGCCGTCGCGTGCGCTATTCGGTCCTTGTCCCACGCGCGGAAAGGGCCGCCTGACGCAGTCAGGTGGATCCTGGTAAGCGCGTTGCCCTGGGCGCACAGCAGGCACTGGAATATTGCGGAATGCTCAGAATCCACGGGAAGGATAGGGGCGTTGTACTGCTTGGAGAGCGCCATTATGATGGAGCCCGCGGCCACAAGGGTTTCCTTGTTGGCAAGGGCTATTATCTTCCCGGCCTTGATGGCAGAAATGGTTGGCTGGAGGCCGCTGAAGCCCACCATTGCCGCAACCACTATGTCAATTGCCTCTCCGCGGACCAGGTCGCATATTGAATTGATCCCGCAGAAGACCTTGATGTCCTTGTCCTGAAGGGCATCGGCAACCTCCTTGTATTTGGATTCGTTGCAGATGACTACGCTGGAAGGATTGAATTCCAGGGCCTGCATTATAAGAAGGCGGCTGTTGTTGTTGGCCGTGAGCAGGTCAACCTGGAAAAGGTCTTTGTGGGCGCGTACTACGTCCAGGGTCTGGCTTCCTATGGATCCTGTGGAGCCTAGAATGGCAATGTGGCGTTTCATTTTAGAAGCTTATGTATTTTGTGGGGTCTACGGCATCCCCTTTATACCATAGTTCAAAGTGGAGGTGGTCACCGGTGGTAAGGGAGCCCGTATTGCCCACAAGGGCTATGGACGCTCCCGCAGAAACCTTGTCACCGGTCTTCTTCAAGAGTTTCTGGTTGTGCTTGTATATGGAAACAATGTCGTTTGCGTGCTGTATCTGGATTGTGTAGCCGCTCTCGTCGTTCCAGCCGGCAAAGATCACGGTTCCGTCCAGGATGGAGAGCACTACGGAGCCCGCGGGGGCGGTGATGTCTATGTAAGGGTGAAGGACAGGGTCGAATCCCTGGGAAACCACGCCGCTGAGAGGGGTGAAGAAATGCATTCCCTCAATAGTAAGCTGGCGGCCTTCGCCTCCGGAAATGGAGAACTGCTCCTCCTGCATCACGGTCTGGCGCAGGAGGGAATCCTTTCCGGCCAGGTATTCCTCTTCCAGGCCGGAAAGGCGCCCTTCCTGGCTTGCCAGGATGGTGCTGTCAATGCGGTACGGCTCTTCTCCGTCCACAATGCGGCCAAGGTTGATTGAGTAAAGCTCCCAGCGGGAGATGATGTTTTCAAGGGAATCTATCTTGAGGGCGTTCTGGATGGCGTCCCTTTTTGTCTGGGCGTTGGGGTATCCCGGTATGGTGGTGCGGAGCGGGGTGAAGGCCAGGAGGCAGTAGGCTATGAGCGCAAGTATCACAAGAGTGCTGATTATTGCCGCTATGAAACTGCCCCGGGTAAATTTCCGCTCCCATATCTGCCTGTGGGACGCGTCATCTACCACGCTTACTCTGAAATCCTTGACTTTATTCTCTTTTTTTGTTTTGGACATACTTTTAAACTAAATTTGCAGGCTATGGAGAGAATTCTGGGTATAGATTTCGGGAAAAAACGGACGGGAATCGCTGTAAGCGACCCGCTGCGCATCTTCGCATCTCCCCTGGAAACCGTGCCAACTGCAAAGATAATAGAATATCTCCAAAATTATGCCTTAAAGGAGCCGATAAGCCTGTTCGTGGTGGGCTATCCCATCAATATGGACGGGAAGCCTTCGCAGGCTGCGGCTGATGTGGACATTTTCCTGAAAACGCTTGCAAGGAAGTTCCCCGACATTCCCGTAGTGACTGAGGACGAAAGGTTTACATCCGTCCTGGCCCACCGGGCAATGATAGACGGCGGGATGAAAAAAAGCGACCGGAGGGACAAAAATTCCGTCGACAGGATATCCGCGGCAATAATATTGCAGAGTTATTTGGACAGAAACCGGACCATATGATAAGACCTATCTACCTGTACGGGTCCGAGGTGCTTCGCCAGCAGGCGGCCCCCGCAGACCTTGAAAAGAAAGAAGAACTCAAAGCGCTAATAGCAGACCTCAAAGACACGCTGGCAGCCTCCGAAGGCTGCGGGCTTGCCGCCCCTCAGATAGGGGTGTCCCTAAGGGTGCTTATAGTTGATGGAGACGTAATGACCGACGTCTATGATTACCTGGCCGGTTTCAAGAGGGTTATGATCAATCCGGTGATACTGGAATCCAGCAACCACGGATGTGAATACAGCGAGGGCTGCCTCTCAGTCCCCGGCATCTATGCGGATGTGACCCGCCCTGACAGCATCACAATAGAATACTACGACGAGAACTTCCAGAAACAGACGGAGAAACTTGACAAGTTCGCCTGCAGGATGGTACAGCACGAGATGTCCCATCTGGATGGTGTCCTGTTCACGGACCTTGTGCCTCCAATCCGCAAGAAAATGCTTTCAAAGAAGCTGTTCGGAATATCCAAGGGGAAGGTGTCGCCGCGCTACAACTATAAAATCAAATAACTATGGGAGCATTTCACGCTTACGACATAAGGGGAATTTACGGGACGGACTTTGACGCCAGTACCGCATATAAGGTGGGTTACTTCATAGTCGGCCTGCTTCAGGCGGACAAGGTCCTGGTAGGAAGGGACTGCAGGGTCTCTTCGCCGGAGATACACGACAGCCTGGTGCAGGGCATCACCGATGCCGGGGCTGACGTCCTGGACATAGGCCTCAGTTCAACGCCGATGGTGTATTTCGGGACCGTGCATTACGGGATGAAGGCATCGGTGCAGATTACCGCATCGCACAATCCCGCCCGGTACAACGGCCTCAAGGTGTCCAGGGAGAACGCCCTTCCGGTTGGATATGACACCGGCCTGGGACAGATAGAACGCTGGATACTTGAAGGAAAGCCCACACCTGCCGCACCCGTCAAGGGAAAGGTCATAGAGAAGGACATAATGGAAGATTACCTTGCCTTTATGCTGCGCTTCAAGGAGGATTATTCATCCCTGAACATTGCATTTGACCTGTCCAACGGTATGGCCAACCTGTTTGCAAAGCAGGTTTACGGCCAGGATCCCTGGTATATCTTTGACGAACTTGACGGCCGTTTCCCCAACCACGAGCCAAATCCGCTCGTGGCAAAGAACGTGGAGCCCCTGATGCGCCTGGTAAAGGAAAAGGGCGCCGACGTGGGCGTAATCTATGACGGAGACGCTGACAGGGTGATGTTCGTGGACGAGAAAGGCCAGTTTGTGCCGCCGGACCTGGTGGTGGCCTTGATGGCGCGCTATTTCTGCGGCCGCCGCGGATTCAGCAATCCGCGCGTCCTGCAGGAAATACGCAGCTCCAAGTCCGTAGGGGAGTATCTGGAGCAGTATGGGGCGGAACTGCACACCTGGAGGGTGGGCCGCGCCTACGCCGCTCCCAAACTCCGCGAGATTGACGGACTTTGGGGAGGGGAGCTTGCCGGGCATTACTATTTCAAGGATTTCTTCTACTCTGACAGCGGATTGCTGTCTTCGCTCATAGTACTCAGCATAGTAAGCGACCTCAAGAAGGAGGGTATCACCTTAAGCGAGCAGATAGCCTCAATGCGCAAGTACAAGAATTCCGGAGAGATCAACTTCCGCCTTGAGGACAAGGCCGGCGCCATAGCTGCGGTGAGCGATATGTTCGCCTCCAAGGAAACACCGCAGGCAAAGATGGATTTTGACGGCGTGAGGATGGAATTTGAAAAGTGGTGGTTCAACATCCGCCCTTCCAATACCGAGCCTTACCTCCGTTTCATATGCGAAGCCGTGAATGACCAATTGTTAAAAGAGAAAGTATCAATGGCCCAGGAACTCCTGGAAAAGGACTTTGGGGCCACAAGAGAATAGACGATGAACCTCAACCGAACAATACTGGCAGCGCTGGCCGCTTTGATATGCGTTGCAGCCTCAGGCCAGGAGATCACTAAGAAAAAGGCTGAGATACTGGTGCCCAGGCCGGCCCTCCAGCCGGTAAAATCGCTGGACCCGCTGAATCCGGATGTGATTCCGATGGACACCCTGGATACATCCAGCCCCGCCAGAAAGATAATCCTTTATACGGACAATACCTGGAGGTATTGGATAGACGGCGATGTGGCAAGTGCGGACACAACCTTCACCAAGCACTGGAACACAAACCCTGACGCCTACGGCCTTCAATATGACAATTTCCCCATCCGTTCCTACGTATGGCTTATGGACTCCACGGACAGGTACCATTTCCCGGGATCCATTACTCCCACAAAGGTGTCTTCCCGTTATGGAAGGCGCCGCGGAAGGTATCACAGGGGAACCGACATGCCAATGCCAAAAGGCAGTGAAGTATATGCTACATTTGACGGAAAGGTCCGCGTAGCCAAGTATTCTTCAGGATACGGAAACCTTGTAGTTATCCGCCATTCCAATGGTCTGGAGACCTTTTACGGGCATCTTTCCCAGATAAACGTAAAGCAGGACCAGTGGGTGGAGGCCGGCCAGGTAATAGGCCTGTGCGGCGCTACTGGAAGGGCCAGTGGATCCCATTTGCATTATGAAGTCCGCTATCTGGGCTATGCCATAGATCCCGAATGGATGTTGGATATGGACAGCCAGGAGCTCAGGCAGAGCGTCCTGGTGATAAAGAAGTCCATGCTGTACCCTGACAGCAGCTATTCTCCCGAGTCTGACGATGAGGAGGAGGCAATTGCGGAGGCCGACGAGGCGGACCGCCTTGAGCAGGAGCGCCTGGAGGCCGAACGCAAGGCCGCCAAGTACGTGACCATCAAGTCCGGCGATACGCTGTCCACCATTGCCAAGCGCAACGGAACCACGGTATCCGCGCTGTGCAAGCTCAATAACATCACCACAAAAACAATCCTGAGAGTGGGTCGCACTCTCAGGGTCAAATAAAGGTCCGGTTCCGGATTCTTACCTAAGGTTCTCGTACAGATGTACGTCAATTCCGCTGCCCTCCAGGCCGTCCTTGATGGCCTGCAGGTCAGTCTGGCTCAGGTGGTAGGGGATGAGCACCTTTGGCTTGATGATCTTTCCGGCCTCGATGCACTGCTCCACGCTCATTGTGTAAGGAAGGTTGGTGGAAAGCAGGGCCACGTCAATGTCCTTGAGGTTTGCCAACTCAGGGATGCATTCAGTGTCCCCTGAGACATAGATGCGAAGGCCGTCGATGTCAAACACAAATCCGTTTCCGTTGCCCTTGGGGTGGAAGTTCTCGCGGCCAGGGGTGATGTTGTACGCCGGGACATACTCGACCTTTACGCCCTTTGCCAGCTCTTCTGAATCTCCGTTCTTGCGCACCTCGCCTCTCTGGAAGGTGTTGAATACGGTCTGGTTTACGATAATGCGGGTGTCAGGGGTCTCCAGGGATTCAATAGTAGGGGCGCTGAAATGGTCTCCGTGCTCGTGGGTTACCATTATCATTTCCGGTTTGGGGAATACGCTGTAGTCGTATGAGTTGTCCCCACGTCCGGCTACGGGGTCTATCTGGATGTCGAATCCGTTATAGGAAATGGCAACGCATCCGTGGTAGATGAGGTCCAGTTCCACCCATTTGCCCTTGTCGGTCTTGTAGAATTCTGAAGGGTAGAGGGTTTGCTGCGGGGCAGGCTGGCTGCTTGCGCAGGCGGTGGCCAAAAGGCCCAGGATAATAGGCAATAACTTTTTCATAGTCCTAAATATAAATATTTATTTGAGAATAATGCCTATCTTTACGGGCAATTTGGTGAAAAGTCCATGAGCAACAAAAAATTCAACGTCAAATTCTGTGTATTGCTGCCCATAGTGCTTATTGTCACAGTTTTCCTTTGGGCCGTACCTACATCCTTCTATGGGGTAGAGGCGCTTACCATTGTACAGCAAAGGGTCATAGCGCTATTTGTATTCGCCGCCCTGATGTGGATCTTTGAGATAATCCCCAACTGGACCACATCAATCCTTGTGATAGTCCTGTCCCTGCTTACCATTTCGGACAAGGGACTTGGCTTCCTGTGCTATCCAGAGGCGGGAAGGCTGATTCCGTATGCCAACATAATGGCCGCCTTTGCGGATCCGGTGGTGATGCTCTTCCTTGGAGGTTTCACCCTTGCGATAATGGCGCAGAAATATTGTCTGGACGTCACCCTTGCCAAGGCTCTGCTGAAGCCGTTCGGGAGCAAGCCTCGCTGGGTTCTCCTTGGATTCCTGCTGGTGATAGCAGTATTCTCTATGTTTATGAGCAACACAGCCACCGCCGCAATGATGCTCGCCCTCCTTGCGCCTGTGCTGGCAGCACTTCCTGCCGATGACAAGGGCAAGGTAGGACTCGCCCTCTCAATACCCGTCGCCGCAAACCTTGGAGGAATAGGAACCACCATTGGAACACCGCCAAACGCCACCGCAGTGCGTTTCCTCTCCCAGGCGGGCATAGAGGTGAGCTTTGCCCAGTGGTCAGCCCATATGATTCCCTATGTGCTGGTGATGATTTTCATAGCCTGGCTCCTTCTCCAGGCTTTCTTCCCGTTCAAGACAAAGGAACTGGTGCTTGAAATCCCCAAGGGACAGGCAAAGAAAGACTGGAAGAGCTATACCGTGTGGATCACCTTCTTCCTCACGCTGCTCCTGTGGGCTACGGAAAGCATAACAAAGATAAACTCCAATATTGTAGCGCTTATTCCTCTGGCCGTGTTCACTGCAACCGGTATCTTTACAAAAGACGATATCAAGGAAATCAACTGGAACGTGCTGTGGCTGGTTGCCGGAGGCTTCGCCCTGGGAACCGACCTTCAGCAGACAGGCCTGGCCGAGGTGCTGATCAATGCCATCCCGTTCGGAACCTTGCCGGTACTCCTTGTGTTTGTGATAGCCGGTCTGGTATGCTATTTCCTTTCCAACTTCATCAGCAACTCAGCCACCGCGGCCCTTCTCATCCCTATCCTCATCGTTGTGGCAATGGGAATGTCGGATCCCGCGGCTGCAAACAATGCCGCTTTCACCGCGTTGGGCGGAACCCACGCTATGATCATATTTGTGGCAACCTGCGCTTCAATAGCAATGGTTCTCCCTATATCAACCCCGCCTAATGCCATTGCCAGCTCTACCGGAATGGTCCAGACAAGGGATATGGCAAAGGTGGGCATAATCATTGGCCTGATTGGCTTTGTTTTGGGCTATTTGTGGCTCACAGTTATCTTCCCATTCAAATAGATTATTATTACCCTTAATTAAGATATGAAGACAAAACTCATCCTTGCAGCAGCCATCCTTCTTTGCGGCGCTGCAGCATTCGCTCAGAACGAGAGCAACTTCAAATTCTACGGCTTTATCAGGAACTACGCCCACGTAGATACCAAAGAGAGCCTTTCCGGTACCGTTGACCTGTTCAACTATGTCCCCAAGCCTACAGCTGCAAACTATGAAGGCAACGTAATGTCATACCACTTCACCGCCATCACTTCCCGCGTGGGCGTTGATGTAAGCGGATATGAATTCAACGGAATGAAAGTGGGAGCCAAGATTGAGGCTGATTTCTACAACGGCCCCAGCGGCGTTACAGGAACCGCAGTGCTCCGTCTCCGTCAGGCCTATATGACCCTCGGCTGGGACAATGGCTTCAGCATCAAGGCCGGCCAGGGCGTTCATCCAATGGCAACCGACGCTCCGGATGTAATCTCCCTGAACACAGGAGCTCCTTTCGCACCGTTCGGACGTACTCCCTATGTCCAGTTAGAACAGAAACTCAATGACGGCTGGTCCATTTCAGCAGCCGGAATATGGCAGATGCAGTATCCTTCCTGCGGCCCTAACGGCGCTTCCGCAGATTATATCAAGAATTCAGGAATCCCTGAGCTCTATTTCGCCCTCAGCCGTTCTTATGGCAACACATTGTTCAGGGTTGGAGCAGACTTCCTTTCCCTCAAGCCATTCGTAGGAGGAAAGAGGCTTAACGAGGCCGCCGCATTCGTATATGGCCAGTACAAGGAAGGCCTGTTCACCGCAAAGGTTAAATCCACATTTGCCCAGGACGGTTCCCAGATGAACCTTAACGGAGGTTACGCCGTTACGTGAAGAACTTTGGTACGGCAAAGGAAGTTGCCGGCTCAGACGCTTTCTACTTCTCAAAGAACAGCTACAAGCAGATGCGCCAGATGTACAGGCTTTCTCCTACCATCATCCGCAATTTGGGCAAGGTTGCCCTGGCTCTTGAGTGCGAGATCACCAGCGTAGAGTACGGCTCCGTCCTTGACAAGGCTACCGGCCTTTACCAGGTTACCGGAACCAACGACGGATGGCTTACCAACACCCGTCTGCAGGCTATGCTCAAGTACACATTCTAACATACAGATAGATGAAGAAACTCTTTTTAGTATTGCTTTTTGCAATATCAGCCCTTACGCTGGCTTCCTGCGCAGGCAAGAAAGCCCCCAAGGAGCTTGAGATCTCATTCAACTACACCAAGCAGGCGGGCCCGGGTTCAAACCAGTACGCCGTTTGGATTGAGAATGAGGCTGGTGCAGTGGTTAAGACCCTGTTCGTGACTGCGTTCACGACAAAGGGTCGCGCACGCGCGGGCCAGCCGGCCCAGAGAGGCTACACCTTCCGTCCAACCTGCGTCCCAACGTGGGTGAAGGCCGTCAAGGCTGAAAGCCTCAGCGACGCCCAGATGGATGCATTCACCGGAGCCACCCCGGCTTCCAGCGGAGTGCAGACCTTCACCTGGGACTTTACGGACCAGGACGGCAAAGTCGTTCCTGCAGGCAACTACAAGGTTTACCTTCAGGCAACTTACCTGAATGAAGGTATCGTTACTTACTGCGGGGAGTTCTCTTCAAAGGATACCGGGCCCCTGGCCCTGAAAGAAACCTTCGAGGCGGACGAACAGCGGAACAAGGATATGATAACAGAAGTAAAGGCAGAGCTCAGATAGCCCTGCCTTTTCTTTTTAATGCTCTTCCCAGTATTTTTCCAGGCGGGTGGCTTCTTCCTCCGTTATCTGGATTACGGTGCCGTGCTTGGGCGATACAAAGTTGGTGGCCTTCATAGGGCTGCCTTCCTGGTTGAAGTGCCCAATGTCAGTGAAGTTGACAAAGTCTGTTGTCTCCGCAAATCCAAAGTTGCTGGGACGAAGGCTGAACGAGTCATACATAAGCACCCACTTGTCCTCTCCTATCCTCTTCCACATATTGGGGGCCTCGCAGGCCTTGGGCTCCTTGTCCACGAAGTCCGGCTCATAGACGTAGTCCCTGTTAATGTAGTTTGAGAATGCCTTCTTGACTCCGCTCTTGCCTGTCTGGGCCACGTAAGTCATACAGTATCGGCCGTCAGGCATAGGATAGATGTCGGCATCAAGTATCTGTACCTTGGGATCCGGGTACTTGAACAGGATCTGGGGTTCGGTGACGAACTTGGTGAAGTCATCGTCAGTGTATGCGTAGTACAGGTTGGTGAGGCCGTTGCCAAGGCGTACCGTGAAGTAGACCATCATCTTTTTCTCTACGGGGTCGTAGATGGTCTGGGGAGCCCAGGCGCATCCAAGGTTGCCGAAGTGCTTAGGGAAGGCCAGGTCTATGCGGTAGTCGCTTACGGTCCAGTTGATAAGGTCGAAGGACTTCATAAGGACAAGGCAGCGGTTGTTGCCCCAGCCGTATTCATTCTCAGGTCTCTGCCACTGGGTGTCCCTGTAGCCGAAGCGCCTTCCGTTAAGGTGAAGGTCCGTCATTGACAGGTAGAACGCGCCGTCAGGGCCGCGGGTGATGTGCGGGTCGCGGACGCCTTTCTGCTCCGCCACCTCCTTGCCGTCTATCACGGGCTGGCCGTCATTCACTGCCGTGAAGGTGTATCCGTCACGGCTGGTGGCAAAGAAGATGCTGTGGGTGGGATCGCTGAAAAACACAAAGAGGTAGGCCCCCATATCCTTTTCAGTGGGAACCTTGTGGCCATTGCACGATAAAAGCATCCCGCTTGCGAGGAGCAGGATGCAGTAGATGAACTTTCTCATTGAGAACTATTTCAAAATCTTGTACTTGCCTATGTAAGGAAGCTCCTTTGCCTTGCCCTGGGCGGCGTTGATGATACCGATGAGGGCGAAGATGAAGACTACTACGTCAAGGATCCAGCCGATGAATCCAAGATGGATCCTGGAGAGGATTGAGCTCACGATGCTTACAAGGATTGCAACAATGAAAAGGACAATTCCCTGATTGGTGTGGAAACGGGCGAATTTTGAATTCTTGGCTGCAAGGAGCGGGATGAGGAACAGGATTCCAAAGTATGCGAGGATGGCCATCACCTTGTTGGAGTTGATGTCAGCCTGGTCATATTCCGCAGTGGAGTCCGGGGCGTTCTTGAACTGATCTTCTACTTTGTCCAGTGTCTCCTGGAAACCGGATTTTTTCTCGTTTTCTTCCATAATGCTTGGTATTTAGTTTTAGTAATTGTCAGATAAACAAATATACTGAACAATTCTCAAAAAACCACGCCCTGCACAGTAAAAAATGTTTTTATCAAAATTTCATAAAAAAGTATTGTTTTTCAATAAATATTTATAGATTTGCAGAAACAAATACATTTTACTATGGTTGAATGGTGGTCTTCACTCAGTACATTGATGAAAGCGCTTTGGGGTATAACCCTTTCCGCTTCGCTGATTTTTGTCATACAAACAATAATGACCTTCCTTGGGGCTGATTCCGACTTTGACACGGATTTCTCCGGGGATTTCTCCGGAGACGTGCCGGGAGACATTTCCGGCGACTTTGCCGGTGACGGTGCCGACGCCGGTTCCGGAATGGGCCTTCTGACCTTCCGCAACTTCATCAACTTTATGCTCGGCTTTGGCTGGACGGCGGTCCTGCTTCGCGGCAGCATCCAGTCCAACACGCTGCTTTTCACTATTGCCATAATTGTGGGAGTGATCCTGGTAATACTGGTGATGCTCCTTTTCAAGTGGCTTGCAAGTATGCAGCAGTCCGGCAACATAGATGTCTATAAATCCGCCATTGACTGCACCGGCAAGGTATACCTGGCCATCCCCGGAGGCAGGAAAGGGGAGGGAAAGGTACAGATAACCATAAACAATTCAGTGCGCGAATACGATGCCGTGACGGACGGGGACACCCTGCCAACCGGCAAGGACATCCGCGTGGTTGACGTGGTCGGGCCCAACACCCTCCTGGTAGAAGAAATGAATTCAATAATAATTTAAATATTCGACACAATGGAACTTTATCTGGTACTTATCATCGTGGCGGTGGTTTTCGTTACCTTCACCGCCATCCTGGCCCGTTACAAACGCTGCCCGTCCGACAAGATTCTGGTTATTTACGGTAAAACCGGAAAGAACAAGCAGGGAGCGGTCTCTTCAGCCCGCTGTATCCACGGCGGCGCCTCTTTCATCTGGCCTGTATTCCAGAGCTATTCATTCCTGGACCTCACTCCTATCTCCATCGAGTGCAACCTTACCAACGCCCTTTCAAAGCAGAACATCCGCGTGGACGTGCCCTGCCGCTTCACAGTTGGTATCTCCACCGAGCCGGAGAATATGACCAACGCCGCGGAGCGTCTCCTTGGCCTCAAGATCGATGACATCCGCAATATTGCCACCGATATTCTCTTTGGACAGCTGCGTCTTGTGATTGCAACTATGGACATCGAGGAAATCAACGCAGACCGCGACAAGTTCCTTGCTAACGTGAGCACCAACGTGGAGGCCGAGCTCCGCAAGATAGGCCTCAAGCTCATCAACGTGAACGTAACCGATATCCGCGATGAGTCCGGCTACATAGAGGCCCTTGGAAAAGAGGCCGCCGCAAAGGCCATCAACGACGCCAAGAAGAGCGTGGCCGAGCAGAACCGCTACGGAGAGATCGGTAAGGCGGAGGCCGACAGGGACAAGGACATCCGCATTGCGGAGACTTCCCGCGACACCCGTATCAACACGGCCGACGCCAACGCCAAGGCCGTTGAGGGAGAGAACAACTCCAAGATTGCCATAGCTCAGTCAGACGCTATGCGCCGTGAGAAGCAGGCGGAGGCCGAAAGGCTGGCCGTTGCCGCAGAGAAGGTTCAGGCGGCAAAGGCCCTCGAGGAGGCCTACAAGTCCGAGCGCGACGCTGAGCTCGCCCGTGCGGAGAGAGAGAAAGCCACCCAGCAGGCCAACATAGTGGTTGCAGCCGAGATCGAGAAGCAGAAGATGATCATTGCCGCCGAGGCCGAAGCGGAGAAACTTCGCCGCGAGGCCAAGGGAGAGGCCGATGCCATCTATGCAAAGATGGCCGCACAGGCAAACGGTACCCTGGAGATCCTTTCCAAGCAGGCGCAGGGATTCAACCAGATGGTACAGGCTGCCGCCGGAGATCCTCAGAAGGCCGTCCTTATGCTTATCGCAGACAGGCTGCCTGAGCTTGTGAAGACACAGGTCGAGGCCGTCAAGGGCATCAAGATTGACAAGGTTACCGTTTGGGACGGTGGGAACGCCAAGGACGGCAAGACCGCCACTTCCAACTTCATTTCCGGAATGATGGGATCCGTCCCGCCGCTTCAGGAACTCTTCAAGATGGCGGGAATGTCACTGCCTAATTTCCTCCAGGGAGAGGCACCCAAGGAAGATGCGCCCGCAGAGGCCGCATCTGAAAAGGCTGAATAGCTATGCAGATCATAGTTAACATTGACGTAATGCTCGCGCGAAGGAAGATGTCTTCCGGAGAGCTGGCCGCAAAAGTGGGGATAACCCCCGCCAACCTTTCCGTCCTCAAGACGGGAAAGGCAAAGGCGGTGCGGTTCTCCACGCTGGCGGCTCTCTGCAGCGCCCTGGACTGCCAGCCGGGGGACATACTGGAATTCCGCGAGGATGAAGGACAACCGTAATACGATATGCTTAGAGAAGAAACCGTATTCGGCCCCATACATTCGCGCAGGCTGGGCAACTCCCTTGGAGTGAACCTGCTGCCCCGCAACGGCAAGGTATGCAACTTTGACTGCATATACTGCGAGTGCGGATGGAACAAGGACGGGGTAGGGGGCGAGGCGCTGCCAACCGCCGCGCAGGTGCGCAGCGCGCTTGAGGACAAGCTCGCAGCCCTCCTGCTTGACGGCACCGCCATCGACTCCATAACCTTCAGCGGCGACGGCGAGCCCACGCTCAATCCTGAGTTCCCGCGAATAATTGACGATACCCTGGCCCTTCGGGACACCTACTGTCCCGGGGCCAAGGTTTCCGTGCTTTCCAACGCCACGCGCGTCCACATCCCTGAGGTTTTCGACGCCCTTTCAAAGGTGGACAACCCAATAATGAAGATTGACGCCCCAACCAATGAACTTGTGAGGCTGATCAACAACCCCGCTCCGGGGTACGACGTCGCTTCCGTGGTGGAGGCCCTGAAGCTCTTCAAGGGCGATTTCTGCCTTCAGACAATGTTCCTGCGCAGTCCCGCCTTCCACTCCGACGCACCGGAGGTGCTCGACGGCTGGAAGGCCATAGTGCGCGAACTCCGTCCCCGGCAGATAATGGTTTACACCATTGACAGGCCCACTCCTCAGTCAGGACTGGAGAAGTTCACCCCGCAGCAGATGAGGGATGCCGTGAGCGACCTTATAAAAGATGGATTCAATATTCAGATTTGCGGATAAGTTCCCAAAAAATGGTTATCTTTAAAGACGCTAAAAAAAGATAACCAATGAATTTTAAAGACATCCTTAACCTGCTTAAAACCTGGAAGTTCTGGAAGGAGCTCATAATAATGACCCTGGGAATGATGGTAACCGCGGCTGCGGTCTATTATTTCCTGCTTCCAAGCCAGCTTGTAGTTGGCAGTATGACCGGCCTTGCGATGGTTATCAGCGCCCTTTTCGCAAAGGCCGGCATCATTGTAAAGGTTTCGGTCATAGTGACAGCCATCAATGCGGTGCTGCTTATATTGGCCTGGCTTCTTATTGGCAAGGAGTTCGGGGCTAAAACCGTATATACGGCAATGATCCTTGGCCCGTGCATCGATTTCTGGGAAAAGGTCCTTCCGTACCAGAGCCTCCTGGCGGACGGTTCCACATCCGTGATGGGGGACATATGGTTCGACCTTCTGCTGTTCGTACTCCTGCTGAGCATTGCGCAGGCCATCCTGTTCAACATAAACGCTTCCACCGGGGGGTTGGATATCCTGGCCAAGCTGGTCAACAAATTCTTCCATATGGACATAGGTACCTGCATCACAATAGCAGGGGCTTTGATAGGCCTCAGCGCGCTTTCCGTGAATCCGGTGCGCCTGGTGCTCATAGGCCTTATAGGAACCTGGATCAACGGCATAGTAGTCGACTACTTCACCGCGGCAATCAACAAGCGCAAGAGGGTGTGCATAATATCCGCCGAGCACGAAGCCATACGCAAGTTCATAATAGAAGACCTTCAGCGCGGCTGCAGCCTCTATGAGGTAACGGGAGGCTTCAGCGGCCAGAAACAGATGGAGATCCAGGCACTTCTCACGCAGGACGAGTTCGCCAAGGTGATGGAGTTCACAAGGCGTCTTGACGCCCACGCATTCATCACCGCCGGCAATGTGAGCGAAGTGTACGGAATGTGGCACAGCAAGCATAAATAACATAACACACTATAGGACGATATGAAAGCACTGGTAGTCCCGCAACCTTGGGCCGGCCTTATATGTATGGGCGTCAAGGACGTAGACAATCATTCCTGGAAGATAGACTACAGGGGAAAGATCCTCATTGTAGCGGGTCCGGACAAGGTCCCGGCCAATTTCCTGGAGACCATCCCCTATGAATTCGCCAATGAGATACACAACCATACCCTGTTTGGCAACATACCTTTCAAGCTGCAGGATTTCACGGTTGGGATGGCCATAGGATACGCAGACCTGGTGGACATCCAGGGCGATACAGAATCCGGCTGGGACGAGGGGGAAGGCTGGTCCTTCATCTTTGAGAACCCCCGCCTTTTCAACGAGCCCCAGAAGGTTGAATACGATACCGGGATAAAGTACTTCGACGCTTCGGAATTCGACCCGGACCATCTTCCGGATTCCTATGAGTTCCCCGTGAACAAGGTGGAGACTGAGGAAGACACCATAAAGATCCCTCTTCCGGACGACATCATCACAAAGATGATGGAGGAGATAGAGGAGGCCGGAGTCACATATCTGGACATTTTCAAGACTCCGTCTGTGGACAGCGCCTTCCCAAAGAAGCACGGAAAGATCCTTACGGATTCCTTCAAAAAACTGTATGCGATTGGCTATGCGGGGACGGTGACATTTGGAATCAAGGCGTTCGAAACATATCAGGTAAAGGACTGGAATACGGGTAAGACCTTCAAATACACTTCCCTTAAGACCGGCAAGCCGGTGACGCTGGACGTACACCGCATAGGCCTTGGAAGCGTTATAGAAAGCAAGCTGAACGACGCTGTACTGCCGGACAAGGCGCCGGCGCCGGCCGCTCTTGAAGAGAGTGAAGGCGCGGCCGAGGCGCAGGGCAAGGCCCCGGCGCATCTTTCCCCAAAGATTCCGCTGGAGCAGAAGATGCGCGACAACATATACAATGCCCTTCAGGGAAGCGCGATAGACGAACTCATCCGCCTTGCGGACTCGTCGGACACCGGAACTTATTTCCGCAGCGTGATGGAAGGCCACAGCCTCAAGGTTGAAAGGCCCCTTCTGGACCACCTTTGCGGCATTTTCGAGGAGGTGAAGCAGGCGCTTGGATACACTGACCCAATTGACTTCTACGTGACCGGAAACAGCAGTGTGAACGCCTTTTCCGTTTCCATAGAGAATGACGACAGGCCAAGCATAGTGAACGTCAACTCCGCCCTTCTAACCCTTATGACGGACCAGGAGGTCAAGTTTGTCCTGGGACACGAGCTTGGTCACCTAATCAACCACGACTCCAAGATGAACAGCCTGCTGAACTTTGTCTATCCGCAGCCGGGGCTTATGCCCCTTGGCCTGCAGCACAAAGTCAGGCTTTGGAGCCAGCTGGCGGAACTGGAGGCGGACCGTTACGGATTCCTGGCCTGCGGAGACCTTGCAGCCTGCGTGAGCGCATTTTACAAGATGTCCTCCGGCCTGGACATAACCAAGATGAACGTCAAGCTGGACGTCCTGTTGGAGGAGAACCGCCGTCATCTGGAGTATTTCCTCACTGACAAGGGCGTAAGCCTTGACAGCCATCCCGTCAACCCCATCAGGGTTGAGGGCCTCAGGCTGTACGCCACCTGCAAGTCAGACAGGACGCTCAAGAAGGGTATGACGGAATTGACGGACATCCTGCTGAAGGTGGGAACATCGGAGATTGACAAGCCGATGTCGGATTTCATTGCCAGCGCCGGCCTCATCGCCGCCAACATAGACGGAAAGATCACGGACATTGAGATCAATTCCATCCTGGAACAGCTGTCGGCGCAGCAGATATTCGCCAAAGAGTATCTGAAGGCCATCAGCAAGCAGGACGTGACAACGGTCTTCAATGAGTCCGTGGCCAAGATAATGAGCATCGAGCCGGGTTACAGGGAGCCTATGCTGCGCTATATCATCAACCTGATCATAGCGGACAACACCCTGTCCATAGAGGAGATGAATTTCATATTCGAAATAGGCGCAAACGCCTTCGGGTACAGCAAGAAGGAGTGTGCGCTTATGATTGCGCAGCAGATCCAGCAGGGATTCACCCCGGATATGATGGAGTTGTATTAGGATATGACAAAGACTTGGAGGTGGTTCGGGCCCGGGGACAAGGTGACCCTGGATATGATGCGCCAGATTGGCGTGGAAGGCGTGGTAACTGCGTTGCACGACATTCCATCAGGTGAAGTGTGGCCGGTCCCCCGCATAGCCGCCGCCAAGGAGAACATAGAAAGCCACGGGATGAAATGGGCCGTGGTGGAGAGCCTTCCTGTGAGCGAGCAGATCAAGTATGCCGGTCCGGAGCGCGACAGGCTCATAGACAATTACATACAGAGTCTGGAGAACCTTGGGCAGTGCGGTATAAAGACCGTATGCTATAACTTTATGCCGGTCATCGACTGGGTGCGCACAGAGTTGGAGCATCCTATGCCGGACGGCACCTTCAGCCTTTATTTTGATTATGCAAAGTTCGCTTTCTTTGACATCTACATCCTGGAAAGGGAAGGTGCCAGGGAGGATTTCCCTCCGGAAGTACTTGCCAAGGCCGATAATCTGGCCGGGACAATGACGGAGGGCGACAGGCAGCAGCTTATCGATACCATAATAACCAAGACGCAGGGCTTCGTCAACGGGCCGCTGGGCTCCGCCCAGGGCTCGCCCGTGGAGCGTTTCAGGGCCCTTATGCAGCCGTATAAGGGTGTTTCTAAGGATCAGCTCAGGGAGAACCTGAAATACTTCCTGGAGGCCATAATGCCGGTTTGCGACAAGTGGGGCATAGATATGTGCATCCACCCGGACGATCCGCCAATGCCGGTGTTCGGGATGCCGCGCATATGCTGTGACGCCGCTGACATCCGCTGGATACTGGATGCGGTGCCAAATCCGCACAACGGCCTCACATTCTGCGCCGGGTCGCTTTCATCCGGGGCGCACAATGACGTGGAGGCAATGGCGCGGGAGTTCGCCCCGCGCACCCGCTTCGTGCATCTGCGCTCCTGCAATCTCCTCCCGGGAGGAGATTTCGTGGAGGCGCCGCACACCGCGGGCAGGGTGGACTTGGTGGAGCTCATCCGCATATTATCTGACTGCCCGGATTCGCTCCCTATGAGGGTGGATCACGGCAAGACAATGCTTGGAGACCAGGCGGTGGGTTACAACCCGGGATACGGCTTCCACGGTAGGATGCTCGCACTGGGGCAGGTGGAAGGTATGATGGCTGCGGTAAAAAGAGAGAAACAATTAATAAAATGATACTATGAACGAGATGTTTTCAGTTGAGGGAAAGGTGGCCGTGATCACAGGCGCCGCCGGAGTTCTGGGTGGATCCCTCGCCCGTCATTTTGCATCACAGGGGGCTGACGTAGTGGCTTTGGTTCACCGTCCTGAGCAGGTGGATTCAACCCTCGAGAGCCTCAAGTCCCTGGGTGGCAATCCGTGTGCCTACGCCTGCAACGTTATGGACAAGGAAGTCCTGAACGGCATTGCGGACGAAGTTGTTTCCAAATACGGAAAGATTGACATCCTTATAAACGTTGCCGGCGGAAACGTCCCCGGAGCAACAATTATGGACGACCAGAACATCTGGGATATGAAGCTGGAAGACTGGGAGAAGGTCATCAACCTTAACCTTAACGGTACAGTTTATCCCTGCCTTGTTTTCACTAGGATTTTTGCTAAGCAGGGCTATGGATGCGTCCTCAATATCTCTTCTATGGCCGCTTATGACGCCCTTTCAAGGGTTGCCGGATACGGCGCCGCAAAGGAAGGTGTTTCCAATTTCACCCGCTGGCTGGCCCAGGATATGGCCATCAAGTATGGCGAGAAGATCCGCGTGAACGCGCTTGCTCCGGGATTCTTCATCGGCAAGCAGAACAGGGCGGCCCTCCTGAAGGAGGACGGAAGCTACACCCCGCGCTCGTTCAAGATCATAGCAAAGACCCCAATGAGGCGCTTCGGAGATATCAACGAGCTCAACGGAGCAGCGCAGTTCCTGTGCAGCGATGCAGCCACCTTCGTGACCGGAGTAATCCTGCCTATTGACGGAGGCTTCAGCTCATTCAGCGGAGTATAAAGTATGGACATCAATCCTGCAGAAAGGCAAGAACGGGCGGAGAAGTTTTTTATGGAAGGCTATAACTGCTGCCAGGCGGTGCTGCTTGCGTTCGAAGACGTGCTGGAGGTGGACCGGAGCGCGCTGCTGCGCACGGCCTCCGGCTTTGGCGGAGGCATTGCGCGTATGCGCGAGGTCTGCGGCACCGTAAGCGCAATGGCAATGATAGCGGGCTTCCTTTCGCCCGCCGAAGAGCCCTCCAATATGCAGCAGCGCAGGGACAACTACGCACTGGTGCAGCGCTTCGCTCAGGCCTTCAAGGAACAGAAGGGGAGCATTGTGTGCAGGGAGATCCTGGGCCTTCGCAAGCCGGAGCCCGGCGCTCCTATGGAGAGCCCGATGCCTTCGGCGCGGACGCCTGAATACTACAAGACGCGCCCTTGCGCCGCAACTGTGGGAATTGCCGCAAGAATTGTCGCAGATTACATTAAAGATGAGTATATCCGCTAAAATTGTTATATTTGTAAGATTTATGACTCAAAAATAATTTTGAATTCTAAATAATTATGATCTACACAAAAGAAGTGCAGCAGATGTGCTGCGTTACCAAAGGCGCCAACCACGCCAATGCCCCTATTCCTGAGGAAGGAAAATGGGTGCACGTAAAAGAAATCAAGGACGTTTCCGGTCTTACCCACGGTATTGGCTGGTGCGCTCCTCAGCAGGGATGCTGCAAGCTTACCCTCAACGTTAAGGACGGTATTATCGAGGAGGCTCTTGTAGAGACCCTCGGATGCTCAGGTATGACCCACTCAGCAGCTATGGCTTCTGAGATCCTTCCTGGAAAGACCCTCCTTGAGGCTCTCAACACAGACCTCGTATGCGATGCCATCAACACCGCAATGCGCGAGCTCTTCCTCCAGATTGTTTACGGACGCACCCAGTCCGCTTTCTCAGAGGGCGGCCTTGCAGTGGGCGGTTCACTCGAGGACCTCGGAAAGAACCTCCGCAGCCAGGTTGGTACAATGTACGGAACAAAGGCAAAGGGCAGCCGTTATCTTGAGATGACAGAAGGATACTGCACCCGTATGGCCCTTGACGCCAACAACGAAGTCATCGGTTACGAATTCGTAAACCTTGGCAAGCTTATGGACGCACTCAAGGCCGGTGCAACAGGCCCTGAGGCTATTGAGAAGGCAAAAGGTACCTATGGCCGCTTTGCTGAAGCCGTTAAATATATCGATCCACGTAAAGAGTAAGAGACTATGGCACTTTTCGAAAGCTACGAGCGTCGCATTGATCAGATCAATGCTGCTCTGAACAAATATGGTATCAAGGACATAGACGAGGCAAAAGCCATTTGCGATGCAAAGGGCCTCGATCCTTACAAGATGTGTGAAGACACACAGAAAATCTGCTTTGAGAATGCAAAGTGGGCTTACGTAGTGGGCGCGGCTATCGCCATCAAGAAGGGCGTGAAGAACGCTGCCGACGCAGCCGAGGCTATCGGCGAAGGCCTCCAGGCATTCTGCATCCCCGGATCCGTAGCTGACGACCGCAAGGTTGGTCTTGGACACGGAAACCTCGCAGCCAGGCTTCTCCGCGAGGAGACCTCCTGCTTCGCTTTCCTCGCAGGACACGAGTCCTACGCAGCCGCAGAAGGCGCCATCAAGATTGCCGAAATGGCAAACAAGGTACGCCAGAAACCTCTCCGCGTAATCCTTAACGGACTTGGAAAGGACGCTGCCAAGATCATTTCCCGCATCAACGGATTCACATACGTACAGACAGAGTTCGACTACTTCACCGGTAAGGTCAACATCATCTCCGAGACCAAGTACTCAGAGGGTGTCCGCGGAGGAGTTCGCTGCTACGGTGCAGATGACGTACGCGAGGGCGTAGCCATTATGCATATGGAAGGCGTTGACGTTTCCATCACCGGAAACTCCACCAACCCTACCCGTTTCCAGCACCCGGTTGCAGGAACTTACAAGAAGGAATGCATCCTCCAGGGCAAGAAGTACTTCTCCGTTGCATCAGGCGGCGGTACCGGACGTACACTCCACCCGGACAATATGGCAGCAGGTCCTGCTTCCTACGGTATGACCGACACAATGGGACGTATGCACTCTGACGCCCAGTTCGCCGGATCTTCATCAGTTCCTGCACACGTAGAGATGATGGGATTCCTTGGAATGGGTAACAACCCTATGGTAGGCGCTACAGTGGCAGTTGCCGTTGCAGTAGCCCAGGCAATGTAATCAACACCTGATTCTATACAAGCGGAGGCGGCTGACATAAATCAGCCGCTTCTTTTTTGTCTTTTTTGATTATATTTGAAAGACAACCACATAATGATATCCTTATGAAAAAGTCTGGCGTATGTTTACTGAAGGCCGTGGCGCTTGCAGCGGCGGCTGCCGTATTTGCTTCCTGCGGCCCTAAATGGCAGGAGACGGGCAAGGACGGATTTAATCTGGTAATTCAGAAGAAAGGCAGTACATTGGGCTACAGCCCTTCTTCCGGCGTGACCCTGCTGACCAAGGGAGGCTATGCCTTCAAGGACCTTAACCGTAACGGCGAGCTGGATACATACGAAGACTGGCGCAAGCCTGCAAAGGCCCGTGCAGAGGACCTGGCATCCCAGCTGTCAATTGACGAGATTGCCGGTCTGATGCTTTACAGCGGCCATCAGGCCATCAACGGACCTGACATCACCGCAGCGCAGAAGAAGTTCCTGGAAGAGGACAACCTGCGCGCGGTCCTTATGACCAGCGTTTCCTCTCCGGAGGACGCCGCTCGTTGGAACAACAACGTGCAGGCGTTCGTGGAGGGCCTGGGCCACGGGATTCCTGCGAACAATTCTTCCGACCCGCGCCACGGGGCGCAGGCCACGGCAGAATACGACGCCGGCAACGGCGGAAGGATTTCAATGTGGCCGTCGTCCCTTGGAATGGCCGCCACCTTCGATCCTTCCCTGGTGGAGGAATTCGGGCGGATAGCATCGGTGGAGTATCGCGCGCTGGGAATTGCCACTGCGCTGTCGCCGCAGATAGATTTGGCCACGGAGCCTCGCTGGAGCCGCTTTAACGGCACTTTTGGTGAGGATCCCGACCTTGATACGGATATGGCCCGTGCGTATGTGGACGGTTTCCAGTCTTCTTCCGGAAAAGCAGAGATAAACGGCGGATGGGGCTACGAGTCCGTCAACGCAATGATAAAGCACTGGCCGTCCGGAGGCCCGGAAGAAGGAGGGCGCGACGCCCACTACAGCTACGGCAAGTACGCCGTATATCCGGGAGACAACCTTCAAACCCAGATGAAGCCTTTTGTGGAGGGAGCGCTGAAGCTTAAGGGGAAGACGGCAATGGCATCTGCCGTAATGCCATATTACACAATTTCCTATAATCAGGATCCCTCAGGGGAGCAGAATGGGAACAGTTACAGCAAGTACATCATAACTGACCTGCTGCGCGACACCTTTGATTTTGACGGAGTGGTTTGCACTGACTGGAACATTACAAAGGATTACTTCCACGTAGAGGGTTTTGAGGGCAAATGCTGGGGCAACGAGACCCTGACCGAGGCGGAGCGCCATTTCAAGGTGATAGAGGCCGGAGTGGACCAGTTTGGCGGCAACAACGAGAAGGGGCCCGTGATCGAAGCCTACAATATGTGGGTGGAGAAGTATGGGGAGAAGGCTGCGCGCAAGCGCTTCGAGCAGTCTGCGGTGCGCCTGTTGATGAATATTTTCCGTACCGGTCTGTTCGAGAACGCATATCTTGACCCTGCTGCCACTGCGGCCACGGTTGGCAAGCCGGAATTTATGGAGGCTGGATACAAGGCCCAGCTCAAATCCATTGTTATGCTTAAGAACCACGCCGGAGTCCTGCCGCAGAAGAGCCGTGCAAAGGTTTTTATCCCGCAGGTTCCTTCCACCGGTCGCGGCGCCACAAGGTTGACTGACCCTGTGGCTGAATCAATGGTCCTGAAGTATTATGACAAGGTGTCCGATCCAAAGGACGCTGACTTTGCGATAGTGTTCGTCCAGGCCCCGGCGTCCGGCAGCGGATACAGCGTAGAAGACCGCAATGCCGGCGGCAACGGCTATGTACCTATCAGCCTGCAATACAATGACTATACTGCAGATTACGCCCGCGAAACCAGCATTGCCGGTGGAGATCCTCTTGAGAATTTCACCAACCGCAGCTACAAGGGCAAGACCGTATCCACATCCAACAAATCCCAGATGGAGCTGGTGCGCGACACAAAGAAGGCTATGGGGAACAAGCCGGTGGTCGCTGTCATAAGCATTTCCAGACCGATGGTGATGAGCGAGATAGAGAGCTACTGCGATGCCATCCTCCTTTCCTTCGGGATTCAGAACCAGGCAATAATGGAGACGATCAGCGGTGCCAACGAACCTTCCGGCCTGCTCCCTATGCAGCTTCCTGCAGATATGCGTACCGTAGAGGAGCAGTATGAAGACGTTCCCCGTGATATGCGCTGCCACAAGGATACTGACGGCAATACCTATGACTTTGCCTTTGGACTCAACTGGTCAGGAGTCATCTCGGACGCACGCACAGAAAAGTACAAGTAAAAGCATTTTTATTACTTGTTTTCCGGATAATCATTGCTTAAATTGTAAGCAGGAAAATTACACTAAAATCTGATACCTATGAAAAGGATACTGTTTCTATTGTGCGTGGCCGTAGCCACGTTGGTTTCCTGCTCTGAATCCACCCCCAAATCGAGCAGGGAGATGGTTCTCTGGTACAACGAGCCCGCCGGAGATGTCTGGCTTGACGGCCTGTTCATCGGTAACGGCTATATGGGCGGAAATGTATTCGGAAGGACTGAGAATGAGCGCGTTGCGCTTAACGAGTCTACCTTCTGGTCCGGCCGTCCCCACGACTACAATGATCCCGAGGCCCACAATTACTACGACCAGATCAAGCAGCTGATGTACGACAAGAAATACAAGGAGGCAGAGAAACTGGTTAACGAGCATTTCTATGGAAAGCCGGCAAACCAGCAGACCTATGCCCCTGTTGGCGATTTCCTCCTGGATTTCAAGCCGGCGGGTCCTGTTACGGATTACTACCGCGAGCTGGATATGGAAACGGGTATCGTGACCGTTACCTATAAAGAGGGTGATGTCAAGATGACCCGTGAGGTGTTTATGTCATATCCTGATCACGTGATGGTAATGAAGGTATCTGCCGACAAACCCGGCAAGGTGAATGTAGAGGCGAGGCTGGACAGCCCTTTCTGCAGGAAAAAAGCTGCCAGTGGCAACCGCCTTACAATGAACGGAACGTGGAGCTATCTCCCCACCAGGGTATTCGACTTGATTGCCAAGGTTGAAGGCGACGGAATGAGCTATCAGACGGATGTGGTTGCAATTCCGGAGAAGGGCACCCTGGCCGCCACTGATACCAGCCTGGTAATCTCAGATGCCAATTCAGTCACTTTTGTGCTGACCATAGCCACCAACTTCGTAAACTACAAGGACATAAGCGGAGATCCCGGTGCCCGCTGTGACAAGGTTCTCGCAGCCGTCCAGGGAAAGAGCTACAAGCAGTTCAAGGAGACACACGTAAAGGACTTCTCCGGCCTTATGAGCCGCGTCCACCTTACCGTCGGTGACGGTTCCGCAAACAGCAAGCCTACAAATGAACGTCTTGCAGTCCTCAAGGAAGGCGGCCAGGATTCAGACCTCCAGACAAAGTTCTTCCAGTTTGGACGCTATATCACAGTATCCAGCAGCCGTGAGGGCAGCGAGCCTGCCAACCTCCAGGGCCGCTGGCTTCAGGACCTGCTTCCTAACTGGGGAAGCAAATATACCCTGAACGTAAACACGGAGATGAACTACTGGCCGACAGAGGTCACCAACCTCTCAGAGTGCACCGCCCCTCTGTTCCATCTGATCGAGGACCTTGCTGAGAATGGAGCGGAAACCGCCAAGTTGTATTACGGTGCCGGCGGCTGGGTATCCCACCACAACACTGACCTCTGGCGCGGTACGGCGCCGGTAGACGCCGCCCGCTATGGTATGTGGCCTATGAGCGGCGTATGGCTGTGCCAGCATATCTGGGAGCACTACCTCTTTACGGAGGACATCGACTTCCTTAAGAAGTATTATCCAATAATGAAGGGCTCCGCCCAGTTCGTCCTGGACATCCTCGCGGAGAATCCCAACTACGGATACCTGACAATCCCGTTCTCAATGTCGCCTGAGCAGGGCTATTACCTTGAGGGCAATCCTGAGGAGCAGTTCCTTGCGCCTTGTACCACAATGGACATCGCCTTGATCAAGGACCTCTTCCCTCACTGTATAGAGGCTTCAAAGCTCCTGAACGTAGACAGCGATTTCAGCGCCAAGCTTGCAGACGCACTGGAGAAGATTCCGCCATATATGATTGGCAAGAACGGAATGCTCCAGGGATGGATCGAGGACTGGACCCGCGGCCGTGAGAACCACAACTGGTCCGGCACCTGGGGACTCTATCCGGGTAACTCCATCACCCTCAGGGGAACCCCGGAACTTGCCAAGGCAGTTGAGACCTGGCTGGAACCGCGCCCTGTAACCGTATTCTGGAACAGCGCCATTGACATCAGCCAGTGGGCAAGGCTAGAGAACGGAGCAAAGGCGGATGAGATCCTGCGTAAGATTGTAATGAGTCCCGCCCGCAGCAGGAGCGGCTTTGGCAACAACCTCCACTTCTCAGGTTCCAACCAGTCTGACATCAACTTCGGACTTACCGCAGCTATGGCTGAGTGCCTCCTCCAGAGCCACGATGGAGAAATCAACATTCTCCCCGCACTTCTGCCAACTTGGCCGGAAGGCTCTGTAAGCGGTCTCAAGGCCAGAGGCGGGTACGAGGTGAGCATCAATTGGAAGGACGGAAAGATGACATCCTGTGAGATCAAGTCAACCCTGGGACACCCGTTTACCGTAAGATATGCCGGCAAGACAAAGGACTTCAACCTGGCAGCAGGCAAGTCCATAAAATTGGGCCCGGACCTTAACTAATACAAGTTCATAGGGATTTTAAAAGAAGAGGCGGTTGAAGATATCAGCTGCCTCTTCTTTTGTTAAGAAAAATATATATCTTTGTAAAAAGTATATATATGCAAGGAGCGGCTACAAGAAAACTGATAGACATCAAACTGTCTGTATTTGAGGCCCTGAGCCGGAAGGCACGCCGGAAAGGGGTCTCCTTAAAGAGATATATAGAGGACCTTCTTGAAGAAGATTCCCGCCACTGGGACAATGCTGTTCCTGAAGGGGTGTCCGATGAAAGGATTATCTCGCTTATAGGAATTGCAAAGCCTTCTGTCCCTTTGGATTCCATTGAAGATGAAAGGCTTAATTATATCCTGTCAAAATGAAACCGCGGATATTCTTCGATACCAACATAATGCTTGACCTCATACAGGAGAGGCCGGGCTATCAATATGCGGCCAGGCTCCTGCAGATGCAGGAGGATGGAGAAATAACCGTATGCATCTCTATCCTGTCAATGGCCAACATAGCATATGTACTGCGCAAGACCATTCCGCAGAACCTTATTGTCCCAACCTTGAAACAAATATCGTCCATAGTAGAAGTAATTCCAATGGACAACAGTCAGTTCCAATCGGCCTTGCTGATGGAAGGCCCTGACTTTGAAGATATAATGCAAGCCGCCTGTGCCGCCTCCTGCGGTTGTCAGGTCATCCTGACCCATAACCCGGGAGATTTCAAGATAAAGAAGGGCCTTATGGAAACCATCAGCCTTCCCAATGTTATGACACCGGAGCAATACTCGCTTTTGATATGAGAATTGGCAGAATATTAATCTTGTTGGCATTGGCAGCCTCTTGCGCCGTCAAGCCTGACTGTTCATTGCAATGCATAGGGGAGGGCTTCGCAGCCACCACGGTAAATACCTGCGTATTCCGCGGCGCATCGGTCACAAGCGACGGGTATTACCGGGCCGCTGCTTTTTATGATGCAGATTCATACGTGAACATCGCCTTCCAGAAACAAGGGAGTGACACCTGGGATGTGACGCGTACCCAGTATAAAGGCCATACGGCCGATGCCCACAATGTAATAAGCATCGCCCTGGACGGCGAAGGCTTCCTTCATATGGCTTTCGATATGCATTCAGCCCCGCTGAAGTACTGCCGAAGCCTTGAGCCCTACAGCGCCGTGATGGGTGAACTCCAGCCAATGACAGGGACGGGCGAAGCCGATGTCACTTACCCTGAATTCCACCGCCTCTCCAATGGGGGCCTGCTGTTCTTCTACCGGGACGGGGAATCCGGGCGGGGAAACCTGGTACTGAACCGCTACAACCTCCAGCAAAAACGGTGGAAGCGCGTACAGGATGTCCTCATAGACGGCGAGGGCCGGCGCAACGCCTATCCCCAGATGTACGTCGATTCAAAAGACGGCATCCATCTTTCCTGGGTATGGAGGGAGACCTGGGACGTATCCACCAACCACGATATGTGCTATGCATATTCTCCCGATGCAGGAGTCAGTTGGCAGCGAACTGACGGCACCCGCTATGACCTGCCAATAACCCTTTCCTCAGCCGAATATGCCTGCCGCATTCCTCAGGAAAGCGACTTGATGAACCAGACCTCTATGACAGCCGATGCCTCCGGGCATCCATACATTGCCTCATATTGGACATCCGACGACACTGGCATCCCCCAATACCGCCTGATTTGGCACGACGGCCGCAAATGGAACCAGGACACGGTTGGGCAGTTGTCCCAGCCTTTCAGCCTGGCGGGCGGCGGCACCAAAAAGGTGCCCATCGCCAGGCCTCAGCTGGCGGTTACCAAAGAAGGCGTATACTATTTCTTCCGTGCGGAAGAATTCGGCTCCAAGGTTTCCGCGTTCCATACAGGCAAGCTGTCTTCCGGCAAATGGGAACTCCTTGAACTGACAGATTTCCCGGTTGGAGAGTGGGAACCATCTTTGGATTACGAAGCCCTCAAGCGGGGAGAGGGCATTACTCTCTTTGTCCAGAACGCCGGACAAGGAGACGGCGAGCAGCTTTCAGACTGCCCGCCGCAAAACGTATATGTAATGGATATCCGTTAGGAATCCGTTTATTTCATCTGCCACCAGTCCCAGTCGAAGCCTTCGCCCTTGAAGACGAAGAAGAGGTCGTGAACACCTGATGCACCCTTGAGGGAGCAGGAGAAATTCTTGAAGGATCCCTTTGTGTCGCTGATGTTCATTGTGCCTACAAGAGGGCCGTTTTCAGTGTCGAGCCTTATTTCCACTGCGGCAGGGCGGATAGCGTTGACGTTCATTGTAAGGGTCTTGGCCCCTCTCTTGAAATCGACTCCGGATACTTTAAGGTGCTCGCCGGGGTCAATGTCAGTGACAGTGATCATCCTTCCCATCTTGGAGGTCTTGAGGCCGTATCCCCAGGACATTGTCTCTGCCTCTACCTTGCGGAAGGGGTTGAACGGCTGTATCTGCTCAAGGACGTTGTCCTGCCAGTAAGGCACCTTCTGGATGCTTCCGTCCGGGTTGTAGTGCATTTCAGCTGCGGAAACGCTGCGCCTTTCGTGGTGACGGAAGGTCTCAAGGTGCATTACCTCATAGTTGAGGCCGAAAACGTAGGACTTGCCCTTGTAGTCTATGATGCCCGGGTGGTTACCCCTCGTGCGCCAGGTGCGGTCCATGATGTGTCCCATTGACTTCCACGGGCCGGTGGGGCTGTCGCTCATCGCGTAGCCTATGCCCTCAGGGCAGCAGGTGGATGCAAATGCCAGGTAGTACTTGCCGTTACGCTTGTAGAACCAGGGTCCTTCCTGGTAGTAGTCAATCTTGTAGTCCAGCTTGTGGATCTCGCTGCCAAGGGAAATCATATCCTCGTTCAACTTGGCCCAGTAGACGTTGGGGTTGCCCCAGTACATATAGGCCTGGCCGTCATCGTCTATCCATACGGTGGGGTCGATGTCCTCCCAGTGCTCCTTCTGCCATACCAGCGGCTCTCCAAGCGGGTCTACGAACGGTCCGTAAGGGGAATCAGCCACAAGTACGCCAATTCCGTGGCCGTGGATGGGGCAGTACATATAGAACTGTCCGTTGCGCTCCACAACCTGGAGGGCCCAGGCGCCGTTGTCGCCGTCGTACCATTTGAAATCCTTGAGGGAGGCCACTGCGCCGTAGTCCTGCCAGTTTACCATATCCTCCGATGTGTAAAGCAGCCAGTCCTTCATTGCGAAGCCGTTGGCGTAGTCCTCGTCGTGGGTGGTGTAGAGGTAAACCTTTCCGTCATATACCATAGGTGCGGGATCGGCTGTGTACTTTGTCTGGATGAGAGGCAGGTTTACGTGGGAGTTGAACTTCCACCAGTCAAGGTCAAAGAGTTCCTCGTCGCCTCCGCTGAACAGCAGGTAAACGTCGTGGACGCCTGTTATTCCTGTCCCGCGTACCGGAGCGGTGATCATCATATTGTCATTGTTGACCGGAACGGTGGCAATGGGGCGGCCGTCTTCCATCTGGTCTATGTAGAACTGGATGCTGCCCGGGTTCTTGAAATTGAGCATTTCAATTACGGCCATAGTGGGTTCCTGGTCGCCGAAATCCACTTCGCGTACCCTGATCCAGTCTCCGTTGTGGATTGAGGTAACGTAGTGGCGGGTTCCGGGGAGGCGGTCAACCTTTACGCCGTAGCTTTCGGCCATTGTCTCTGCCTCGATGGTAACGTAAGGGTTGATGGTTCCCAGAGGCTCCGGTCCTTCCACGGTTGCAGGGATGAACGGGATGGAGCCATCGGCGTTGAACTTGAATTCTTCCACAGCCGCGCTGCGGTGGAAGCTGCCTCCGTTAGGGGTTTCGGGGGTGTGGTAGAACATATAGTCGCGGCCTTTGAAGGTGATGTTTCCGCCGTGTATGGTGATACTCCTCGGATTCTTGTCCATTATGCGCCCCCTGAACGTCCAAGGGCCGTTGATGGTGGGAGCGGTGGAGTATCCCATATACTCAGGGATGCCTCCTGCAGCATAAGACAGGTAATAGATGCCGTTGCGCTTGGTAACCCACGGGCCTTCTTCATACTGTGTCATATCCGTGACCCTTCCTAAGGTCCACTTTGTTCTTGGCAATATGTCTCCGAATGATGCGGGGTCGTGGTAACCGGGCACTTCCTGGTATCCGTTCTTGAAGGATACCATATCGTCGTTGAGCTGTCCGTACCACAGGCCCTGGTTGCCCCAGAAGAGCCAGGCGGAGCCGTCGTCGTCAATGAAGATGGTAGGGTCTATGAATCCGCCTCCGTGTGCCAGAGGGCCGCCGATAGCGTCCTTCCAGGGGCCCTGAGGGTTGTCTGCAACCGCTACGGCCAGGCACTCTCCGTATCCGGGAGCCATACAGCACACATACCAGTACCATTTGCCGTTCTTCTCAACGGCCTGGGAAGCCCAGGCGCGGTTGCCCTGGCTGGCCCAGGGGAATGTGGCAGTGTTGACAGGTACGCCGAGATATGTCCAGTTGACCATATCCTCCGTGCTGAAAAGAAGCCAGTCCTTCATCTTGTAGTTGGTGGCGTCGTCCTCGTCGTGGTCGACGAACATATAGACCTTGCCGTCGTGTACGTACGGAGCTGGATCTGGGGTGTACATCACCGAAGTGATAGGGTTCTGTGCGAAGGCTGCAATGCTGGCGACAGCCATTCCAATAAATGAAAGAATCTTTTTCATATCTGTACTGTGTTGTTAATTATGGTCAGGTTTTACATAGCGGTTGCCGGTCTGGGCCTTTACCGCGTCAATGAATACGGGGGAGTACTTTGGCTGGTCTCCCATTCCGCGGGCTATTGTCTGGTCGTTATACTTGATAATGAGCAGTTTATAGAGCTTTTCCCAGCGCTTCATCATCATATCCGTATAGCTTTCGGTCTTTCCGGTGAGGTAGGTTACAAGGTCGCCTGCCTGCATTGTGGCGGCACGCTGCTCAACCTCTTTCTGATCCTCGGCGTAGAAGTCTTCCAGTTCTTTCTGGGCTTCCTTGAGGTCTCCTATCATTGCGCTGTAGCGCGGATATACCATATTGGCCACAAAGTTGTTCATCCAGAAAGCGCTGTCAAAGCTGAATTCCTGCATACTGTTGTTCTCACGGCGGAACGGCTCCGGAACGCGGTTGATGCCGCAGTAAACGGGAACGTAGGCAACCATTGAGGCATCGTCCATATTGAAGTAGGTAACTCCACCAAGGACGTCAGGGAGCCAGTCGCGCATATGGCAGACCATTGTCATTCCGCTCTGCTGGCAGCCGATTGGCCTCTCGCGGAACATCTTGGTGCCGTCGCTGGACTCGAAGTTCACTGGCTGGCTGCGGTATGGCGAAGCCCAGGGGCCGGCGCTGACGTCAGCGGTCATATCAAGGGCTGTGCCCTCGTAATGGTCGCGCATATCGTTCATAATGTCGCGCACTGAAAGCTTGGTGTCAGGCTTGATCCAGAGGGGCAGGGCGTCATATTCGCTGGTGTCGCCGTACAGGTAGGGGAGGTACTTGTCCATTTCCGCGGTGTCGTAGTGGTGGCGGTAGAAGCTCCATACGCGGGCCTCGCAGTAGCGGATTGCGCTGAAATCCAGCGGGCCGTAGGCCTCGCGCCAGCTGAAATCCGCGTCCGGGCCGCTGTAATAGCCCTTCTGCTTGGCAAAGGAGATGCACTCTGCGCTGTACATACAGTCCTCGGCAACATAGAATCCCAGTTTCTTGTCAATCTTCTTGGTCTGGGGGAACTTGCGGATGCGGCTGGAGTTTGCCCAGGCGGTTACGCAATCGTCAGGGAGCTTTACAGCCACCCACACGGCGCCCTTGTTGCCGGGACCCTTGCCTATGATTTCCATTATCCACGCTTCGTCCTTGTCACAGATGGTGAGGTTCTCTCCGGTGGAGTTGTAGCCGTACTCCTGCACAAGGTGGTCGATTACGGCAATTGCCTCACGGGCGGTGGCAGCCCTCTGCAGGGTTATTGCCATCAGCGTGAAGTAGTCGAACCATCCTTCTCGGTTTACAAGTTCTTCGCGGCCGTCCCACGTGGTCTCCACTATGGATACCTGATGGTCGTTCATAAGGCCGGCGACGCCGTATGTGTATTCTACCTGCGGTATAAGCCTGGCTTCTCCGCCTGGCCCCATTCCCCTTAGGGACACCATCTCTCCGGGAGCGTGTTTCCCGGCAGGGTAGTAGGAGAGGGGTGAAGCGAAGCCGAAGCCGTCGCAGTTATAGGTGCAGATCACGCTTCCGTCAACGGAAGCTTTTTTGCCCACGATAAGGTTGGTGCAGGCGAACGAAGCCACGCAAAGCAGGCTCAGCGCCACGGAAAGGACAGTTCTTTTCATATGTATCGGTAATTATTGTTATTTCAAGCCAAGCAAGTCTGCGGCCTCCTGGGTGAGGTATGGCTTCACAGCCTCGTAAGGAATTGTAAATGAAGGCATTCCCATAGCATAAGCGGCTATCTCATATTGCTGGTATACAAAGCAGAGACCATCCTCCGTTGGGTGCGGGGCCCATACGGGGAAGGGGATGGTCTCGTCATCCAGGAACAGGTAATCTCGCACGTTCCCGGCATTGACGGAGCCGTCTTCGTCAGAGAAATAGTCTACCAGCCCGGCGGCCAGAAGCGTCTGCATCTGCTGCAGGGAGTCGTCCTTGAGGAACTTCTCCACCCTGTGGCCGTCCTTCTTGTCAAAGGTTGGGGAGCCCTGTCCTGTTATTCCGCCGTGGGCTCCTCCAAGATATACGTAATCAGTGGAGTTGAAGACAACGTACCTGTCGGTCTCGTATTGCTTTTCAAGGGTGAAGTCATACTCCCAGCGGGGGAAGTCCTCCAGCATCTCCTTTTTCTGCTCGTCGGTGAAGTCTTCGTCTTCCTGGATGTACTTTGCCCGCTCCTCGTAGTCACTGGCGGCATTTGAATCCAGCATATCAATTGCGTTGCGGCGGTAGTAATCCACTACTGCGGCGTTCTGGTCCGGGTTGCCGTCATAGGCGGGGAAAAGGCGCTCTCCCTCGTAGGAGCCAATGAAGGCAAGCTGGCCGTCCATTATGTCAATAAGGCCCTTGCGAATGGCTCCTGAAACACCCTTGGAGGAAACCGGCAGTTCCGCTTTGATGGAAACGTCGGCGTATTTGGCGGAGTCGTCAAAGGTGAAGGTCTCCGTATTTATGGTTTTTGTGGAATTGTTACAGCCGGACAGGGCCAGGAGGGATATCGCGGCTGTAACAATAGCAGATTTCAGATATAATTTCATTGCTATATGCTATTTGAAGAGAAGCTGGGCAAAGTTGTACAGGGCGCGCCTCCAGGAAAGCCACTCGTGTGCGGTTCCCGGGGAAACGTAGAAGTGTGCGTTGGCGCCGGAGGCCTTGAGCTCTTCGGTCTCCTGCTTGGGATCCGTTCCGTCTCCGAATCCTGCAACCCTGTTTTCAAGTTCGCGGCTTCCAAAGCTTACGAACACAAGCTTGTTGGTCTGCCTGAAGGTGGGGGTGTTGTCCGCGTCGGCTACTGTGATGGTGCCGCCGCTGAATATTCCAATGTTGGAGAATACGTCAGGATGGGCGAGGCAGACGGATTTGGTCTGCATTCCACCCATAGAAAGGCCTGCCATAGCGCGGTGAGCGCTGTCAGGGATTGTCCTGAACTTGGAGTCGATCATAGGGATGGTCTCGTTTACCAGGACATTGCCGAATGCGCCTGCAAAGTCAAAGCCGCCCATCATTCCGCCTGCGGGGCGGCCTCCCTGCGGTGCTCCGGCGGGACGCTGTCCCTGGGCCGGTGCACCCGCCGGTGCGGCCGGGCGCGGCATTGCCACTGAACCGTTCTCCATCACGATGATGAACGGCACGGCCTTGCCTGCGGCAATAAGGTTGTCCATTATCTGTGCGGTCTTGCCCTGCTGGGGCCATCCGTATTCGTTCTCGCCGCCACCGTGCTGGAGATAGAGGACCGGATACCTCTTGGTGGGGTTCTGGTCATATTCCGCAGGGGTATAGACAAATGTGTGGCGCATTGACTTGCTGATTTCTGACCAGTAGTAGATCTCGCGGATCTGGCCCTGGGGAACGTTCTTCACTGCGTAGAAGTCCTCGTCAGCAGCCGGTACGTCAACGCCGCTGCCCCAGCGGCTTGCGCCGTAGTAATAAAGGCTGGACGGGTCCGGAACGCTGGCTCCGTCAATGTTGAGCTGGTAGTAGTGGAAGCCCTCGTCCTGTGGGGCGGATTCACCTATCCAGGAACCGTCTTCCTGTTTGCGAAGGTCATATTTCACTCCGCCGATGTCCAGCTGGACGTATTTTGCTTCTGGTGCGGACACTTTGACGCGTACGCATCTCTCTGAATTAACCTGTGGATACTGTTTGCCCGGCTGCACGTTGGAAGCGGGGACGAAGTCCTCCTTCACCTGTGCGCCTGCAATGGCTGCAATAAGGCAGAAAGCGATGCAGAAGATTTTTTTCATAATGTTGTTATTTAGATTTAATGTAAACGTCGTGCTGATTGAAAGGAATCTCTATTCCTTCTTCCTTGAAGGCATTGTAAATTGCTTCCTTTGCCTGGGAAGGGAATGTGTAGTGGGTCTCGACTGTCGTATAAAGTACAACCATCAGGACTACCGAATTGTTGCTGAACTCGTCCACCCTGACGTCTATGCCGAATGACGGATCCGCCAGGTCGCGCCCGAATTTGTCTTTCCTGGACATAAGCGGCGCCAATGCCTCAATAATAATCTTGCGGGCGAGTTCCAGGTCTGTACCATAGCGTACCCCTACCGGTATCTTGAGCAGTTCGTAATTCTTGCCGCTGTTGAGGTTCTTGAAGTTCTTTGTGAAGAGGTCCGTATTGGTAAACGCAATTATGGACCCGTCCTCTTCTTCTATCTGGGTGGTAAGGTAGCTTACCCTCTGGACGGTGCCGCGTACTTTGTCGCAGGAAATCTTGTCCCCCACGCGAATGCGTCCGGCCATAAGCTGTATTCCGTAGAACACGTTGTTGAGGGTGTCCTTCATCGCAAATCCAAGACCTGCGGCAAGACCGGTTGAAATGATGGTCAGGGCGGAGGTAGGAACGTGCAGGATTGCAAATACTATTATGAAGAACAGCAGCCAGCCAATTACTGATATGATTGTGTTTGGCAGGCTCAGGTTCACGTCGTTCTCCTTGAGCGGCAGGCCCCTTTCGTCCTTCTCAATTATGTTGCGCAGCTTGTTTATCCTGAACAGCCCCTTGAACAGGTATATAAGATACCTGAATATGAAGAATACTGCCAGGATGACAAATATGTTGTGAAGCGTAAGGTGGTGCAGGTAATCGTTCTTGAAGAGCGGGAGGCTGAAAAGGGAGTCGCCGGCAGACGTTATCTTGTAGACGTTGGTGGTCAGACGGATGCTGGCCGGGAAGGACCATATTATGATCAGCGGCACCACCACCATCTTGATGAGGTCATACAGCCAGGTTACCTCAATGTAGGCGTCATTATCCGTAAGGGGAAGCCTTGGATTGTCCTGATGATAGCTGACTTTCTTCTTGGCCACGCGGATGTCGTAGTACTTCTTCATCAGGTAGTAGATTGTTGTGATGGTATGAAGCAGCGCCAGCAGGAATATCCAGAATGTGAGTATCAGGACTCCAACCATAGAGTATCCGGAGAGGGAACAGATAAGGCTGACAACCATTACAACTACCGAAGCCCAGGTATATCTCCTGTCCGTGACGTTGACTTTCTTGCGAAGCCTGATATTGACTGCGGACTGCCATATGATGAAGATGAACAGTGCGGGAGGGAAAATCAAGGGCACTATGCTGGCCGGGAGGTAGATGGATCTCATCAGTATGCTCAGGAAGGCAAGCAGGAGGGTGGGGAGGTAAATGTTCCTTGAAGCCTTTGCCTGGGATATGTCAATGCGGATGAGGAGCGATACGAAGATGGCAAGAGTGAGCCAGGAGAACTGTGTCAGAAGCTCATATGACATCTTCCAGTATTGGTTGTCCACCTTCGGCCTCATAAGCAGCATCAGAAGCACGTAGATCACTATGCCAAGGATGGCGGACAGGATGGGCCTGAAACCCCTGATCCTCGCGTTCTTTATGAACTTGAATGCGACCAGGTTGATTAGCACTGCTATTATGAAGGCAAGCAGCAGGAGCATCAGCATCACCAAGGAATAGGCCAGTATGTAGGAACCGTCCCAGGTGCGGCTTCCAGGGCTGACCCTGTTTCCGCCCTCATCCCTCGCCGCCAGGGAGACATAGCGGTTGTGCATATCTTCCTTTACGGTATTGATGAACTGTTTCCAGTTCTTTATAATGTAGACGATGCTGGCATTTTCCAATATGTACATACTCTTCTGGGAGTCCTCGTAGTTGGACTGGGCATATTCAACGGCCTGTCTGAGACGGTCTTCGGTATTGGCGTAAAGCAGGCTGTCCTGAAGGGTAAGATCGACGGACTTTTCGTACATTCCGGTCAAGGCGTCCGTATAGAAAAGGCAGCTGTCAAGCAGGGCGTATTTTACTGGGTCTTCCTGGGTTTCAGGTAAAGGCTCGATGAAGGCTGAGACAAGGGAGTCTGCGATGGCCAGGGTGTCCTGAACGGGCACAGGGTACATTCCGCGCAGGGTTTCTCCAAGGAGGGAATACCTCCTCAGCCCATTCCTGTAAGCGCTCCTGTATTTGTCGGCAAATCCAACCTGGTCGTGGAAACGCTGGGACAGGGCTGAAATGTCGTCCAGGGCGAAGGCCATATCAAAGGAGAACTCCGGATTCTGGGAGTACAGCTTCAATGTCATTTCATTGGCCTCCTTGACCATCTCCGCCATATCTTCCCTGTATTGGCGGGATTCCACTTGAAGCGAATCGGAATCAAGTGCCGAGGCGTAATCTGCCTTCAGTTCTGCAAGCAGATTGACCAGGGTTTCTTTCTGGTCGCCTTCTGAGTTCTGGGCAAAGGCCCTGGGGGCGCCGTGCAGGAGCACTGCCGCCGTGACTGTAAGAGCAAGGATGTGTTTGAATCGCATCATACAGAAGTTTTAGAAATCAAATCCGATGGAGGCGTAGAGGCTCAAGCCATCTACGCTTTCCCACTGTAGCGCCAACCTGAAAGGTCCAACCATTGTCTGGCGTGAGTATTCGGTGCCCACAGCCCATAGAGGGTATGCGGTTAAAAGGTCTTTGAAAAAATAGGTGTCTGCAATAAAGCCGCCCCTGAGCGTGACATAGTTCTTGCGCAGGAAACGATACCTCAGGTCAAGCTGGCCTATTGCGGATATAGGGAGCGCATTCCTATAAGCCGAAGGGTGGCCGAAGAAAGGCATTTGGCGCTCCGTGTAGCGGTTGGCCATAAACCCGCCGAAGGTGACTACGTGCTTGGGGTTCATTAGAACTTCCGGTGCGGGAGCGTCTACGTAATTCTTATAGAAGCCTTTTGTAAGATAGAAGCCCATCCTCAACGATGGAAGGATGGTGAAATTCTTGCCCAATGAGAAAGCCGCCTCCAGTGATCCGGCCGTTGAAAAGTAATTGGGAACGATACCGCCTTCTGTCAAGGTGTCCCCCTCATCGTGATAATAGGCGTCTTTGTCTAAGTCAATGGAATAGCCTTTGAAAACGTAACGTCCGTCCAGAGAGAAGCGGAAACCTTTGGTAGGGAAGTATCCGTCGTCAAAAGTGTCATACTTTAAATCTGCGAAGGCGGACAGCCAATAACTCTTCCAATCCCACCCGTTCCACATACGGTCATATGTAAGATATCTCTCATATGGGTCCATTTCCGCTGTCAATCCAGCCCTCATTGAACCGAAGAGCATCCTGGAGTCCTCCACGAACAAGTCTATGGCCGTAGAGAAAAGCCTGTCTTCTTGATCGGCCTGCCATCCGGATGAACTGTTCAGCAGCCTGTTGCGGAAAGTAAAGCCCAAAGACGGGAGCCCGATGCGAGATTTAAGGAGCCCTTCCACTGCAAGGGAGGGGTTTGTCCCCAGTTTGAGGTCGGCTGTCAACCGCGGGCCGGAAAGCCTGCGTGTGCCCAGGCCGTAATGCAGCGCTACGGCCACGGTCTCGTCAGTGTCCGCACGGAGGCCGACGGCAAGGTCGTTTACCGGTCCTTTCTGGCAGTCGAATACAAGGGTATATGGTTCCTGATGGCCTTCAAGACGGTATGTTACGGATTCGAACGCGTTGGTGCCGTATATCCTGTTCAGCATCCGCTCTATGATTGCCCTGTCATATATTCCGTCGGCAGGATAATCTTTCTTGTGAAGCACCCTCAGACGCTCGTCTTCAGTGATGCCAATGAACTTGACGTCGTCAACGAGGACGCTGGTCTGGGAGAGGTTTACTGCGGGCGGGTTGTGATGGATGGGCGGCGCGGGCTTGCCGGCGACCCTCTTGGCAATTGCCTCGAATTCCTCCTTGTGGTCAAGGGCGTTCTGGTAGCCCTGGTCAATGATGTCGTCTACGCTCTTGTCATCGAAAGAGAGCATATTGTAGCCGGGGAGTTCGTGGTGAACGTCCATATCCAGCATCTCCATAGCCGGCCCGGCTGTGCCGGAGGCCAGGAGGGTGATGGTCTGGAACAGGAAATCGACGGGGGTGTTGAGCTCGTTGATCTCCCTGTGTATGGCCATATCGGACCCTATCACTATGTCCGCCCCCATCTCCTTGGCTATGTCAACTGGGAAGTTGTTGCGCATTCCTCCGTCAAGGAGGATCTCTCCGCCGCCGCGTACCGCCCTGAAATAGAACGGGATGGCCATAGTGGAACGAAGGGCGGTGGTAATGCTTCCGTCAGTCCAGTATTTTGGGGTCATTGTGTACAGGTCAGTGGCCACGTTGGCATAGGGGATGGGCAGGTTGGCAAAGCTGATGCTGTCCTGATACCCAACGCTCACGGAACTGAGCATATTGCGGACGTTGAGGCCGTACAGATAGCCGTCAGGCATTCCCAGACCCATCTTGTTCAAGGATTCCTGAAGCATATCGGCGGTACCGACGCCTGCTTCCTCGGACATCTTTTCCAGAAGTTTCTCCTGCTCCAGGCGTCTCTTGATGTCTTCGTTGTCATAGTGGTGCGGGATACGTATGACAAACTTTTCGCGGTATTTCTTGATCTTATAGCCTACATAAGAGTCCGGAATATTGTCAGACATCATTACCGGCCAGTCAATGTCGCGGACCAGGGAGTCAAGCTGGTCGTGCTTGTATCCCATTGCGTAGAGGCCTCCTATGAGGCCGCCCATACTGGTACCGGTGACCAGATCTACCGGGATGCCCAGCTCTTCGATATATTTGATTACGCCCAGGTGGGCCAGGCCGCGTGCGCCGCCTCCGGCAAGCACCAGGCCCACCGTAGGGCGGTACTGCCGTATGGAATCCATACGTTCCCTGACTTTGGCAAAAGCAAGCGAGTCAGCCTCCGGGGTCGCGCTTTGAAGAATCTGGGCCTTTGCCGTCAGGCCAAGGCAAAGGAAAAAGAATATTGCGGTTATTAATTTTTTCATCTAATTACACTTTGCTTTTGCAATAAAATGTAATTATACGAAAAAACGCCAAAAAAAGCAAAAAATGGCTCTAGGAGAGCCCCGCTAGCCTACAATGTATTTCCCAAACGGAAGATTTCCTATAAGGAATGAAATGGCAAAACTGATGAAATATGTAAGGAGTGCGGTGCAGATAATAGTCAGCGGGACAGGCAGGAGCGGATTAAGCAGACCAAAGATGGCGGGAAGCAGGAACATATGCATAAGATACATTCCATAGCTGGCCCCTGATATTTTCCTGATAAGGCCATAACACCTTCCCTGTTTTTGGATCAGTCTGAACATCAAGAAGATACTGGCGCTCATAAGCCCCGCCACTATAGTGTAATTCTGCCAGTGCATTTCCAGTTCTTCCGGAGTTGTAACGGAGAAACTGCGCCTGTAAAACTGCCAGATTCCAAACAGATAGCATACAATGAGTACAGGCAGGCACACCATAAGCGTCTTCCGCTTGTCCCAGTGAACATAAGTGCGGATATAGTGCCCCAATATAATATAGCCTATAAAGCCTGAAACATAATAGAACAGCGGGTAGGGATTCCACCAGCATTCCCCAAAGACCGGTCCCCACAGTTCCCTGAAGATATAGAAACACAGGGTGAAGGCCCAGATTCCCAGGAAGAACAATTCCTCTTTACGGCCAACCTTGGCCAGCCACGGCGATATTACTGGCATAACCAGATACAGCCCCAGCATCATATACACGAACCAAAGGTGCGACTCGCGCGGGATGAAATTGATGCCGGCCTGCTTGACGTTGGCCCAGGCCTGTGCCCAGGAGAACTCTCCCCAGACCGCCGGCAGGAAAGCATACAGGAACAGGAAGACCACGAAGGGGATGCCTACGCGCGCGAAGCGTTTTTTCAGGAACTCCCTGGTGCCGGTCTTGACTGGCACCAGGAGATATGCCGATGCCATCAGGAACAGAGGCACCGCCACCGGACGAACGAAACCCTGGATGAACATAATGCTCCAGCGAGCCAGTTCCGAGGGGAAAGAGAACGAGTAGTCGTCTGAGTAGACACATTCGCTGGCGTGAACCAGCATCACCATAAGGCAGGCGGCTGCGCGCAGCCAGTCAAGGAAAACAATTCTCTGTTTCTGTGTCATACTTTAGGGAAAGAGTACTTCAAGCCCGTCATAAGCCGCGCTGAGCGGAGCAGGCAGGGTTGGATCAATCTGCGCCTGCGGCGGATATGTCCTGCCCAGATGGGTCAAATATACCTTCTGCCCTGCGGCAGGAGTATATTTGCGTCCTTCTGAAAGGACCTTTACCGTCTCTGCCACCAGGTCTACGCTGGAATGGGAGAAAATGCGCTGGTCAGGGGCATAGTCAGCATCCATTGTAGCCTCCATTATAATGCCGGTGAGGACTTTCCTTTCCCTGGAGAACTGGCCTACACCCGCAAAGCCAAGGGCCCTGGCGGTAAGGCCGCCGGTGTCCGTGGCGTAGAGAACCCTTGCGGACTCCTTTTCGATAAGATAGATCAGGGTCTGCTCCTCATTGTAGTTTGATGCGTGGTTGGCCGGCAGTGCGGTAACTGTGAGGCCTTCCACTTCTACCTTCTCTCCCTCTTTGAGGGGGATGAACTCCGGAATCGGCTTGCCGGTTCCTTCCGCCGCCTTGCGGAAATCCTCCTTTGCCCTGTCAATCCAGGTTTCACCAAGATATACCCGCTTGATGCCAACATCCAAAGCCGCCTTTGGAACATAATGGTCATTATGGGAATGGGTGTAGAAGATCACCTGCGGGTGGCAGTCAGAGGGAATCATATCCACTGCAGTCTGGGTAAGGTCAAAGATCACCTTACCGTCCACCAGGATGCTGGCGTTCCTCCTGTACTCTCCGTTAATTGGCTGGCCGCGCCAGTCCGCTCCTCCGGTTCCCATAAACCTGATCTTTATTCCAGGACCGGTTGGGACATATTCAGTTGGTCCCTGGCTTCTCTGGGGGAAGCCTCCGGCCGGTGCGCCTTGAGGCCTGGTTGGTGGTATCTGGCCTCTGAGAAGGTTCAAAGGATTAAGGATGGCGGCCGCAACAGGGCTGAGCGCTGCAATCCGCAAGAATTTTCTTCTCTTCATAGTGAAACAGGATTCCGATGTTGTTCAAATATACGGAATAATCTCCTTTTTTGTTCCTTTTCCTTTTTGTAAATTTACCGAAATTATTGATAACCACATTTCTGCCCATATGACTCCCAGACAAAGGGAAATAATAGACCTGATACATTCAGAAGTAAAGCCCGCGTTGGGCTGTACGGAACCCATAGCCGTGGCCCTGGCCGTTGCTAAGGCCACTGAAATCATAATGGAAAACTGCCCCGGTGACTGCCCGGACGGCTGGCGCCGCCGCGCTGATTTCAAGATCGACGTCCAGGTGAGCGCCAATATCCTCAAGAACGGGATGGGGGTGGGAATCCCCGGCACAGGAATGGTGGGAATCCCAATAGCCGCCGCACTGGGTGCGGTGTGCGGGGCATCTGCCCTGGGACTGGAAGTGCTCAAGAACCCTTCTCCGCAGGATGTGGACCGCGCAAAGCAGCTTGTTGAAGCCAAAGCCGTCTGCGTGAGCGTAGCTGACACAGAGCATCTTCTGTACGTAAAGGCTACGGTTTCACTGGAAGGAGCCCACGCAAGCGCGGAGCTTAACCCTTATGCTTCCGCCGTAATAGAGGACAACCACGACTGCATAGTTCAGACAAGCTTCGCGGACAGGATCCTTATGAGTTCCGAGTCCGCCGCCGCCAGCGCAGACATAGGCACCAAAGACTATGGCCTCTCCGTCAAGGAAATCTACGACTTCGCCATTGAAATGCCTTACCAGGACATTCAGTTCATTCTGGAAGACAGGACCCTCAACCTGGCGCTTGCCAAGGAAGGCCTCGCCGGGGATTATGGCCTCAAAGTTGGAAAGGCCATCCGGGAGAACCAGCAGGAAGTCTTCGGGGACGATTTCCTGAGTTTTGCAATGGGGATGACTGCCGCCGCTTCTGACGCCAGGATGGCTGGATGCACCCTTCCTGCCTTGTCCAACAGCGGAAGCGGCAATCAGGGAATCACCGTGAGTATGCCCATCATAGCTTATGCAATCAAGTATGAGGTGGATGATGAGCGCCTTGCCAGGGCTTTGATACTCAGCAATCTGGTGGCTATCCACATAAAGAGTTTCCTTGGGAAGCTTTCCGCCCTGTGCGGATGCGTGGTGGCTTCCACCGGCTCCGCCTGCGGAATAGTCTATCTGGAGGGCGGAGGACTTAAGGAGATATGTGCGGCCATCCAGAATATGGCCGGGAACATAACGGGAATGGTCTGCGACGGGGCCAAGGTTGGCTGCGCTATGAAGGTGGCTTCGGGCGTGTCCTGCGCAGTTCAGTCCGCAGTACTCGCATTGAGGGGAACCTGCATCCCGTCCACCGATGGCATAATTGAGGATGACGTTGAAAAGACCATCCGGAACGTAGGGAAGATTGGGTCTGCAGGAATGAAGACCACTGACCGGATGATCCTGGACATAATGCTCTGCAAATGATACGCTTGTAATTGAATGGGAGAGCAAAAGGCTTCGCATAATCCGGTATTGTCAATCGCCAAGGGCCTGTGCATAATCCTTATGGTGATTGGCCATACTGACGGGCACGGCCTGCTCACAAAGTTCATCTTCCTGTTCCACGTTCCGTTGTTCTTCTTTGTTTCCGGTTATTTCAACAAGGGGACGGCCTCGTTGCCGGAATTGAAGACAAGGCTTATAAAAAGGGTGAAGCGCCTGTATGTTCCGTTTGTCATCTTCGGGACCCTGTTCCTGTTGTTTGACAGCCTGTTCATCAAGTGGGGTTTCTATGCCGACGGGGCAATGCACGCCGGAGACCTCAAGTCCTTTTCAATATTGTTTGCGGAGATGCTCCTCAAGATGAACGCTCCTACTCCTTTGTTGGGGCCAATGTGGTTTGTGCGGTCCCTGTTCATAGCGGCAGTGAGCCTGGATATAGGCCTGTACATACTTCGCAAAACTAAATACGCCAAGCTGATACTCCTTCTTGGATGCCTTGCGGCAACCCTAGTCATCAAGCTGTTTCCGCCCGATACCCCCGTCCTGAGGCAGCTTGTACTGGCCGCCTTTGGCGGATTCTTCTTTATGTGCGGGATGTTGTGCCGGGATATTCCCAGGAAGGTTGACAGTATCTGGACCGTAGTCCTGTCACTGGTCCTGCTGCTTATTGTGACTTTCCTGACAAAAGAGTTCTGGAGCATAGATGTGGTTGGGGTGAAGAACACCCTTGCGTATATGGCAATAGCCTTGGTAGGCATCCAGTTCACACTGAGCCTGTCCCGGCTCCTGGATACCACCATTATGGGCAAGGCTTTCGATTATGTGGGATGCAATACAATGCCCATCCTTGCCCTGCACGTATTGTGTTTCAAACCGGTGTCCTGCCTGGCAATCCAGGCCTGCTCACTGCCACCGGACAGCATCAGCCAGTTTATGACCATTTCCGGCCTGGGAGGCGTCTGGTGGGTCGCTTATGCCGCTGCCGGCATTGCCATACCGTTGTGCCTGTCATCCCTTTACAGTCTTATCTCCAAGAGATAAGTTGTATAATATGCCTTGATAACGTATCTTTGCCTAAAGAATAATATTACCGATATGAAACTTCGACTGATTGCGAGCTTTGCAGCCCTCTTATTCCTGACCGCCTGCGGTCCATCAAGGTACACTAGTTCTACCACTAATCTTTCTTCCATTTCAGAGTTTGCCTTTGTGCAGCCGTATTCATACATTGTCCTTTACGGGGACGACGGCAAAGGTTTCTATGACGAACAATCCTCAAACGGAGCCACTCAAATAATCACCAATCTCATCAATTCCGAGCGTTTCCCGTTCTCCGATATGATAGAGGCGGATTACGACGGAGCCAACTCCGACATCCAGAAATGGATGCGTACCTTCCCGGATGTGGATCCATCCAAGGCGGACCGTCTCCGTGTCCCGAAGTCTCTCCGTAAAATGCTGGACAATAGCGGATTACGCTATGGCATTGTAATTTATTCCTATGGCTATGAGCAAACCGTCAAGGGTTATCAGCGCGAAAAAGTGGAGAAGGCGGCTTCCAAGATCATAGACAAGGCGGTAGAGGCCATCACTGGCATCAAGGGCATATCCAACCCTTACCAGAACTACAGCGTCAGTTCACCGTATGGCAACGTTCTCTTCTGCGCAGTCATTGACGGAAATGAAGACCGCGTGATCCATTTCGTGAAAGAGGTTCCTACACTCGCATCCCATCCGGAGGAGACAGCCGATGTAAGCGAACTCCTGCACAAGCTCCTGAAAGAGTTCATCCGCTAGGACAATCCATATAATCATAACACTTAAAGCAATGAGATACCATATGTTTTTGGCGGCCGCTGCCATTATGGCTCTGGCTGCAGTGCCGGTCAAGGCACAGAACTCAAGAATTCTTGAGGAAGGTGGAACGGGCCCTTACAAAGCCATAATGATGGAAGAGGCTTCGCTCAGCACTCACACTGTTTTCCGCCCGCAGGATCTCAGCAAGTTTGGAAATGGCAATCTTCTCCCCGTCCTGGTATGGGGTAACGGAGGCTGTGCCAACTCACCCAGCGGCCACGTCAATTTCTTGAACGAAGTGGCGTCACAGGGGTTCCTTATCGTAGCTATCGGCCCCAGCAACTACCAGCAGCTTGAAGGCCCGCGTCCCGGCCAGACAGGCGCCGTGCCCGGCGCTATGCCCGGCGGACGGCCGCAGATGCCTGCCGGCCAGCGTCCGCAGGGCGCACCCCAGGGCGGCCCTGGCGCTCCTAGGCCGCAGATGCCCGGTGGAATGCCCGGAGGTATGCCTCAGATGGGTGGCGGAATGCCCCAGATGGGAGGTGGCGGAATGTCAATGGGAGACCCCGAAGGCCTCAAGCAGGCCCTTGAGTGGGCAATAGCCCAGAATGCAGACAAGGACAGCCCCTACTACGGCAAGCTTGATGTTGACAACATTGCCGCTGCCGGTATGTCCTGTGGTGGCCTGCAGGCCCTCCATATGTCAGACGACGCGCGCATCAAGACCATAATGGTAATGAACAGCGGCTACTTTGGAGGAGACGAGAGCGAGGACAAGGCCAGTCTCAATACAATGAAGCAGAAATCAGTTATCTGGATTCTTGGCGGCTCTACGGACATCGCCTGGGAAAATGGCAATGATGACTTCAAGAGAATGTCCGGCACAATGCCCGCGTTCCTCTGCAGCCTTGACGGCATAGGCCACGGCGGAACTTATATGCAGCCCCACGGCGGCGATTATGCAAAGGTTGCCACTGCCTGGCTCAAATGGTGGCTCAAGGGAGACACAGAAGCGAGCAAGATGTTTACCGGAGCAGACCCTGGAGTTGGAAAGATGCAAGGCTGGATGTACCTGCGCAAGAACATTCAATAGGGAAGTTTCCCGTATACCATAGACAAAAAAAGCGGACAAACCATATTTCAATGATTTGTCCGCTTTTGCTCCCCTTCTAGGACTTGAACCTAGGACCCCCTGATTAACAGTCAGGTGCTCTAACCAACTGAGCTAAAGAGGAATATTATGGTGCATTGCTGCGACCGGATTGCAAAGGTACGATAAAATATATATTCTGCAAATTTTTCAGACTATTTTTTTCTTATCTTTGCTCTGCTTTCCCATAGGGAATAGATATCTGATATGGATGTAGGTCAATTGGCGGAAATGATAAGGGAACTGGTTCCCTGCAGTGAGGAGATAGCGCTTCCGGGTCTGGGAGTGTTTGTGGTTGAGGAAGTTCCGGCCGCGTTCTCTGACAGGGGCTATACCGTCAATCCTCCTTACCTGCGCCTGGCGTTCCGCCAGAAATCCAGCGAGGACAATTCCCTTGTAAACCTCTACGCCAAAAAGAAATCCATTTCACAGAAAGAGGCGGCAACCATCCTGGGCGGCTTTTTCAAGCGCCTGGCCGCCGTCCTCAAGGACAAGAAAAGCGTCAACCTCCCTGGAATGGGACGCTTGAGGGCGACAAACGAGAACATTTTCTTCTTTGTCCAGAACGAGGACATTGACATCTATCCTCAGGGCTTCGGGCTGGAAAGCATATCCCTCAAGACCCTCACATCCCCGGCGGATGATGAAGACCTGCTGCTGGAGCTGGTGGATGATGAGCCGGTGGAGGAGATCCCCGATCAGGTCGGGGATGACAGAGAAGCTGTCGGGGATGACAGAGAAGTTGTCGGGGAAGACAAGGCGGGTGTTGGAGCGCTGAGGATTGTCCTTTGGAGCGTACTGGGCCTTGTGGTGCTGTTCTTTGCGCTGCTGGCCATCCTTGGACGCGTAGCCCCGCAGCTTGTAGATCCCTTGCTATACAATTCACAAGAACTGGAACTGCTCCGTCAATTGCTATGATAGAACTGCTGTACCCCGCAAAACCCGCTCCCATAATGCCTGCCCCGCGTTCCTATATGGTGGACGAGAAAATTGGCAGGGACGAAGAGATGCTCCCCATAGTGGAGCCTTCCGGCCTGGTAGTTGGGCAGATGGCGCGTTCCTATGCGCACGGCGGTTCATTCCTCCTGCATCCGGTGGTTCACCTGCATATCATTGACCGCTACGGCAGGGTATACCTGCAGAAGCGTTCCGCTTCAAAGAAGCTCTATCCGGGACGATGGGACACAGCGGTGGGCGGCCATATAGAATATGGCGAATCCATTGCAGAAGCGCTGATGCGCGAGTCCCGCGAGGAACTGAATTTCTACGACTTCAACCCTGTCTTCCTGGATTCCTATGAGTATAGGAGTTCGGTTGAACTGGAGCTGATATGCGTATTCGCCTGTGTGGGCAATTTCAAGATTGATCCGCATAACATAGAAGTGGATCAGGGCTGTTTCTTCACCGATGAAGAAATCAAGGGAGGGGACCAGGAGGCGTTTACCCCCAATTTCCTTAGTGAATACGAGCGGTTCAAGCCCGCTTTCGAAGCCTTGCTTTAGATGATAAGCCGCTATAAGTCAAGACCTTTGCTCCGTGTGGGCATAATGTCAGGCAGGCAGATGGAATTCAGCCTGCCGGGGGACGGAGCCTCGCGCAGGCAGGTCAGTTGGGACGGCGGCAAGGTATCTTATCAGGGGCAACTGTATGACTCCCTGGAATTCAACGAAGCATCTTTCACCCTGTATGGCGTAACCATAGGTGTCGATTTCCATTGGCAGAGGCATAGGGACCTCAGCTACAGCGGAAGCCTGGAGTTCATAGTAGAAGGAGACCGGATTACCGCCGTCAACAAGGTTGACGTGGAGGAATACCTCCTGAGCGTGATTTCTTCCGAGATGAAATCCAGCGCGGGCGTGGAGTTCCTCAAAGCCCACGCCGTGATTTCCCGCTCCTGGGTGCTGAGCCAGATCCGCTCCGGGAAGCAGCCCCGTAAGGCAGCGGAGGGGATGGTCGACACTCCTGAGCGCTATATCCACTGGTTCGACCACGAAGACCACACTGCCTTTGACGTCTGCGCTGACGACCATTGCCAGCGCTATCAGGGCGTGACGATGGCAGTGGGGGAGAACGTGCGCCGGGCGCTGAAGGAGACCTGCGGCCAGGTTCTCGCCTATGACGGCGAGATTTGTGACGCAAGGTTCTCCAAATGCTGCGGCGGAGTCACGGAACTCTTTAGCACCTGCTGGGAGGACAGGGATTATCCTTACTTGCAGAGCGTGAAGGACCCTTTCTGCGACACCACGGACACTGAAGTCCTGGCCCAGGTCCTGAACGACTACGACCTGGAGACCCGCGATTTCTACCGCTGGGAACAGCGGTATTCCCGCGGGGAGCTGTCGGAACTGGTAAAGGAACGTTCAGGGATAGACTTTGGCGTCATAGAGGATCTGGTTCCGCTGGAGAGAGGCGCTTCGGGAAGGATAAAGAGGCTGCTGGTGATTGGCTCCAAGCGCAGGATGGAGATAGGCAAGGAGCTGATAATCAGGAGGTGGCTGTCAGAGAGCCACCTCAAGAGCTCGGCGTTTGAAGTCAGGTGGGAAGGCGATGAAGTGGTGCTTCAAGGAGGCGGCTGGGGACACGGCGTGGGCCTTTGCCAGATAGGCGCCGCGGTGATGGCTTCGCGCGGATACGGTTACAAAGAGATACTGGCCTGGTATTATCCGGGCTCCCAAATAGACAAATGCTATGACTAAGAATAAGAATCCGTGGCTGTGGGTGCCTACGCTATATTTTGCGGAGGGACTCCCGTATTTCCTGGTGAACAACATATCAGTGATAATGTTCAAGAATATGGGTATGTCCAACGGAGACCTGGCCCTCTATACCAGCCTTCTTTATCTGCCTTGGGTAATAAAGCCGCTTTGGAGCCCGTTCGTGGACGTGCTCAAGACAAAGCGCTGGTGGATCGTGACAATGCAGGTGCTTATGGCGGCAGCCTTCTGCCTGCTGGCGTTCACGCTGCCAAGGCCTTCGGCGGAGCAGATTGCCGGGGGGAACATAGGCGTATCGCCATTCATCATAACCCTGGTGATATTCTATGTCACAGCCCTGGCTTCCGCCACGCACGACATTGCGGCGGACGGGTATTATATGATAGCCCTGGACAACCATACGCAGTCCGTGTTCGTGGGCATAAGGAGCACGTTCTACCGCATCGCATCAGTGTTCGGACAGGGTGTCCTGGTGGTCATAGCCGGCCTTTTGGAAAGGAATACGGGAAACGTCCCGCTAGCCTGGACCATTACCATAGCGTTCAGCGCGGCGCTCCTTGGCGGCCTGGCCCTTTGGCACGCCTTCCAGGCGCCAAAGGTTGAGGCCGCGCCGGAGAAAGGGCGGCCCGCCGCGGAAATCTTCCGCGAGCTTGGCCGCAGTTTCGTCACCTTCTTCCAGAAGAAACAGGTATGGTTTGCAATGGTGTTTATGCTGTTGTACCGCCTTCCGGAGGCGTTTTCGGTGAAGATGCTCAATCCGTTCCTGCTGGACAGCCCGGCAAAGGGCGGCCTTGGCCTTTCCACTGAAATGGTTGGAATAGTATACGGAACCGTGGGCGTGATAGCACTGACCCTAGGAGGTATCCTTGGAGGCCTGGCGGCCGGTAAATGGGGCTTGCGCAAGTCCTTATGGCCAATGGCCCTCAGCCTTGCGCTCCCTTGCTCCGTCTACCTTTTTATGGCCATAACCCAGCCTGTGCAGATATGGGTGATAACCCTTTGCATTGCCCTTGACCAGTTCGGCTACGGATTTGGTTTCACGGCCTATATGCTCTATATGATGTACTTCTCGGAAGGGGAGTACAAGACATCCCATTACGCCCTTTGCACGGCCTTTATGGCCCTGAGCATGATGCTGCCGGGTCTGGTGGCCGGCCATCTGCAGGAGACCCTGGGCTATACCGGATTCTTCTGGATGGTAATGATTTGCTGCCTGGCCACCGTCTTTGTCACATTTTTTGCAAAAGTAGATCCAACGTATGGCAAGAAGAATTAAATACATCCTGGCTGCGCTTGCGGCCATCATAAGCCTGACGGCCGCCGCCCAGGTCAAGCCGGGCATAGAAGTTCTCCGGGACCGCAATTTCGAGGGGCTTAAGGGCAAGCGTGTTGGCCTGCTGACCAACCCGTCGGGAGTTGACCGCAACCTGAAGTCCACCATAGACATCCTGCACGAGAATGTGAACCTGGTTGCCATATTCGCCCCGGAGCACGGCGCCCGCGGCAACATCTACGCCGGAGGCCACGTCTCAGACGAGGTGGACGAGACTACCGGCCTTCCCATCTTCTCCGTTTACGGAGACACCCGCAAGCCCACTCCCAAGATGCTCCAGGGCATTGACATAGTGGTCTATGACATCCAGGACGTTGGGTCCCGCTCCTACACCTTCATCAGCTCGCTCGGCCTTATGATGCAGGCCTGCGCGGAGCAGGGGATAGAGGTGATGGTGCTTGACCGTCCCAACCCCCTGGGCGGTCTCAAGGTGGAAGGCAGTTATCCTGAAGCGGGATTCGTATCGTTCGTAAGCCAGTTCCGCATCCCTTATATCTACGGCCTTACCGTGGGCGAACTTGCACAGTTGATTAACGAGGAAGGCCTTAACCGCGGCCAGCTGGGCAAGGACCAGCCGGTGCGCTGCAAGCTTTCCGTAGTTCCTATGGAAGGCTGGCGTCGCGATATGCTTTTTGAGGACACGGGCCTGCCGTGGGTCCTTCCTTCGCCAAACATTCCTTATCCGCAGAGCGCCATCGGCTACCCTTCCGCAGGCCTTGTGGGAGAGTTCAGCAATTATCTGAACATTGGTATTGGCTATACGCTGCCTTTCGGGGTGTTTGCCGCGGAGTGGCTGGACGCTGACAAGCTGGTGGCAAAACTGGACAGTTACAAGATTCCCGGAGTCGCTTTCCGTCCAATCCATTTCACCCCCACATCCGGCTCCGCCAGGGGCAAGCTGATCCACGGGGTGCAGTATTTCTATACGGATTTCGAGGCCGCCACAATAACCCTGACCCAGTTCTACGTAATGCAGGCGGTGCACGAACTTGCTCCTTCCCACAATCCTTTCGTGGGCGGCAGCTATGCGATGTTTGACAAGTGCGCAGGCTCTGACTTCATTCGCAACACGTTCAGCAAGTCGTTCAAGGTGAGCGACATAGCTGCATTCTGGAATAAGGATGTACAGGCCTTCAAGGAACTCTCGAAGGTCTATTATCTGTATTAGGATCCGCTAATAAACTCAAAGGTCTTAAGGAGGGGACCCTTGTCGCCGGAGGCGTAAAGGGAGACCTTTCCGCTGCCGCCGCCGTCTTCCCCGTATGGGATCTTTTCCTCCTTGATCACCTTGAGGAGCTGCTTTGCAATGGCTGGCGCTGAATCTATCACTTTGACATCGGGTCCTGCAATGTCCTGTATGAGGCCGGAGAGGAAAGGGTAGTGGGTGCAGCCAAGCACTATGCAGTCCGCCCCTTTGTCCAGAAGCGGCCTGAGACTGGCTTCAACCACGCCGCGGGCGTGGTCAGACGTCCAGTCCAGGCTCTCCACCTGCTCCACGAAGCCTTCCCCCACGTGCTCCACGAATGTAACGGAACCCGGGAGGCTTTCCTTTGTGTTGTTATACTTCCCGGCGGACAGGGTGCCTGCCGTTGCAAGCACACCCACCACTCCGCTGCGGGTGAGCTTTGCAGCCGGCTTTATGGCGGGCTCCATCCCCACGAACTTGACGTGGTCCCTTCGTCCCTGTGAGATGAATTCCACGCGCTCGTCCGGGGAAGAATACTCGGCTCTCAGGGTGGCGATGGCGGCGCCGGTGGCCGTGTTGCAGGCCACCACTATGACATCGGCCCCCTTGAAAAGCAGGAAATCTGAGATTTCCCGGGCGCGGTCAATTATCAGTGACGGGTCTTTTTGGCCGTACGGGCAGTAAGCGTTGTCTGAGAAATAGATATAATCCTCCGAAGGCAGGAGTTTGCGGACCTCCCTGAGAACCGAGAGGCCTCCTATACCGGAATCAAAGATACCTATTGTGGCCATACAGTAACAAAGATACAAAAACTTGCCCTATTTTTCTTATATTTGTATGAATATGGTAATTCTGGAGCAAATCAAAGATTTGAGGTCCCGCCTGGACACCCTTTTCAGCTGCCTTGGGATAGCTGACAAGGAGGCGCAGGCGGCGGCGTTGGAGCAGCGCACCCAGGCCGCTGATTTCTGGGACGATCCCAAGGCCGCGGAAGGCGTCCTCAAGCAGATAAGTTCGCTCAAGCTGTGGATCAACGCCTTCAACTCCGCCAAAGGCGCGGTTGAAGACCTTGAGGTGCTTGCGGAACTGGACCCGGAAGGGGAGGACATTGACAAGCAGTTCCTGATTGCCCAGTCTGAGGTGGAGGACCTGGAACTCAAGAATATGCTCGGGGCCGAAGGCGACCGCCTTGGGGCTGTGCTCACCATCAACTCCGGCGCCGGCGGCACCGAGGCCAACGACTGGAGCGCAATGCTGATGCGTATGTACATCCGCTGGGGCGAGCGCAACAATTACAAGATGACCACCACGGAACTTGTGGAAGGCGACGAGGCCGGAATCAAGTCCTGCACCATAGAGTTCGAGGGAGACTTCGCATACGGATACCTGAAGGCGGAATCCGGCGTGCACCGCCTGGTGCGCATTTCGCCCTTCAACGCCCAGGGAAAGCGCCAGACAACTTTCTCGTCAGTATTCGTGTATCCCCTTGTGGATGAAACAATTAACATTGAAATCAATCCCGGTGACATAGAGTGGGATACCTTCCGTTCAGGCGGCCACGGCGGCCAGAACGTGAACAAGGTGGAGACCGGCGTGCGCGTGCGCCACATCCCAACGGGTATTACCGTGGAGAATACTGAAACCCGCAGCCAGCAGGACAACCGCGCCAACGCGCTGCGTATCCTCAAGTCCCGCCTGTACGACATCGAGCTCAAGAAACGCCAGGAAAAACAGGCGGAACTTGAAGGCCAGAAAAAGAAGATAGAGTGGGGCAGCCAGATCCGTTCCTACGTGCTCCATCCGTACAAGATGGTCAAGGACCTGCGTACCGGCTGGGAGACGGCGGACACCCAGGGCGTCCTGGACGGAGACCTGAATGCAGTAATGAAAGATTTTTTGATGAAGAACTGACAATGGAAGACATAGAGATAGTACAAGTAAACATTTTTGGCGTTGACAAACCGGGCCTTACCACCTCGTTCACGGAGATACTGGCACGTTATGACGCCTTTATCCTGGATATCGGCCAGGCAAACATCCACCAGTCCCTCACCCTGGGAATCCTTTTCAGGTCCACCAAGGACAAGTCCGGATTCATAATGAAGGACCTGCTGTTCAAGGCTTCTGAACTGGGAGAGCAGATACGCTTCACCCTCATTCCGGTGGATGATTACAACGCCTGGGTGGCCCGCCAGGGAAAGAACCGCTACATCATCACCCTTCTTGGACGTACTATCAGCGCCCGCCAGATTGCGGACGTTTCAAACGTAATCTTCCGCCACGGGCTCAATATTGACGCCATCAAGCGCCTCACAGGCCGAATGGCCCTCGAGGTGGATGCCAATACTGCAAAATCGGCCATAGAGTTCTCCATCCGCGGAATGCTCACCTCTGAAGAGAGGCATTCCGTTCAGGCTGACCTGCTGGCCGTCTCAAGCCGCGGAGGCTTGGATTTCTCCTTCCAGAAGGACGATCTTTTCCGCCGCGCGCGCAGGCTCATCTGCTTCGATATGGATTCCACGCTCATCGGCACGGAGTGCATAGATGAGCTGGCGGCGCGCGCCGGCGTGGGCGACAAGGTGAAGGAGATCACCGCCAGCGCTATGCGCGGCGAGATTGACTTCACGGAGAGCTTCACCCGCCGCGTAGCGCTCCTGGAGGGCCTTGACGTGAGCGTAATGGAGGACATCGCCCGCAACCTGCCTTACAACGAGGGCCTTGAGAGGATGATGACAATCCTCAAGAGGGTTGGATACAAGACCGCCATCCTGTCCGGAGGATTCACATACTTTGGCAAATACCTCCAGCAGAGGTTCGGCTTTGACTACGTCTACGCCAATGACCTGGAGATCAAGGACGGCAAGCTTACCGGAAAGTATCTGGGAGAGGTTGTGGACGGCCGCCGCAAGGCCGAGCTCCTGCGCCTGCTCTGCCAGTTCGAGGGAATAGACCTGGCGCAGGCTGTTGCCGTGGGCGACGGCGCCAACGACCTCCCTATGCTCAACCTGGCCGGTCTGGGCATAGCATACCACGCCAAGCCAAAGGTGATGGCAACTGCAAAGCAGTCTATCTCCACCATTGGCCTTGACGGCCTGCTGTATTTCCTTGGACTCAAGGATTCCAGCATAGAAGGATAACACCAAAACCACATATTTATGAAATTTATGAAAAAGATACTGGTATCCCTGCTTCTGGGATTGCTCTGCGCAAGCGGCTTTGCGCAGGAGGTAAAGGTTACGTACTATTCTCCAAGGATAGTACGGGTTCAGAAATCTGCTGACGGCAAGTTCCGCACAAAGCCAAGCGTGAGCGTAGTGATGGCTCCGCAGGCAAAGGTGAGCAAGCCGGAAGTAAAGGCAACCGTTGGTGCAGACGGTACAATAGTTTTCACGGATTCCAAGGGCAAGGTCCTCCTCAAGGAGGGCGCCTCCTCTTTCAAGGCCATCACGGAAGGCCTTGACAAAGGCGCCTGGGAGATCAGCCAGAGCTGGGCGCTGGACCCGGACGAGCCCATCTACGGCCTGGGAATGCTCCAGAACGGAAAGATGTCCCTTAGGGGGGAGAACAGGGAAATGATCCAGTCAAACCTGGAGGATTTCCAGAACTTTTTCCAGTCCATAAAGGGCTACGGAGTATTCTGGGACAACTATTCCCCAACCAAGATTGCGGATGACGGCACCATCCTGAGCCTTTCCTCTCAGGTGGCTGAAGACATTGACTATTACTTCATCTATGGAGGCAATGCGGACGGCGTAATAGCTTCCGTACGCGAGCTAACCGGAAAGGTTCCTATGATGCCTCTGTGGACATACGGCTACCATCAGAGCCGCGAGCGTTACAAGAGCCAGCAGGAGCTCCTTGACGTTGTCAAGGGTTACCGCGCTGCCGGCGTGCCTCTTGACGGCATCATCCAGGACTGGCAGTACTGGGGGACCAACTACACCTGGAACGCAATGGAGTTCCTGAACGAACTCTTCCCCAGGCCGCAGGATATGGTCGACCAGGTTCACGAGATGAACGCCCATATGTCAATCTCCATATGGCAGTCCTTCGGCCCTATGACCAAGCCATACCGCCAGCTCAAGGAGAAAGACCTCCTTCTGGAGTTCGAGACCTGGCCTGCAAGCGGCCTCTCCTCCTGGCCTCCGCGCAGGGACTATCCTTCCGGAGTCCAGTGCTATGACGTTTACAGCGCAGAGGCCCGCGACATTTACTGGGACAACCTCCTCCGCCTCTACAATATGGGCATCGACGCCTGGTGGATGGACTCCACTGACCCTGACCATACCTACCGCGAGGGAGACTTCGACCAGATGACTGCAATGGGATCCTTCCGCAGCGTGCGCAACATCTTCCCCATAATGACTGCCGAAGGCGTATACGACCATCAGCGCGCCCTTTCCAATGACAGGCGCGTCTTCATCCTGACCCGTTCCTCATTTATGGGACAGCAGAGGATTGGCGCCAACACCTGGAGCGGCGACACCCAGTCCACCTGGGACGATTTCCGCCACCAGATTCCTCTCTGCCTCAACTTCACCCTTACGGGAAGCCCTCACGTGAATGCTGACATCGGAGGATTCTTCCCCGGAGGTTACAACAGGAGGGGAGCGGCCCAGACCTGCCACGAGAACCCCGGTTTCCAGGAACTGTATGTCCGCTGGCTGCAGTTCGGCCTGTTCACCCCTATGATGCGTAGCCACGGAGAGACCTCCCGCCGCGAGATATGGGAGTTCGGCAAGAAGGGAGAGCCAATCTACGACGCCATCGAGAAAGCCATCAAGATGCGCTATGCGCTTATGCCTTATATCTACAGCACATCCTGGCAGGTAACCTCCAACAACGACAGTTTTATGCGCGCCCTCATTATGGATTACGCCGCAGACAAGAACGTTTGGGATATGAACGACGAGTTTATGTTCGGCCGTTCGCTGCTGGTTGCTCCTGTCACCCAGGCTATGTATATGCCGGAAAGGCGCGCCTGGTACGATGAGGCTCCGGACTGGACTGAGAAGAAGGAGATGGAAGTTTATCTTCCTGCCGGAAACAAGTGGTATGACTTTGCCACCAACAAGCTGTACAATGGAGGAGCCAACGTTACCGTAGACGCTTCAATAGACCATTGCCCGGTATTCGTGCGCGAGGGCTCCATAGTCCCCATAGGCCCAGACGTGCAGTATACATCTGAAAAACCTTGGGATGACCTTGTAATTTGCGTATATGCCGGACCTAAGGGCAACTTCACCCTATATGAGGACGAAGGTGACAACTATAACTACGAGAACGGAGTCTATTCAACCATAGATTTCACCCTCAAGGGCCGCAAGCTCACCATTGGCGCACGTAAGGGATCGTTCCCCGGAATGCTCCAGAACCGCACTTTCCGCATTATGTACATAGACGGAAACACCGTAAAGGGACAGACCGTCAACTATAACGGTAAAGCTGTTACAGTAAGCCTTTAGGGAGTCTGGACAGTCTTTTGGGTATCCGTATCGCCGTCCTTGGACGTCGGTACGGATATTATTGTAGTCTCGTCCGGGATGCGCTTTCCGCCCTTGGATGTGTCACGGCCGTTTGTGACGCCGTTGATGTTCTGGTCGCGGGAAACGAACAGGTACTTAAGCAGATTGTTGCCTGCGGCATCCGTCATAGGATAGCAGTAAAGCGTTGAGATGCTGGTGGCGCTGACGTCCAGTTTCTCAAGGAAATTATAAGAACAGTCCAGGAAACGGAGTCTCTCGTTCTGTGACAGATCCAGTTCCCTGATATTGTTGTGGTCGCATCTCAGGGTGTCCAGGTTGGAGAAATTACCCAGGCCGGTCATATCGTACAGGCCCTGTCCGGAGCAGTCTATCACAGAGACTGCGGACAGTTCCTTTGCAGAAAGGGCCCCGTCCCTGTCCAGGTCAAAGTTCTTGAGGCAGAATCCATAAAGGGTCTTGTCCTGGGAATTGCCCGCGGAACTGTAATTGCCTTTCGATGTATCACCCCATATCTGGGCTTCCTTCATCCCCAGGTCCGGAGTGCAGCTGAATGCGGCTGCGGCAATTAAGAGGAGTATTATGTATCTGGAGAATCTCATATGTGTCATTTTACAGGTCTATGGCCAGGCCGGCGGTCACCCCAAAGGCAAGGGGTTTTCCGGAACGGTACGTTGGCAGGTTGGTCTGGGTAAAGTAATATGACAGTTCAGGGCAGGCGTAAAGGCTCAGGACCGGAGTGAGAGGGACGCGAAGGTCTGCGAAAACCCTTGCGGAGAACTGGGCATTTTCCTTGTATTCGCGCCCCAGCAGGGAGGCGTCAAGGCAGGTTTCCACAGTGGCCCCGGCTCCAATGCCGGCCGCCAGGGCACGGCCCTGTGCTATGCGGTATTTGAAGTTGAGAGGCACGCCCAGCCAGTGCAGGGTCTGTTTCTCTCCGGCAACCGAAGACCTGAGGCAGGAGTATTCAACTCCGCTTCCTATGTACATTTTTTTGCCCACGGGTATGTCCAGGTTTACGCCCAGTTTGACAGGTACCTGATGTTCAATCAGTTCGGAGATGTCCATCACCCTGTTGGGACCATCGGAAATGTATTCGCCGTCGCTTTTGGTCATAAGGACCGTGGAAGGGTAGCTCACCATAGGGGTGGAGATGCTTCCCTGGTTGCCTCCAAGGCCTCCTCCGGAAAGGGATACGCTCAATTTCCTTCGCTCTTTTTTCCTTTCAAGGGTCACGGGATGCCCGTTGGAGTAGTCCTCCCTGAACGGGTCTGCGTTAATGGCAGTGCTTTCTTCAACTGTGATTTCTTCACGATGGGGAGCCTCGTCTTTAATGGAGGTTTCCTCACGATGCGTGGCCTCCTCTTCAGGTATGGCGGGCGCTACGCTCACTGGAGTTTCGGCCTTTAGCGCCGCGGCTTCGGCCTTTGGCTTTGCGGCAGCCTTGGGCGCAGTGGCTTCCTGCGTCGATGGGATTTCAAGTTGAGGCTCCGCCGATGCCTTTGGCGCGGCTTCAGGGGCCTGGGCCACTACGCCGCCTTGCGGGCTCTCGATTACGGTTACGCCCTGCTGGGGGCCTTTCCTGGTGAACAGGAAGACGCCCAGCACGGCGGCCGCAAGTGCCGTCGCAAGGCCGGCGTACGGGAGCCAGGCTGCGGCGCGGCGCTTGCCAAGGTCAGCCTGGAGACGCTCCCAGCTGCCTTCTGACGGACTCATCTCCGCATTCTCGAATGCGGAACGGAGTTCATCGGTCCAAGTGCTGTTATTTTTCCTGTTCATTGAGATAATCTTTTATTTTCTTTGCCAACAGGGCTCTTGCCCTCTTATATTGTGAACTTGACGAGTTCTCTTTTATTCCCAGTTTCTTTGCTATCTGCGCGTGTGACCAGCCTTCTATGCAGAACAGGTTGAATATTGTCCTGTATCCCTCCGGAAGTTCGGTAATCATCTTTGTGAGCACATCCATTGGGATCCTGGCCACATCCCCGGACTCCGGCCCGCTTTCGTCCGCATAGTCCGGGATGCGCCCGTCTTCCAGCGGTATGGGGTCACGGGCGCGGTTCCTGAGCCAGTCAAGGCTCTTGTTCACCGCAATCTTGCGCATCCAGGCGTACAAGGCCTTCTCCCCTCTGAAATCAAAACGTCCCAGACTCTTGAATATGCTTATGAAAGAGTCGTGGAGCACATCCTCCGCTGCGCTCCGCTCCCCCGTATAACGCATACACACTGCGAGCAAACGGGCTGCATACTGGTTGTATATCTGGTCTTCTTTAATTAACAAAGGAATCTTTTCTATTAATTAACTGTAAGTGCCTAAAAATCCTGCACCATTACCCGGACAAATTTATAAATTTGTAGAGAAACTAATAAACAGTATACATTATGAGCAACAAGTATTCCGGAACACAGACTGAGAAGAACCTCCTGGAAGCATTCGCAGGAGAATCCCAGGCAAGAAACAAATACACTTATTTCGCATCAAAGGCCAAGAAGGACGGCTTTGAGCAAATCGCCGCCCTCTTCCTCAAGACCGCAGACAACGAGAAGGAGCACGCCAAACTCTGGTTCAAGGAACTCAACGGCATAGGAGACACCGCCCAGAACCTCGCAGCCGCTGCCGATGGCGAGAACTATGAGTGGACCGATATGTACGAAGGCTTCGCCAAGACCGCGGAAGCTGAAGGCTTCCCGGAGCTGGCCGCCAAGTTCCGTATGGTGGGCGCCATAGAGAAGGAGCACGAGGAGCGCTACCGCGCCCTGCTCAAGAACGTTGAGACAGCCGCCGTCTTTGCCAAGAGTGAGGTTAAGGTATGGGAGTGCCGCAACTGCGGACATATCGTAGTGGGCACCGCCGCCCCGGACATCTGTCCCGTCTGCGCCCACCCTCAATCCTACTTCGAAATCAACGCCAAGAACTATTAAAAAAGAAGCCGCTTCGCAATTGAAGCGGCTTCTTTTTTTGTTTAGGAGTAGACCTTTAACAGGGAGACTAAGAATCAAGTTCACGTTTTGACCGTAGGCGGGCAGCGTGCTTTCCGTGACGACGTAAGCGCCTGAACCGTGAACTTCTTTCCTCAATTTGTCCAAACCTGCGCCTGTAATCAGCTACTCTCAAACAATCATAATCCTTACGCAGACCTTTTGCCTTTGTACCTTTTGGGTGACGGGCCAATTCATACTTGGCGACACCCCTCTGTCCTAAACAAGACAGAAAAGCCTCTCTTTCATCTATATTGTGTTCTGCAATAATCTGTTTTGCCAACTCATCGCGCAGAGCCTTTTTCTTGCGATAAGAGTGTTTAGTAAATAACGACTTGCCCATATAGAAAAATACTCCTCAAAGATAGGTAAAAATAGAATTTGGTACGCCAGAGCCCCCTCTCGTGTACCAAATCGGGTTTCGGAACCTTTTTGCACACGGAGACCTCTTTTTCACCCACCCGTGTGCAAATGACCCCCTTTTTGCATACGACCCATAATTATCGGAGGCTGAAAGCCGACACCGGCGGCTTCTGCCGCCGAGCCCCTTCCCCGAGGGAAGGGGTTTGGGGAAGGGGTAACGTATACGGGACGGAGTCCCTTCGCCCAAGGCACGAAACGCGAAAGCCAGGCATCGGCCTGGCTTTCAACAGTGTTTTGTGCGACTATATTGACAACTATCTAACCTTCCTGGATGCGTTGGATAAAATATCTGCCTTCAACGATTGGCTGTATAAGCAGACCTCGGAATTAATTGACCATCGGGGAGGAAGATAGTTTCTCCTATAAAACCTGTTAGTCTTAAAGTAAATACAACCCCATTATACGGAGGCTTCTTTTGGGAGTTTTTTATTATTTGGCTTCCATATGGATTAGGCCATATCGTGCTCTAATGCCAAGCTTATCCTTTGCTTCTTTCTGAGATAATACTTCTAATATGGTCATATCATCTTTTAGTTTATCCTGACGCTTTCTACCCCTGTAAATTGTTCCGTCAATGTAATAGACAAACTTACTTTTGATATATACTGTGCTGTCATTAAGAAACTTGAAATTGAATTTCTGGCAGTGTTTTCCAATCATCTCCTTTTCATTGCTTTTCAACTTATAACCATCTAAGAAAATAGTTAAATTATCATCATTTCTGCCTTGGAGAGTATAATAAGAAATATCAATTGCTTTGCCTTTCAGGTGTTAGTCCTCTTGCGCAAAAACTGCCGAAGAATATATAAGTCCTAATATTATTATTAAATTGAATCTCATTTGTTTTAAGATAAATAAGGAAATAAAAAGAATCTTACAAAAGGGTCTGGACTAAATTATACCCTGCTCCTTCAAAGATAGTAAAATAACGAAATAGTTCCGTACACCAGAAGGCTGTTTGGTGTACTAAACAAGGTCTTGGAGACTTTTTGTACAGGAGAGGGGGTGTCTGGTGAACGAAATGGTGGGTTGGAGGTCCGGGACGGGCCGAAGGCGCCATCAGGCGCCGGCCGGAGCGTCAGCGAGACTTTCAATAGAAAGTTGAAGCAGCGGAGGCCAGGGGGTGTCGGGGGAGCGAAGCGCCCCCGTATAGTTTAAGTCCCTTCGCCCGTAAACGCGAAAACCCGGCCACAGAGGCCGGGCTGAGCGGTGTGCGGGCGAAGGGACTCGAACCCATACGCACTAGGCACTAGATCCTAAGTCTAGCTTGGCTACCAATTACAACACGCCCGCGGGATGTGTCGGCAAATATAGCAAAATAGATTGAGTTACAAAAACGCGTATTTTTTATTATATTAGCAAATTATAACTAATCTATGCAAGCTGGCGGAGGATATTCCAGGACTTGGAACAGCATAAGGAACAGTACGGTTGCCGTGCTGCTCCAGTTCATATCCCTGCTGGTGGGCTTCTTCTCCAGGAAAATTTTCCTGGATTATCTTGGAACAGAGGTCCTTGGCCTCAACAGCACGGCGGCCAGCCTGTTGGGCTTCCTGAACATTGCGGAGCTGGGAATAGGCGCCGCCATATCGGTGACCCTATACAAGCCAATCTTCCAGGAAGACAGGCAGACAATCAAGGAGATAGTAGCCCTCCAGGGCTGGCTGTACAGGAAGATCGCCTGGTTCATAATCATAGGAAGCGCGGTGCTAATGTGCTTCTTCCCAAGGATTTTCTCCAAGATGGAACTGCCAATGTGGTACGCTTACGCAACCTACGCCGTATTGCTTTTCAGTTCCCTCCTCAGTTACTTTGTCAATTACAAGCAAATCCTGCTGTCGGCGGACCAGAAGGAATACAAGATACAGTTCAGTTTCCGCCTTGTAGCCATCTTCAAGCTGGTGGCCCAGGCCATCGCGGTAAAGTTCCTGCCCCATCCTTATGTGTGGTGGCTGGCGCTTGAGGTGGCTTTCGCCATTACGGCATCGTACTTCCTTAACAGGGTCATCTACAAGGATTATCCTTATCTCAAGGAGAACGTGGAGAGCCCGGGAGAGCTGAGGCACAAGTTCCCGGATGTGGTCACCAAGGTCAAGCAAATGTTCTTCCACAAGATTGGAGGCTTTGTCCTTTCCCAGACAAGCCCTATCATTATCTATGCCTATGCCTCGCTGACGCTGGTGGCACTGTATGGCAACTATATGATAATCACCAACAACCTTGGTTATCTGATGGGCGCTATGTTCGCCGGCCTGGGAGGAAGCGTGGGCAATATGGTTGCTGAAGGAAACAAGCCTCTCATACTTAAAGTGTTCAAGGAACTGTTCTCTTCCCGCTTCCTTGCGGTGATGGTGTCCAGCATATGCATCTGGTTCCTTGCGGATCCGTTCATCAGCGTATGGCTGGGGGCGGAGTACCTGCTTGACAAGACCACGCTGCTGCTCATAATAGTCATATTCTTCCTTGGCTCAATGAGGGCGGTGGTGGATACCTTCATCAATTCCTATGGTATGTTCCAGGATATATGGGCTCCTCTTGTGGAGGCCGTCCTGAATCTGGGATTCTCCATTGGGCTGGGATACTTCTATGGACTGCACGGAATCCTCTTGGGCGTGATAATCAGTCAGTTGATAATAATATTCACCTGGAAACCGTATTTCCTTTTCACCAGGGGCCTCAAGGAACCTGTGTGGATATATGTGGTCCTGTATGCCAAACATCTGCTTGCCGGTGCCGTGGCATTCTTTGCCGTCAGGGCCCTTTGCGGAGTGATGACAATAGATCCTGCCTCCGGAATCTGGAACTTTTTATTGTACGCCTTGATTGTGTTCATAGGCTGTACTCTTGTCCTTGGAGGTTTGTTGTATGCGTCTGAATATGGTATGCGCTCCTTTGTGAGGAGGATGCTTACCATTACGGGTTTGATAAAAGATTAAAGATATGATACCAAAGATAATCCACCTGTGCTGGCTCAGCGGAGACCCATACCCGGAAAAAATACAGTACTGTATAGATTCCTGGAAAAAGGTCCTTCCGGACTACGAGGTGATGCTCTGGGATACCTCCAGGTTTGACGTGAACTCCATACCGTGGACAAAGCAGGCGTTCGAGGCAAAGAAGTATGCCTTTGTGGCTGATTACATCCGCCTGTATGCCGTGTATAACTATGGCGGAATATATCTGGACAGCGATGTGGAGGCCATCAGGCCATTTGACGACCTGCTGGACCTGCCCTATTTCGTAGGCGCGGAAGCGGGGCTGGGCGGCATAGAGCTGGCAGCTTTCGGAGCGGAAAAAGGATTGGAGTGGGTTGAATATGCAATGCATTATTATGAGGGGCGCAATTTTATAAAGGAGGACGGGGAGATGGATATAGAACCGATGCCGCGTGTCCTCCGGACGTTCTTTGAGCAAAAATACAGCATCGAGCATATCGAAAGGAAGTCAGAGTTCAATCCGGATCCTTCCAAACTGTGCGTTTTCCCAATGGACTGGTTCAACGCCCATCCTATGGACGAGAACGAAAAGCTTCACTATCACGTAACCCGTAATACACGCTGTATCCATCATTTTGCAAACGCCTGGACCTCCGATGTTTACGTGGGCGGTCCGTTGCATAAGCTGTATTACTGGATCACCGGGATCAACTGGAAATTTGACGACAGGCGCTTCAAGCTGTACGGCAAGCAGAAAAAGAATAAAGAGATATGATACCTAAAATAATCCACCTGTGCTGGCTCAGCGGAGACCCGTATCCCAAGAAGATCCAGTTCTGCATAGATTCCTGGAAGAAGTACCTTCCGGACTACGAGATAATTCTCTGGGATACAAACAGGTTTGACGTGAACTCGACCCTGTGGACTAAGCAGGCGTTCGAGGCAAAGAAATACGCCTTTGTGGCGGATTACATCCGTTTCTACGCCGTTTACAACTATGGCGGAATATACCTTGACAGCGATGTTGAGGTGATACGCTCTTTCAACAAGTTCCTCAATCTGCCATACTTCGTATGCAGCGAGGCCGTTCCTACCAGCGTGGAACTGGCGGCCTTTGGAGCGGAGAAAGGCACTGCCTGGGTAAAGGATGCGATGGAGTATTATGAAGGCAGGGCCTTTGTCCAGGATAATGGGGAGAGGGCGATGACGCCAATGCCCATAGTAATGGGAGAGCATCTTCGCAAGAAGTACCAGTGGACACCTATAGAAAGTCTCTCGGAGTTCGATCCGGATCCGTCAAAGTTCTGTGTACTCCCGCTGGACTGGTTCGGAGCCCATCCTTCTGATCCAGAGAACGGAACGCGTTATCATATAACGGCAAACACCCACAGTATTCATCACTACGCCAACTCCTGGACGGAAGCGGAATACCAGGGCGGACTCCTGCACAAGTGGTTTTATAAGATTTTTGGCATTGACTGGAGAATGCTGGACAGGACATTCAAGCTGTATGGAAAGAAATAAAGAGATATTTGACGTCCTTATTGTGGGATCGGGCCTGTACGGCGCCCTGAGCGCCTGGAAGGCCAATAAGGAAGGCAAGAAATGCCTTGTAATAGACCGAAGGCCGCATCCTGGCGGAAACCTCTATTGTGACAATATTGAGGGCATTAACGTGCATACGTACGGCCCGCACATTTTCCATACCAGCAACAAGAAGGTGTGGGACTTTGTCAATTCCCTGGTCCCTTTCAACAATTTCATAAACTGCCCGCTGGCCAATTACAACGGAGAACTGTACAACCTGCCGTTCAATATGAACACGTTCCACCAGATGTGGGGTGTTACCACTCCCGCCCAGGCGGAAGCCATAATCCGCGAACAGAAGCGGGAAGTGCGGGGAGAGCCCAGGAACCTGGAGGAGCAGGCCGTGAGCCTGGTGGGCCGCGACATCTATGAGAAACTTGTAAAGGAATATACCCAGAAGCAATGGGGACGCGATTGCCGCGACCTTCCTGCGTTCATAATCAAGCGCCTCCCGGTCAGGTACGTATACAATAACAATTACTTCAACGACACCTATCAGGGTGTGCCCATAGGGGGATACAACAAGTTGATCGATGCCCTGCTGGAAGGCGTCGAGTGCCGCACCGGGGCGGATTTCTTCGCGGACAGGGAATATTGGGAGAGCCTCGCGGACAGCATTGTCTTCACAGGCAGGATAGACGAGTTCTACGGTTTCCGCTTCGGCAAATTGGATTACCGCACCGTGAGCCTGCAGACAGAAATCCTTGACACCCCCAATTTCCAGGGCAACGCCGTGGTCAATTACACATCCAAGGCCGAACCTTTCACGCGAATCATAGAGCACAAGCATTTCGAGCTGTTCGGCGACGCCGTATACGCCCGTCCCAAGACCGTCATTTCCAGGGAGTACCCCTGTGAGTGGAGCGAAGGTATGGAGCCGTTCTATCCTGTGAACGATGAGAAGAACTCCAGGATTTACAAGCAGTACAAGGAACTGGCGGACAAGGAAAAGAACGTTGTCTTTGGAGGCCGTCTTGCGGAGTACAAATACTACGATATGGCCCCGATAGTAGAAAAAGTATTGGACCTTAAATAGTTATATGCCGGCTGTCAGCGTCATAGTCCTGGTCTATAAGGTTGAGAAGTACATTGAACGGTGCGCTCGCAGCCTGTTTGGCCAGACCCTGGAGGACATAGAATATGTCTTCGTGGACGACTGCAGCACGGACCGTTCAATGGAAATATTGGAGAGGGTGCTGGAGGAGTATCCTCAGCGCCGCGGCCAGGTGAAGATACTTCACAATGAAGTCAACAGGGGCCAGGCGTACAGCCGACGCAGGGGAGTTGAGGCGTCATCGGGTGATTACATCATACACTGCGACAGCGATGACTGGCCGGAAAAGGGAATGTACGCCGCGCTTTACGCCAAGGCATCGGCAGAAAATCTGGATATGGTAATCTGCGGAATGCGAAGGGTTTATCCGGACCACTCGGAGCCCTTCCCGGACCTGAACCATACTGAAGACCTGCTGGAGTCGCTTCTTTATCTGGACATACACCATTATCTGCTCAACAAGCTGGTAACCCGCAAAGCCTATGAGGCTGGTATAACCTGGCCGCAGGCCAATATGTGCGAAGATACCGCCCTCATAACCCAGCTTGCGTACAACTGCCGCAACTGGGGATTCGTGGACGAATGCCTTTATAATTACAACTACTCCCCGGACAGCATCAGTTCCGCAGGGGATTCGCTTCCCAAGGTGGAGCAGGTGCGCGCAAACGCCGCGCTCGCCCTTTCTTTCATAGAAAGCAAAGGGCTGGCGCAAAAGTACGCGCGCGCCGCAAGGCACCTCAAGTGCTGGGCAAAGTTCTCCGCGCTGCAGCTCCTGCGCAGATACTATCTGGACTTTTACCCGGAGGTGAACCTGCCTTTCTTCTTTGACGGGAGGTTTACGTTAATGGAGCGTATGGGCCATCTGACAAAGATCCTGGGCATCCACGGCATATCCAAAATGTTCAACCGTAAGAAATGAAACCGCTGGTAAGTGTCATAGTCCCCGTTTACAATGTGGAGAAGTTCATAGGGGAATGCGTCAGGAGCCTGTTCGCCCAGACTCTTGAAGAGGTGGAGTTTATTTTTGTTAACGATTGCACCCCGGACGGATCAATGGAGGTTGTCCGAAAGATAATGAAGGAGTTCCCTGAACGCGCAGATGCCGTGAAGTTTGTGGACAAGTCACAAAACCAAGGCCTGCCCGCCGCGCGAAAGAGCGGCCTGGAGCTTGCCCAGGGCGTGTACATAGCGCATTGCGACAGCGATGACTGGATGGAGCCGGATATGCTGGAGCGTATGTACAGGGAGGCTGCAGCCTATGATTCGGATGGCGTTGTCTGCGGCTGGTTCCGGGACAATGAGCCTGCGCCCACAAAATACAGCCATACAGGAGAAAACTGCCGGGATTTCATCTTGAAAGATATGATAGCTGTTGGGGAGATGGAGTCCGTATGGCGTTTTATGATAAAACGTGAGGTTTACTCCAAGGGAATTGAATTCCCGAGGTTCAATCAGGGAGAAGACCACGCCCTGATGGTTCAGCTGGCATATCATTGCCGGAGTATCTACTGTGTTGACAAACCTTTGTATCACTGGCGGACCAATGCTTCGTCCATAACCAATTCTCCTTCAGCAAGTTCTGTGGAAGGACGTTTTGACGGCGCCTGCGCCAACGCGCGCCAGGTGGAGGGGTTCCTTGCCAAGCACGGAGAACTGGAAAGATATGCCTCCCAACTGGTGGCTCTGAAGCTTTACTGTATGTTCTATATGAGACCGCTTCTCAGGAAGGGAGAAGGCCTTGACAAGTGGAGAAAAGAGTTTCCCGAGATAAAAGGCAAGGTTTTGTTGAATAAAAATATTAATTTTACCACTAAGATGGAGTATTTGGTGGACAAGTATTGTCCGGTAGCCGTTGTAAAAGCCATATACAAATGGAGAAAACGCTGTCAATAATAATTCCGTCTTACAATATGGCGCAGTTGCTGCCGCGCTGTCTGGATTCCCTGCTGGAATCCGGCGCGCAGGCGGACTTCGAAGCCATTGTGGTTAACGACGGGAGCAAGGACAATACCCTGCAGGTTGCCCTGAAGTACCGGGATGCCAACCCTGACTGCATCAGGGTCATTGACAAGCCCAACGGCAACTACGGATCCACAATCAACGCCGCCCTGCCGCAGGCGCGCGGCAAATATGTGAAGATTCTGGATGCCGATGACTGGTTTGCCCCTGCCGCCCTTGCCAAGTTCCTTCGCGAACTGTCAGGCACTGACGCCGATATGGTGGTGACGCATTTCACCCAGATCCATCCAAAGGGCGTCAAGGAACTGGCCAAGTATAACCTTTACGGCAAGGAACCGTACGAATACGGAAAGACTTATCCTCTGGACCAGGTGCTTTCAGACGGTTATATCCGTTTCTTCCTTATGCACTCGCTTGCCTACAGGACACAGTTGCTGGTGCAGAACGGTTACCGCCAGACGGAGGGGTGTTCCTACACGGACCTGGAATGGGATGTATATCCTCTTTTCTATGCCCGTGACATAGTGTTTTTTGACACCAACCTGTACCAGTACAACCTGGACAGGGAAGGGCAGACAATGGATCCCAAGGTGCTTGCCCGCAGCCTTGACCAGCTGGGAAGGGTAACAGAGAACATCCTTGGCTTCTACGAGAACTATCCCCGCGAGGGACTGTCTCCGGAGCGGAAGGCATTCCTGGACGGATTCTACCGTAACAGGATACGCCTGATGGCAAAGAGCTACCTTCTTGACCTGCCAAGGGATATGTTCAATGCCGATGAGTTTGCCCGGGTGGACGAAAAACTGCAGGGCCATATGGAAAAGCTGGGCCTGGAACCCATTAAGCTGTTCCCGGCCAACAAGATAATAAGGGTGGATGCCTACAAGTACTGGCGCAGGAAGCGCAGCCGCTTCCCAAAGGCGCTTGAGGCTGTCAATTCCGTCGCAGACAGGATAATGACCACCCTGTACAGAAAGATATTCAGATAAGGAGCGTACTATGCCAAAACTGTTGTTCATAAGGTACAAGCGGGCCAAGAACATCCTCGAAGGCGGGGAAGTGGTGAGCCGGAGAAACCTGGAGGCCTTGGAGGAAGTCCTTGGAAAGGAGAACGTGGAAGTCATATACATTCACGACGAGAAGGCCAAGAAAAAGAGCCGCCTGGTGGGCGCCTGGTTTTTCCTGAGGAACTACTTCTTTGGGCTTACCCCAAAGAGGACCGCCGCCATTGTGGACAAGGCTATGGATTACGACTACCTGTGGATTGACCGCAGTGTCTTTGGCATAATAGGCCGTAGGGCCCGTCACGCAGGCTATAAGGGCAAGATCATCTGCTTCTTCCACAATATTGAGACGGTATTCTTTGACGCCAAGCTCCCTAAATGGCTCCTTGGCCGCAGGGTGGTGCTCAGCTGTGCCCGCCACAACGACACCTACTGCTGCCGTGTGGCCGATGCCATTGTGACCCTTACCAAAAGGGATTCGGACTTTCTTGCCAAGCACTATGGCCGTGGCGCTGACTTCATAGCCCCGGTAATGTTCAAGGACCGTTACGCCAAGGATATCTATCCTTTGGGCAACATCCCTTCAAAGCCGCTCTGCGTCTTCCTGGGCTCATTCTTCCCGGCCAACGTGCAGGGTGTGGAATGGTTCGTCCGTGAAGTCTACCACAATGTGGACATCTCCCTTAAGATAGTGGGCAAGGGTATGGACAAGCTCAAGTTAGTTGGCAAGGACTGGCTGGATCCGGACATAGAGATAATCACTGACGCGCCTCAGCTGGAGCCGTATTTCATCCAGGCGGACATAATGGTCATCCCAATCTTCAAGGGCAGTGGAATGAAGGTCAAGACCTGCGAGTCCCTTATGTTCGGAAAGAACATCCTGGCAACGGACGAGGCCTGGGAAGGATATGACCTGGACTTTGACCGGGCTGGCGGCCGCTGCAATTCCGCCTGGGAGTTCATCCAGCGCATAAAGGACCTCTCAAAGGTCCCCGTGCCACGATTCAACGCATACTCAAGGGAGGTGTTCCTGAGCAAGTATTCCGATGCCCAGGCTCCCGAACTTTTCCGTAAGATCTTGGGTTAGAGGGATTCTATAGCCTCTGCCATCTTCTTCCAGGAATATTTCTGTTTCTGGGAGGCGACGCCTTGTGAGAAATCCGGCTTTTCAGCGGCAAAACGCACCAGCGCATCGGCTATGGATTCTACCTTGGGCTCCGTCACATAGCCTGCCACCCCGTCTGGAACTATTTCCGGCAGACCGCCTACGCGTGTCACGAGCATAGGCTTTTCAAAATGATATGCGATTTGGGTGATGCCGCTCTGGGTGGCGGTCTTGTAAGGCTGCACTATGAGATCGGCGGCGCAGAAATAGTAGCGTACCATATCGTCTGGAATGAAGTCCGGGCGGATGATCACCCTGTCTCCCAATGCCCTGGCCGCTTCAAGGTATTTCTCGGGGTTGGAATAGAACTCTCCGGCAACTATGAGCTTAAGGTCTGGGAATTGCTTCATACGCGGGTCTGCGAAGGCTTCAAGAAGCCAGTCGAGCCCCTTGTAATCCCTGATCAAGCCAAAGAACAGCAGATAGCGGGAATCCTTCTCAAGCCCGAGTGTCTCAAGGGCCTCTTCCCTTGATACCGGGGTGCCGTAATGGTCATACAGAGGATGGGGGCACATTGCCGAAGGCTTGTCAGGGGCAAAGCTGCGGATGTCCTGCAATACGGAATCGGACATAGTGACGAATCCGTCCACGGAATTGCAGAAGTACTTGCTGAATATCTTGTCTCCTGGCTTGTGCTCGTGAGGTATAAGGTTGTGTACCAAGCCTATACGTCTGGCTCCGGATTTCCTGGCCATACGGGCGACAGTACCCAGCGCAGGGCCCATAAAAGGCATCCAGAAAGCAAAGATGATTATGTCCGCCTTCATCTTGCTCAGTTTTCGTCCGGTGCTTATCCAGTTGAACGGATTGCAGGAATTGAGCATCCTGCTGATATCCAGCCCCTGCGGGGCGGGACCGTCAGAATACTGGGTCTTGCCGGGGAACAGGAAGGAAGGGTATTGGAGCGTGAAAGTAATCAGTTGTACCTTGCTGCCGCACGCGGCGAACTCGGCTGCAAGCCGTTCGCTGAAAGCGGCTATTCCGCCCCTGTAGGGGTATGCGGGGCCTACTATAACTACTTTTTGCGGACTGCCTTCCATATTCCTAACGCTGCCGCCAGGGCTATTGCCAGATATATCAGTATTATGCATATTACGGCAAGCGTATTGCCCTTGCGTACGCTGTCGGGGTCGAAGGTGAAGTTGATGGTGTGCTCTCCGGCCGGGACGTTCATTGCCCTGAGAAGGTAGTCTGCGCGGAAGTAATCTGCCTTCTGCCCGTCAAGGGTGGCCTTCCATCCGTAAGGATAGTAGATCTCAGAGAATACCACGGTTCCGTCCTGGGAACTCTTTACGGTATAGTCAATGCTCTTTGGAGAGTACTTGGTAAGCGTGATCTCTGCGTCCTCTGCAATCCCCGGGGTGAGGTTCTTCACCGCAGAAGCGAATTCCTTGTCGACCACGGCAACCTCCTTGAGGTCCACAATGTTCAGGGCGTCGCTTTCCTGGTTGGCATTGTCCACTACGTTGACCTGGGATACGAACCAGGCGTGACCCAATGCATTGGGGTTGTAGTATGGTTTGGCGGCGCCTTCTTCGTCCGTTGATATTATGTACTTGGTGTTGAGCATATTGATCACGGGCATATGCATCTTGGAGAGGTGCTCGTCAATGAGGTCCTGGTAGCGGCGCAGCTTGGCGGCGCTGTATCCGCCTATGGATTCCAGATAGTAGGAGGTCCTGGCGTCATTGTATGTGTTGGTGGTAAGGTTGAGAACCCTGAAATGAGGCTCCGGGTCCTGAAGGATGGACTGCTCGTAAGGGAGCATCTCAAATGAGGACATATTCTGGACTTTGGTCACGAAGTTGGAGTCGTTGAAATACCTCTTGTCCACAGGCCACATATCCAGCAGCACCAATACTCCGAGTATTGCGGCAAGCAGGCCGTTCTTTAATTTGCCCTTGGAGTAAAGCCAGATGGTGAAGGTGCCGGCTGCGATGAATGCGAAAGAGCGCAGGGAATCCGCCCTGAGCATAGTGGCCCTCTGGTCTATTATTGCGGTGTAAAGCCAGTCAGGGAAGGATGAGGCCCAGGATGCGTCATAGGACGAACTGAAGCTGAAGATGCTTCCCCCCAGGAGAGCCAGCAGCAGGCAGAGGCCTCCTGTGACTCCTCCTGCCCAAAGCAGGCTTTTCTGCAGTTTTTTCTTTTCAACCTTCCCAAGCATTATCTCCCTGACTGCAAGGAAGCCCAGCAGCGGCATTGCCACTTCCGCCACGATGAGGATGGAAGACACCGCCCTGAACTTGTTGTACATTGGGAAGAAGTTGAAGAACAGGCGCGTGAGCCACATAAAATTGTGGCCCCAGGCAAGCATCACGGAGAACAGCGTGCCTATCAGGAGGCCCCATTTGTGAGGCCCGGGGACTATCAGGCAGCCCAGCAGGAACAGGAAGCATACGATGGCTCCCATATAGACGTTTCCTGCGGTGAAGGACTGCTCTCCCCAGTACATTGGGGCGGACTCGCAGAAGATGGCGGCATCGGAAGGAGAAGCTCCTTTGGAGACAAGGGTCTTGTAGAGGTCCGAATCGCGGCCCACGTTCATTGAACTTGCACCGCCCATCGCACCGGGGATGATGAAGGAAAGGGATTCGTCTATGCCGTAGCTCCATTGGGTGGCGTATTCAATGTCCAGGCCCTTCTCGGAGGATTCCTGGGAACCGGAGGTCTTGACAAGGTCCGAGTGGCCGCCGCGCATAGTTTCGCGTGTGTATTCCGCATTAGCGAAGACATCGGCGCTGTTGGCGCCAAGTCCAAGGCCTACGGCCACGACGAATACGGCGGTGCCAATGATCATATCGCGGCCCTTCTTCTCCTTGATGTGGAAAATGAGCTGCACAACCCACATCAGGGCTATGAGCATAAAGTAATAGTAGAACATCTGGGGATGCTTGGTGGCTCCTCCGGCCACGAAAACCATTGTGAGGATGGCTCCCAGGATGTATTTTTTCTTGCTGAATATAAGGTTGAAGCCGCCCAGGACAACTGCGGTGGCGGCAATCGTCATTGTCTTTGTGAGATGCCCGGCGCCAATTATGACAAGGAAGTAGGACGACAGGCCTATGGCTATGGCTCCGGCAATGCTCAGCCATTTGTCCACGTCAAAGCAGCGAAGGCATATGAAAAAGCACAGGAAGTAGAGGAAAATGATCCAGGCGGGGCTTTGGGGCCTGTGTATGAATGAGTTGATGGGCTGCAGAAGGGCGGAGGAGGAATAGTATCCGCCGCCTATCTGGTAGTTGGGCATTCCGCTGAACATAGCGCCGTTCCAGAAAGTGTAGTCTCCGGTTACGTCGTGGTAGACCTGGGATTCGTGCACCGCTCCCGTGAAATTCTGCTGGTCTCCGGCATAGAGGACCTTGCCTTTTAGCTGGGGAGAGCAATAGATATATCCGAGGGCTAAAAAAAGGATGACGGCGGCCACGTAGGCTCCATATTTGCTGAGTATGTTCTTGAAATTCATTTTATGGTTGATATAACAAGGCAAATATAGCAAAAGATGCTATCTTTGCCTCATAAACGCTTGAAATATATGGAATACAGACAGCTTACCGCACAGGAAATCGAGCAGCTCAAAAGCCAGGGATGCAGTGCAGAAGACTGGGACCGCGTACTTGTAGCGGACGGTTTCAATCCCAAGTACGTCAGGTTAAGCCGCTTCTCCGGCGATATCCGCCTGGGCGTGTTCGAGGTTGGCTTCGACCTTCCCGGAGGCATCCACAAACATTCCGGACTCTACAACACCACGCTTCATAACGTGCAGGTTGGCAACAATACCTGCATAGAGGATGTGGGCAATTACATAGCCAATTACCATATAGGGAACAATTCGTTCATAGGCAACATTGACAGCATTATAGTTGACGGCGTCACTTCCTTTGGAAACGGGGTGGAGGCCGCGGTCCTTAATGAGACCGGCGGCAGGGAAGTCCCGTTCTATGACCGACTGTCCGCCCAGCAGGCCTATATCCTGGCGCTTTACCGTTACCGTCCCGCCCTTGTGGACAAGATCAAGGCGCTCATAGGAGAGTACGTAGAGAGCGTGAAGGCGGATTTCGGAACAATTGGCGACAACGTTACCATAATGGATACCGGAACAATACGCAACGTAAAGATAGGTGACAACTGCGTAATAGAGGGCGCCAGCCGCCTGAAGAACGGAAGCATCAATTCCAACGCATCGGCTCCTGTGCATATAGGCGAAGGCGTCATTGCTGACGATTTCATCATCGGGAGCGGCTCCAGCGTGGATGACAACGTGACCCTTGAACGCTGCTTCATAGGCCAGGCCTGTATAATGGGCCATTCCTATTCGGCATCGGACTCGCTGTTCTTCAGCAACTGCCACGAGGAGAACGGAGAGGCCTGCGCCATTTTCGCCGGTCCCTATACCGTTACCCATCATAAGTCCACGCTTCTTATAGCGGGTATGTTCTCCTTTATGAACGCCGGATCCGGATCCAACCAGAGCAACCATATGTACAAGCTGGGTCCAATCCATCAGGGCATACTGGAGAGGGGAGCCAAGACCGCATCCGATTCATATGTCCTGTGGCCTGCCAAGGTGGGCGCATTCTCCCTGGTGATGGGTCGCCATACAGCACATATGGATACGTCAAACCTTCCGTATTCCTACCTCCTTGAGGACAAGGCGTCCAGCTATATAGCCCCAGGCGCCAACATCAAGAGTGTGGGAACCATCAGGGATGCTATGAAATGGCCCCGGAGGGACAAGCGCAAGGACCCGGACAAACTGGATTACATCAACTTCAACATATTGAGCCCCTACACAATGCAAAAGGTGCTCAAGGGAATAGAGATACTGCGTTCTCTGCGCCGCTCTTTTGGCCCGGACATAGCGGAGTATCCGTATCAGGGCGGATGGATCCGCTCCTCTTCCCTGAACAAGGGACTCAACTACTATTCCATCATCCTGGACAAGTTCCTGGGCAACTCGCTGGTTTCCAGGATAGGGAAATCCAAGGCGGAGACCTGGGAGGAACTGCTCAAGGACCTGCGTCCTGACAGCGAGATAGGCCTTGGCAGCTGGGTTGACGTCTCCGGACTCATCTGCCCAAAGAACGCTTTGGATCCGTTCCTTGACCAGGTGGAGGAAGGGGTGGTGTCCGGAGTCGACGCCCTGGACGAGTTCTTCTCAATGATATACTCGGAGTACTATTCATATGAGTGGACCTGGGCCTACGACATCATCCGAAAGTATTACGGAGTATCCCTGGACAATGTATCGCCAAAGGATGTACTTGATCTGATCACCAGATGGAAAGAGGCGGTGGTAGGACTGGACAACCTCCTATACGAGGACGCCAAGAAAGAATTCTCACTGAGTTTTATGACCAGTTTCGGGGAGGACGGGGACCAGGAGACCCGCCTGAAGGATTTCGAACAGGTCCGCGGATCGGATTTCGAAGGCAATCCATTTGTCCAGATGGTCAAGAACCACATCAAGGAGAAAACGGCACTATACGAGAGCACGGTGCAGAGAATAAAAAAAGTAGCCGCTTGAAACGGCTACTTTTTTTATTGTAAGGATTGTCAATTATTCATCCTCAAGCTGGAGGTGCTGTACGTAGATGGCTTTCATCTTTGCCGCACGCTTCTTCTCTGAAGGCTTCTCAAAATTCTTGCGTGCGCGGAGCTCACGGATAGCGCCGGTCTTCTCGAATTTCCTCTTGAACTTCTTAAGAGCTCTCTCTATGTTCTCGCCTTCTTTGATAGGTACTATAATCATCCTTTAAATCACCTCCTTTTATTTTTGAGCGTGCAAAGGTAAGGATTTTTCCTAAAAAACAAAATTTTATTAAGAAACATTTTTGTTATATTTGCGGTCCTAAACCAATCAGATATGGACAGCCCTTTCATTTATTATAAATATGTCACCGGGAAGAATTTCGTGGGCCGCCGCAAAGACGTCACCATCATATCCAACTTCCTTTCCCAGGGCGAGAACGTAGCCCTTATAGCGCCGGCCAAGAGCGGCAAGATGTCCCTCCTGCAGCAGTCACTGTATCAGATGAAGATGCTGCACCGCAACTATGTGGTTGCGGAGGTGTCCCTCCTGGACGTGCGCACGGTGCAGGAATTCCTGCTTCGCCTTGGCGATGCAGTAATCCGCACCTGCGCCAACACCCCCGGAGAATACACCCGCGCGGTGGAAGACCATCTTCAGGGAACGCATTTCGTGTTCGACCAGAAGGTGTTCGCTGATTCGGACAGGATTGTCTCGCTGAACTGGGACATTGACAAGGATGACATCCAGGCAATGCTGCGTCTCCCATACAAGATGACCGCCGGGGGAGAGAGGCAGCTGTACATAGTCCTCAAGGAGTTCCAGAACCTTTCCTTTGCCCCGGATGCGGACGAATTCTTCAAGATATTCGAATCCGTGATGCGAGAATCCGGGAACTACGGCCGCAAGCAGTGCTGCTTTGTGTTTATGGGCTCCCAGTTGAACGCAATGAAGGAGATATTCACTGAAAGGCGCTTCTTCTACCGTCTTGTGGAGATATTCGTGCCTTCCGAGATTGACGAGAAAGAACTCAAGGATTATGTATCCAAAGGCTTTATGGTAACGGGAAAGGTGGTGGATCCGGAACTTATGCTTGGCGCCTGCCGCCTGTTCAAGGGGAACGTCCATTATCTTATCCATTTCGCGGCCATATGCGACCATCTTTCAAGGGGTTATATAATGGAGTCCGTGATGATGGACGCACTGGAGATGCTCATCTCCATCCACGAGCCGCGCTTCCTGGGAATGATGGCTGACCTGACCACGTTCCAGGTTTCCCTGCTCAAGGCAGTGGCGGAGGGCTGTACCAAGTTCAGTTCAGCGGAGGTGGTGCGCCGCTATGCGCTCAGCTCATCGGCAAATGTCAAGAGGCTTAAGGATGCCCTCATAAAGAAGGAGATAGTGACCTTTGATGCGGAGGACATTCCCCACATTATAGATCCGCTGTTCGAGTACTGGGTTAAAAAACGCTATTTCCGCCTTGTGGGCTAGGTATTTTGGGAAAAATATTTTGCGGTTTGGAATAATTCTTCTAAATTTGCAGTCCTTAAAATATTGCATGACCGCTAAGCCATTGAAAAAGAGCTGATTGGATATCAGACGCTTACGGTTTAAACTTAAAAAAGTTTTACTAGAGATGTACGCAGTAGTAGACATCGCAGGCCAGCAGTTTAAAGTTGAGGCTGGTAATGAGATCTTTGTTCAGAGGCTTCCTCAGGCCAAAGGTGAATCAGTGGAGTTCGGAAAAGTGCTTCTCGTTGGAAATGACGAGGGCGTTAAAGTAGGTACTCCTTATCTTGACGGCGCAGTTGTCAAGGCAACCGTGCTCGATGACAGTGCAAGGGCAGACAAGGTGCTCGTTTTCAAGAAGATCCGTCGCAAGGGCTTCCAGAAACTGAACGGTCACCGTCAGAAACTTTCCAAGATTCAGATTAACGAAATCGTTTAACGGTAAAAACAGATTGAATTATGGCACACAAGAAAGGTCAATCAAGTTCAAAGAACGGTCGTGAATCCCAGAGCAAACGTTTGGGACTCAAGAAATTCGGTGGCGAGGTCGTTAAGGCTGGAAATATCATCGTCCGCCAGAGAGGTACGGTTCACAATCCGGACAAGAACGTAGGTATGGGCAAAGACCACACCCTTTACGCTCTTATCGACGGAACTGTTAAATTCACAAAGAAAAGAGAGAACAAATCTTACGTAGTATCGGTTATTCCTTTTGAGAACTAAACCCGGGGGTTTGTTTATCGGACAATAAAGGGACTTGCACTTCGGGAATAGTGTAGGTCCCTTTTTTAAAAAAGTTATATGCTCACACTCAAGACTTTACGCGACAACCCCGAGATGGTTGTGGCAAAACTGGCAAAGAAGAATTTCGACGCCAAGGCAATAGTTGCCGAGATTTTGGACCTGGATACACTACGCAGGTCCCTCCAGACAGAAAGCGACGCCCTCAAGTCTGCCCAGAACCAGATGGCATCCCGCATTGGAATGTTTATGAAACAGGGCCAGAAGGAAGAGGCCGAAAAGGCTAAGGCTGAAGTCGCCGGAATGAAGGAGAAATACAACGATATGATAGCCCGCCTTGATCAGGCTGAGAAGGATATGAACGCCAAGATAGTCCTTCTTCCCAACCTCCCCTGTGACCTTGTTCCTGAAGGAAAGGGCGCTGAGGACAACCTGGTTGTAAAGATGGGCGGTCCGGAGGTGAACCTTCCGGAGAACGCTCTCCCTCACTGGGAACTCGCCAAGAAGTATGACATCATTGACTTCGACCTGGGAGTGAAGATCACCGGAGCCGGATTCCCTGTTTACAAGGGAAAGGGAGCAAAGCTCCAGAGGGCTCTCATCAACTTCTTCCTGGATTGCAATACCGCTGCCGGCTATCAGGAGACTGAACCTCCTGTAGTTGTAAACGCGGCTTCCGGTTTCGGAACCGGACAGCTTCCTGACAAGGAGGCCCAGATGTACTACTGCGGCCTGGACGACTTCTATCTGGTACCTACCGCAGAAGTCCCCCTGACCAACATCTATAGGGATGAGATCCTCCAGAACACAGACCTTCCCCAGAAGATTACTGCATACACCCCTTGCTTCCGCCGCGAGGCCGGTTCCTATGGCAAGGACGTGCGCGGACTCAACCGTCTGCATCAGTTTGACAAGGTGGAGATTGTAAGGATCGAGCGCCCTGAGGACAGTTATGCAGCACTTGACCAGATGGTGGCCCACGTAGAAGGTATTGTCAACAAGCTGGGTCTTAAGTACCGCATCCTCCGTCTTTGCGGCGGGGATATGAGCTTCACTTCCGCCATTACCTATGACTTTGAGCTTTGGAGCGCCGCACAGCAGAGGTGGCTGGAGATTTCTTCAGTATCCAACTTCGAGAGCTATCAGGCCAACCGCCTGCACCTGCGCTACAGGGACGAGTCAGGAAAGGCAGCCCTCTGCCATACCCTGAACGGAAGTTCACTGGCTCTGCCGCGCGTAGTGGCCGCCCTCCTCGAGGACAACCAGACGGAGAACGGCATTGTCATACCTGAAGTCCTCCGTCCTTACACAGGATTCGACGTAATTGATTAAGCAAAGGACCATATTAGGAATAGATCCCGGAACCAACATACTGGGTTTCGGGATCATTTCTGTAAATGGGTCCGGGAAGCCGCAGTTCCTGGATATGGGCGTCGTCGACCTCCGCAAGGAGAAGGACGCCTATTCCAAGCTTGCCGCCATCAGCGCCAAGGTGGGAGCCTTGTGCGATCAATATCATCCCGACGATATGGCCATCGAGTCGCCGTTCTATGCAAAGAACGCGCAGGTCATATTCAAGCTGGGACGCGCGCAGGGCGCGGCCATTGTGGCCGCCGCCGGCCGCGGCATCCCGGTGACGGAGTACGCTCCGCGCAAGGCCAAGATTGCCATCTGCGGCAATGGCGCGGCCTCCAAGGAGCAAGTTGCAATGATTGTAGAGAAAACATTGAAGATAGACATCCAGCCTGAATTCTATGACGCTACGGACGCTTTGGCAATAGCGATGTGCCATTATTACCAGCTCTCTTCTCCGCTGTCCGGAGCATCATCTTCCTCTTCCTGGGAGAAATTCGTGGAGGCCAACCCTTCAAGGATTAAAAAATAATTAAATATTTATAAGAACTGATTAAACTTTGGGCGGTCTGTATTGTCTAAAGACCGTTGACTTGAATAATCAGAATCATTTATATGAACAAATTACTCAGAATCGCGCTTGTAATTGCAGTATCTCTCACTGCTGCGGCGCAGTCTTTCGCACAAAACATTACAGCAACCCTCAAAGAGGCGGCAACAGGTGACCCTGTAGGATATGCAACCGCTTCCATCACCCCTGAGGGATCAGAATCAGTTTACAAGTATTCCATCAGCGACGCCAAGGGTGCGGTGAACATTGAGTCCGTAAAGGACGGCACCTACACCTTCAAGGTGGAACTTATGGGTTATAAGACATACTCCAAGGAGATTACCGTAAAGGGAGAGTCAGTAGCCCTTGGCGAGATCAAGCTGGAAGAGGATTCCGAAATGCTTGACGCAGCCGTGGTATCAGATGTCGCCAACCCTATCGTCGTAAAGAAGGATACGGTTGAGTACAACGCCTCTTCCTTCCTGGTTACGGACAACGATATGCTCCAGAACCTCCTCGCAAAGCTTCCTGGCCTCGAGGTGAATTCAGACGGTTCCATCACCGCCAACGGAGAGACCGTTACCAGGATTTACATTGATGGAAAGACATTCTTCCTTGACGACCCTCAGCTTGCATCCCAGAACATCCCTGCCAAGATGGTGGAGAAAGTGAAGGTTATCAAGAAGAAATCAGAGCAGGCAGAGTTCTCCGGAATTGACGACGGTCAGGAAGAGACGGTTATCGACCTTACCGTACAGCAGTCAATGATGAACGGAATCTTTGCCAACGTTATGCTCGGAGGCGGACACGATATGAAGGGCGAGAAGATCAGTGCAGAAGTTGCCGCCCAGGATAAGCTTGGCGCACTTGCACAGAACGACGCTTTCCGTTTCCAGTCCAACGCAATGATAGGAAACTTCAAGTCCAACAGCCAGATAAGCCTCATCCTTAACGCCAGCAACGCCGGCGGCGGCGGAATGGGCGGACGTGGCGGCGGCTTCGGCGGCGGCGGTTTCGGCGGCCCCGGCGGTGGCGGCGGCGGAATGGGCGGTGGCCTCACCACTTCCTATATGGCCGGTCTCAACGGAGCTTTCGACCTTCTGGACAACAAGATGGAGCTTTCCTCCAACTATTCATACAACGGTTCCAATTCCCTTACCGGATCAATGTCCACCTCTTACGTAACCCAGACCGACGGTTCACAGGTTACCAACTGGACAAACTCCAAGGGAACAAGCAACAACGGCGGACACAGCATCGGCGTGAGAATGACACACAAGTTCTCTGACAGCGCTAACATCGTATTCGAGCCTCAGATCCGTTTCAACAAGACTGGCAGCGTGTCATCTTCACTCAACAGCTCTGAGCACAGCCTGAGGGGCCTGACCAACGACGGATGGTCCAGCAACATCTCCAACGGAGACAACATCAGCACCAGCGGCCGTTTCGTATATCGCCAGAGGATCCTCATCCCGGGACGTACACTCTCCGTAAACCTCAACTGGAACTACGGAACCAACAACTCCGAGTCCTTCACCCAGTCCCTCACAAATATGTATGTAGGTTCCATAATGAACAAGAACTATGTGAACCAGAGGAACGAGAACAAGTCCACCAACGCTTCCGCAGGAGCTCGTATCGAGTACGTAGAGCCAATGGGTAACAACTTCTACCTCTCAGGAAACTACTCATACAACTGGAGCAGGAGCAATTCCTCAAAGGACACCTTCAACAGCGGCCTGTATGACCAGAACGCTTTCAGCCTGGACAACCTTATTTACAACAGGAACGGTGAGGTTTATGATGAGGTTTACTCCAACAAGATCATCAACCGTACCATCCAGCAGCAGATCGGAGCCAACGTGATGTACCAGAGCGAGGGTATGAACGCCCAGGTTGGAGCTTCCATTATGCCTAGGAACATCTTCAACGAGACCAACGGCAAGCAGTACACCGATAACGCAATGAACTGGGCTCCTAACGCATCCATCAGGGCTGACCTTGGCGAGAACGCCAACTTGAGGATCAATTATACCGGACGTTCCAACCAGCCTTCAACCAACCAGTTGATGCCTGTTATGGACAACACCAACCCTACCAGGATGTCACTCGGTAACCCTTACCTGACCTCTTACTTCAACCATAACTTCAGGACTGAGATCGGCTATACCAACAGGACCACGTTCTTCTCCACAAGGCTTTCCGCCAACGGTTCAGTCAACCAGAACCCTATCGTGAACGCAACCTGGATGGATAACGCCAGCGTACAGTACAGCTTCCCTATCAATGCCTCTCCTTCCTGGAACGGAAGCCTCTCCTGGATGATCAACACTCCTATAGGAAAGTCCAACTTCAGGATCAACAACAACTTGAGTATGAACTACTCCGAGTCCCACTCTTACCTTGGTGTGGCCAGCATAGATATGACAGGTTACTTCAACGAGGCCAAGGAGTTCGACTATGAGCTCTTCCACAGCGACTACTTCGGAGACAATCCTACAAAGAACTTCAACGATTACTTCAAGGACAACAAGAACCAGAACCTGAGCTTCAACGAGAACCTGCGTATCACCTACCGTCTGGATTACTTCGAGGCTACAGTTGGCGGACGTACAAGGGTAAGTATGCCTAAGTCTACTTACGAGAGCTTGAACAGTTCACCGACCACCTGGAACAACTCAGTTTCCCTGAACGTAACCTGGAACGAGCCTAACACAGGACTTGGACTTACCGCAGACGGAACATACAACTGGTACATTGGATATACCACCAACCAGCCTGCAAACTTCATTGTCAACACTGAGATCACCAAGTTGATCTTCAACAATAACGCAACCCTTGCAATCCGCGGTTACGACCTTCTTAACCAGACCAAGACTTTCAATGAGTCAATCAGCGGTAACAGGCGTACAGAGAGCCGCAGCCTTGCGCTCGGACGTTACGTGATCGTATCCCTTACCTTCCGTTTCGGAACCTTCGGACGCGGCAACCGCGGCGGTGGACGTGGCGGCAACCGTGGAGGCGGCGGCTTCCAGGGCGGCGGCATGATGGGCGGTGGAATGCCTATGGGTGGCGGCATGATGGGCGGTGGAAGGCCACCTATGTAGTGTAAACCTATCAACATATTCAAAGGACCGGTTCAAAAAGCCGGTCCTTTTTTCATTCCCTACACCCACTTCCCACCTCTCGGATACAAACCAAAGAGGTAGGAAATTTGTATATTTGCCTGGATATGTGCATAAAAAGGAATAAGAGACAATTGCGCGGGAAGATACGCGGGTCCGTTGCGGATGTGACACAGGACGTGAGCATCTGGGAACAGGTGGAGGCGCTGCCGGAGTTCAGGGCGGCGGAAAACGTGCTGTTGTATTGGTCAATGGCATCCGAGGTGGACACCCACGCTTTTGCACGGCGGTGGTACGGCCACAAGAAACTGTATCTTCCAAAAGTTGCCGGAGAGACCCTGGAAATCAGGGAATACATACCTGATGACCTTGCACCGGGATATCGCGGCATAATGGAGCCATCCCAAGATGCACCGGTGGCAGAGAAAATAGACCTGGTGATAGTGCCGGGGATGGCATTCGATGCCAAAGGCAACCGCCTGGGACGCGGTGGCGGTTTTTATGACAGGCTGCTGCCAACGCTGTCCTGTCCAAAGGTGGGAGTGTGCAGGAATCATCAGTTTGTAGAAGAAGTCCCTGTACAGCCCTGGGACCAGAAAGTTGATATTGTTGTTACCCCTGCAAATTGCTATATTTGCAAGATATGTCAGTAGATGTACTCAAGTCTGTCCTGGTAGGTATCTGCCTGGCGGCGCCTATCGGTCCTGTGTTGCTCACGGTAATGCAGAAAACCCTGTCCTACGGAAAGGGAACCGGAACAAAGGCCGCATTGGGCTGCGCCGTAATGGACACGGTCTATGCAACCCTGAGTTTCATAGCCCTGGCGTTCATCAAAGGCTTTCTTGAGGAACACAAATTGCTGGTAGCCATCATTGGCGGATGCGTAGTCATTGCCCTTGGCGTGATGATGATGCTCAGCGATCCCTATTCCAAATACAGGGAGCGCACTGCCAGCGGGTGGGCTGCGTTCTGGGAAGTGGCGCTGATAATACTCACCAACCCCGGGTCCATACTGTATGACTTTACTGTATGCACCTTCTTTGGGCTGGAGGCCAGGGGCTGGGACCTTGTACCCCTCTCTCTTGGCGTTTTCGCCGGAGAAGCCCTGTTCTGGACGCTGATCATCCTGCTCTTCGGGCATCTGCACCATCGCCTGGGAAAGGAGACGATAGTGAAGCTCAGCAAACTGTCAGGCGCGGTGCTGCTTGTATGCGGCATCGTCATTATGGTGAAAGGATTTATTTAGAAACTTATATAACAGAGAATTATGGGCAACTGGATAGTTAAGAACCTGATATGGGCGGTAGTTTACGTTTTGCTGCTGTTGGGCCTGGTAACCTTCGGGCTTGCATTCTTGACAAATCACAATAAAGAGATTCTTGTTCCTGACTTCACCACGCTTTCAGTGGAGGATGCGGCCAGGATCGCAGAGCAGGAAGGCGTGAGGGTGGAGGTTACGGACTCCGTGTACATCCGCAGGATGGACAAGGGTGCCGTATACAGCCAGAATCCCGCCGCCGGCAGCCGCGTAAAGAAGAACAGGATGATACGCCTGACCATAAACGCCACAATGGCAAAGCAGGTTTCAATGCCCAACCTTGTGGGCTATTCAATGCGCCAGGCCAAGGCGGAACTGTCTTCCAGGGGCCTTACCCTTGGCAACCTTATCTACGTGAACGATATGGCCACCAACAACGTGCTCAAGCAGCAGTATCACGGCAGGGACATCCCTTCCGGAACCTCAATAGACAGTGGAGCGGAAGTTGACCTGGTGGTTGGACTCAACCCCTCTGACAACCAGACACTTGTGCCCAATGTCATAGGAATGAAATACGCAAGGGCGGTAGACGCCGTACACGACAATTCCCTGAACGTTGCACGCGTAACTTTTGACGACAGCGTCAAATCATATTCCGATTCCCTGAACGCCGTAGTATTCCGCCAGACTCCCGCAGCGTCTTCCGCTCCGCTGGGAATGGGCGGAAACGTTTCGCTGTTCTTCACCCTTGACGAGTCCAAACTCCCTCAGTAATGGAGAAAGAGTTCCTTCCCGACACTGAACTGCAGGAACAGGAACTGGAGCTGGACGAGGAACAGGGAATGTTCGAGCATTTCCGCCTCACCGTAGACCAGGGCCAGAGCCCCGTCCGCATAGACAAATATATGGTCAGCCATATGGAGGACACTTCGCGTCACCGAGTGCAGATGGCCATAAAGGAGGGCTATGTGAAACTGGGGGACAAGACGGCCAAGGCCAATATGATAGTGCGCCCGGGAGACCTGATACGTTTCATAATGCCGTACCGCCGGCGCGGACTTGATATCATTCCTCAGGACATTCCCCTGGACATAGTTTACGAGGACGATGACCTCCTGATAGTGAACAAGCCTGCCGGAATGGTGGTCCATCCTGGCCACGGAAACTTTGACGGCACGCTTGTGAACGCCCTGGCCTTCTATCTGGGTATGCCTGAGGGAACTGATGGCGGTGACGGCCATATGGGAGTCCTTTTACACAGGATTGACAAGGATACCAGCGGCCTTCTGGTGGTGGCGAAGAACGAAGACGCCCAGCTGAACCTGGCGGGCCAGTTCTTCAAGCACAGCATTGAAAGGTGCTATAACGCCATCGTATGGGGCGATATCAAGGAGGACCAGGGGACGGTGGACGCTCCCATAGAAAGGGATCCCAACGACCGCCTCCGCTTCCGCGTGGCCCGCGAAGAGGGTAGGGGGAAGCACGCGGTGACGCATTACAGGGTGCTTCAGCGCTACGGCTTCGTCACATTCGTGGAGTGCCGCCTGGAAACCGGCCGCACCCATCAGATAAGGGTCCATATGAGCCACATAGGCCACCCGCTTTTCAATGACGAGAGGTACGGCGGGGCTGAGATAAGGAAAGGTACCATATACGCCAAATACAGGCAGTTCATAGCCAACTGCTTCAAGGAATGCCCGAGGCAGGCGCTTCACGCCCGCACGCTGGGCTTCGTCCATCCCTCCACAGGGGAATGGATCCGCTTTGAGGCGGCCATCCCCGACGATATGTCCCGCCTGCTGGAAAAGTGGGACAGGTTTACAAAAAACGACCGCAATTATGAAGAGTGTTAAAATCTGGATGCTAGTGCTGACGCTGCTGTTCGCAGCTTTTATGAGTGTGCCTTTCCTGGTCCCTTATGCAGGTGCGGCCATCCTTGTCGGTTTCATCCCTCTGCTGTTTATGGATGTCCTTGCCGATGCCAAAGGCATCAGGCATTTCTGGTGGTGGTACTACGGCGCCTTTGTCCTGTGGAACGCGGCTACTACCTTCTGGGTATGCAACGCCACTGTGGGTGGAGGAATCTTCGCTTCGCTCGCCAACGCATTCCAGATGGCCCTTATTTTTGCTGTCTATCGTCTTTCCAAGAAGAAATTCCACCCGTTCATATCGCATCTTTTCCTGGCCTTTATGTGGATTGCCTGGGAAAGGTTCTATTTTGGGGCGGAGATTTCCTGGCCTTGGCTCACCCTGGGCAACGCCTTTGCCGGGACGACAAAGCTTATCCAGTGGTACGAGTATACCGGCACATTGGGCGGCTCCCTGTGGATATGGGCCTGCAACCTGAGCCTGTTCTACCTGCTGCTGTTCCTTTTGGGCGGCTATTTCAAGGATATGAAGGTCATAGGGAAGATTCTCCTTCCCGTAGCCTGCATCGTCCTTTTTGGCGGCCCTATGGTGCTCTCAAAGCGCATCTATGACAATTATCAGGAGGATCAGTCCAGAAGCCTGGACGTGCTCATAGCCCAGCCTAACTTCGACCCGTACCAGAAGTTCACCTCATTGACCCAGGAGCAGCAGAACAAAGTCC
>CACWLD010000002.1 GCA_902761655.1 uncultured Bacteroidia bacterium | reverse complement strand
ATCCCCGGGCGGGGCCGGGGATGACGTTTAGGGGACGCTGCTGCGTTTGTTATTTGTTGCGGGCGCGGCGGCGGGCGGCGCGGCGGCGCTTGGCTTTCTTGCTGAAGAACTTGTTGTAGAGGCCAAGGGCCAGCATTCCAAGGATGAATACGGAAATGACTATTACGGTCATTGCGTTGGTGTCGCTGCCTTTGACGCGGCTCCACATTGCGATGAGTTTTTCTGTCTTGTCGCCCCAGTCGTGCTCAAGGACGCACATATCCATCACGGACTTGTCAGGGTAGAGGACGGGGTTGACGCAGACTTCGGTGGCGTCTTCGCCAAAGAAGTAGCTGAGGTCAACGGGGTCGTAGGACTCGTCAATCTGGGATTCCATTACGGAGATGTCGCCGTTTGCGGAGACGTAGCCGGTTTCCTCCATATTGCGGATGGCAATGTCCGGGCGGCACATAAAGTCAATGAAATAGGTGGCGGCCTTTACGTTGACGGCGTATTTGGGGATGACCCAGCCGTCGAACCATACGGTGCTGCCCTCGGTGGGGACAACGTACTTGAGGTCCACACCAACTTCTGCTCCTTCCTCGATGGCCCATACGGCATCACCGCTCCAGGTGAAGTTGATGTAGCCGCGCTCCTGGGTCATCTGCTCCTTTCCGAAGTCTGCCTCCCAGCCTGCGACAAGCTCGCGGGCCTGCTTCATATAGTCTTCGACCATTGCTATGGACTCGTCGGAAGAGTCCTCCATAAGGTCCGCGAGGGAAATCTCGCCAGCCTTCAACTCCTTCTGTTTCAGGTGGATGAGCACGGGGCCGTAGACATCGCGCGGAGCGTCCTTGATGAAGATCTTGTCTGCGTACTTGGGGTTGGTGAGGATGGCAAGGGTGGAGGCGTCTTCGTCAGAAACGTATTTGGCGTTGTACAGGATGCCTGTGGTTCCCCACATATAGGCAACGGAGTACAGGTTGGCGTTGATCTCAGGGTTGATGCTCCAGAATACGTCCTCAATGAAAGGGGAGCGGCTCTGGTCAATGTAGTTCATCCCCTCCGGGAGGTCGTCGAAGCTCAGGGGGAGGAGAAGGTCGCTGTTGAGCATACGCTCAATGATATAGTCCGAAGGGCATACCACGTCATAGTCCTCGTGGCCTTTCTCAATCTTGGAGAGCATTGTCTCGTTGACGTCGAAGGTCTGGTAGATGACCTCGATGCTCTCTCCGGTCTGCTCCTCATACCACTCCTCAAACTCGGGGATCACGGACTCGTCAATGTAGCTGGACCAGTTGTAGACCTTGAGGATCTTGGAACGGTCATTGGCGCAGGAGACGAGCATAAGGGCTGCGAGGGCCCAGTAAAGGATTCTCTTTATCATTTTGCGGCGGCTTTCTTTGCCAGGCGTGCCTGACGTATGTTAATGATAACCAGAAGGATGAGTATGGTTGCAAAGATGAGCGTCATCAGAGGGCGGAGCTCCGGGGTGAGGCCTCCCTTGCGCGCGTCTGTGTAGATATAAGTGGACAGGGTGTCCAGGCCTACGGTTCCGCGGGTGAAGAAGGTCACGGCAAAGTCGTCCAGGGACATTGTGAAGGCCAGAATGAATCCGCTGACCATACCGGGGCGCAGCTGGGGGATCATAACCTTGCGGAGCGCCTGTCCGGGGGTGGCGCCAAGGTCAAGGGCCGCCTCATAGGTGTTGGGGTTCATCTGGGCGAGCTTGGGCATAACGTTGAGCACCACGTAAGGGGTGCAGAACGTGATATGCGCAAGCACAACGGTGGTGTAGCCCTGGCTGAAGCCAAGGAATATGAACAGCAGGAACAATGATACACCGGTGATGATGTCAGGGTTGATCATTGGGATGTTGTTCAGGAACTGGATGCCGGCTTTCTTGCGTCCCTTTAGGTTGAAGATGCCAATGGCGGCAATGGTGCCCAGAAGGGTGGAGATTGCAGCGGCGATGAGCGCAATGAGAAGCGTGTTCTTGACTGCGGCCATCAGGGCGGAGTCTCCCTGCATCATTCCGGAGAAGAGGTTGGAGTAAAGCTTGGTTGAGAAGCCTGTCCAGTTGCCCATTACGCGGGACTCAGTAAAGGAGAAGATACCTATGAATACCAGAGGCGCGTAAAGGAGGATCAGGAGGAACCAGATATAGGCTTGTGCAAAGAACTTTTTCATATCTAGATGAGCCCTCCTTCGACTTTGCCGGCTTCATCCTCGTCATTGAAGAGGGTGGTGATACCGATTATTACAAGCATTATCAAGGCCAGTGCGGCACCGTAGTTCCACATAGAGGAGTTGATGTTCTCCTGGATGATTGTACCAAACAGCTTTATCTTGTTGTTGGTGAGGAACTCGGATATTGCAAAGGTACTTACCGTTGGCATAAACACCATCATAATGCCGCTGGTTATGCCCGGCATAGAGAGCGGGAGAGTAACCTTGCGGAAGACCTGTCCGGGGGTGGCGCCAAGGTCCTCGGCTGCCTCGGAGTAGGACTTGTCCATCTTGTTGAGGGTGTTGTAGATGGGGTAGATCATAAACGGCAGGTAGTCGTATGCCATACCAAAGAGCAGGGTGCCCTTGCCAAGGGTCACGCCCATCACGTTGAAAAGTTCTGCGGTGGCAAGCGTACGCATAAGCGCGTTGATCCACATAGGGAGGATGAACAGGATTACCGTAACGGCGCTGCGGTTGAGGTCCTTGCGTGCAAGGATATATGCCGCAGGGTAGCCCAGGAGCAGGCAGATTGCCGTGTTCTCAATGGCAACCTCAAGCGACAGGGCAAAGGTGCTCAGGGAATCCTGGTCCGTGAAGAAACGGGCTATGTTCTCAAAGGTGAAGCCGCCTTCTCCGTCCTGGAATGCGTATATGGCAATCAGGACCAGCGGCAGCACCACGAATATGAGCAGGAATATCAGGTAGGGGATACTCCAACTGGACCTTTTAATTGTCATTTCTCTTGCTCAGTTTAATGTCAGAAGGCTTGATGGTGATACCTACAAGGTCTCCCTTGTCCCAGATGTCCTGGGTGTCCACGTAAAGGTAACCGCCGCTCTCCGTGAGGATGATCAGGTGGTAGTGGTCTCCCTTGTACAGGATGGAGTGGACTTCTCCTGCGATCTGTCCTTCCTCCTGGTGGTCAAGGAGTTCTACTGCGTCAAAGGCAATCTCTACGGTTACGGGGTCGCCTTCTTCAAGGCCGGCCTTGGCGCCGCATTCGAACTCGCCGTCAAGGAACTCTACGTGGGAGTCGTCCGTCATAACGCCCTCAAGGGTGTTGCAGAGGCGCTCCTTGCGCATTACCTGGATGTCCACGGGCTTGATGATCATACCAACCTCGGAGCCGGGCTCAAAGGCGTTGTAGTCCTGGATCATAAGCTCGTAGCCGCTGTCAGTGTCAACCAGCATCTCATAGTGGACGCCCTTGAAGATGCAGGACGTAACCTTGCCGGTGAACTGGGCGTTCTCCGTGTGGGACATAATGTAGATGTCCTCCGGACGGATGACCACGTCAACGGGGTTGTTTGTGCCGAAGCCTTCGTCCACGCAGGGGAAGTCGTGGCCTATGAAGTTGACCTTGCGGTCCTCTATCATTGTTCCGTTAAGGATGTTGCTCTCGCCAATGAAGTCAGCCACAAAGGAGTTAACGGGCTCGTTGTAGATGTCCGCGGGGGTGCCTATCTGCTGGATCTTGCCTTCGTTCATTACTACGATGGTGTCGGACAGGGTGAGGGCCTCTTCCTGGTCGTGGGTTACATATATGAAGGTGATGCCAAGCTTCTGGTGCATCTCCTTGAGCTCTATCTGCATATCCTGGCGCATCTTGTGGTCAAGGGCAGAGAGGGGCTCGTCAAGGAGGAGGACCTTGGGCTGGTTCACAAGGGCGCGGGCAATTGCAACGCGCTGCTGCTGGCCTCCGGAGAGGGACTCCACGTCACGGTCTTCATAGTCAGTCATAGACACCATCTTGAGCACCTTGCGCACGCGCTGCTCAATCTCCTTCTCAGGAACCTTGGCCAGCTTGAGGCCGAAGGCAATGTTGTCATATACGTCCAGGTGGGGGAAAAGCGCATATCTCTGGAACACGGTGTTCAGGGGACGCTTGTACGGCGGGATGCCGGAAATGTCCTTGCCGTCCATATAGACGGTGCCGGAATCGGGGGTTGTGAAGCCCGATATCAGGCGCAGGGTAGTGGTCTTGCCGCAGCCGGAAGGGCCCAGCAGGGTAACGAATTCGCCTTTCTTGATATCCAGGCTGATATTGTCAAGGACTTGCTTGCCTCCGAATGCCTTTGAGACATTCTGAAGCCTGATGATAACGTCGTTCTGAGTCATCGTGGCAATTAACGGGTGAAAAGTTTGGTCAGGTTAAAGTTGTATGTGATGCCGCCGCTGAAGAGGGGGCCTTCTATGCTGTCGTAGCAGGCAAGGGCGTGCAGCCTGAGGTCCTGGCTGTCAGCCAGGGGATAGTACTGCAGCGCCGCGCCGGCGTAAAGGCGCTCGTACGGCATTTCAAATGCCTCCATTCCGCCGGCTTCGCAGCCTCCCTTTGCAAGGAGCTCGAAATGGTCGGAGAGGAAGAAATCTGCGCTGAACGCAAATGTATGGCTGCTGGCGCCTTCGTACAGGCCAAGGATATAGTCTGCTCCAAGGGTGAGCCAGTCAGTTACGTCCAGCTGGTTGCCGCTGGCGAACATCTTTATGTCCTCTCCCTTTCCAAAGCCGTACTGCATAAAGTTCACGGACCACAGGGACCTGTAGATGCCGTAATCTCCGGTCCACATTGCGGCGTAGCTCATAAGCTTGCTGTCGAAAGGTTTATAGTTGAAAGGGGAAGAGGTTGCCTGAAGAGTGAACGCGGTGGCTTCCGAAGGGGTGGTGTAAGTGAGTTTGCCTCCCCACTGGTAAACCTGGGCGTTGTTCCAGAATGAAGAATTGATCTCCCAGTAACTGTCCCAGTCGTACTGGTCAATTTCAAAAGATCCAATTGCAATAATGTCCTTTCCCACCGTAAATGACCAATTGCCCAGATTGAGGCTTACGTTGGCCCAGTCACACCAGTTCAGGACGTCTGCGCGCCAGGTGTTCTGGTAAAGTTCAGGGGTGGTAGGTTCATCGCTGACCCAATGATTGCTGATTGAGTAGGAGAAAAGGTCTCCGAGATTTCCCTCTACAAGAGTGTAAAGATAAGGGATAACAGGATAATCGAATCTTCCGATTACAGACACTTGCGGAACGTTTCCTTCCGGGTCTGCCTCCTGGGCGAAAACAGGAGTGCAGCAAATGGCGCATACGGCCAAAAGCGACAAAAATCTCTTCATTCTAGTTTACTGTCAGAGCATAAAAGATTATTTAACGGCGCAAATATCGGAAAAAATTTGGTTTGTAAATAAAAATCTTTAAATTTGTAACCAGTAGTGATTACCATATGACAAATATAATCAGCGCATCCCTTATTATCCTCGTCCTTGTGGTCCTTCTGGTTCGCCTCTAGGTCTGGGATGTCGTTATAGATTTTTAAAGTTGAAGCCCATCTCAGACAAGACACTGAGAGAGGCTTTTTTTTTAATACATATTTATGGAAAAAAAGACTTACAGAAGCGCGCAGACAATTACCGGCCGCAGGATGGCGGGGGCAAGGGCCCTCTGGAAGGCCTGTGGAATGAATTCTTCCCAGATGGGAAAGCCGGTCATTGCCATTGCAAATTCCTTCACCCAGTTTGTTCCGGGACACACCCATCTGCACGATGCAGGACAGCTGGTCAAGGAAGAGATTGAGAAACTGGGCTGCTTTGCGGCGGAGTTCAACACAATTGCAATTGACGACGGAATAGCAATGGGGCACGACGGTATGCTGTACTCCCTGCCTTCGCGCGACCTGATAGCGGACAGCGTTGAATATATGTGTAACGCCCATAAGGCGGACGCGCTGGTATGCATAAGCAACTGCGACAAGATTACCCCTGGAATGCTGATGGCCGCAATGAGGCTGAACATTCCGGCGGTTTTTGTTTCTGGAGGACCTATGGAGGCCGGCGTGGCCGGAGAGGCCAAGCTGGACCTCATTGACGCAATGGTAAAGTCCGCTGATCCTTCTATGAGCGATGCGGCCGTTGCGGAGATAGAGGCCGCCGCCTGCCCGGGCTGCGGATGCTGCTCCGGAATGTTCACCGCAAATTCAATGAACTGCCTCACCGAGGCCATTGGCCTTGCCCTGCCGGGCAACGGAACGGTGCTGGCAACGCACGTGCGCAGGGCGGAGCTCTTCCGCGAGGCTGCGCGCCTTATAGTGAAGAATACTTACAAATATTACGACGAAGGGGACGAGAGCGTCCTTCCCCGCAGCATAGCCACCAAGCAGGCGTTCCTGAACGCTATGGCGCTTGACGTGGCTATGGGCGGCTCCACAAACACGGTGCTCCACCTGCTTGCAGTGGCGGCGGAGGCCGGCGTGGACTTTACGATGGACGATATCGACGCCCTGTCACGCAAGGTGCCTTGCCTGTGCAAGGTGGCCCCCAATACGGCAAAGTACCACGTGGAAGACGTGGGCCGCGCCGGCGGTATCCTGGCACTTATGGAGTGCCTGGATAAGGCCGGCCTGGTGGACGCCTCCCAGAAGCGGGTGGACGGCCTTACCCTTGCCGACGCCATCGGCAAATACAGCATCACCGGAGCCCAGGTTTCCCCGGAAGCCAAGGATATTTACAGCTGCGCCCCGGCGCGCCGCTTCAACATAAAGATGGGTTCGCAGGACACGCGCTTCAGCAGCTTTGACACTAACCGTGCAAATGGCTGCATCCGCGACGTGGCCCACGCTTACACCAAGGACGGCGGCCTTGCCGTGCTCAAGGGTAACCTGGCAAAGGACGGCTGCATTGTGAAGACCGCGGGCGTGGACGAGTCCATCTTCCACTTCAGCGGCCCCGCAAAGGTGTTCGACTCCCAGGAAGAGGCCTGCGACGGCATCCTGGGCGGCAAGGTGGTCAGCGGAGACGTAGTAGTCATCCGTTACGAAGGCCCCAAGGGCGGCCCCGGAATGCAGGAGATGCTCTATCCTACCTCATACATCAAGTCAATGCACCTTGGAAAGGAGTGCGCGCTCATCACCGACGGACGCTTCAGCGGCGGCACATCGGGCCTGAGCATTGGCCACGTATCGCCGGAGGCCGCATCGGGCGGAGTGATCGGCCTGGTTGAGGACGGAGACGTCATCACAATTGACATCCCTTCAAGGAGCATATCCGTGAATCTGGATAAAGATACAATTGAAAAGCGCCGCGCACAGCAGCTTGCGCGTGGAAATAAGGCTTACACCCCGGCCAGCAGGGACCGCAAGGTCTCAAAGGCCCTCAAGGCGTACGCCTCAATGGTTAGTTCGGCAGACAAGGGAGGCATCCGCCTCATTGAAGAAGATTGATTATGGCAGAAGAAAACAAAATGATCAAGGGATCGCACATCCTTATGCGCGCCCTCAAGGAAGTAGGCGTCCAGGTTATCTGGGGATACCCCGGCGGACAGATTATGCCCGTATATGACGCCCTTTACGACTATCAGGACACTTTCCGGCACATTCTGGTGCGCCACGAGCAGGGCGCCATCCACGCCGCGCAGGGATATGCGCGCGTGAGCGGCAAGACCGGCGTGGTGCTGGTGACCTCCGGCCCTGGAGCCACCAACGTAATGACCGGCATTGCTGACGCAATGATAGATTCCACCCCCGTGGTAGTGATCAGCGGCCAGGTGGGCAACAATATGCTGGGAACCGATGCGTTCCAGGAGGCGGACGTGATTGGGCTTTCAACCCCTGTCACCAAGTGGTGCTACCAGATCCGCCGTCCCCAGGACATAGCCCCGGCCGTGGCAAAGGCTTTCTACATTGCCTCTTCCGGCCGTCCCGGCCCTGTGCTCCTGGATATAACCAGGGACGCCCAGGTGGGCCTTGCGGAGTATCATTTTGACATCTGCACATCAATCAGGAGCTACCGTCCTTGCCCGCCTATGCCGGAGAAGGACGTAAGGACCGCCGCGGAAATGATTGCACGCGCGGACAGGCCTTTGCTCATTTACGGCCAGGGAATAACCCTTTCCGGCGCGGAGGACGCCCTCAAGGCATTCCTGGACAAGACCGGAATCCCGGCCACGTCCACGCTGCTGGGACTCAGCGCCCTGCCTTCCAACTACAAGCATTTCATTGGAATGGCCGGAATGCACGGCAACATAGCCCCCAACGTAATGACACAGAAGTGCGACCTGCTCATAGCCATTGGAATGCGCTTTGACGACCGCGTAACCTGCAAGATGTCAGAGTACGCAAAGCAGGCCCGCAAGATACACATAGACATTGACGAGGCGGAGATTGGCAAGAACATCCGCGTTGACCTTGGCGTCCACGGCGACGCAAAGGCAGTGCTGGAGCGCCTTACAGAACTTGTTCCGTCTTCGGACTATACAGAATGGGAGATGGTGGCCACCAAGTGCCGCGAGGCTGAGGTCAAAGAGGTCATCGACCCGGAAATCCATCCTACGGAAGGCCCTGTCACAATGGGCGAGGTCATCAACACGGTGGCTGACGTCGTAAAGGATTCCGCCATAGTCATCACGGACGTGGGCCAGAACCAGATGCTGGGCGCCCGCTACTCCCGTTTCAACCAGAAGCGCAGCCTGATCACATCCGGCGGCCTTGGAACTATGGGCTTTGGCCTGCCGGCCGCCATTGGAGCCAAGGTGGCCAGCCCTGACCGCCAGGTATGCCTGTTCGTTGGCGACGGCGGCCTGCAGATGACAATCCAGGAACTGGGTACAATTATGCAGGAAGGCACAGGCGTTAAGATAGTTGTACTGAACAACAACTGGCTGGGCAACGTGCGCCAGTGGCAGCAGCTTTTCTGGAAGTCCCGCTACTCCTTCACAAGGCTTATGAATCCTGATTTCAAGGCAATCACTGAGGCTTACGGAATCAAGTACCTCAGGGTAAGCGACAGGGAGCACCTTGTAGAGGCCGTACAGCAGATGATTGACGAGCCAGGCCCGTGCCTGCTTGAGGCCTGCGTGCTTGAAGAGGGAATGGTATTCCCTATGATAGCCCCGGGAAAGAGTGTAGAAGACATAATGGTTACCAAAGATAAATTGTTTGTATATGGAGAATGAGAAAATGTATCTGGTGGAGGTTTACACTGAGAACCAGGTAGGCCTTCTTGTTGCGGTAACGGGAATATTTTCCAGGCGTAGCCTGAACATTGACCGTCTAGAAACCGCTCCAACCCCGTTGGAGGGCATCCACGTGCTTTACATCACAACCGTGACCACCCTTAGTATGATCCGCAAGGTGGTGCAGTTCCTTGAAAAGAAAGTGGACGTTGTAAAGGCCTTCTACAAGGAATACGATGGGGAACAGCTGCTCAACACCCCCAACTTTGACAAGTCGCAGCTGGCCACGGTAGCCGAATTACTGAATATTGAATAACAAATAACAAATTAAATAAAACAATTATGGCACAGATGAATTTTGGCGGCGTAATGGAGAATGTAGTTACCCGCGGAGAATTTTCAATGGACAAGGCACACGAGGTGCTTGCAGGTAAGAAAATAGCAGTTATCGGTTATGGCGTACAGGGCCCTGGCCAGTCTTTGAACCTCAAGGACAACGGATTTGACGTTATCATTGGCCAGCGTCAGGGAAAGACCTACGAGAAGGCTATCAAGGACGGCTGGGTTCCGGGAGAGACTCTCTTTGGAATTGAGGAGGCCTGCGACAAGGGAGACATCATTATGCTCCTCCTTTCTGACGCTGCAGTGCTTTCAGTATGGCCCACCATCAAGCCTTACCTGACAAAGGGCAAGACCCTTTATTTCTCACACGGATTCGCCATTACCTGGAACGACCGCACAGGCTGCGTTCCTCCAAAGGATATTGACGTTATTATGGTAGCTCCTAAGGGCTCCGGCGCAACCGTTCGCTCCCTGTTCCTCGAAGGCCGCGGAATCAACTCTTCATACGCAATCTACCAGGATTACACTGGAAACGCATACAACACAACAATAGCCCTTGGTATTGGAATCGGTTCAGGTTATCTGTTCGAGACCACATTCCAGCGCGAGGCAGTCTCTGACCTCACCGGTGAGAGAGGATCCCTTATGGGAGCAATCCAGGGCCTTCTGAGCGCCCAGTACGAGGTGCTCCGCGAGAACGGACACTCTCCTTCCGAGGCCTTCAACGAGACCGTAGAGGAACTCACCCAGTCCCTTATGCCGCTGTTCGCTGCAAAGGGAATGGACTGGATGTATGCAAACTGCTCCACCACCGCACAGAGGGGCGCCCTTGACTGGATGGGTCCTTTCCACGATGCCATCAAGCCTGTAGTACAGAAACTGTACGCCAGCGTAAAGAGCGGCAACGAGGCCCAGATCTCAATGGACAGCAACAGCAAGCCTGACTACCGCGAGGGACTGGAGAAGGAACTGAAGGCCCTCCGCGAGAGCGAGATGTGGCAGACAGCCGCCACCGTGCGCAAGCTCAGGCCTGAGAACAACAAGTAAAAAACCTTTATGGACGATAAAGTTTACATATTTGACACCACGCTCCGCGACGGCGAACAGGTGCCCGGATGCCAGCTCAACACCGTTGAGAAAATCCAGGTGGCCAAGGCGCTGGAGGAGCTTGGCGTCGATATAATTGAGGCGGGATTCCCCATATCCAGCCCGGGAGATTTCAATTCGGTAATTGAAATCTCCAAGGCTGTGACCTGGCCTACCATCTGCGCCCTGAGCCGCGCTGTCAAGAAAGACATCGATATGGCGGCGGAGGCGCTGCAGTACGCCAAGCACAAGAGGATCCATACGGGAATAGGCACATCGGACTATCATATCAAGTATAAGTTCGATTCCAACCGCGAGGAGATACTCCAGCGCGCGGTGGAGGCCGTAAAGTACGCCAAGAAGTATGTGGAGGACGTGGAGTTCTACGCAGAGGACGCGGGACGCACGGACAACGAGTATCTGGCCCGCGTGGTGGAGGCCGTGATCAAGGCTGGCGCCACCGTGGTGAACATTCCGGATACCACGGGTTACTGCCTGCCGGCGGAGTACTCTGAGAAGATCAAGTACCTGTTCGAGCACGTGGACGGCATACAGAACGCCATCATATCCACACACTGCCACAATGACCTGGGAATGGCCACGGCCAATACAATGGCCGGTATACTGGCAGGAGCGCGTCAGGCGGAGGTTACCATAAACGGTATTGGCGAAAGGGCTGGTAACACCTCCCTTGAGGAAGTGGTTATGATCCTCAAGTGCCACAAGAACCTTGGGGTGCACACGGACATCAACAACCGCAAGATATATCCTCTGAGCCGCACCGTTTCCAGCCTGATGAATATGCCGGTACAGCCCAACAAGGCAATTGTGGGCAAGAATGCGTTCGCGCATTCGTCAGGCATACACCAGGACGGAGTGCTCAAGAATATGTCCACCTACGAGATAATGGACCCGCAGGACGTGGGACTGGATGCCAACAGCATTGTGCTCACCGCGCGAAGCGGACGCGCAGCACTCAAGCACAGGCTTGAGGTGCTTGGCGTCAAGAAGAGCGGCGAGGACCTGGACAAGATTTACGACGCTTTCCTGCTGCTTGCGGACAAGAAGAAGGAGATCCACGACGACGACCTTCTCCTGCTTGCAGGCGCGCACGGACAGGACCACCACATCAAGCTGGAGTACCTGCAGGTTACCAGCGGAATTGGTGTGCGCCAGGTGGCCAGCGTGGGCCTGAACATAGCGGGCGAGCAGTTCGAGTCCGCATCCACGGGCAACGGCCCGGTTGACGCGGCAATCAATGCCATCAGGAACATTATCCGCAGGACCGTGGTCATAAAGGAACTCACAATCCAGAACATTGCCGGAGGTTCCGACGATACCTGCAAGGTACATATGCAGGTTGAGAGTGACGGGCACATCTATTACGGATTCGGAACCAACACGGACATAGTGGCGTCCTCAGTGGAGGCCTATGTGGATTGCCTTAATAAAATCCAGAAGTAATGAATACGCTTTTTGACAAGATTTGGGACTCGCACGTGGTGTCATTGATACCTGACGGCCCAACCCAGTTATACATTGACAGGCTTTACTGTCACGAGGTCACCAGCCCGCAGGCTTTCGACGGCCTGCGCGCACGTGGGATCAAGTGCTTCCGCCCGGAGAAGATTTTCTGTATGCCGGACCACAACACCCCCACGCACGACCAGGACAAGCCAATAGAGGACCCCGTATCAAAGCGCCAGGTGGACAGCCTGGAGCGCAATGCAAAGGAGTTCGGGCTCAACTATTTTGGAATGATGCATCCAAAGAACGGCATCATTCACGTTGTTGGACCTGAGAGGGGACTGTCCCTGCCGGGAATGACCATAGTGTGCGGCGACTCGCACACATCCACCCACGGCGCTGTGGGTGCCGTTGCCTTTGGCATTGGCACCAGCGAGGTGGAGATGGTGCTTGCGTCGCAGTGCATCCTGCAGCAGAAGCCCAAGTCAATGAGGATAACAGTTGACGGAAAACTGGGTAAAGGCGTGACTGCCAAGGACATAGCCCTTTACCTGATGATGAAGATAACTACCAGCGGCGCTACCGGATACTTCATTGAGTACGCCGGAGAGGCAGTGAGGAACCTTTCAATGGAAGGCCGCCTTACACTCTGCAACCTGTCAATTGAGATGGGTGCGCGCGGCGGATTCATTGCTCCGGACCAGGTAACGTTCGACTATCTCAAGGGACGCGAGTATGCGCCTAAGGGAGAAGAGTGGGACAAGGCCGTGGAGTATTGGAAGACGCTCAAGAGTGCGGACGATGCGGTCTTTGACCGCGAGCTGCACTTTGACGCGGCTGACATAGCCCCTATGATCACCTACGGAACCAACCCCGGAATGGGTATGCCAATAGACGGAACAATTCCTGTTCCGCAGTGCAAAGCCCTTGATTATATGGGATTTACAAGCGGACAGAGCCTGCTTGGACATAAGATAGACTATGTGTTCCTTGGCGCTTGCACCAATGGCCGCATAGAGGACTTCAGGGCTTTTGCATCGCTTGTAAAGGGACATAAGAAAGCTCCCGGTGTAACGGCCTGGCTGGTACCCGGATCCTGGATGGTAGACGCCCAGATCAGGGAGGAAGGCCTTGACAAGGTGCTGGAGGAAGCCGGATTTGAGATCAGGCAGCCGGGCTGCTCAGCCTGCCTTGCTATGAACGACGACAAGATACCGGCTGGGAAGTATTCCGTTTCCACCAGCAACCGCAACTTTGAGGGCCGGCAGGGGCCGGGCTCGCGGACGCTGCTTGCAAGTCCGCTCACAGCGGCCGCCGCTGCAATAACCGGAGAGGTAACCGATCCACGTAAATTCTTGTAGACAATGAAGCAGAAATTTGACATTATAGAGAGCAGCTGCATTCCTCTTCCTTTGGAGAATGTGGATACGGACCAGATAATCCCTGCACGCTTCCTCAAGGCAGTTACCAGGGACGAGAAGTTCTTTGGCGACAACCTCTTCCGCGACTGGCGCTACAAGCCGGACGGAAGCCTTAACAAGGACTTTGTCCTTAATGATCCCCGCTACAGCGGAGAGATCCTGGTTGCAGGAAAGAACTTTGGCTCAGGATCCAGCCGCGAGCACGCGGCGTGGGCTATCGCCGGATATGGATTCAGGGTTGTGATTTCCAGCTATTTCGCTGATATCCACCGCAATAACGAGCTCAATAATTTTGTGCTTCCGGTAGTGGTGAGCGAGGAATTCCTGGCAGAGCTCTTCGGCTCAATTGAGAAGGATCCCGCTACGCGCGTAAGGGTTGACGTAGGCGCAAAGACAGTCACCAACCTGGCTACGAGCCGTACTGAGAACTTCCCTTTGGGAGAGTACAAGCAGTACTGCCTGATGAACGCCCTGGACGACATAGATTATCTGCTCCAGCAGAAATCCAAGATTGAAGATTACGAAAATAAAAGCAAATGAATCCCAGGCAGAGAATAGAGGTAATGGACACCACCCTGAGGGACGGTGAGCAGACGGCGGGCGTTTCGTTCAACGCGGGCGAAAAGCTCACCATAGCCAAACTCCTCCTCAGGGAACTCAAGGTCAACCGCATAGAGGTGGCTTCCGCCCGCGTGTCGCTGGGCGAGCAGCAGGCCCTGACCGAGATATGCTCCTGGGCGGCCCAGAAGGGCTTCCTGGACAGCATTGAGGTACTTGGCCTGGTGGACGGCAACCTGTCGGTGGACTGGATTTCGTCCTGCGGATGCAAGGTGGTGAACATCCTCTGCAAAGGGTCTTTGAGGCACGTTACAAAGCAGTTGCGCAAGTCTCCTCAGGAGCACTTGAACGACATACTTCAGGTTATTGACTACGCCCATTCCAAGGATATGGTTGTGAATGTTTATCTGGAGGACTGGTCCAACGGTATGATAGACAGCAGGGACTACGTTGCGTTCCTGGTAGACGGGCTCAAGGACAAGGGCGTGAGGCGCTTTATGCTCCCGGATACCCTTGGAATCCTTAATCCGGACCAGACATACGAGTTCTGCTGCTGGATGCTGGAAAAGTGGCCGGACCTGCACTTTGACTTCCACGCCCATAATGACTATGACCTTGCCGTGGCCAACACCTACGCCGCCATTAAGGCCGGTTTCCAGGGTATCCACGCCACGGTCAACGGACTTGGAGAAAGAACCGGAAACGCCCCTGTATCCAGCCTGGTGGCCATTATGAACGACCACCTGCACGTGGAGAACACCCTTGACGAGGGCGCCCTTATGCACGTGTGCCGCTATGTGGAGAGCATCTCCGGTATCCGCATCCCGTCCAACAAGCCTCTCATTGGTGAATCCGTATTCACCCAGAGCAGCGGCGTACACGCGGACGGCGACAACAAGGACCGTCTGTATATGAACGACCTGCTGCCGGAGCGCTTTGGCCGCGTACGCCGCTACGCCCTTGGCAAGACCAGCGGCAAGGCCAACATACGCGAGAACCTCAAGGAACTTGGAATAAACCTTACCGAAGAACAGATCAAGGCCGTCACCCAAAGGGTGGTCGAGCTTGGAGACAAGAAGCAGGATGTAAGTCCGGAGGACCTTCCGTTCATCATTGCGGACGTCCTCAAGGGCGGGCACAATCCGGCTGAGGACAATATCCATATTGTCAACTACAGCCTGCAGCTTGCCCGCGGAATGAGGCCGGTGGCCATTGTCAGGATACGCATCTACGGCAAGGAATACGAAGATTCCAGCGCCGGCGACGGACAGTACGACGCCTTTATGAAGGCCCTGTGGAAGATATACGACAGCCTTGGCAAACCCCATCCGGTTCTGGTGGACTACCAGGTTACAATCCCTCCGGGAGGCCGCACGGACGCCCTGGTTGCAGCTACCATCAGCTGGAACCTGCAGGGCAGTGAGTTCAAGACCCGCGGAATTGATTCTGACCAGACTGAGGCCGCCATCAAGGCAACCCTCAAAATGCTGAATATAGTAGAGACCAAGATATGAAAATGAAAATTGCCAAACTTCCGGGCGACGGCATCGGACCGGAGGTTGTGGAGCAGGCCGTCAAGGCCGTCGATGCCATTTGCGCAAAGTTCGGACACCAAGTTAGTTACACATCTGCCCTTGTGGGCGCGTGCGCCATTGAGGCCACGGGTTCCGCATACCCGGACAGCACACACCAGCTGTGCCTTGAGAGCGACGCCGTTCTCTTTGGAGCCGTGGGCGATCCCAAGTACGACAACGACCCCACCGCAAAGGTACGTCCGGAGCAGGGACTCCTTGCAATGCGCAAGAACCTGGGCCTGTATGCCAACCTGAGGCCTGTAGAGACCTTCGAGAAGCTTGTAGGCAAGTCTCCTTTGAAGGAGGAACTGGTTAGCGGAGCGGACTTTATGTGCATCCGCGAGCTCACCGGAGGAATGTACTTTGGAAAGAAGGGCCGCGAGGACAACGGCGACACCGCATACGACACCAACATCTACCATCGCTTTGAGGTTGAGCGTATCCTCAAGCTGGGCTTCGAGTACGCTATGCGCCGCCGCAAGCACCTCACCGTGGTTGACAAGGCCAACGTCCTTGAGTCTTCCCGCCTGTGGAGGCAGATCGCCCAGGAAATGGCTCCCAAGTACCCTGAGGTTACAACGGACTATATGTTCGTGGACAATGCCGCAATGCAGCTTGTACGTCAGCCTAAGTTCTTTGACGTGATGGTAACGGAGAACACCTTCGGAGACATCCTCACTGACGAGGCCAGCGTCATCACCGGATCTATGGGTCTTCTCGCTTCCGCTTCCATTGGTGTGCATACCAGCGTTTTTGAGCCAATCCACGGCTCATATCCGCAGGCAGCGGGCAAGAACATAGCAAACCCTCTTGCAACCATACTTTCCGCAGCAATGATGTTCGAATATGCATTTGGACTTATGGAGGAAGGAAAGGCCATCCGCAAGGCTGTTGCCGCATCAATAGACGAGGGAATCGTTACCGAGGACCTTGCAGCCGGCGGAAAGGCATACAGCACCTCAGAGGTGGGTGACTGGGTTGCCAATTATATCAAGAACAATTAATAACACAATATTATGCAGAATCTGGATTGGTCCAATCTTTCTTTCAAGTACAGGAAGACTGACGCGATAATAGTAAGTTATTACCGCGACGGAGAGTGGAGCGCTCCGGCAGTTACCAAAGACTTCAATTTCTCTTTCAGCGCCTTCGCTGGCGTGTTCCATTATGCCAATGCCTGTTTCGAGGGCCTGAAGGCGTTCCGCGGCGCGGACGGCAAGCTTCGTATGTTCCGCCCGGACCAGAACGCAAAGCGCATCCAGGACAGCGGCGGCTACCTTGATATGGCAACCCCGTCGGAAGAGATGTTCATTGAGATGTGCGCTATGTGCGTCAAGGAGAACATTGACTTTGTACCTCCTTACGGGTACGGCGCATCGCTGTATATCCGTCCCGTGCTCATCGGTATGAATCCCCAGCTGGGTATCGCTTCTTCAAAGGAGGTGGTGTTCGCGGTTATGTGCGCACCTGTTGGAACTTACTCAGGAGCAGCAAGCCTGAGCACCGGAACTGCCGTTCTTTCAAGGAATTACGACCGCGCTGCACCTAACGGAACCGGACATTTCAAGATTGCGGCCAACTATGCCACATCCCTGCATCCTTATAACCTTTCCCATAAGCTTGGTTACAGGGAACTCCTATATCTTGACCCGGCACAGAAGAAGTACATAGATGAGTTTGGCTCATCCAACTTCCTGGCAATAAAGGGTGACACATATGTGACTCCGCTGTCAGATTCCGTACTTCCTTCAATTACCAACAAGTCCCTGCAGCAGGCTGCACTCGACCTTGGCTACAAGGTTGAGAAGAGGCGTGTCCCGGTTGAGGAACTTGCTGAGTTTGACGAGGTTAACGCCTGCGGAACCGCAGTTGTGATCACTCCTATAGGCAGCATAGATGACAAACCCGCCCTTGAGAGCGACGTCATCACCAAGACCTATACTTTTGGAGATCCTTCCAAGGTGGGCCCCGTCAGCGAGAAACTCTACAAATACCTCCGCGGCATCCAGGACGGTGTCCTGGAAGACCCCCACAACTGGTGCTACTTCCTTTAACCCAGGTTGCGGAAGATGATCCAGTCAGGGGCGTGGTAGGTGAGGAAGCCTATGACGAAAATGCAGACAACAGCCAAAGCAGTCCAAAGGACCCAGTTCTTTTGGACTGCTTCGCTTTTGTTCCAGCGTTTGGCAAGGTGTATGGCACCTATCATTTCGGCAATATAGATGATTATGTCCAGGAACATCAGTTCGTGCCTGACAAAGATCCAATAGGCAAAGAAGGCTGCGACTATTATGGGCATCACAGCAAGGCCGCCTAAGATGGGACCGCCAATCTGGCGTATGTCACGCCTGGTTATGGCCAGGTAGATGCTGAGGAGCAGCATAGGGTAGAAGACCATTTTCATATGGGCCATCACGCTTTCTATCACCGGGAAGATGTATCCCAAGAAGTGGTTGAAGAAAGGCGCGTGGTGAACAAAATGCATTCCCGTCCCCAATATGATGAGGACGATGGTAACGATTATGGTTTCCTTGCGTGACATAATATGGCGTATTGATTATTCGCTGAAGAAGGAGCCGGGGAGGGGATGGCAGTTGTAGCCGGAGGCCATTGATTCGCCATAGGCGCCGGCACTGCGGATGGCTATGAAGTCCCCGCGGTGGCATTTGTCAAGGGAAACGCCTTTGGCAAATACATCTGAACTTTCGCAAACCGGTCCAACAACATCGTAAATCTCCTCTGGTTCATTGGAAGAGATGTTTTCTACCCTGTGGTACGCCTTGTAGAGGGCGGGACGGATAAGTTCCGTCATACTGCCGTCTATGATGGCGAACTTGCGGGAGATGCCTTCCTTCACATACAGGACCCTGGAAATCAAAGATCCGCAAGGAGCCACTAACGCCCTGCCCAGCTCAAAGTGGACGAGCTGTCCCGGCTGGGTGTTGAGGAAACGCTTGAAGGTGTCAAAATAGCTCTTGAAGTCTGCCACGTCCAGGTGGTTGGGGTGGTGGTAGTCAATGCCAAGGCCGCCTCCGACGTTTATGTCACCGGGATTGATTCCGGCGCGTACAATGTTCTCCGTCACATAGTTGGCACGGTTGCAGAGGGCTGCAAAGTCATCCATTTCCAGGATTTGTGACCCAATGTGGTAATGGATGCCAAGGAATTTGACATTGTTCAGCCCAAGGGTAAGCTGGAGAACGCCGGGCAGCTGCTCATAGTTGATGCCAAACTTGTTCTCTGCCAGGCCGGTGGTAATGTTGGCGTGGGTGTGCGCGCCAATGTCCGGATTTACCCTGAGGCTAACAGGGGCCACGATTCCTTTCTTGCCTGCAAGTTCGTCAATTACAAGTAGTTCCGCTGCGGATTCAACATTGAAACGGGCAATACCAAGGTCCAGTCCTAGGTTGATTTCCTCGTCACTTTTGCCCACTCCGGCAAATACTATCTTTGATGGCTTGAAGCCTGCGTCAACCGCGGCGCGGATCTCGCCGCCGCTCACGCAGTCCGCGCCAAAGCCGTAAGATGCTATGGTGCGGAGGATCCGTGGGTTGCTGTTGGCCTTTACCGCGTAGTGAAGCCGGTAATCCGGATTCTCCCTGAAGATATCCTTGATGGTATCCAGGGTGCGGCGGAGGAGGGCCATATCGTAATAGTAGAAAGGCGTGCGGAGACCCTCGAACTCCTTTATTGGGAATGAACCTTTAAGCATTGTCAAACAGGCATTTGCTGAGCGATTGCAGAGCGCGTTTCTTGTCTTCTTCCTTTACAAGGAATGAAATGTTGTAGTTGCTTCCTCCAAAGGAAACCATCCTGACGGGGATATCCTTCATTGCGTCCATTGCCTTGCTCTCGAAACCGAGGTTGCTCCAGTCCATATCACCCACTACGCAGATGATGCACATATCCAGGTCAACAGTTACGGAACCGTATTTCTTGAGGTCGTGGATGATCTCGTTGAGGTGCTTTGTGTTGTCTATGGTCACGGATACGCCCACCTCTGAGGTGGCGATCATATCGATGGAAGTCTGGTAGCTCTCGAAAATCTCGAATACCTTGCGCAGGAAACCGTATGCAAGGAGCATCCTGGAGGACTTGATCTTGATTGCGGCAATGTTGTCCTTTGCGGCCACGGCCTTGATGGAACCCCTTTCAGAGACGTTGTCTATGAGGGTGCCGGGCGCATCGGGCTGCATTGTGTTGAGCAGGCGGACGGGGATGTTTGCGTATTTGGCAGGCTGGATGCACGTAGGGTGCAGGATCTTTGCGCCAAAGTATGCGAGCTCCGCAGCCTCTTCAAAATGAAGATGGCGTACCGCCGATGTCTTGTCCACCACGCGCGGGTCGTTGTTGTGCATACCGTCTATGTCAGTCCAGATCTGGATTTCTTCTGCATCTACGGCTGCGCCAATCAGGGATGCGGAATAGTCCGAACCGCCCCTCTGGAGGTTGTCAATCTCGTCCTTTATGTTGGTGCAGATGAAGCCTTGGGTGATGTACAGGTCAGCGTTGTCGTTTTCCTTGAGGACTGCGGCGAGTCTGGTGCGGATGTAGTCCTGGTCAGGCTCTCCGTTTATGTCCAGTTTCATAAATTCCAGGGCGGGGAGCAGGACGGCGTTGATGCCTGTCTCCTGCAGGTAGCAGGTCATCATATAGGTTGACATAAGCTCTCCCTGGGCAAGGATTGCCTTTTCCTCCGTTGTGGAGAAATACTCCCTGGTGAAACTGTTGATGTATGAGAATATGCCCTGGAGGTAGTCCCAGGCCTTCTTTTTGGCTTCAGGGGTGCTGAGCAGCTCGTCTACTGTGGCGCGGTACTTTGCCTTGAGACCGCTCATTACGTCCTTGAAACCTTCAGTGTTCCTGTTGTAAAGATAACCGGCAATCTCAACCAGTGTGTTGGTGGTACCGGACATTGCAGACAGCACTACTATGTTCTTGCCGGCGTCCTTGATGAGTCCTGCAACTGCCTGTATCCTCTGTGCGGAGCCAACGGAGGTTCCGCCAAATTTCATAACCTTCATAATTAGGGATATTCTTTTTTTTATTTGTGATCTTGTTCAAATGCGGCCATTCGCTGGTCCAGGACGTCGTAAAGCTCTTCGCGCATACGGCTTACGCAGGCGCGTACGCCCTGCTGGTGGCTTCCGGTTGTAGAAAGGGAGATGCTGCTCACTCCGTAGTACATAAGTTCAAGGAGGAGCTGCTCTCCGCTCATTCCCTTGTAGCCAAGGGTGAAGAAGAAGCCGTCGCCAACGGGCATTGTGACGTCGTAATCATATACAACGTTGAAGCCGTGGCGGCAGAAGATTTCCTTCATACGGTTGGCGCGGGTCTCGTATTCGCGGATGTCCTCCACAAAGTCTATGACACCGTCGCAGGCAAGGTCCAGCATACGGGCGTAGCCGTACTGGGTGGTTGCCGTGCATCCGCTGGTAATCATATAAAGAATTGATGCAGTGAGAGTTACGCCAAATACTCCGGCGTCTTTGTAGCGCTGTGACAGGGCAGGGTACTGCTTCTCATAGAGTTTGTCAGAGATGCAGCACAGTGCAATCCTCTGGCCCGCGTAGCTGAATATCTTGGATGCGGACAGCATAAGGATGTAGTTGTCTGTGTAGCGGGCCACGGTGGGGAGATATGGGGCCTCAAAAGGTTTTGACAGCGGACGGCGGAAGTCCATACAGAAATATGCGAGGTCTTCCATAACCACAACATCATACTTGGTTGCAAGCTTGCCAATTACCTGCAATTCGTCTTCCTCAAGGCAGATCCACGCGGGGTTGTTGGGGTTGGAGTATACTATTGCGGCAATGTCGCCTTTGGCGAATTCCGCTTCCAGTACAGGCTCCAGGGCCTTTGCTCCACGGCAGGGATAGATGTCAAACTCACGCCACTGTATTCCAAGAACCCTGAGCTGTGACTTCTGGATGGGGAATCCGGGGTCTATGAAAAGGACCTTGTCCTTTCCGGGGATGCGCTGGGTGCAAGCTATGAATGAGCCGAACGATGCTGCTACGGATCCCGTTGTGGGGACGCAGGAGCGTGGCGAAACGTCTACGTTGATGAACGCCTTAATGAAACGCGATGCGGCGTCCTTGAGTTCCGGTACTCCGGCGGCAGCCGGATACTGTGAACCTATGCCGCTGTCAAGGGCGGCCTTCTCCGCTTCTATTCCATATTTGTTCATAGGGAGGCCAGGGGAGCCCTGGTCCATTCTGATAAATGGGATACCCGTTTTCTGCTCCAGGTATTGGGCTACAAGAAGGACTTCTCCGATTGTTGCATTGGAAAGGTCTTTCACATTCTTTTCCCTACAGGCCTGGGCCACCAATTCTTCACTGAAAATTTTCATTTCTCAATACACTACCTATAAATTGTTCAAATATAGCAAAAATATCCCAATATAGTTCTGCATTAGCCGTTTGCATTGTATATAGTTGCAACTTATCAAAAAAAGCAGTACTTTTATATTCTATGAAGATATCACAGATGTTGCAGAACGCGGCCAGGCCGTATCCGTCGCTGGAGATTGTCCCGCCGCTGAAAGGCGTGACAAAAACCCAGCTGCTGGATTCCATACGTCCGTTTATGGAGTTCAACCCTCCGTTCGTGAATGTAACCACCCATAGGGACGAATTCGAGTTCATCCCCCGGCAGGACGGCTCCTTTAGGCGCGCCCTGGTGCGCAAGAGGGTGAGCGAGACGGCAGTATGCGCCGCAATCCAGAACGAATTCAAGATAGAGGTGGTACCGCATATCATCTGCGGCGGCGCCAGCCGTGACATAATAGAAAGCAAACTGCACGATTTCCAGTTCCTTGGAGTAGAGAATCTCCTTGCCCTTAGAGGAGACTGCATAACGGGGGAGAAGCGCTTTGTGCCTGACCCTGACGGATATACATATGCATCTCAACTGGTGGAAGCCATAGAGGCTTTTTCCAAGACCAGGGGGTATGATTTCTGTGTTGGCGTGGGAGCCTATCCGGAGAAGCATTTCGAGGCCCCCAACCTTGAGACGGACATAGAGAATCTCAAGAAGAAGGTGGATGCCGGAGCGGACTACATAGTAACCCAGATGTTCTTTGACAACAAGGTGTTCTATGAGTTCTGCGACAAATGCCTCGCTGCGGGCATCACAGTCCCAATTATCCCGGGACTCAAGCCGCTGTCATCCGCAAGGCAGATCTCTTTGCTGCCGGAGGCATTTTCAATTGACATACCGCTGGAACTGAGTTCTGAGATGGAGGCCAACAAAGACAACAAGGAGGCCTGCTACCAGATAGGAAAGCGCTGGTGCTCAGAGCAATGCCGGGACCTTTTGGCCCACGGATGCAAGACCGTGCATTTCTATACTATGGGCAAGGCGGACAATATTGTGGACATTCTCAGGGAAAACTTCTAGGCCTATGTCTTTTGCGGAGGATCTCAGGAACAGGATATTGATTCTGGACGGTGCAATGGGCACTATGATCCAGAGGCATTTCATTGGCGACAACGAGACCCTGAACCTGGACAACCCTGACCTGATACGCTCCATACACCAGGAGTTCATTGAAGCCGGGGCGGACATTATAGAGACCAACAGCTTTGGCGCAAACAGGATAAGCCAGCAGGAGTACGGCAATGCGGCGGAGGCCGCGGAGATGGCGTACGCCGCGGCGCGCATAGCGCGCGAGGCCGCCGACGCGGCCCCCCGCCGCGTATACGTTGCCGGAAGCGTAGGGCCTACAGGCCAGTCCCTGACGCTTCCTTCGGACGCATCGGACCTGACCTTCCGCAAGTATTCCTTTGACGATATGGTGGAGGTCTATACGGAGCAGATATCGGCCCTGCAGCGCGGTGGAGCGGACTTTATACAGTTGGAGACCTGCTTTGACGCCCTGACCACAAAGGCCGCCATATTTGCTATGGAGCAGATGGGCTGCGGCCTTCCGGTGATCATTTCCGCTACGGTCAGCGACCGTAGCGGCCGTACCCTCACCGGCCAGACGTTGGAGGCCTTCTACACCTCAGTGAAGCATTGCCCCAACCTTGCCGCATTTGGAATTAACTGCGCCCTTGGCGCTGCCCAGATGAAGGACCTTGCCGCCGAGATTGCCGCTTTTTCCTCACATCCCCTGATATTCTACCCCAATGCCGGCATTCCTGACGAGACCGGCAATTACAACGATACTCCAGAGAATATGGCCTCCGTGATGCTGGAACTGGCAAAGGCCGGCTTGCTGAACATAGCGGGCGGCTGCTGCGGCACCACGCCGGCGCATATAGCCGCCGTGGCGGCTGCGCTGCAAGGCTGCGCTCCGCGCGCCCTGCCGCCGCAGCGCCCCTTCCCGGCGGTCAGCGGCCTTGAAGCCGTAAAGATTGACCGTTCCCGCAACTTCACCAACATTGGCGAGAGGACCAATGTGGCGGGCTCCCGCAAGTTCGCCCGCCTCATTTCCGAAGGCAAATACCAGGAAGCCCTGCAGGTTGCAAGCGACCAGGTGGACGGCGGAGCCGTTATCATTGACATAAATATGGACGATGCAATGCTGGACTCCAAGGCCCAGATGCAGACATTCCTGCGATTCATCGCTTCCGAACCCTCCGTTGGCCGTGCGGCCATAATGATAGATTCCTCACACTTTGACACCATAGAAACCGGCCTCAAGAACGTCCAGGGCCGTTCCATTGTCAATTCCATCTCCCTGAAGGACGGGCAGGAAGAGTTTCTGCGCCGCGCCCGGTTCATCAACCAAATGGGCGCTTCAATGGTGGTTATGGCATTTGACGAACAGGGCCAGGCGGAGACCTTTGACCGCAAGATTGAGATATGTAAGCGCAGTTTTGATCTGCTTACCGCCGCCGGAATTCCTCCGCAGGACATAGTATTCGACCCCAATATCCTGTCCATAGGCACAGGTATAGAATCCCATTCACGCTTTGGCGTAGACTACATAGAGGCAGTCCGTTGGATAAAGAACAATCTTCCAGGTGCGCTTACCTCCGGAGGAGTATCCAACCTTTCCTTTGCCTTCCGCGGCAAGAATGCCGTAAGGGAGGCTATGCATTCTGCATTCCTATATCACGCCATAGAGGCAGGCCTGGATATGGCCATTGTCAATCCTCAGATGCTGCAGGTATATGACCAGATAGACCCGGCGTTGCTCAAGGCCGTGGAGGACCTGATCTTTGACCGGGATAAAGAGGCTACGGAGCGCCTGATAGATTATGCGCAGAATATGGAGCAGGCTCCGGACGCAGCCGCCCAGGCGACCCAGGTCCAGGACAGTCTGACCCCTGAGGAAAGAATCACCAAAGCCCTGGTCAAGGGCGGCAGCCCCAACCTTGAAAAAGACCTCCTGGAGGCCCTCCAGGGTGTTGGCGATCCGGTAAAACTCATAGAAGGCCCTCTGATGAAGGGTATGGAACAGGTTGGAGACCTCTTTGCTTCCGGAAAGATGTTCCTGCCGCAGGTGGTCCGTTCCGCAAAGGTTATGCAGGACGCCGTATCCATTCTGCAGCCGTATATGAAGCAGACCGGAGATGATTCAAACCGCCCGGTGATAGTGATAGCCACCGTAAAGGGGGATGTACACGACATTGGAAAGAACATCACCTCAATTGTACTGCAGTGCAGCGGGTTCAAGGTGATAGACCTAGGCGTGATGGTCCCGGCAGAGGACATCCTGGCCAAGGCCAGGGAGGTTTCTGCCGCAATCATAGCCGTCAGCGGCCTCATTACTCCATCCCTTTTCAGGATGGAGGAATTATGCCGCAAGATGGCGGAGGAGGGCTTCACGCAGCCGCTTTTCGTGGGCGGCGCGGCGGCTTCGGCGGTACATACCGCTGTGAAGCTGGCCCCATTGTATGAGAACGTGCATTACGGCGCGGACGCATCGGCATCGGCCGTGATGGCTAAGAAATATATGGCCGATCCGCAGGGATTCATCCAGCGCGACAATGAGGAGCACGAGCGCCTCCGCGCGCTGAGGACATCGGCGCAGGGCGCCTCAGATACCTCCATCGGCTCCGGCGAGGGCTGCTATCCAACGCAGATGCCGGAGGATATTCCGCTTCAGGAGCTTTCAGCGGAGGAGTATCTACGTGATTTTGACTGGAAAACGTTCAACGCCGTGTGCCGCGTGCCGCAGAAGGAGGCGGACCAGTTCAAGGCGCAGGCGTTGGAGTATATGGCAAACGCCGGGCTCAAAGTGCGCCTCTGCGTACGCTATCTGAAATGCTTCAAAGACGGGGACGATATTGTTTGCACCGATGGCGCAGTCAAGCTTCCAATGCTTCGGCAGGGGAGCGCTCCGCGCCTGTGTCTCAGCGACTTCTTCCCCGAGAAGGGCACCCCATCCTGGATTGGAGTCTTCTGCATAAGCGTAAGCGGGGATGATACCCAAGGCCTGGTGGAACACGCCGCGCGCGTTACTCTGGCGGAGACAGCCTCCCTGCGGCTGCAGGAGGGCGTCAAGGCTTCGCTGGAGCCGGGGCTCAAGTTTATCGCCCCCGGCATAGGCTACGCCTGCTGCCCTGACCACAGCCTCAAGCGCGACCTCCTTGCCCTGCTCCCGCCTATGGGCGTCACCCTCACTGACTCCTGCTCAATGGTACCGGAGGCCAGCGTCTGCGGCTTCCTCATCGCCCACAAAGACGCCGCCTACCACAGCGTCCGCGACGTCACCGCCCGCGCCCTTGAAGCCTACAAACAGAAAAGAGGCTTCTCCGCAGAGCAGATAAACCTCTTCCTAAGCCATCTGGAAATTGTCTGAATGTGGTGCCGGGGAGGAAAGTGCTTTCGGCTTTGCCTGCTTTGTGGCACTTTCCTCCCCGGCATCCATTCAGACGTGATTTAGCGTCTATCTATTTCAACGTATTTGTTTTCTTCGGTGATGCAACGGTAGGCAGGACGGATGATCCTGCGGCCGGTGAAGCCCAGTTCCTCGTTGCGGTGCGCGCACCATCCCACGATCCTTGCCATAGCAAAGAGCGGAGTATAAATATCACGCGGGATACCAATCATATCGTATACGAATCCGGAGTAGAAGTCCACGTTGGCGCAGTAGTTCTTGGTTGGAAACTTGGCGCTGAGAAGGCTGACGGCCACTTTCTCAATCCTCTGCATAAACTCGAACTCACGCGTGCGGCCTTTCTCCTCCGCCAGTTTGCCCGCCATTTCCTTGAGCAGGACGGTTCTGGGGTCGGATTTAGTATATACGGCGTGGCCTATTCCGTAAATGAGGCCGGTGCCGTCAAAGGTTTCCTTGTTCAGGATGCCGTTGAGCACTTCCTCAATCTCGTTCTCGTCCTCCCAGTCCTTGATCTGCTCCCTGAGGTAATCCAGCATAGCGCAGACCTTGAGGTTTGCTCCTCCGTGCTTGCCACCCTTGAGGGAACCTATTCCTGCGGCTATCGAAGAGTAGGTGTCCGTTCCGGTAGAAGAGGTGACCCTGACGGTGAAGGTAGAGTTGTTACCTCCTCCGTGCTCAGAGTGGAGGATGAGCAGGAGGTCCAGCGTGAGGGCGTCCAGGCGGGAATACTTGCCGGTTCCCTTGAGCATATAAAGGAAGTTCTCCGCAATGGAGCGGCCGGGTTTTGCGTCCCTGATGTGCAGGCTGCGGTTGTATTCGTTCCTGCGAAGCATATTGTATGCGTAGCAGATAACGGTTGGCAGCTTGGAGATGAGCTCTATGCTCTGGCGCATAAGGTTGTCGGCGGAAATGTCGTCCGGGTTGTCGTCAAAGGTGTACATCTCAAGGACGCTCCTTTCCAGGATGTTCATTACGTTGTGGCCCTCCATCTCAATGATGTGAAGGAGGGTTTTCTTGTCCAGGGACATATTGTCGTAGAGAAGGTCCCTGAAGGATTTGAGCTGCTCGCGGTCCGGAAGTTCTCCGGAGAGAAGCAGGTATGCGACCTCTTCAAAGCCAAATCGCTCTTCCTTGCGGATTGCCTTTACTATGTCTGCAACCTCGTAGCCGCGGAAAAAGAGTTTTCCTTCAACCGGGTGCAGGCCGTCCTCACGGCGCTCGTAACCTACAACGTTACCGATGTTGGTAAGACCTACCAGAACTCCTGTACCGTCTTCGTTCCTGAGACCGCGCTTGACATCCAGTTTCTTGAAAAGTTCCGGATCCATCTTAGTGTGACCGCGCATACCGTCGGCAAGGCGGTAAATCAAATACTCCTTTTTGCTTTGAATGGTCATAATTAATTCTGTTTAAGACTGTTAAGTGCGGAGCCGGCGTTAAACCAAACCAGCTGCTGATTGTTGTAAGTATGCGATGCCTGCAGGGTGTCGGAGGTGCCGTCGGCGTGATGGAGCACCACCTGGACCGGCTTGCCCGGCTGGATGCCGGAGCAGAGGATGTCAATGACATCGTCTTGGAGGACCAGGTCATAGTCCGCAGGGTTGCAGAAGGTCAGGGCAAGCACGCCCTGCTTCTTGAGGTTGGTCTCGTGGATGCGGGCGAAGCTCTTTGCCAGGACCGCCTTCACTCCCATATAGCGAGGCTCCATTGCAGCGTGCTCGCGGCTGGAACCCTCTCCGTAGTTGTCTTCAGCTACTATTATGCTTCCGGACGCTTTGTCCCTGTAAAGGGCCGCGGAGTCCGCAACGCTCATTTCTTTGCCCTGAAGGGCGTTGTATACGCTTCCGCTTTCACCGGTGAAGGCGTTCACGGCACCCATCAGCAGGTTCTGCGAAATGTTCTGCAGATGGCCCCTGAAGCGCAGCCAGGGACCTGCCATTGAAATGTGGTCCGTGGTGCATTTGCCCTTGGTCTTGATGAGCAGGTGCAGCCCGGTGAAGTCCTTGCCGTCCCAGGCGGGGAAAGGCGCCAGGACCTGCAGACGCTTGCTCTGCGGGTCAATTACAGGCGCCGGACTGCCTTCCTGCGGGGCGATGAAGCCGGGGTCGCAGGCGGCGAAGCCCTGAGCCGGGAGTTCCGCTCCGGAAGGCTCGCTGAAGCGGAAGCCGTCTATGCTGTCCGTGCGCGGATCAAAGTCCAGGCGGCCCGCAAAGGCAAGGGCCACAGCCATTTCCGGCGATACGATGAACGCGTGCGTCAGCGGGTTGCCATCGGCGCGCTTGGCGAAATTGCGGTTGAACGATGTCACTATGGTGTTTCGCTCGGGCACGCCCTGGGTGTTGCGTTCCCACTGGCCGATGCAGGGCCCGCAGGCGTTGCTCATCACAACTGCTCCGGCCTTGCGGAGGATGTCCAGTAGGCCGTCGCGCTGCGCCGTGGCCTTGATCTTCTCGCTGCCGGGATTGACTATGAGGGCGGCCTTTGGCCTGAGCCCCGCGTCAAGCGCCTGCTTGGCCACGGAAGCCGCGCGGGCAATGTCCTGGTAGGAAGAGTTGGTGCACGAGCCTATGAGGGCGGCGCTGACCTGTGCAGGGAAGCTGTTCGCCGCAAGGCGCTCCTTCATTCCGGATACGCCGCAGGCGGCATCCGGAGTGAACGGGCCGTTTATGTGCGGCTCCAGCGCGCTCAGGTCAATCTCAATTACCCTGTCGTAATACTTTTCAGGGTCCTGCTCTATTTCAGGGTCAGCGCAGAGGTATGCGCTGTATCTGTCACATTCATCCGCTACGTCAGCTCTTCCGCCTGCCTTGAGGTATGCGGCCATAGCCTTGTCATATGGGAACAGGGAAGTGGTGGCTCCAACCTCCGCGCCCATATTGCATATTGTTGCTTTGCCGGTACAGGAGAGGGTCTTTGTGCCTTCTCCAAAATATTCTATTACGGAATTGGTTCCTCCCTTGACGGTCAGGATTCCGGCAAGTTCCAGAATGACGTCCTTGGCAGACGCCCATCCCTTGAGGGAACCGGAGAGTTTCACTCCAATTATCTTGGGGAACTTGAGTTCCCACTCCATTCCGGTCATTACGTCCACGGCATCCGCTCCTCCAACTCCCACGGCGAACATTCCAAGTCCTCCGGCATTGGGGGTGTGGGAATCAGTTCCAACCATCATTCCGCCCGGGAATGCGTAATTCTCAAGGATTTCCTGATGGATGATACCTGCGCCGGGCTTCCAGAATCCCATTCCGTAGCACGCCGCGGCGCCGCGCAGGAAGTCATAGACTTCCGCATTGGCCGCCTTGGCGGCGGGCAGGTCCTTCTCCACGCCGTCCTTGGCGCAGATAAGGTGGTCGCAATGGATGGTGGAAGGCACGCTTGTGCGGGCCTTGCCGGCATTCATAAACTGAAGCACCGCCATCTGGGCGGTAGCATCCTGCATTGCAACCCTGTCAGGGCTGAAATACGCATAGTCCTGGCCTCTTTTGTAAGGGGCCGGCTCCTGTCCCTGGAACAGGTGGGCATAAAGGATTTTCTCTGCTAAAGTTAAAGGACGGCCAAGCGATTTGCGAGCCTTCTCCACTTTTTGAGCATAAGATGGATACTTGAACCACATATACGGAATAAACTACTAACTTTGCAAATATAATAAAAATTCTTACCTTTGACTATACGGTTAGTTAAGTATGAAAGTTCTTAAATTCGGAGGCACATCGGTTGGCTCCTGCCAAAGCCTCGCAAATGTCAAGAAAATATCGGAATCCCAGGATTCTTCAGTTATAGTTGTGGTGTCCGCCCTTTCAGGGGTTACGGACGCCCTTTTGGATGTCAGCAAACAGGCTGAAATGTCCAATCCAGCGTATCCAGAGCTGTTTGAGAAGATCAAAGCACGCCACTATGATATGGTGGACGAACTGTTCCCGGACCAGGCCAGGAAGGCGGAGACGACAGCCAAATTGGACGTCCTTTTCTCCGAGCTCGCGGACCTGCTCAAGGGAATCTCCCTTTTGCATATACTTACAAAAAGAACCTCTGACCAGGTAGTAAGTTTTGGAGAAAGGCTTTCCTCCATCATTATTTCCGAGCTTATTGACGGCGCAGAGCTTTTTGACGCACGCTCCCTTATTAAGACAATAGTACGCAACCATAAGGACGTGCCTGATTTCCAGGTTACCGGAAAACTTCTCAAGGAGGCTTTCAAGGATTTCAGGGGAAAGGGAAGGATTGCCGTCGTTCCCGGATTCATTTCCACCGATGCGGAATCCGGCATAATCACAAACCTTGGAAGGGGCGGATCTGATTACACCGCCAGCATAATTGCATCTGAACTGGATGCGGACTGTCTTGAGATATGGACGGACGTTGACGGCTTTATGACTGCAGACCCCCGTATAATAAAGACCTCCTATGTGATAAGCGAGCTGAGCTATCAGGAGGCAATGGAACTCTGCAATTTTGGAGCAAAGGTCATTTACCCTCCTACGCTTTTCCCCGTAAGGGCCAAGAACATCCCCATCAAGGTAAAGAACACCTTCAATCCTGAAGCGCCGGGAACCATCATCAAAGAAGTATGCCATCGCCCCCAGGACAGGCCCGTCACCGGTATTTCTTCCATCAGCGACACCTGCCTCATAACGTTGTCCGGAAACTCAATGGTCGGAATAGTGGGCGTGGACGGAAGGATATTCAGCCGTCTTGCATCTTACAGCATCAGCGTGTTCCTTATCTGCCAGTCATCTTCTGAAACAGGTATATCCATTGGAGTTGGGGCTTCCGATGCTCCTCTCGCCTGCCAGATCCTTAACGAGGAGTTCGAGCACGAGATTGCCACCGGAGAAATCAACCCCATAAGCGCAGACTACGGCCTGGCAACCATAGCCATTGTAGGAGACGGAATGCGCCACAACGCCGGTCTTGCCGGAAAACTGTTCAGCACCCTTGGCCGCAACGGCATAAGCGTAATTGCCTGTGCGCAGGGAAAGGACGAGACCAATATCTCGTTCGTAGTTGACGGCAAGTATCTGCGCAAGTCCATAAATGTTATCCACGATGGATTCTTCCTATCTGAATATCAGGAACTTAACCTTTTCATCTGCGGTATAGGAACCGTGGGTGGAAAACTCATAAAGCAGATAGCAGCCCAGCAGCAGAGGCTCAAGGAAGAGCGCAATCTCAAACTTAACATAGTAGGAATAGCGCGCAGCACCAAGGCCATCTTCGACCGCGGCGGAATAGACCTGGCAAATTATCAGGAACTCCTTGAAAAGGGCCTCCCGCTCAGGAATGTCCAGCACCTCAGGGATGAGATCATTGCAATGAACATCTTCAACTCCGTGTTCGTTGACTGCACCGCCAGTGAGGATGTCGCATCCATATACAAAGACCTGTTTATGCACGGAGTTTCCGTTGTAGCTGCCAACAAGGTGGCCGCATCGTCAGAATACTCTAACTACCGCTGCCTCAAGGATACCGCCCGCAAGAGGGGAGTCAAGTACCTCTTCGAGACCAACGTGGGCGCCGGACTGCCAATCATCAACACCATCAACGACCTGGTGAACAGCGGCGACAAGATCATCAAGATAGAGGCCGTGGTGAGCGGAACGCTAAACTTCATCTTCAACACCCTTTCAGCGGACATCCCGTTCAGCCAGACCGTGCGTATGGCCAAGGAGCAGGGCTTCTCCGAGCCTGATCCGCGTGTGGACCTTTCCGGAAAGGATGTAATCCGCAAGCTTGTCATCCTGGCACGCGAGGCAGGATACGAAGTCAACCAGGAAGACGTCAAGGCTGACCTCTTCATCCCTACGGAGTTCTTCAACTGCAGCCTTGAGGAGTTCTGGCAGAAACTGCCTTCCCTGGACGCAGGATTCGAGGAGCGCCGCAAGCAGCTGGAGGCTGAGAACAAGCACTGGAGGTTTGTGGCCAAGATGGAGGAAGGCAAGCTGTCAGTTGGCCTGGCGGCATTCCCGCAGCTGCATTCGTTCTACAAGTTGGACGGATCCAACAACATCATCCTCCTGACTACAAGGCGTTACAACCAGCATCCTATGCTCATCCAGGGCTATGGGGCAGGCGCAAGCGTAACGGCGGCGGGAGTTTTCGCAGACATTATGAGCATAGCCAATATCTAGCCTATGAAAAAAACCATAAAAGTATTCGCACCGGCTTCCATAGCAAATATGGGATGCGGCTTTGACATTATGGGAATGGCGCTTGACGAGGTAGGAGACATCCTGCAGATCAGCGCAGAGGAGGGTGAGGGCATCACCATTGAGAACCAGTCAGGAGTGCCCCTTCCGGATGACATTGAGATGAACGTGATAACCCCGGTTATCCGCAAGTTCTTCCAGATGACCGGCACTTCCGCCAAGATAGACGTGGTTATACTCAAGAAGATATATCCGGGTTCCGGAATAGGCTCCAGCGCCGCTTCCAGCGCCGCCGCTGCCTATGGGATGAACGAACTGTTCGGCTGTCCGCTGAGCGAGGAGGAGGTGGTGATATGCGCAATGGAAGGTGAAAACCTGGCCAGCGGCGGATATCACGCGGACAATGCGGCGCCCGCCGTTATGGGAGGCATAATCCTCATCCGCGGATATGAGCCGCTGGACGTCATAAAGCTTCCGGTTCCGGGAAATTTCTACTGCGCTATGATCCATCCTGCAATTGTGGTTTCCACAAAGGAGGCGCGCAGCATAATGCCCAAGGAAATCCCTATGCACACGGCAGTGCTTCAGTGGGGTAACGTGGGCGGTCTGGTCGCAGGCCTCTATTCAGGCAATATCGCCCTTATAGGCCGTTCAATGAAGGATGGCGTGGCGGAGCCTTACCGCAAGCAGTTCATCCCCGGCTTTGACGAGCTTCGCGAGAAACTGACGGCCGCGGGAGCCCTGGCAATGAACATTGCCGGCTCCGGTCCGTCCGTGTTCGCGCTCGCGGACAAATACGAGATTGCCCACGCGGCGGAGGCCATCCTCAAGGAGCACTTCGACGCCCTGGGAATAGGGTATGAGTCCTTCGTGGTGAAAGTTTCCAACAAGGGAGCCAAACTGGTAGCGTAGCCGTCCGATGAAGTATTATTCCACAAATGGAAAAGCGCCCCTGGCTGACCTGCGCAAGGCTGTTGTAAAAGGCCTGGCGGAGGACAGGGGACTGTATATGCCCCAGAGCCTCAAGAGGCTCCCGGACAGTTTTTTTGACTCTATTGACAAGCTCTCCTTCCAGGAGATAGCGTTCAATGTGGCCGAGGCTTTCTTTGGGGAGGATATCCCCGCAGACCGCCTCAAGGCCATAGTGTATGACACCCTCAGTTTTGACTGCCCGGTTGTCAAGGTTACGGACAGCATCTATTCTCTGGAATTGTTCCACGGTCCAACCCTGGCATTCAAGGACGTTGGAGCCCGCTTTATGGCAAGGCTCCTGCAATACTTCCGTGACGGAGACGGCCTGGTGAACGTGCTGGTGGCCACTTCCGGAGACACGGGAAGCGCCGTTGCAAACGGCTTCCTGGGCGTGGAGGGCACAAGGGTGTTCGTCCTTTATCCAAAGGGAAAGGTCAGCCCCATCCAGGAATGCCAGTTCACGACCCTGGGGCGCAACATCACCGCCCTGGAAATTGACGGCGTCTTTGACGACTGCCAGGCCCTGGTGAAAAACGCCTTTATGGACGATGAGCTCAACTCCCTGATGAAGCTCACGTCCGCAAACAGCATAAACGTGGCCCGTTTCCTGCCGCAGTCCTTCTACTATTTCTACGCTTACGCGCAGATGAAGGCGCGCGGCCTTGCTGACAACCTGGTCATCTGCGTGCCCAGCGGCAACTTTGGAAACATATGCTCCGCACTCTTCGCCAAGGCAATGGGCCTTCCGGTAAAGAGGTTCATAGCGGCCAACAACATAAACGACGTATTCTACAAGTACCTCCAGACAGGAGTCTATACTCCCAAGCACAGCGTGCAGACGCTGGCCAATGCTATGGATGTGGGCGATCCAAGCAATTTCGCCCGAATCCTGGACCTTTACGGGGGCAGCTGGGAAAATATACGCAAAGACATTTCAGGGGCCGTAGTGAACGATTCTGCCATAAAGAAAAGCATTCTGGAGTGCTGGCGCGACAACGCGTATCTGCTGGACCCGCACGGGGCCTGCGGATTCCGCGCGTTGAGCGACGGCCTGCAACCCGGTGAGGCTGGCGTCTTCTGCGAGACCGCCCATCCCGCCAAGTTCAAGGATACCGTAGAGAAGGTCATCGGCGAACCCGTGGCCATCCCGGAAAGGCTTGCGGAGTTTATGAAAGGGCAGAAGCAGGCGGTGAGCCTCCCAAAAGATTTTGAAGATTTCAAGTATTACCTTAAAACGACAGCAAGATGAAAGTAGCCATTGTAGGTGCAAGCGGCGCCGTAGGTCAGGAATTCCTCAAAGTATTGGCCGAGAGGAATTTCCCAATTGACGACCTGGTACTCTTTGGATCCGAGCGCAGCGCAGGAACCAAGTACACATTCAAAGGAAAGGAATATGAAGTAAAGCTTCTACAGCATAATGACGACTTCAAGGATGTAGACATTGCTTTCACGTCCGCCGGAGCCGGCACGTCCAAGGAGTTTGCCAAGGACATCACCAAGTACGGAGCCATAATGATTGACAACTCCAGCGCCTTCAGGATGGACCCTGACGTCCCCCTTGTAGTGCCTGAGTGCAACGCGGCTGACGCTTTGAACCGCCCTCGCGGAATCATCGCGAACCCTAACTGCACAACCATAATGATGGTGGTTGTACTGAACCCAATCGAGAAACTCTCCCACATCACTCGTATACACGTTGCCAGCTATCAGTCCGCTTCCGGCGCAGGCGCCCAGGCGATGGCTGAACTTGAGCAGCAGTACAAGGACATTGCTGAAGGCAAGCCCGTTACAGTCAAGAAATTCGCCTACCAGCTGGCCTACAACGTAATCCCCCAGGTGGATGTGTTCACGGACAACGGATACACCAAGGAGGAGATGAAGATGTTCAACGAGACCCGCAAGATTATGCATTCCGATGTCAAGTGCTCCGCGATGTGCGTGCGCATCTCCGCCCTCCGCTCACACTCTGAAGCGGTATGGATCGAGACCGAGGAGCCGCTCGATGTCCGCAAGGTGCAGGCCGCGCTTGCCAGCGCTCCAGGCGTAACCCTCAAGGACGATCCTGAGGAGCACGACTATCCTATGCCTCTGTACACCGCTGGAAAGGACAACGTCTACGTTGGCCGCGTCCGCAAGGACCTCACCAACGACAACGGCATAACCCTCTGGCTCTCAGCGGACCAGATCAAGAAGGGCGCAGCCCTGAACGCGGTTCAGATTGCCGAGTACCTTATTGCGCAGAAAGGCTAGCCTTGCGCTTGCCAAGCCAGAAGAAGAACAGGGCGAGCGGGATAAGGAAACTTGCCAGTCCAATATAGGCCGTGTAGGCTTCAGGAATGTTGAAACCTATCTTGGCTGTACATATGAACGTGGTGCAGACGGAAGTCATAAAGCACGCGGGGAAAAGGGTCATCAGATAGTATGGCTCTTTTCTCTTATATACCAGATATACCGTCAGCGCCCATAAGGTGAATATTGAAAGGGCCTGGTTGGACCATCCGAAATATCTCCAGATCACGTCAAAGCCGTTTGCGTTGGCAATGTTGAACCAAAGCAGGGCTCCTGTCACAACAAAGATGGGGATGCTGACGGCAAGCCTCTTGGAGATGTTTTTCTGCTCAATGTTGAAGGCGTCCGCAATGATAAGGCGGGCGGAGCGAAGGGCCGTATCACCGCTGGTGATAGGCGCCGCGACAACGCCAAGGAGGGCCAGGATGCTTCCCACCGTTCCAAGCCAGTGCTTGCAGACAACGTTTACGACCTGTGGCGCAGCCGTGATGTTTTCAGCTCCCATCTCCACATTGCCTCCGGCGTAGAAGAAATAACCGGATACCGTTGCCCATATTACGGCTATGACTCCTTCTGTGATCATTGCTCCGTAATAGACCGGACGGCCAAGCTTCTCGTTCTTGATGCACCTGGCCATAAGGGGGGACTGGGTTGCGTGGAAGCCGCTGATGGCTCCGCAGGCTATTGATATGAACAGGCAGGGGAATATGCTTCCGTTCTGAGGGGTCCTGTTCTGAAGGCCGTCCCAGATTTCAGGCACTCCGCCGGGCCACTTTACAAGGAGGCATACCAGCATCGATACAGCCATAAAAATGAGGGAGAAGGCAAATATGGGGTATATCTTGCCAATGATCTTGTCAATTGGAACAAGGGTGGCTATCACGTAGTAAACCAGGATTGCCACTACGCAGATCATCTGTACGGAAACACTGCCTTCCTTGATAAGGTTGCCAAGGATGACGGCCGGGCTGTAAACGAACACCGCGCCCACAAGGAGGAGCAGGAGTACGCTGAAGGCCAGCATCACGGCCTTGGTCCTCTTGCCAAGGTATTTGCCCACGATCTCAGGGAGGCCTATTCCTCCGTTTTCAACGGATACCATTCCGGACAGGTAGTCGTGTACGGCACCGCCAAAGACGCATCCAAGGACTATCCACAGATAGCAGGACGGGCCGAACATTGCGCCAAGGATGGCTCCAAAGATAGGGCCTGTTCCGGCAATGTTCAGGAACTGGATCATATAGACTTTCCAGGTTGGCATTGGGATGTAGTCCAGGCCGTCGAATTTTGTGTAGGCGGGGGTTTTCCTTTCCGGGTCCGGCCCGAAAGCGCCCTCAGTGAACTTTCCGTAAAGCACGTACCCCACAAGCAGGAGTACAATGCAGATGATCATTGTAACCATATGTTAATTCTTTTTTACGGGGTCGCAAGTGAGGCCCACTCCAAGTTTCTTGAATATTTTGCGGTCCACCTCGCTGAGGAGCACGGTGGAGTGTACCTGGCAGCCGTTGAGGAGCGGCAGGCAGGCAAGCGCCTTGCGGCAGTTATCGTCATTGATGCTGAGCACTGAAAGGGCCACGAGGACTTCGTCCGTGTGGAGGCGCGGGTTCTTTCCGTGGAGGAAGGAGACCTTGGTCTTCTGGATGGGCTCGATCATATACTCAGGGATGAGCTTGATCTGGTGGTCGATGCCGGCCAGATGCTTGATGGCGTTGAGGATGAGCGCGGCGCTGGGCCCCAGAAGGGGGCTGGTCTCCGCGCTTATCAGGGTGCCGTCCTGCAGTTCGATGGCGGATGAAGGGACGCCGGACTTCTCCTTGCGCTCCCTTGCGGCCACGGTGGCCCGGCGGTAGTCCGTGGTAATGCCAAGCTGCTTCATCAGAAGGCGTATCTTGTTGACTTCGTTGTCATTGCGCTGGCCGTCGGCAAGCCTGCCAAGGGCTTCGTAATAGCGGCGGATGACCTCGTTCTTGGAGGCTTCGCAGCAAAGGGCATCGTCCTTGATACAGTAGCCTATCATATTGACTCCCATATCGGTAGGGGACTTGTAGGGGCTTTCTCCGTAGATGCCTTCGAAGAGGGCCTTGAGGACGGGGAATATCTCAATGTCTCGGTTGTAGTTGACGGCGGTCTTGCCGTAGGCCTCAAGGTGGAACGGGTCAATCATATTGACGTCGTTGAGGTCTGCGGTGGCGGCTTCGTAAGCGATGTTGATGGGGTGCTTGAGAGGCAGGTTCCAGATGGGGAAGGTTTCGAACTTGGCGTAGCCGGCCTTTATTCCGCGCTGGTTCTCCTGGTAGAGCTGGCTCAGGCACACGGCCATCTTGCCGCTGCCGGGACCGGGGGCGGTGACAATCACAAGGGGACGGGTGGTCTCTACGTAATCGTTCTTGCCAAAGCCTTCGTCAGAGTCAATGAGGTCTACGTTGTTGGGGTAGCCCTCGATGGTGTGGTGGTAGTACACTTTGATGCCTAGCCACTCCAGGCGGCTGCGGTAAGCGTCTGCGCTTGCCTGGCCGTTGTAGTGGGTGATGACCACTGAGCTGACCATAAAGCCGCGGGAGATGAATTCGTCGCGAAGGCGGAGGAGGTCCACGTCATAGGTGATGCCAAGGTCTGCGCGCATCTTGTTCTTCTCTATGTCTACCGCGCTTATGACAATTACTATTTCAGCATCGTCCTTGATCTGGTCAAGCATCTTGAGCTTGTTGTCAGGCTCGAATCCGGGGAGTACGCGGCTGGCGTGGTTGTCGTCGAACAATTTGCCTCCGAATTCCATATAGAGCTTGTCGCCGAATTCGGCGATTCTTTCCTTGATGCGTTCGGATTGGATCTTAAGATATTTGTCGCTGTCGAAACCGTATTTCATAAGATTGAATGATAAATACGGGATACAAAAATAGTAAAAAATGTCTATATTTGAAAGACTAAAACTAATTACAATGGATACTCAGCAGAAATTTGTCATTACCATCAACCGCCAGTTCGGCACCAACGGACGCCAGATTGCAAACCAGATTGCCGCCAAGCTGGGCGTTAAGATAGTTGACCGCCAGATCCTTTCAGGTCTTGCCCAGAAGATTAACCTCCCGGAGGAGGACATCCAGAAGATGGAGCGCAAGAAACCCACTTTCTGGGAAAGGGTTTCTTACTATTACAGGAATTCTCCGGCTATGGTAAGCACCCCCAGCGTGGACCTTATGGGCTTGACATCTTCCCAGGTATACAAGGAGCAGGTTGACATAATGAGATCCATTGCAGAGGAGGAATCCTGCGTGGTTGTGGGCCGTCTTGGCTTCCAGGTGTTCAAGGACCATCCCAACCACCTGAGCATTTTCCTGTTCTCCAACGAGGAGGACCGTGTCCTCAAGGTTATGGAAATGTACGGCATCTCAAAGGCGGAAGCCCTCAAGCAGATCAAGCAGGTTGATGATGCCCGCGAGGAGTTCACCCGCGAATTCACCGGCAGGGAGCGCAACGACGCCACCAACTATGACCTTGCCATCAACGTCAGCACCTGGGGCGAGCAGGGTACCCTTGACCTTATTATGTCCCTTATTGAGAAATAGACATATTGCTCCGGAGCCAGTCAGGGGCAACCCCTGACTGGCATCCTCCGCTTTGTCAAAGGCTTTCGGATATGTTGCGGGCGATGCCCTGGACCAGGCGGTTCAGGGCTTCTTTGCTGGCCCAGCCTATGTGGGGGGTGAAGGAGAGGCGTTCCGGGTGAGTGGTGTGGAGGAGGGGATTGTCCGCCGGGAGAGGCTCGGACGTGAATACGTCCAGGCCGGCTCCGGCTATCCGCTCCCCGCTGATGGCATCGGCAAGGGCCTGCTCGTTTACGATGCCGCCGCGGCCGATGTTGATGATGATGGCGGAGGGGCGCATCAGGGCGAGTTCGCGAGCCCCTATGAGCCCGTTGGTGCGGGCGTTGAGCGGGGCGTGGATGCTCACGATATCGGACGAAGTCATAAGCGTGTCAATGTCCACGCTGGGGTAATCCTTGCAATGAGAGGTGCCGGAGGTAGAGAAGTAGATTACTTTCATCCCGAAGGCTTGGGCCGCAGCGGCAACCCTCTGGCCAATGGTGCCCATTCCCACTATTCCCATAGTCTTTCCGGCCAGTTCCGTGAAGGGATGGCTGACTTCCGTGAAGATAGGGCTTGCGGAATAGGCGCCGCTTTTGACGTAGGTGTCATATGATGCGGTGCGGCAGAGCAGGTTCAGGATGAGCGCGAAGGTCAGTTGAACTACGGAATCCGTGGAGTAGCCGGCGACGTTCTTGACGGGGATGCCCCGCTCCGCGGCGGCGTCCAGGTCAATGTTGTTCACGCCGGTGGCGGCTTCGCATATAAGCTTCAGCCGCGGCGCCGCGTCCATCAACGCTGCAGTTACCTTAACCTTGTTGATGATGAGCACTTCCGCTTCCCTGACCCTTTCAAGGGCCTCAGCAGGGGATGAATAAGGGTAACATACCAGTTCTCCAAGGGTTGCTATGGGCTCCAGTGAAGCCGCGCCCAATGTGGATGCATCCAGGAATACTATCTTCATGTCTCTCTTTTTAATACACAAATATACTCATTGTCCGTATATTTTGTTAAATTTGAAATCAGTATATCAATCCGTAAATTCATATGAAAAAACTAATCCTGGCTCTTGCGGCCGTCCTGGCATTGGCATCCTGCGCCAAGCCGGTCACCCATTGCGTGAATCCACTTACCTACACTGACATCCCTGACAATGACGTAATCAGGGTGGGGAAGGACTATTACATGGTAAGCACTACAATGTATTTCTGCCCGGGTGCGCCTATTATGCACTCCAAAGACCTGGTTCACTGGGAGATAATCAGCTACATCTACGACTATCTTGCAGATGACGACATCTACAACCTGCAAAACGGCAGGAACGCTTACGGCAAAGGCCAGTGGGCCACTTCGCTGCGCTATGTAGACGGCACATACTACGCCCTGTTCATAGCTAACGACCAGCGCAAGACATATGTTTACTATACGGATGACATTACCAAGAGCTACTGGAAGAGGAATGTGATAGACCGCCCGTTCCACGATGCATCCCTCCTCTTTGAGGACGGACACGTATATGTTGTCTGGGGTAACGGAGATCTCCGCATCACGGAGCTCAAGCCGGACCTGACAGGCGTGCTGGAAGGGGGAGTGGACCAGCTGCTTATCTCCGCACCGCGTCAGGGAATCAACCTGCGTGCAGAGGGCGCACACATATATCACATAGGGGATTATTACTATGTGCTTGAGATTGACTGGCCGCGCGGCGGCGTACGCACGGAGACCTGCTGGCGCAGCAAGGAGCTCCTGGGCGAGTACGAGAGCAAGGTGGTGCTCCAGGGCAAGTTTGACGGCCGTAACGACGGTGTTGCCCAGGGCGCAATCTTCGATACTCCAAAGGGAGACTGGTACGCGGTTATGTTCCAGGATCACGGAGCGGTTGGCCGTATCCCTACGCTCCAGCCTGTGAAGTGGGAGGACGACTGGCCAATCCTTGGAGACGAAACCGTTCCTGTAAAGGAATTTGACGTAAACCTCAAGCCTTTCGGAGAGAACAGGGTTTGGGCCAGCGACGAGTTCGATGCCACCGCCCTTGACCTGGTATGGCAGTGGAACCACAAGCCGGTTGACAGCGCCTGGTCACTTTCAGAGCGTCCGGGTTGGATGACCCTTTCCTCACTCCCTGCAACAAAGATTGCCGATGCCCGCAACACGCTTACACAGCGCTCCGTGGGCCCGGCTTGCGAGAGCGCCGTCAAGTATGACGTCTCCGGCCTCAAGCCGGGCGACCACGCCGGCTTCTGCGCATTCCAGAGCAACTTTGCAGCCCTTGAGATTGAGGTGGCGGAAGACGGTACAAAGGCTCTCGTAGGCCTGAACCGCCAGGAGGAATTCCTGCGCATCCCGTTCACCGGCAACGACGTATGCTTCAAGCTGATCTTCGATTTCAATACCGACAAGGCAAAGGTTGCATACTCACTTGACGGAAACAGCTGGACAATTCCTGATTACGAGCTCCAGATGCGTTACACGCTGGATTACTTCACCGGATACCGTCCGGCCATCTACTGCTACAACTCTACCGGGGTCCAGGGTGGCAAGCTTGCCGTAGACTGGTTCCACCAGGAGCAGAAAGGACTTTAAATGAATCGGTTAAGACTTTTTATTGCGGTGCTGCTGTTGACCGGCGGCACCGCATTTTTTCTTAATCGTTGACTAAGTGCCCGGAGGGTACGGAGCGGGACAGAATTACGGTAGGGGAGGAAAAGAGTAAGGGGTGGGAAGTGCTTTCGGCTTTAAGCCTGCTTTGTTGCACTTCCCACCCCTTACTCTTTCCCGAGCCGGGTGGCCGGTTATGGTTGGTTAACTAGATCTGAACATCAATGCTCTGGAGGTCCTTGTCAAGTGAGGAACCGCCGTAGAGGATCTGGTACTTGCCGTGCTTGAGGTTAAGTCCGTCCTTGGCAGCGTCATAGAAGTAGAATGCCTCGTCGCTGAGCTGAACGGTAACGGTCTCGGTTGCACCTGCGGCAATGTTAACCCTCTTGAAGCCCTTGAGGGACTTGATAGGAGCGTCAGGATTGTCAAGAGCCTTAACGTAAACCTGGATAACCTCGTCGCCGTCCTTTGCACCGGTATTGGTAACGGGAACGGTAAGGGTCATAGCATTAGGCTTGCCGGCTACCTTGCCCTCTCCATAGCTGAAGGTGGTGTAGCTGAGTCCGTAGCCGAAAGGATACAGAGGCTGTCCCTTGAAGTACCTGTAAGTCCTGTTCTCCATAGAGTAGTCCTGGAAGTCAGGAAGCTGGTCAGAAGAAGCGTAGAATGTAACAGGAAGACGTCCGGCAGGGTTGTAGTTGCCAAAGAGGACATCGGCTGCGGCAATACCGCAAGCCTGTCCGCCGTACCAAGCCTGGATGAGGGCGTCGTACTTGCTCTCAACGTTGCCAAATGCGATTGCGCTTCCGGATACGTTGATCAGGACAACGGGCTTGCCTGTTGCGTCAAGCGCTGCAAGGAGATCCTGCTGAACCTGAGGAAGCTCGATACTTGAACGGTCGTGGCCTTCACCCTCTACATCGGAAGAAATACCGCTGACCATTACAATCACGTCGGCATCCTTGATGTTTGCCAGTACAGGAGCGAAGTCCGCGGGCCTGCGGCTGTAGATGTCGAATGTGAAGGATGCGGAGCGGGCCTCCGGCTGAGCGAGCTCAATTTCCACGTCATATTTCTGACCTGCCTTTACAGGGAAGGTGGTAGGAGCCATTCCTCTGCCGAAGCCGCCGAAGCCGCCGAAGCCGCCTCTTCCGGCAGGAGCGCCTGCCTGCTCGGCGATGGTCTTGCCGTTAACCTTGAAGGTGTACTTGCTGCTTCCGCGTACGCTGTAAACCATATCGCCGGTGAAATCGGAAACGAATGATCCGGTGTAGCGGGCGGAGAAGTTGGTCATGCTGATGCCGTCAATCCAAGGGCAGTCCTCGTGTGCGAGGGCCGGAGAAGTAGTGTTGAGGTTGAGAGGCTGGGTGTAGTCAGTTGTAGCAGCTGCGTTGCCTGCCCACTCTGTTCCGTTGAAGTACTCTGCGTGGAGACCCTTTCCGCCGTTCATACGGGAGATGAAGTGGTTGGTGATGAAAGGATCAGTAAGGTCACAGGCGCGCTCGTAGATGATCTTGGCACCGGGAGCAGCGTCCTTGATAGCACCAAGGATGGTCTTTGTGTTGGCGGCGGTGGGGTATCCGTTGTAGTTTCCAAGGATGACGCGGGCGTCATCGGCATTAGGTCCTACAACAGCGATGGTGATGTTGTCCTTGCGCAAAGGCAGGATGTTGTTGTCGTTCTTGAGGAGGACGATGGCCTCGCGGGCTGCCTTCTTGGCGAGCTCTGTGTGCGCGGGGCTGCTGAGGTCAGCCTCGCCGAGGTTTGCCCAAGGAAGGCTCTCCTCAGGATCGAACATACCAAGCTCGAAGCGTGAGGTGAGGATGCGGCGTACATTTACGTCGATGTCGGCCTCGGAGATGAGACCCTTCTCGACGGCCTCTACGAGGGCCCTGTAGCTGGTACCGCACTCGACGTCGGTTCCTGAAAGGATGGCGTCGGCAGCAGCGGAAGCAGCGTCAGGATGAGTGCCGTGCCTGCTGGCAGAGTAGAAGTCTCCAATTGCGCCACAGTCTGATACTACTATGCCGTTGAATCCCCACTTGTCGCGGAGGATGTCCTGGAGGAGCCTGTCGCTGGCGCAGCAAGGCTCGCCCTCGTAACGGTGGTAAGCGCACATAACTTCCTGTACGTTTCCTTTTTCAACGATGCTCTGGAAAGCGGGGAGGTAGGTCTCCCAAAGGTCACGCATTGATACGGAAACATCGAACTGGTGGCGCAGGGGCTCCGGTCCGCTGTGAACCGCATAGTGCTTTGCGCAGGAGTGCAGCTTGTAGTATTTCTTGTCGTTGCCCTGCATTGCGAGCACTGTCTGGGTTCCCATAACGGCGCTCAAGTAAGGGTCCTCGCCAGGGGTCTCCTGTCCGCGTCCCCAACGTGGGTCACGGAAGATGTTTACGTTAGGGCACCAGAAGGAAAGACCGTTGTGCCAGATGCCGCCGCTTGTCTGGGTCACGCCCATCTGATGATGGTCTGTAGTGTTCCAGACAGCGCGGGCCTCGTCGGACACGGCTGTGTAGATCTCGAACTGCTGCTCGGCGTCAAAGGTGGCGCCAAGGGCAATTACCTGAGGGAATACGGTAACGTCGTCGTAGCAGATTCCGTGGCAGGCTTCGTTCCACCAGTTGTAGGCGGGGATGTCAAGCCTGTCAATGGAAATGGAACCGTTCTGCATAAGACCCACTTTCTCTTCAAGGGTGAGGAGTGAAAGCAGGTTGTCAACCCTCTTTTCCAGTTTGAGCTTTGGATTCTGGAAAGGGTATTCGTACTTTGTTTGCTGGCATCCTGCAAGCAGCAGGGAAGAAGCCAACATCAATAGGAGTAGAGTTTTTTTACACATAATATTGTGACAATTGTATGAAATAATCCGTTTTGGGGTATTATATACAAATTTCTAAAAAAAATTCTTAATAAAGAATACTGGATAATATTTTATAAATTTGTCCCGGATTATGGTGCCTTGCCGGGCGGTTCCGGCAGGCTCAAAAGGGAAGCCGGTGCAAATCCGGAACTGTGCCCGCAGCTGTGAAATCCATAACGGTACCCTATCAGTACGCCATTGTCCCCAAGGGGATGAGAAGGCAGGGGCCGGGACCAGTCAGAAGACCTGCCATAGTCAAGTTGAACAAACGGGCTCGGGGACAAGTCCTGGTTTAAACGTAAATCTGATATGAAAAAAACTGCATTGCTATTGCTCTGTGGCGCTCTCTTTATGGGCGCCTGCCAGAAGATTGAACAGCACGAGATTCCATCTAAAGACAACGGCCTTTCTGGCGTCACTGTAAACGTTGACAATTTTGCCAACCAGGCAAACAAGGTATTCCTGCTCAACGAAGGAAGTATGGGCTCCAATAACTCCACCCTGGATTTCCTGCGCCTTCCCGCCGGCCTTTATATTACCGATGCCTTTGGGAAGATGAACCCTTCAGTTCGCGGAGGTCTTGGAGATGTTGGTAACGACGTGGCCGTCATCAATAACGAATTGTGGATTGTGGTGAACAACTCCGGTTTGGTTGAAGTGATTTCCTGCGATGACGAAACGGAGGTCAAGGCTATCAGCGTTCCTACGCCGCGCAACATTGCCTATGATGCGAACTATGCCTATGTGACTTCCTGGGCGGGGGCTTTTTCCCAGTATGAAGGCTATGACCTTGTAGATTATTCCAATCCCAAAGGCCAGGTATACAGGATCAACCTCAAGACAAAGGAGGTTGAAGGAACAGTGGAAGTGGGCTATCAGCCGGAAGGAATAGCCTGTTACAACGGTAACCTGTATGTTGCAAACTCCGGAGGATTGGCCCTGCCTCCTACCTATTCGTATGACAATACGGTGAGCATAATAGACGCCGCGTCGTTTGCCGTTAAAAAGGAAGTGGAAGTCCAGATCAATCTGAAGAACGTCTATTCAGACGGCAAGGGTAATATATATGTTACAACTATGGGCAACTATTATGATGTGCATTCCGGCCTGTATATGTTCAAGGCCGCCAGCCCGGACAGTCCGGTACACATTGCTGATAATGTGAGCGTGTCCACCATCAATGGCGATACCGTATATTGCATAGGTACGGAAACCGAATTCCTATGGGGCGCGGACCACTCATACAGTTCATTCACGGTAAAGAACGGCGTTAAAACCCCTCTGACGCTTAACCTGACTCATAACACTCCTTATTCAATAGGAGTCCTGAATGAAAACACTATTTTTGTAGGCGAGCTTGCCCTGTCTTCTTATGAAGATGAGGGCGAGACCAAATGGTCCTCAGATTATTTCAATCCGGGATCCGTCACCTGCTACTGGCACGGTAACAAGCTCTGGACCGTCCAGGCGGGTGTCTGCCCCGGCCACTTTGCAATCTATTAGTGCGTCGTACGGGTCTCATAGCATTGATGGTATCCGTCTGCTGCAGCCTTTCAGCCCAGCAGACGGATACCCTTGTGGAGGCCAGGGTGTTTTCCTATAAAGTCCGGCCGGTGGTGAGGCCTTCCGAGCAGGTGGCCTTCCTGCCGGGGCAGGTAAGGCCGTCTGCGCAGGTGAGCGAGCTGCTGAGGCGCTTCACGGGGGTTCAGGTAAAGGACTACGGTGGAGTGGGCGGCCTCAAGACCATCAACGTCAGGAGCCTGGGAAGCGAGCACGTGGGCGTGTTCCTGGATGGAATCCAGATAGACAACGCCCAGAATATGCAGGTTGACCTGGGGCGCTTCTCGGTTGATGGCCTGAGTGCGGTGGCGCTATATAACGCGGTCAAGACCCAGCGCTTGCAGACGGCAAAGGAGTACGTATCGGGCGCAGCCGTTCATCTTGTAAGCGAGGAACCTCCCCTGATATGGAAAGACAGCGAATACAAAGTCCGTTTCAGAGGTGGATCTTTCGGGACCGTCAATCCGTCCTTTCAATGGAACCGCCGTCTGGGGAAAGTCCTCTTGAGAGTAGGTGCGGAGTTCCTCTCCAGCAATGGGAAATACAAGTACGATTTCTTTGGGACCCCACTGACCAGGGAGAACGGCGACATCACCAGCCTTCGCCTGGACACACGCCTGTCCGGAAAGCTGATGGGAGGGAAGTGGAACCTGCTGCTGTACGGATATGGCTCCGAGCGGGGCTTTCCGGGGCCGGTAATCCGCCGCTCGGAAGAGTTCCCTTTCAGCGCGGAGCGCCAGGCAGACAGGGACCTTTTTGCCCAGGGCGGCTGGACCAAGGACTGGACGGACCGTTATTCATCTGCCGTCAAGTTCAAATACTCCAACAATTACATACACTACAACACGCATCCGGAGAAGAATCCGATGGCTCTGCCGTATAATCTCCATTACAAGCAGCAGTCTGCCTATATATCTCTGGCACAGTCACTTGGTCTGAGCGACCCCTGGTCTGTAGACCTTAGCACAGACCTTCAGCGCAACACCCTGGATTCTGACGTGGGCCAGTTTGTAAAGCCACGCCGAACCGTATTCACCGGCGCCCTTGCAACGCTCCTTACCTGGGAGCGTTTCCGCGCAGCCGCGCACATTGCGTATATGGGCTCCTGGGACTTCTTCGACCAGAAGAACGCTGGCGGCTGGACGCGGGAGAACAAGTTCAGGGATGCCTGGATGCCGTCGGTGAGCGTATTCGTGCGTCCGGTTTCCTGGCTGGAGGTCGATGCCTTTGCCAAGCGCACGTACCGCCTCCCTTCGTTCAACGACCTGTATTATTCGCTGATGGGGAATTCGGCGCTGGTGCCGGAGTCCGCGGCGCAGGCCGGAGCCGATATCCGGATATCGGCGCGCAGCGGCGCGCTGGAATGGGAGGCACGCATATCGCCGTACTACAACCACATCGACCAGAAGATAGTGGCCATCCCCACGGCTTCCCAGTTCCGATGGACGATGCTGAACATTGGCAAGGTGGATGTTACCGGGCTCGACGCCAAGCTCCAGGTGGGGCGCGACCTGGGCTTTGCTGACAGGAGAGCGGACCTGACGCTCCGCTACACCTTCCAGCAAGCCCTGGACCACAGCTCACCCGGAAGCTTTACCTGGGGGAACCAGGTCCCTTACATCCCGCTTCACAGCGGGGGAGTGAACCTGGCCTTAATGTGGGAAAGATTGTCATTCTCCTGGGATACCACCGTGACAGGGGAGCGCTGGTCGCGCTCCGCCAACACTGACGATTACCGTATTGCCCCGTGGTCCATCAGCGACGCCTCCCTGATGAACAAATTCCTTGTTGGGAACCTGTCCGAGCTTTCTGTAGGCATCACCCTCAACAATATCTTCAACCAATCCTATCAGGTTGTCCAGGGCTATCCGATGCCGGGTTTCAACGCAATGATTTTAGTAGAATACTCCTGGTAATGTAATTACTTACATATCAGTGCGTATTGAATTGAATTATTATTATATTTATATGCCCTAACCAGGCATGCGTGTGCCAATCCCTAAACCCTTATATTATGCCAATCACAATTATTTCTTTCAGCAAGCCATCAGACCCATATCTGGGCGAAGGCCTTAACATGACAGGTGTAATGCCTAGCTATTACCTTGAGATGGACGTTGATAATAGTTATGACGTCAAATCTCTTCTGCAAGTCCAGGGAGGAACAAAGGACGATGTTACCCTGTCTGTCACCTCCAAATATGCTACAATCAGCAGCAGCGGTATTCTGACTGCAATAAAGCAAACGAAGGGAGCTAAAGAGTTTCCACCATTTCCAGACCATATTATACTTACAGCCAAAGCAAAATCAGGTAGTGCTCAAGCCAGTATTCTTGTAAGAATCTATGATGCACCTACACACATACAACTCATTACCGAAGAGATAAAGGATGGGCAAAACGTTCAGACACAAAGCAACCTGGCTTTAACGTGGGGTTTGGAAGTGAAGCCTGGAGATTCTTTTACGCTTGATTTTAAAGTGCTTCCTTCCACGGCCCAGCAGTGTATAAGGTTGGTTTGCAAAAATAAATATATGATGGAAAACATCAACAAGATGCCCATCAAGGACCAACCGGGCGATGGCAAGGGAAAAACTAAATTCACACTCAGCGACGATGCTCATTATTATTGCGGCGTAATTGACACGAAAAATATAAAAGAAGCGGCGGAGTATTATACATATCTTATTACTAAGAGACGTAATATAGATGAACTTATTACCGAAACAGCTAACATCCAAGTTGTTCAATATTATGCTTCGGATCCTAAACCATTGGACTTCTTGGTTACGTCACTCCCTTTAGAATTTAAATATAATTATGGCGGCAGGCTAGGTACAATTGATGGCGGACTGAGGATTAGTAAAGATGCTGATGGAAGGACTCTGATAAAAGATAGTTATACTCTATGGGATGATGTAAGCAATAAATCATTACTGAAGTATCATGCAAAAGCCATCATTATTGAATTAAACCCTAACGGTAGTAGCCAGATGAAGGTAGGAATAGAGTTCACAGCATACTTTGATCCGGTGGAGGGTTTTGTCTCCTATGAACCGGATCCAAGTAATGAGAGGTCGAAGTATAAAGATTGTCATGGATATGCGGTAGCGGTACATCCGTATGGTAAAAAGATGACTTGGTCAGATCAAGGCGGAGCGATAGATTATAGTTTAACTGATGCTTGGAAGGAAGCAGGGGATGATTATAATTGTACAGTTGACTGTACCTCCCAAAGTGGGTACAGGTTGACATCCCATTATCATTATTACAATCGGACGGTTCCTCAAAACAAGAGCGTCAATCCTGTCAGGTGTCTTAAAGATTATCACAATAAATGGCGGAGTGCTTTATATAGAGGTAAAGACAGCGATGGCTCAGATGTGGTTTCATTCTGGTTTATTCCTTCCATCAAGGACTGTATGAAAATGAGTATGGACTCTCGAATCCTACGTCGCGCTCTCGCTGAACGAATCAATTATTTGGAAGGAGATCTCCAGGATCCGTCTCGTTTCTGGACCTCGAGCCTTGTTAAGAAAGACTTTTCAAAGGTAGAATGTGCGAGTTGGTCTGTCGACTATGGCACTGTTACAATCTATGTTGATAAAAATGAACAATTTGATTTCAGGCCGTTCCACAGATTCTGATTAATACCGTATTTCTAGTTTGCTTATATTTGCAGTATGAAAAAGTTATTGTTCACATTGTTGGTTGTCGTGGCCCTTGGGGCCGTCGCAGCTTTGACCTGCCCCAAAAAGCAGGACCACAAGGACGCATTGATGTCAGTTGTCAACGAATCCATCAATAACAGGCTTAAAGAGGATAACCTTGAAGGGCTTGGCTCAATTGTCGGATCCATTGGCAGCGGCATTACCGGTGCCTACCTGGACAACAGACTGGTGGTCAAGGACCGTTTCATCTGCTCCGTAGGTGAAATCCAGGACCTCAAGGGAGAAGTCAAGAAGGTATCCCTTGGCCTCTTCGGCCACGTCTTTCCCCTCAACAAGAAAGACCTGAGGGAAGCCCTTGGTGCTTCAGGGTCCAATTGACATCACTTGATACCTAGTATCCTTGCAACAACTTTAAATGGTGTGCCGTAGGTATATTTCAATACATTTGCCACCTCCATTTTAAGTTCAGAGGAAAGATTCTCAAGATTAGCTTCCCGGCCACAAATCCGGGAAGCTATTTCTTTTGCTTTATCCCTTGCAGACATATCGTTGCATAAATACACTGTGTCATTTATGTTGACTTGCCCGTCCCTGCTCTTGAAAATGAAGTAGTTCAGGGATTTAGCGGACCTCATAAGATTCCTTACGTGTTCTGGCCGGATCAATGACAGCGGATCAGGGGCCCCATTCTCTAAAAGCCTTACGCCCTTAGGCAAAGTGCAGTGAGAATGTATTATCTTTCTTTGCGCCCTTGGTGTATGGTTGTTCTCGTGGGATATCAATAGAAAGTGCTCGTTGCGGAAATGGGCAGACACGGAAGACCACGGATAATAAAAAGGATTGTTTGTCAGGCCGGCCTTTACGGGATTGTAATAATCATACCCAATGCAACATTTGACGTCCTCGTTATCTTCACATTTCCTTATCTTGCACGGTACTCCCCAGAATATCTTGTTAACTCCATATTTCTTGGCATACCACATTGAATATCTTTTCTTCAGGCTGACAAGTTGCCGGTCAATATTCTCAAGGACGCCGTATACTACCAGATGGATATGGTTGTTCATTATACTGTAACACACAATCTCACATTGTGGGTCTGATCCAAAGGTCAAAGCTATTATGAATAGAATCTGACGGAAGTCTTCCTCGTCTTTAAACAAATCAACCTCCAGACCTTTGGTGCTGATATGATAATAGTGTTTCTCTTTCATCTAATCTGTTATTTGTTGGTGCAATGTAGCCATAGCCATCCGTTTTCCATAAAAGTATACGGCTAATTGATGAAAACGGGTCTTGAACCCCTTGGGTTGGCTCTTTTTGCCTTTTACCTGGGCCAAATATTACGAAAAATGGCCCCGGTGAAGGGAAAAAACTATCACCTGGCCAGCCTAATGTGCCACTGAGGTGCCTACAAGCCCTATTATGGTGGCCAGGTGATAGAAAATAACCATCACCTGAGCCGCAAAACTCAGTTATGTGGTCCAAGTGGGGAAGGGAGTTGCCCGTTCAGGCGGTGCAGGACGAGAAATGGGCTAGGAGGACGGGAGACGGAGAAAAATGACTATCTTTGAGATATGAAAAGAATAGAGGTGGTGGCGGCGGTGATAAGGAAGGGTGACAGGATATTTGCCACCCAGCGCGGCTATGGTGATTTCAAGGACCGATGGGAATTTCCCGGCGGGAAGATTGAACCTGGCGAGACGCCGCAGGAGGCCCTGGAGCGGGAAATCCGCGAGGAACTCTGTGCTGACATAGAGATTGAATCCTATGTGGATACCGTGGAGTGGGACTATCCGGCCTTCCACCTTACGATGCACTGTTTTATCTGCTCCCTCAAGTCGGAGTCAATGCATCTTAATGAACACGAGGCCGCCCGTTGGGTCAGTGCCAGGGATCTGGAATCCCTGGACTGGCTCCCGGCGGACCGTGGCCTTCTTCCTAAGATATCGGCTGAATTATTCTAGAGGCTTCTGAGCCAGGCCAGGGCGTCCTCCAGGGGTGTTTCCGTGGAGACGTCCGGGGCGATGGGGTCATCGCAGAAGGCTTCGCCCGTGCGGGCTACGTCGCATCCTGTGGTCAGGACGAGGCTGGAGCCGTCGGGCATAGGGAACGGCTTGTTGGATGATGCGTATCCAGCGGTCGGAACCCCAAAGACACGGACTCCTTCCAATCCGCGGAAGCTGATGAGCACTACTTCTCCGGAACTCCCGGTCCATTCGTCAGTCAGGACGGCAACAGGGCAGTCTATGTGCGGCTGACGCGCTATTCCGGCAATCTGCACGGCATTGTCCAGCATAACCCACTGAGTGCGCTTGCGGGTGCGGAAGCGAATGACTTCTTCATCGGAGATGAAGCGGTGCACGGCGGCTATCATAGGGTACATATTGCCTCCGCGGTTGTCGCGCAGGTCTATGACCGCGCCCTTCAGCGGGGCGTCGGCCGGCAGCGCGTCCAGGACCGCATTGGCGTATTTGACGCCCTCTTCGCTGTTCCCGGAAAAAGGGGGCAGTTTTATTATGGCGATGCCATCGTCCTGGAATGAAACCTGAGGTGCAGGCCAATCCTCTGAGGTGGCGTTCTGTGTCACAGTGGCAGCGTCCTGCAGGAAGGAGTGCTTGCCGCCCGCCACTTTAAGGGCGGCTTCCACTACGCGGTGCGCCTCCTCCAGCGTGGCTGGGGCGGCGGCCAGCGCCTCGGCCTTGGCAGTGTCCCACTGCGGGCCTTCGGCAAAAAGGCCTTCCTTATCCATAATGCGCACTGCCTTGCGCACGTACGCCTTGTTTGAATCCGTGCAGGCTGTTGCAATAAAAGCCGCCAGGATCAGAATGAAGTGTTTGAAATTATTCATAGATTAACTGAGGCTTTCTTTTGGTTTCAAGGTGAGCACCAGGCTCAATGCCACGGCAATTGCCGCCACCGGATACGGCAGGAACTGTTTCCATTTTACAAGGAAATCCTTTATACCGGCAAGGAAGGAACTGTCAAAGCCTTGGAACAGGGAAGGGTACAGGAAGACAAGGGCCATTGCAAGCATACCAACCACCAGGCCGGTGGCCAGGGTTGCTATGAGTATAATGCGGGATTTCTTGTGCTGGCGGTCCACTTCCTTCTTGATGCCTTCCACCTGCTCCATACGGCGGCGGGTTTCCATCAAGAAAGTGGGGTCGTCTTTGACCACTGGCTTGGCCTGCCTCAAAATATCTTCTATATTATTGTCTTTCATAATTTTACGTACTCTCTAAGATGGTTCCTCCCCATTGAAAGATTGTATTTTACCGTCCCTGCGGGCATATCCAAGATTGCGGCTATCTCCTTTATGCTCTTGTCCTCGAAATAAAACAGCACAATGGCCGCCTTTTCCTTTTCAGGGATCCGGTCCAGCGCCTGGTAAAGCTGCTGGTAGCGGAAGCCGCCGTCGGCGCTGTCGCCTGACGGCAGGTTCAGCGCCTCGCTGCCGGCCGAGTCCACCCTCTGCGGGGTCTTCTTCCTGAAATTGTCTATGTAGCAGTTGTAAGCGATCCTGAACAGCCAGGTCTTGAACTTGGAGCGTCCAAGGAAAGACCCTGAAGAGACATAGGCCCGGATCAGCGCCTCCTGGGCTATGTCATCGGCCAGTGCGGAGTCTCCGCTGCACAGGGCAAGCAGGAACCGCCTGAGCGGCTCCTGCTCTGTCCGTACAAGGTCGATGAACTGCTCCTGGGTCATTTACTCCTGGGGCTTCTCGTTCAACTCTTTCTCTTCCGCCTCTATTTCCTTGGCAAGCATCTTCCTGCCGCAGAAGTAAGAAATGAAAAGAGCGATTCCAACTGCCAACAGTATGGCTCCCGGGGCTGCCGATCCGGCAAACTGGCCAAAACCTATATCCTTTGGAAGCAGTGAGAGAACCAGGAAAGCGGTACCCATCAAGCTGGTGATACAAGCTCCGGTAAACCTGTCCATAAGGTCCTTCTTGATGCTCTTTGGCTTATTGGAAGACTTAAGCATATTCTCATCGATGGGAATACCTGCCTCCATTGCCTTGAGAAGGATCTCCGTCTTGCGGTCAATCTCGTGCTTGCGGGCCCTGAGAACAAGCCAAACAATCAGGACGGGAAGGAGGACACATACTCCTAAAGCGGTAAGTAAATCAGTAACTAGCATAACAGTATTAATTAAAATTCTCAGCCTTTAGACGGACCCTGGAGACAAAAGGTTGGAAAAATTTTTACTTTTTGTAGAAAACCGTATTGAAGAAGTCTTCCATCTGCCTGGCGTATGGCTCACCGTATTTGACAAAGGTTGCCTTTGTGGCGGAATCCGGCTTCCAGTCATAGTATGCGTGGGCGGCTCCGGGCACCTTTACATAATAGGCTTCCTGGCCGGCTGCCTTGAGGGCGTCGTAGTACTCCTGGTTGCCCTCGTCGCTTACTACGTTGTCAGCGGTACCGCGGTTGATCCACTGCGGGATCTTGCGCTTCTTGGGGCTGGGGATATTCTCGATAGGGGCCCAGGCTTTCTGGGCTTCCAGAGGGAGGTCACGTCCATACCTCTGCACGCCTGCAAGGTTGAAGATGCCGTAATTGGGGGCTACAGCCTTTATGGCCAGCAAATTCTTGCGGGCTTTCTTTGCGCTCATTCCCTTGGGCATATAGGTTGGGAGGTACTGGTAAACTCCAGGAGTCTTGCCGAACCCTCCGTCACCCACAAGCTCTACCATATTGGCAACGGCTGCGCAAAGGTGTCCTCCTGCGCTGTCGCCTGTAACGGCGAGTTTCTTGGGGTCGAGGCCATATTCCTTGGCGTGCTCCTGGATATGGAGGATGGCGCCGTAGCAATCTTCTATGATATCGGTCATAGTGTTGGGCTCGGCATCGCCGTCGGCGTTGCCAATCCATCGGTAGTCTATGCTGAACACAACGTACTTGCCGTCCTTGCAGAGCTCGCGCGCCAAGCCTTTCATTACATCCTCGCAGTTCATCCTCCAGCCGCCGCCGTGGATTATTACCACGCCGGGGAGCTTCTTGGCTCCGTCAGGGATGAAGGCATCGTACTTGAGAGTCTTCACGCCAGGCTTTGCATATACTACGTCGCGGATGCACTTGTAGCCTTGGAGACGCTCCGGCTCAACGAATGACGCTCCTACGGAGCAGGTTGTGTTGACCGTCACTTCAAATTCCGGTGTGTAGTACTCGTCATAATAGACAAAGCCGCCGTTCTGGGCCATATAGCCGCATTCAAAGGCATATCCGGGATCAGGGTAGGCCTTGATCTTGAGGACCGTGCCTTTTGGCAGTTCGATGCCGTCAGCGGGGATTGCGGGAGTTACTTCCACGCGCCCGTGGGTGCATTCTCCAATAGTAACTTTGAAAGGACCGTCGGGGTTGCGCACCGGTCTCCCGTTCTGTGCGGACAATGTCAAGCTTGTAAGCAGAATAATACAAGCAGATGCAAATAAATGAACAGTCTTCATATTAAAATAATTTGAATAAAGATTCAGAATTCGTAACTTAGTCAAAGATAAAATAACTTAATTAATAATTACTAAAAAAAATGGAATATAACGAACTCGGCCTTACCGGAATGAAATTGTCCCGCCTGTCCTTTGGAGCCTCCTCGCTTGGTGGAGTTTTCAGGACAATCAAAGAGGATGAAGCCATACAATCCGTATACACGGCTGTTGACAACGGAATCAATTTTATTGACGTATCCCCTTATTACGGACATCTTAAAGCCGAAACCGTACTTGGAAAGGCTCTCAAGAACATCCCCAGGGACAAGTACTATCTGTCAACCAAGGTGGGCAGGTACGGAAAGGACGGGGTCAACACCTGGAACTATTCCGCCGCAAGGGCAAGGGCCAGCGTCTTCGAGAGTATGGAGCGCCTGAACATAGATTACATTGACCTTATAAATGTACACGACATTGAGTTCGCACATCTGAGCCAGGTTGCATACGAAACCGTTCCCGCCCTTGTGGAACTCAAGAAGAAAGGCTATGTTGGACACGTTGGAATAACGGACCTTCAGCCGGAAAACCTCAAGTGGGTCATAGAGCATACAGAACCGGGAGCAATCGAGTCCGTACTGTGCTTCTGCCATTATTCCCTCAATGACACCCTGATGCTGGAGTATCAGGATTACTTCAAGGAGAAGGGAATTGGAATGATCAACGCCTCACCTCTTTCAATGGGCCTGCTTTCATCAAGGGGAATCCCTGACTGGCACCCGGCTCCAAAGCCATTGGTAGATGCCTGCGCAAAGGCTGCAAAGTACTGTGAGGAAAAGGGCTATCCTATTGAGAAGCTTGCAATCCAGTTTGCTATCAGCAATCCTGCAATCACCACAACCCTGTTCAGTTCCGCAAGCCCTGTCAATGTTCTTAACAACATCAAGAATGCGGAATCTCCCATCGACTGGGAAATGGTCAAGGAAGTTCAAAAGATAATCGGAGACCAGATGGGTGTCCGCTGGAACAATTCATAGTCACATATGGCAAAGCAAAAGAATAACAGCACGGCCCTCGCCCTGGGCCTTGTCTTTTCGCTCTTTTTCCTTTGGGCAATAAGCAGCAACCTTCTGCCTACAATGATCAGGCAGATGATGAAGACCTGTGAACTCAACACCTTCACGGCATCCTTCACGGAGAGCGCATACTGGCTGGCATACTTCATCTTCCCAATCCCAATTGCTATGTTTATGAAGCGCTACAGCTACAAGGCCGGTATTGTATTCGGTCTTGCGCTTGCAGCGTTCGGATGCTTCCTCTTCCTCCCTGCGGCTGCCGTAAAGCAGTATCCGTTCTATCTGGCCATATTCTTCATCATAGCTACAGGTATGTGCTTCCTGGAGACCGCGGCCAATCCGTATGTCACATCGCTGGGCGATGAGAAAACCGCCCCAAGGCGTCTTAACCTCGCCCAGGCCTTCAACGGCCTTGGCGCGTTCATCGCCGCAATGTTCCTGAGCAAGCTGGTGCTCAGCGGCCAGGAATTCACGCGCGAGACAATCCCCGCCAATTATCCCGGAGGCTGGGAAGGCTACATCCAGGCCGAGGCCAACGCAATGAAGCCGCCGTATTTGATCCTGGGAGCCATCCTCCTTGTTGCGGCAATCCTTTTCATCATTGCCCGCCTGCCTAAGACCCCTGAGGAGCTCGCGCAAAAGAAGGACGAGAAACTCATAGATTTCTCCGTCCTCAAGCGCTCGCACCTCCGCAAGGGAGTGATAGCCCAGTTCTTCTACAACGGAGGCCAGACTGCCGTGAACAGCCTGTTCCTTGTTTACTGCTGCACCTATGCCGGAATAGATGAGGGCCGCGCCACAACATACTTCGGCCTCTATATGCTTTTCTTTCTCCTCGGAAGATGGATAGGAACCCTGCTTATGGGCCGTTTCAAGCCACACAATATGCTTACGGTATATGCCATAGCAAACGTGGTTCTGTGCCTTGTAGTAGCCCTGTTTGGCGGAAAAGTGGGCATTTATGCAATGATGGGAATCTCCTTCTTTATGTCCATTATGTATCCAACCCAGTTCTCTCTGGCTTTGGAGGGCCTTGGAGACAAGACAAAGAGCGGCTCCGCTTTCCTTGTAATGGCAATCGTGGGCAACGCCTGCCTGCCTCAGCTTACGGCATTTGTAATGCACCGCAACGCTGCGGTTTACCACATCGCATACATCATTCCTCTTATATGCTTCATAGTTTGCGCATATTACGGATGGAAGGGATATAAGATCAAAGACTAAAACCTAAAAATATGGATACCATTACCACGGGATACGCCCAAAAAGACTTCGGCCAGCCGGTAAAGCGCTATTGCCAGACGCTGGACCTTGTAAACGACCCTGAAAAGATAGCAAAGTACAAAGCCCTCCATTCAAAGGAACTCCACTGGAAGGAGATCCGCGACGGAATAAAAGCGGTGGGCATTCTTGAGATGGAAATATACATCCTTGACAACCGCCTGTTTATGATAGTGGAAACCCCTCTGGACTTTGACTGGGATTCCGCAATGGCCAAACTGGCCACTTTGCCCAGGCAGGACGAATGGGAAGACACCGTAGCGGTGTTCCAGGCGTGCAAACCCGGGTCCACGTCATCTGAGAAATGGACCCTGATGGAACGGATGTTCTACCTTTATTGATTGAAACGGCCTCTTGGGAACTTCGGTTACAGGAGGCCTTTTAAGTCTTTATCCGTCATTGCGCAGACGCAGGAGTCAGACCAGACGTTCTCTGCGGTTTCCACCATATCCACAATAGTGTAGATTGGGAGAATCATTCCCATAACTTCAACCGGTGCGCCAATTCCCGTCATAAGGGAAACAGTCAGGAAGAAGCAGCCCATTGGAACGCCTGCGTTGCCAACTGCCGCAAAAACGGAAATAAACACCCAAAGCAGCATAGCGGGAATGCTGAGGTTGATCCCTCCGCATTGCATAACGAACAGCGACGTCACAAGGATGAACGCCGCGCATCCGTTCATATTGATGGTGGTGCAGATAGGGAGTACAAAGCGGGTTACCTTTGGGTTGGCGCCAAGCCTGTTCTCAGCGGAGGAAAGCGTCACGGGAAGGGTGGCGGCGGAGCTCTTTGTGAAGAGCGCCATCATAACGGCAGGGCTCATCGCCTTGAAAACCCTCAGGGGGTTGATCTTCCTGAAGAGCAGGAAGAGGGGGAGTATGATAAAGAACTGTATGCAGTTTCCGGCAAGGATGACGGCGGTCCATTTGCCCAGCGATCCCAGGATTATGCCGCCGCTGAGCTGGGCGGAGAGTTGGGCCGCAAAGGCCGCGATTCCCAGCGGAAGCGTCCAGATGAGGGCCTTGATAAGGATGAAGAACAGCTCCTGGATGCCCTGGATGCCTTTAACCAGTATATCCTTGCTCTCGGATTCTTTCATAAACGCTATTCCCAATCCCAATGCAATGGCTATGATAAGGATTGACAGAACGTTTCCGGAAAGGAGAGGCTGGATTATGTTGTTTGGGATGACCGACACAATGTGGTCATAGAAAGTTGTCCCGCTTTCCACGCCGGCGGACTGGGAAGACAGCATATGCTGAGGAATGCTCTCCGGGGCAATGATCTTGTACATTACCATACCCACAAGCGCCGCTACCAGCGTTGTAAGGAGGGTATAGGTGATAGTATGCAGGAATATGCTTTTTGTGCTTTTCTGCCGCCCGAATGAAATGAGGGTTGTCATTATGGCAAGGGCTACCGTAGGTACGGCAAGGAACTGGAACAGCCTTGTGTAGACCGTAGCCACAAAATTGCATACCGCATTGATGGCATCGCTCTTGAGAAGTCCCAGTACGGCTCCCAGCACAAGCGCTCCCAGCCACCATATCAATTGCCTGTTGGATTTTTTCATATTCCGGTCTTTATGTCCATACAAAGTTAGAAAAGATTTTAAAAGAGCGGGAAATGTATTAAATTCACAATTGATAATTCAGAGAATCCATATGAAAAATCAAAGCAGAAGGGATTTCCTCAAGACCACCGCCGCGGCAGGGGCCTTTGCCGCCCTTGGCGCAGGCGCCTTTGGCGCGGTTTCCTGCAGCCAAGAACGCAGGAAAGGCATTGGCGGCCGAATGAAGCTCAGTTGGTTCCCATACGAACTGGAACTCCATCACACCTTTACCGTGGCGTCCTACAGCCGCAACAGCACGCCTGGCGTGCAGGTGCGCATAGACTACGACGGACTCACTGGCTACGGCGAGGCCTCAATGCCTCCGTATCTTGGCCAGACCGTACAAAGCGTCACTTCCTTCCTTGAAAAGGTGGACCTTGGCCAGTTCCCCGACCCCCTCCAAATGGAGGACATCCTAACCTATGTGGATTCCCTGTCGTCAGGCGACACCGCCGCCAAGGCCGCTGTAGACATTGCCCTCCACGACCTGGTAGGAAAGATAATAGGGCAGCCCTGGTACAGGATATGGGGATACGATCCAGCCAAAGCCCCTTCAACCACATTCACCATAGGCATTGACACACCCGATGTGGTGCGCGAAAAGACCCTCGAATGCGCTGACAAATTCAACATCCTCAAGGTGAAAGTTGGCCTTGACAATGACGAAGAGATGATCAGGACCATCCGCCAGGTCACCAACCTGCCCCTGGCGGTAGACGCCAACCAAGGCTGGACAGACCGTTCCAAGGCCCTTGACGAGATTTTCTGGCTCCACGAGAACGGCGTGGTGATGGTGGAGCAGCCTATGTCCGTCGACTGCCTTGACGACATTGCCTGGATCACGGAGCGTTCCCCCGTGCCCATCTTTGCCGATGAGTCCGTGCAGAGGGTAGGGGACATCCCGCGCCTCGCCGGCGCATTCAGCGGCATCAACATCAAGTTGATGAAATGCACCGGAATGCGCGAGGCGCACAAGATGGTGGACGTCACCCGCGCCCTGGGCCTCAAGGTAATGCTTGGCTGTATGACGGAGACCTCCTGCGCGGTCTCCGCCGCCGCACAACTTTCCCCCGCCGTGGACTTCGCGGACCTTGACGGCAACCTGCTCATCTCCAACGACCTTTTCAAGGGCGTTGAAGTAGTGAGCGGCCGCCTCACCCTCCCGGACCTCCCCGGTATAGGAATCCTGCCCCTGTAAAGCTGTAACTTTTATCTTGTTAATCAGCCCCACTTTGAAAAGAAATTCCTATATTTAAAGGAGTTTCTCCTAAACCTTTATCACCATGGGCGACGTCCACCAAAACCAATTGACCCCTGAAGGACAAAAAAACACTTCCTCCAGTTCATCACAGTATAGCAAAGGGAACGGTTCTGTTTCAGATGTCGTTAAAGGCATTAGAAACAATGATACCAAGCATGCTGAACAAGGCGAGCCAAAGGAACGAGATTACGTATCCGAAATCCGGGAATTGTTTCGCAATCATCGCTACGAATACGACGATCTATCCGAAGTATTGGGAAATGTTGATGAGAAAAATTTTTACAGATTACTATGCACCGATACGGAGCATTTCGTAGCTATATCCAAAGAATCTCCAAATCTCATGTTGTCCCTATATTCTTTTCATCCGGATTCTTTTAAAAGGTTGCGGCTCACAGATCAAGCAAAATATAAAAGAATAGTTTCAAGAGGTGGTACTGAAGACCCAAGGACAGGTTGGATGAGTGATATTTCCGAAGACCTTGATACATATGATAATAAGTTAAGAAATGCTTATTCAGAGGCATCTGAATCAGAAAAAGAAGAACTGGGAACGGAATCTTATCATGATACTAGGATAGTAATTGATGATTTGCTGTATGCAGGAGAATATGAAACAGTCCTACCTTTGCTTCATCACCTGAATACATACGACTTCTGCGATCTGTTGTTATACAATGATAACATTAGCTTTTTCTTGCGAATGCTAAGCGAAGATGAGTTTGTTGAATTGTTCTCAAATCGTTTCAAAGCACTACAATATCTCTATTTTAAAGAAAATGAAGCTTTCGATGAGATACTAGGTCCTTATGTAGACCTGATCAATAGAGAAATTCCAAATAAAAAACGCTTTGTATTTGTCAGGAGAGCACTTGACCAGGTTTTAAAGGCAAAGAAGGATTGGATAAAACTGAGCGAAAGATTACAGAGCAGTATTCATAACAAAATTTTAGCCGATGAAAGAGATTGGCGCCCGACTTTTCTTATAAAATGGTTGGGAAACGAAGATATGGATCTGAATGACCTATACAACATTATTGAATATGCAAAAAAAGATATAAAAAGTATCAATGAGCATAGTGATGTTCAAAAGAGTTGTTTGTTATTCGCCCAGAGCTTTCCTATCATTACCCAAGCGAGAGAAAGAGTGCGCATATATCTCAAGAATGCAGATAATGGGAAAGAGCAATATGATATGATACATACTTTTATGAAAACAGTATGTCTGTCTGTTCTCTCTGCTGGAGTGGGTTCAGCCATATCAACAGGAAGTGTGCTTATGAATGTCATAGTATCCGGTTCGGTTGGAGTTACGATAGAAAGTGTTAACCAGATGGTTACTGGTGACTATGATTTAGGAAATATGGCTCAGGGAACAGGTCTTGGCTTATTTGGTGGGGGTGTCGGAGAGGCTATTGCATATAAATTTGTACCTGGTCCTGCTAAAAAATTCCTTATAGATGTAGTTGTCGGTACTGTCTCAAGTGTTGCTACTGATGGGGCTCGGGGCAATTTATCTTTAATATCCACTGATGAAGAGCATAACTATGATTTGGACATAGCTCTCTATGCATATTATATGGCAAAGATAGGTGGAATAGATTATGACTATGAAGAAGAACAGTATTATGTTAGCAAGAAACTTCCTGGCGAGAAAGGTAAGCAGCAGGAAGAAATTGTAGAAAAGATTAATGATTTATTGGAAAAGGTTAATTAATAGATTTGCTAAATAATTAATCTTTAATTGATTATCATGGGCGGAATACCTGAAAATACACATATCCCTGGGGAACAAAAACCTGTTTCCTCTAATTCTTCGGAGTATTCCAAGGAGAACAAATCAGTGTCTCCTATCCTTGCCGACGTGTCCCTAGATTCAGGCAATAAGTCAGGTCAAGTTGTTCATGATGATAGTAATGACACTCGCAAGAAAGGGGTGACCCGTGATGATATACAGAAAGAATATGATCGTTTTTGGTCCTTGCTTACCAGGACTAATAAAATCATTCTAAATGGCTTAAATGAGGCATATGGCCTCTTTTCAGGAATCAGAATCATTGACAATGATCTGGCAATAAAAGCAGTAAAAGGATACTTAGGCTTACTGTCTTTATTCGATGAGAATCCTGATCAAGTAATCCCCCCGGACTTGATAGAACCATATAAGAAGAAGTTCATTTATCCCGCACATAGGGAGTTATATAATATAGCAAAAGATATTTATACCAGAATCGACACTAAAAAAGATAGTGTGTCGGCTGCGAAGTACAATTTTATAGCCAGTTCAGACGAACATGCTTTAGTGTCAGCTGCAAAATGGTTAAGCAATTTATTCAGATGGGAAGATACCCTTGCAGAAATCGAGAAGGTGGACAATATGTTTCTGCGACCGGTTCCTATTCATGACGTTTCTAAGCCGGAAAAGTATCTTTCAGACTTAACAAAAGTAATAGATGCGATTTCAGATTTCGATGTAAAAACATTAATTAATGTCTATGATAGTGTTCAAGAAAAAATATCAGATGCTATTGGGAGAGCGGAAAATACGGTAACTGGTTTGAAAGTAACCAAAACAGCGGGTGCAATTGCTGCGGGTATTTTGGAGGGTATTTTCCTTAAGAGAGTGGGTATTGGCGGGAAGAAAGCTCTTGGGCTGAATGCTGCCGGGTCTGCCCTTTATGCTGGTTTAGTCCAGTATGTTGAGTCTGCGGTTGAAGCTGAGATTAATAACACTGACATAGATATGGGAAAAGTGGCAGACGAAGCTATGTGGAGCGGGCTTCTATCACTTGTCCCAGGGCCAAAAAAAATATTTAAGGGTGGATTAAATAAAGTAAGGTCATTTTTTGGAAAGAGTCAGAAAACTGTCCCAGGTGGGGTTAAAGGTGTGGGTAAAACACCTCCAACCAAACCAACGGGTCCAAAGAGTGGACCAGCGACTAAACCAGGCGCGCCCAAGGGCGGTCTGCCGAAGTTAGGTCCTTCAATTAGGAACGGATTGTCGCATATAGTCTCCAGTATTGGAGCTGGACTCTCTAAGATATTCTCCGGAATTGCGACATGGTTCACTAAGATGTCTTCAGCCATCAGGGCGTGGATACCTAAAATAATATCCGGCGTTGCTACTGGGATCCCTAAATTGTTCTCTAGTATCAGGGCAGGGTTCTCTAGGATTATTTCAAGTATTGGGACAGGGTTCACTAAGATTATTTCCGGTGCTAGAGAAATCCCTAAGTTGATTTCTAGTATCAAGAGTTCATTGTTGAAAAAAAGGTCTGGCATTAACGTCGTGCCCCCGAAGAAAGCCCCTGGTTTGAAGAACAGAATCTCCAAGAAAGGACCTGGTAAGGAGAATGGATTATCGAATAATGGGGTACGTAGGAGTTATACGGTCCCCAAAAAAGATATTAAGCCAAGGATAAAGCCTAAGATTGGTGCTGGCTCAAAGAGCGGGATATCGAATGTATTGCCTGGTATTAAAAGCGGATTGTCCGATAAGTGGTCTGGCGTCAAGAACGGAGTCAAGAATAATTGGTCTGGTGTTAAGAGTGGAATGTCAAATCAATGGGCAAATACTAAGGATGGTTTTAAGAACTTCTCCAAAGGTGTAGATATGTCGGAAGATTTTTATTCACCCTTATTTGATGAAACGGCAAAAGCTATTGGATGGAGTTATCTTTCTGACTACGTTCAATTAACGTCAAACGGACAAGATGCCCTCAAAGAAGGAGAATTAATGAAGCCTTCATCTGTTATTTTAGCGGATAATAGGAACGCAGTTCTTCCTAATAATAGGAAGAAATTAATTCCTATAATTGAAGCAGAAGATACAGAAGACCAGCCTGATTATTATTCAGAAGAGACTCTCGATGAGATCCCCGATGAGATTCCCGATGAAGTCCCTGTTGAAATTGTAGTTGAAGCTCCCAAAAAGAAAAAGCACTCGCGGCCTAAAAAGGAGGTAAAGGAAGAAGAGGTGGAAGAAGACGAGGTCGTCAACGAAGAAGAAGTCTACGAGGACGAAGAAGTCTACGAGGACGAAGACATCGAAGAGGATGAGGACCTCGAAGAGGATGACGAGGACGAAGACATCGATGAGGACGAGGACGAAGACGAGGAAGAGGAAGAGTAGGCGGGGGCCTACGCGAGCTTGCCTTCTTTGAGGAATTCGCGGCGGATGCCTTCCAGGATGTCTTCTTTCCTTATTATGTTCTCCTTGCGGCTGTAGGCCAGGACGGAGCAGTACTGGACAACGTTGATGATGCTGCCGCCGGACAGTTCATAGTCCGCAGCTATCTCTTCCAGCGATACGTCTTTGTCCATAGCGCTCTTTTCAGAGAATGACCTTTTCCAAAGCAGCAGCCTTTCTTCTTCCGATGGCATACGGAAGCGAATTATGCTTTGGAAACGCCTGGAGAAGGCATCGTCCAGGTTGGCGCGGAAGTTTGATGAGAGGATGATCAGCCCCGGGTAGTCCTCTATGCGCTGCAGGAGGTAGGCGGTTTCCTGGTTGGCGTACTTGTCGTGGGAGTCCTTGACTCCGGTACGCTTGCCAAAGAGGGCGTCGGCCTCGTCAAAGAAAAGGATCCAGTTCTTGCCTTCTGCAAGGCGGAATACTTTGGAGAGGTTCTTCTCCGTTTCACCTATGTACTTTGATACCAGCATTGACAGGTCTATGCGGTAGACGTCAAGGCCGGTGGCTTGGCCCAGAAGGGTTGCGGTAAACGTTTTTCCGCTGCCCGGAGGGCCGTAGAAAAGGGCCTTGAAACCGGGCTTGATCTTGTTCTGGAGATTCCATTCCCGGCGGACGGATTCGCCGTATTTGGTCCAGAGGAGGATCTCCTTGATCTGCTGCATTGTGCTTTCCTCAAGGATGAGGTCGTCCCAGGTGCGGGCGGTCTTTATGAGGCTGGCAGGGAAGTCCTCTGAGAAATGGGGCCGGAAGGGTTTGTCAAGGACCATTTGGTCCAGAAGCTCTTCCGAAGGCCTGAGGATCCAGGAAGAGAAGTCTTCCGTGTCTCTCACCGCCGGGTCCTTTGCAAGGCAGTGGCTGGTGAACAGGTCATTGGATATGAAGTATGCGGCAAGTCTCAACCGGCTTTCTATGTCTCCTGCGGACAATAGGAACAGTACCGTTTCAAGGGTGGGGGACAGGATACGTCCTCCGGTACGCTCAACGCAGCCGAATTCCGCGAACCTGAGGCCGGTGTCGGAGTTCTTGATGCAGAAGCAGTCCATCAGTTCCGGCTTCAGATATGGGGCGAAAGCAAGTGCAAGCGCCGCGCGGTCTTCGAACGAAAGGCTATGGGAAATGATAAAGCGGGCGTAGGAGTTGTTCTCTCCCTGGGCTTCGGGAGGCAGTATGGTGCGTATGTCTCCCATCTCGTGCTTAAAGTAGGTTTTAAGCCTGAGCGTTATCAGATCTGAAAGCCAGTTGAGTTCTTGCTGTATAAAAGTCATCGGGTTGTAAGATTATTGGAAAAGACGGCGGATGTGCCTTTCGCAGAGGTTGTCCTCGATCTCCTTGCCTATGACATCGGCGTGCTTCTCAAGTGCCGGGTAGAACTCGTCTCCGAGTTCGGCGGCAATCTTGTAGCTGACGTGGATGAGCTGGCGGAATGAAGGGTTGAACAGCGGGTCTGCGGGGTTGTGGCGCATAGTGCGCGCGAAGGTATCGGCATCCCACTTGTACACTTCTTCGGCCGAAGGCAGCTGGGCGGGGTCAATGTCGATGACGGTTGCGTATGGCACCGTGAGTTCCTCCATCCTTCCCAGGGACTGGGCGTAGATCTTCTTGGCCAGGTCAAGGGCTTTGGGGTCTGCGACGGCAAGGCCGATTATCTCTTCCAGCCAGGTTGTGCCGGCGGTCTTGATGTGGATACCGGTGTCGTACTTGCGGATCAGTTTGCCCATTATGGGGTAGATGCTGAACTTGTCGGATCCGGAGTGGATGGAAAGCTTGAGGTTGTCAGGAAGGCCATATTCCTTGATGCACTCGGCGATTACTTGAAGGTCCTGCTCGAATTCTTTCTCGAACTGGGCGAGGTCTCCGCGGTAGTCAACACCCTTGTTGAAGCGTCCGGTGAACTTGGGGGCGATTGTCTGTACTGGAACGCCTTCCTTTGCGAGTTCGCGAAGGATGAAGCGCAGTTCCTCAGGGCTCTGGGCGTTGTCCACCTCGTCCATTGAGACTTCGGTGACAAAGTTGTCGGCGCCCTTCTTGGCGGCTATGTGGCGGTAGATCTTGCCTGCTTCCTTGATTGCGGGGAGGAACTTCTCCTCAGGGGAGCCTTCCTTGCCGATGTAGTCCGCTACGTCAATGGTGAAGAAGTCAGACGCGTCAATGAAGCGGTCTACGTTGCCGAGGTTGATGTGGTCTGCGTCTACGAAGTACTGTCCGTCATAGCCGAGAGCCTTTACGGCAGCGTCGGCCTCCTTGCGGACTTCACCGGGCTCCGTGCATACTATCACGTGCTCGCGGTTGGACTTGTTCCATACAGGAACGAATTGAACGCCAAACAGCTCCTTTGCCTTGAGAAGGGCCTTGAGCTGGTTTACGCCCTCGTGGGAGAAACGGTCTCCAACTCCAAATGAGTATTTTCCAATTTTCATATCTGTTGTCTTTATTATGCGTTGTATGATCCTGATATTGTGTCACCGCCGTGGCCGGTCCAGTTGGTGTGGAAGAATTCTCCGCGCTCACGGTCTGTGCGCTCGTATGTATGGGCTCCAAAGAAGTCCCTCTGGGCCTGGAGAAGGTTGGCCGGCAGGCGCTCGCAGCGGTAGCCGTCGTAGTATTCGAGGGCGGCGGACATACAAGGAGCGGGAATGCCGTTGAGGATGGCCTGAGAGAGTACTCTGCGGTAGCCGTCCTGGGCCTCCGCCAGTTTCTGTGTGAAGTAAGGGTCAAGCAGGATGTTGGCAATGTCTGGGTTCTTGTCAAAGGCTTCCTTGATCTTGCCCAGGAAGACGCTGCGGATGATGCAGCCGCCCCTCCACATAAGGGCGATGCCGCCGTAGTTGAGGTCCCAGCCGTACTCCTTTGCCGCCGCCTTCATAAGGGCGTAGCCCTGGGCGTAAGAGATTACCTTGGCGGCAAAGAGTGCCCGGCGCAGGTCCTCAAGGAAGGCTTTCCTGTCGCCCGTGAAGACCTTGGGAGAAGGTCCCTGCAGGATCTTGGATGCTGCAACCCTTTCTTCCTTCAAAGCCGAAAGGCTGCGCGCGAATACGCTTTCAGCTATGAGCGTCAGCGGCACGCCGGCATCCAGGGCGGCTTCAGCCGTCCATTTGCCGGTACCTTTCTGGCCGGCGGTGTCAAGGATGTAGTCCAGCACGTAGCGGCCGTCCTCGTCCTTCTTTGCAAGGATGTCCTTGGTTATGTCGATGAGATAGCTGTCAAGGTCGCCCTTGTTCCATTCCGCGAAGGTTTCCTGCATCTCGCTGTTGGTCATTCCAAGAAGGTCCTTCATAATGTGGTAGCACTCGCAGATGAGCTGGATGTCTCCGTACTCGATTCCGTTGTGCACCATCTTTACAAAGTGGCCGGCGCCGCCCTGGCCAACCCAGTCGCAGCAAGGGGTGCCGTCGGCAACCTTGGCTGCGATGGCCTGGAGGATGGGCTTCACCTCCGGCCAGGCCTGCGGGCATCCGCCAGGCATTATGGAAGGCCCCTTGAGGGCGCCTTCTTCGCCGCCGGATACGCCCGTGCCAATGTACAGCAGTCCTTTGCTGTGTACATACTCCGTGCGGCGCGTAGTGTCCGGGAAATGGGTGTTGCCACCGTCAATAATGATGTCTCCCTTGTCAAGAAGGGGGATGAGTTTTTCAATATAATCGTCCACGGCAGCGCCCGCTTTCACCATCAGGAAGACTTTGCGGGGGCTCTTGAGGGAGGATACCAGGTCCTCCAGGCTGTGGGCTCCGTAGATGTTCTTGCCGGCGCCCCTGCCCTGTATGAAATTGTCCACTTTCTGTACCGTACGGTTGAATACGCTTACGCGGAAACCCTTGCTCTCCATATTCAGGACAAGGTTTTCGCCCATCACTGCAAGGCCTATGAGGCCGATATCAGATTTCATTTCCATATAGTTATTCTTTGAACCGGTCCGGATGCGCCCATAGGCCCAGGGCCGGGTTTGATATATAATAAATTTCTTCTCCGTTTTCCAAAGTGTTCCATCCGTCCCGGAGGGTCTCCGGACGGTAACGCTCCATTGCCTCCTCCAGGCTTCCGTATTGGAATCCCACGCCTTCGATCTCCTCCCGGGTGACGTCCGGGCCGGGGCAGTAGGTGATTGAGAACCTGCCTTCCGACGAGCCGTGTATAAGGTGCGCGGCGGCGCCAAGGTTGTCCCTGAGGTCCTGGTTACCGCTAACCGCCTTGAGGGTGGCGGGAGTGCCGTGGTATCCGTATTTTCGGATAATCTTATCGTTGGTGGGATCCTCTCCGAACTCCTTGAGGCCCGGGGCGAGCACGGTAAGCCGTGCGCCGTCCGCAAGGGCCATCCTGGTGCGGTAAATGGCCTTGTTGCCAAGCCAGGTGCTCTTGAATTCTTCCGGGTCAAGGTAAACCAGGCAGTTGTCAATGGGCTTGTCAACCATTATGAAATTGGTTTCCAGCGACAGGGCGGCCGCCTTACGGAAGCACTCCATATCATCTCCTATGAACAGGCCCTTCAACTCCAGTTTTCCGCTGTCCGGATTCTTGGCTATGACCGTAAGGATATACAGTATTGGCAGGTCCTTGATGAAATGCTCCCTGGCATATTCCATAACGGCGCGGACGGGGGAGTCCGCCCTGCCCATTATCCTTTCCATCCCGTAGGTTGCGCCAAGATAGTGGCTCAGGTTTATTCCGGCGCTTCCGCCGGTTCCCACAAAGATGTTCTTGGTGTAGTTGGCCATTCCTATGACCTCGTGCGGTACTACCTGGCCAATTGAAAGGATAAGGTCGAACGACGGGTCCAGCAGCAGGCGGTTGACCTGCGCGGGCCACGGTTCATCTATTGTCCCTTCCGATACCTGCTTCAGGAATGAAGCCGGAACTTCTCCCACGGTTACAACGTCGTTCCTCCAGTCGTGGACGCGGAACAGTTCCTGCGGAACTCCGCCGAACATTGTCTCTATCTGGGCGGCGCTCATAGGGGAGTGGGTGCCCAGTGCGGGCATCACGTCCGTGAGCGCGGCGCCATAGTATTCGTATGCGAACCGCGTCAGCGGGCCTGCGTACGAATTGAGGCGCGTTATGTCAGGAGGGATGGCAAGCACGCGGCTGCGGGGGCCCAGCGCGTCAAAGACGCCGCAGAGCGCCACCCTTGCCTCCGCCGGGCTTATGCATCCATCTTTTGAACCGCGTGAGTAATACAGCATTGCCTATCGTTTTACGCGTGCGTTTCCTTTCCAGGCAGCCCATACCTGGTCTTCATCTTCTACCTGGGCGTAATCGGTCAGATAGGTGGTGGCCAGTGCGCCCGTCGCCCATCCGAACTGGAGCCATTTCTCCGGCTCCCATCCGCGGAGGATTCCATAAAGGAGGCCTCCCACAAAGGCGTCGCCTCCGCCAATACGGTCCAGGACCGTAATCTCGCGGGGCTCCGCCACGTGCCACTGGTCGCCCTCCAGCAGGATGGCTCCCCAGTTGTGGCTGTTGGTGTTGTTCACCTGCCTGAGAGTTGTAGCAAATACCTGTGCGTTGGGATAAACCGCCTTTACGCGGTAGATCATCTCCTTGAAGCCGTTTATCTTTGCTGCCACGTCTGACCCTCCGGCTTCCGGGCCTTCTATGCCCAGGCTCAGCTGGAAGTCCTCTTCGTTGCCGATGAGGACGTCAGCCACGCTGCAGATCTCGCTGAAGATTGCGCGGAGTTCCGTCTCCCTTCCTTCCCAGAACGATGCCCTGTAATTGATGTCGAAGCTTATCAGGGAGCCGCTGGCCTTTGCGGCGCGGGCTATTTCCAGGCAGAAGCGCCCTGTCTCAGGACTGAGCGCCGCGATGAGGCCGGAAAGGTGCACCATCTGCACTCCTTCTACCCCGAAAATGCGGTCAAGGTCGAAGTCCTTCACGTCAAGGGTGCGTCCAACCTCGCCGGCGCGGTCGTTCCAGACGCGCGGGCCGCGGACTCCGCTTCCGCAGTCCGCTATGTTAATCTGGTGACGGTATCCCCAGGGGCCGCCCTGAGGCACTTCCGGGCCTTCCACGTCCATCCCGCGGCCCCGCAGGTCGGACTTGATGAAGGCGGCCATAGGGCTTCCCTTCACAAATGTGGTGAGCACCTTGACGTTGAGGCCAAGCAGGGAAGAGATGCTGGCCACGTTGGTCTCTGCGCTGGTTGCCTGCATCCTGAAGATGTTGCTGCTCCAGACGGGCTGTCCGTTGTCCGGGCATATTCTGAGTCCCATACTGGTAGGAACCAGGAGGGAGTATTTGCAATTCTTTTTAAGTTCCATATGTCAGAATTTGAAATATTCGCGTGCGTTGTTGTATGATATGTCGCCGACCATCTTTACAAGGAAGTCCATCTGGTCCGCAGGCAGTTTGCCGTTCTCCACGTCCGTGCCTATCACGTCGCAGAGGATACGGCGGAAATACTCGTGCCTTGTATAGCTGATGAAACTGCGGGAGTCCGTAAGCATTCCCACGAAACGGCTCAGCAAGCCGTGGCTGCTTAGGGCGTTCAGCTGCTTGCGCATTCCGTCCTCCTGGTCCAGGAACCACCAGGCCGCGCCAAACTGCATCTTGCCGGGGATGGAACCGTCGTTGAAGTTGTACGCAATTGACAGCATAGTCTCGTTGTCCTTTGGATTGAGGCAGTACAGGATGGTCTTTGCAAGCTTGCCTTCCTTGTCAAGGTTGTCCAGGAAGCGGTTTCCGGCGCGGGCTATCGGCAGGTCGCTCATTGAGTCGCATCCGGCATCGGGCCCGAATGTATTGAAGAGCCTTGAAGCGTTGTTGCGGAGCGGCCCTACGTGGAACTGCTGCGCCCAGCCGGACTCTGCGTCCATCACGGCCATATCGTGCATAAATGCGGAGCGGAACTTGTCCACCTCGGTCTGGTCAGGAACGTCTCCTGCCAGGGTGCGCTTGAAAATGCGGTCTATTTCCGATTGGGTGTACGGCTCGGCATAGAAAGTCTCCATTCCGTGGTCCGAGAGGCGGCAGCCTGCGGCCTGGAAGAAGTCGTGCCGCTTCTGCAGCGCATCAAGGAGGGAGGAGTAGCTGGTGATTTCCATATCGGCGGCTTCCGCCAGCCTGTTGATGTATGCCCAGTATGCATCGGGATTCTCAATGGCCAGGGCCTTGTCAGGTCTCCAGGTTGGGAGAACTTTTGTGCCGAAGGGTTTCCAGGCGATAGCCTTGTGCCATTCAAGGGAATCTGCGGGATCGTCAGTAGTGCAGATTACTTCAACTCCGAACTTGCGTATCAGGTTCTGGCCGCGGAATTCCTCCGTTGCGAGCATTGCGTTGCATTCTTCGAAAATCTCACGCGCTGTGGCTGGGCTCAGGAGCTTGTCAATTCCAAAGACGCGGCTGAGCTCCAGGTGGGTCCAGTGGTAGAGAGGGTTGCGCATTGTGTAGGGTACGGTCTCCGCCCATTTGCTGAACTTCTCCCAGGAAGAGCACTTGTTGCCGGTGACGAACTCCTCAGGGATGCCGTTGGCCCTCATTGCGCGCCACTTGTAATGGTCCTCTGAAAGCCACAACTGCGTTATGTCCTTGAACTGTATGTTGCTGGCTATCTGTTCAGGGGATAGGTGGCAGTGGTAGTCAATGATGGGTTTTCCCTGTGCTCCCTTTTGGTAGAGCTCCCTTGCGGCATCGCAGGTGAGCATAAAATTATCGTTTATGAAAGGCATACCCAAAATTAGCCAAAACCTTATTCAAAACAAATAGCTATATTTGCATTAAATTGATTTTTGATATGATTCCTACGATACTCCAGAGCGTAGTTACAGCTGAAGAAACGGAAAACCTGGCGGACAGCCTCAAGACCCACGGCGGACGCCTGATAACTGAGCTCTCCAACAACCCGCAGGGCGTGCTTCACGACCTTATGGGAAAGGCGGTGGACTTTGGCCTCAAGGTGCTGGGAGCTCTGGTCATATACATAGTGGGTGCGTGGCTCATAAGGCGCATAAAGAAGGTCCTGCACAAGTTGTTTGAAAAGAAGAAGACGGAAAAGACCGTAGCTTCCTTCGTGATCTCGCTTGTGACGCTCATCCTGACTGTGCTGCTCATTGTCATCACCGTCAGCACCCTGGGCATCAACACCACTTCATTCGCAGCCCTGCTGGCTGCGGTTGGCGTGGCGTTAGGTATGGCCCTGAGCGGAACGGTCCAGAATTTCGCAGGTGGAATCATAATCCTTATCTTCAAGCCCTTCAAGGCAGGGGATTATATTGAGGCACAAGGCTTCGGCGGTTTTGTAAAAGAAGTCAACATCCTGAATACAAGGCTTATAACAAGGGACAACAAAGAGATTGTCCTGGCCAATGGAACCCTTGCCAACGGCAACGTGACCAATTTCTCCAACCACCCAATACGCAGGGTTGACAGGAGCATCAACGTGGCGTACGGAACGGACGCCCAGGAATGCATAGACACCCTGGTGGCTATAATGAAAGAGGATCCGCGTATCCTGGATTCATCCACAAAAGGCGCTGACGACCCGTTTGCCGGCCTGGATGTACAGAACGGCAGTGACATTACCTTTGTGGTAAGGGCCTGGGTAAAGACGGAGGATTACTGGTCTGTTTATTTTGACCTTAACCAGCGTATGTACACGGAACTCCCCAAGAAGGGAATCCACTTTGCGTACCCGCACGTAGACGTCAAGATAAGGGAGTCCTAGCGGTAGAGCTTGTCGAACATCTCCCGCAGCGCGCGCTTGTCATCTATGATGTCGCGCAGCTTGTCCAGCATAACGGCGTTTGAAGATTCCGGAAGCCACACCTTGAGGTATCCGTTGCGGCCGTATTTCTCTTCCAGATGGGCTGCGACCCTTTCCCACTGCGCTTCCTTGTCAAGATCAGGGTGCTTTGCCCTGCCGTACTGGATGCACCTTTCCACAACCATATCTGGGAAGATGAGCCTGTCAGCCTCGGCTGTGATCTTTCCGTAGATGGTGCGGGGCTCGTAGCCCAGGGAGGCTCGGTGGTCTTCAGCGGCATCGGCAATGATGTCTATCTGCTCAGGGGAGAACCATTGGCTGAGAGCGGAGTCTTCCCTTATCATCCTGGCGGAAATTATGTTGTGGGTCTTGCGGTCTTCTGCGATGCCAAGGTCGTGGTAAGCGGCGGCAGTGTAGACCATATCCGGATTTACGTCGTACCTGCAGGCAAGGCAAAGGGCGCGCTCCATCACCTTGGTTACGTGAGAAACGGCGTGACCCTGGTCGAACTTGCCGTACCGGGGGATGATGTTGGTGGCGATGTATTCGCGGAGGTCAGGGTTCACGGCGCAGGACAGTTCGGCGCAGATGGTTTCAAGGAAATCCTTGTCAAGGTTGTCAAAGGTGTCCAGTTCCTTGCTGTCTATGTCAAGGACGGCAATGATCTGTCCCTTGCGCCATACGGGAACTACAATCTCGCTCCTGGATTCGCTGGAGCAGGCTATGTGGCCGGGGAACTGTTCCACATCCGGTACTATCACGGTCCTGGCTTCTTTCCAGGCGGTGCCGCAGACGCCTCTTCCGTATTTGATTGAGGTGCAGGCGACGGGGCCCTGGAAAGGGCCAAGGATGAGCCTGTCACCGGCCACCCTGTAGAAGCCGGTCCACCAGAATCCCATTTGGGAGTGGAGGAGGGCGGCGGTGTTGGCCATATCGGCTATTATGTCAGGGCCGCCGAGCAGCAGCCTGAGGCGTTCAAGGATGTATTTGTAATTCTCCGCTTTGTCCATCTTGCAGTTCTTTAACTCTCAAATATACGCTATATTTGTACGATTTGAAAAATTGATATGGCAAAAGTAAAGATATCCACGCCTCTTGGCGACATTACCGTGCGTCTGTATGACCAGACTCCGGCACACCGTGACAATTTCCTTAAACTGGCCCGCGAGGGCTTCTATGACGGAACCCTTTTCCACAGGGTTATCAAGGACTTTATGATCCAGGGCGGCGACCCGCAGAGCAAAGGCGCGCCCGCAGGCAAAGCCCTTGGCAGCGGGGATGCCGGCTACACGCTTCCCGCGGAATTCAACCCGACGCTTTTCCACAAGAGGGGAGCGCTGAGCGCGGCGCGTCTGGGTGACGAAGTCAACCCTGAGCGCCGCAGCAGCGGCTGCCAGTTCTACATCGTCTGGGGAAAGACCTATTCCCAGGGAGAGATGGGACAGATGGCCCGCCAGATGGAGATGCAGGCTCAGCAGGGCGTTTTCAACTCCCTGGTGCAGCAGCACAGGGACGAGGTGATGCAGCTGCGCCGCAACCGTGACCGCGAGGGCCTTATGGCGCTGCAGGACAAGCTGGTTGCCCAGACGCAGGAGATCTGCCGCAAGGAGGGTCTTGGCAAGATGTCCCAGGAGCAGAAGGACATCTACACTACCGTTGGAGGAACTCCTTTCCTTGACGGTCAGTACACTGTCTTTGGAGAGGTTGAATCCGGCCTGAACGTTGTCGAGGACATCCAGCAGGCCGCCACCGATGGCCGCGACCGCCCCCTCTCCGACATCCCAATGACCGTCACCGTCCTCGACTGATCATCCAATTAATTAAGCTCCGAAGGAGAGTTTTCTTTCCATTGAGGAAGCAGGGAGTGTGTACTCCAAGGGGGCAACAAAGCAGGCTCCGCCGAAAGCCCCCTTGGAGTACACACTCCCTGCTTCCTCAATGGAA
>CACWLD010000001.1 GCA_902761655.1 uncultured Bacteroidia bacterium | reverse complement strand
TATCTATCTTTGCAATCCCTTCGGGGATGGAGAGTTGGCCGAGTGGTCGATGGCGGCAGTCTTGAAAACTGTTGAGCTGAAAGGCTCCGGGGGTTCGAATCCCTCACTCTCCGCTTCAAAGCCGGCGCGTTGCGTCGGCTTTTCGCGTAGAGTGAGGGATATTCTTTTATTGAACAAGATTCTGTATTTTTACATTCAATATGAGAGCAATTACCAAGATCACCATCGCCCTGGCGGCACTGCTGGCCGTCGCGTGCAATAACAAGAAGAAAGATGAAATACAGCCTGTATGGGGCACCATTGACGGTCCTCTCCGCGAGGAGGCGGCACCCCAGAAGGTCCATCTTGCAATGACCCTCCCTTATGCTGACCGATATGAGACCATCCTGGATGACCAGGAGAACGGCGTAAGCGTAAGGAGTCTGGTATGGTGCAATCCGGACATCCCATCCGAAGGATACGGCATCCACGTGACCAAGGGCAGTAAGACCACCCATTTCCCAAACATATATCACGGCAAGAATCCCCGGGCAGAATACGATGCCCGGAAGGGTTATCTCTGGCTCTTCTGCGGCGCTATGGAGGGTACGGGCATCCACGTAGAGAAGCCTTATCTTTTCCGATTCGATGAGACAGGCTCTGCCATCACCGAGACCAAACTGGACCCGTACACTGTCCAGGAAATGCTTCGCAACCGTTTGGGTTACAGCATAAAAGGAGATGATATCACTTTATATGACAATGGACAGGTACTCTGCACCGTCACCAACACCATCACTGATATGGGCGGACTGGACATAGAGCAGCCAGTCTGGATTGGAGAGCAGATTTCTTACTCACTTAAGGACGGGGACTTATATTTACAGGTAACCCCCGGAGTGAAGTTCACCACCGGCCTTGTCCTTATGTACGACGATATGCCTGAACTGACAGCCAAGGCGGCACTGTCCGGGAACGGCTATCTTCAGATAGGTGACATCTCCACCAGTTTTTAGTATCATTTGAAACAAGGTTTTTGTAAGTTTGTATTAATTACAAAACGATTACTATGCGAAGACTCCTTTATACGGCGTTGATCGCCATAATTGCCTTTACGGCCTGCACCCCCAGACATACTGAATCGCTTGATCCGGCGTTTGCCAAATACGTCAGTGCCTATACTGGCGGTGCAATCCAGGAAGCCACTCCTATCAGGATAGAACTGGCCACTCCGGTTCCAATGGAGAAACAGGCGCAGGGCCTGTTCCATTTCAAGCCCAGCCTCACCGGTACCGAAAGGTGGCTGAGCCCCACGCTGGTGGAGTTCGTCCCCGACGCCCTCAAGGAAGGGACCGTCTATGAGGGTTCGTTCCAGGTAGGCAAGGTGCTGGATGTCAAGGAAAGCCAGTGCCAGGCGTTCCCGTTCCAGATCCAGGCTGCTCCCAAGACTGCAACCCTGACCCTGGACGGCATATCCATTCAGGACGGCGCCTCGCTTCAGGGAAGCATTAAACTCAGCGTTCCTGCAGCAAAGGAAGACATAATCCTTACAGTTAGGCCTGAGACCCCCGTCACCATTACCGGCGAGGGCACTCTCTTCAGTTTCCAGACAGGGAACATCACCCGTTCCAACGAGGACACCCCAGTGTCGGTCAGCCTCGAGATTGACGGGTTCCGCGACACCAAGCCCATCAAGACTCTCATCCCTGCAGCCGGTTCGTTCAAGGTCATAGACGCGCGCATAGTGCGTGACGGAAACCCTCACGCAGACGTGCGCTTCAGCGAGCCTCTGGCCGCATCCGCCGCCCGCGAAGGCCTGATTGAACTGTCAGGCGCCATAAGGCAGACAATAGACATTGACGGCAACTGCGCCCGTATCTATTTTGAAGCCGAACCCAGAAAGGACCTCATCCTTACCGTCCACCGCGGCGTAAAGAGCGAGAACGGACTTTCCCTTGCAGGTGACTTCCGCACGGACTTCCCTCCCACCGATCCTTTCCCGGCCGTGCAAATACCTCTGGATGGCAATATCCTCCCGGACGACAGTAACCTGATACTTCCCTTCCGTGCGGTGAACCTCAGCGCCGTTGACATAAGGATCATCAAGATTTACGAGAACAATATCCTGCTGTTCCTTCAGGAGAACGGGCTTAACGGCAGCTCCGCTCTCCGCCGTGCCGGACGCCTTGTATACAGCCGCCAGATTCCTTTGACCAAAGACCCCTCGCTGGACCTTCACACCTGGAATGACTTCAGCGTAGACCTGTCCGGCCTGTTCCAGAAGGAACCGGGCGCAATATACCGCATCCTCCTGTCATTCCGCAAGGAATACTCCCTATACGGAGGCAAACCCGCCCCGCAGATGCTTCCGGTTGACAATGGACAGCCGTCAGAAGAGGAAGAGGCAACCTGGGACGTCCAGAGCACATACTGGTGGGACAATCCAATAGACTGGAACCTATATGACTGGGATGACGTGAACGATCCCGAGACTCCATCCTACTATATGGATTCCGACCGTTTCAAGTCAGTGAACCTCCTTTCATCAAACCTTGGTATGCTGGCCCAGTATTCAGACGGCAACACCCTCTGGGCAACTGTCACCAACCTGGGAGACGGAACGCCTTCTTCCGGAGTGGACCTGGAGGTATATGATTTCCAGCTCCAGCGCATCGCCACCGGAAAGACCAATGGCAAGGGTATGGCGGAGATCAATGTATCCCACAAGCCGTTCGTCCTGCTGGCACGCAAGGGCAAGACCACGGGCTATCTGCGCCTGGCCGACGGCTACGAGAAGTCTTTCAGCCGCTTCGATGTGGGAGGCCAGGCAGTCCAGCAAGGCCTCAAGGGCTTCGTTTATGGCGAACGCGGCGTATGGCGCCCGGGAGACACCCTGCACGTGAGTATGATTTTGGCCGACAAGATGCAGCGCATCCCGGAAGGCCATCCTGCTTCACTGGAGCTCTATACCCCGGAAGGGCAGTTCTATACCAGGATGCTCTCCACCGGCAAGGACGGTTTCTATACGTTCCCAATAGCCACATCGGATGAGGATCCAACGGGCTGGTGGAACGCCTACATCAAGGTGGGCGGATCCGCATTCCACAAGAGCCTGCACATTGAGACAATCAAGCCAAACCGCTTGAAAGTGGCGCTGGACCTGCCTGGCGACGCCCTTCAGGGCGGAGCCCGCACCACCGCCCGCGTGTCATCTTCCTGGCTCACCGGCGTTCCGGCCTCCGGCCTCCGCGCCAGCGCCACAATGACACTCTCCAAAGGTCCGGTCTCCTTCCCCGGCTTTGACGGGTACGTCTTCCGCAATCCGGCATCGACCTTTGAAGCCAGCGAACATCCTCTGTTCCAGACTGTGCTTGACGGCGACGGAACGGCGGACGCCGCCTTCACCCTGCCTCCCGCACAGGATGCGCCCGGACTTCTTCAGGCTTTCATTGTCACTTCAGTGCTGGAGAACGGCGGTGACGAGAGCTTTACAACGCAGACTATGCCTTACTCCCCGTTCCCTGCCTATGTGGGATTGAAACTTCCTTCAGACGGTGACTTGGAAACAGACAAGGACCATACAGTGCGCGTAGCCGTAGTGGACGCTTCAGGAAAGAGGCTTTCCGGAAGGCAGGTAGAGTATTCAGTATTCAAACTTGACTGGAGCTGGTGGTGGGAGAACGAGCCAAGCAGGCTCCAGAGTTATGTGAGCGGCAGGGGCGCAAAACCCGTGTCATCAGGCACGCTGACATCAGGCTCACAGGATGCGACATTCACCATAAGGGCATCTGAAGAAGATTGGGGCCGTTACCTTGTGCTTGTAAGGGATGTGCAGGGCGGTCATATCTCAGGACAGACCGTTATAATTGACTGGCCGTCCTACCGCGGCCGCGCAGGAAGGGTGGATCCCAATGCCATTTCAATGCTTTCTTTCTCCTCTGACAAGGAGACCTACCGTGCAGGTGAAAAGGCAACGATATACATCCCCGCCGCTATAAGCGGACAGGCGCTTGTATGCATAGAAAACAGTTCCGGAGTGATCAGCAGGGAGTGGATTTCCGCCAAATCCGGCCAGGATACCCCCTACACCTTCACCGTGACACCGGAAATGGCGCCTAACTTCTATGTCCAGGTAACCCTGATACAGCCCTACAAGAATAATGGCAACGACCTGCCATTGAGGTTGTACGGAATAAAGCGCCTTATGGTAGAGAACCCTGATTCTCACCTGCAGCCGGTAATCAAGGTAGCTGACACCGTGGCTCCGGAGGAGAAATTCACGATCTCCGTTTCCGAAAAATCCGGCAAGCCTATGACTTACACCCTTGCAGTGGTGGATGAAGGCCTGCTTGACCTGACCAATTTCAAGACTCCTTCCCCTTGGGAAGCAATATACAGCACAGAGGCTCTCAATGTCAGGACCTGGGATCTTTATGACCAGGTTGTGGGCGCATTTGCGGGCAGGTTCAGCCAGATGCTGTCCATAGGAGGTGACCAGGAGAACATCATTGCGGCACGCAAGGACAATAGGTTCAACCCTGTTGTGAAGTTCCTGGGTCCGTTTACCCTGGCCAAGGGAACAGAATCTCACGAAATACAGTTGCCTATGTATGTGGGCAGCCTGCGCGTGATGGTAGTGGCAGGACACGACGGCGCGTATGGAAACGCCTCAAAGACTGTAGCTGTAAAATCTCCTCTGATGGTACTGATGAGCCTGCCAAGGCAGGTATGCGCCGGAGAGGACATAGTACTCCCTGTGAACGTCTTCGCCCTTGACGACCAGATAAAGAGCGCAAAGGTCAGCGTAAAGGTTGAGGGACCGCTTCAGATAGATGGTTCGGAATCCACTACAGCGCAGTTCCAGGGCACTGGAGACACTGTAGTAAGGTTTGCCCTGAAGGCAACCGGCGAAGGCCCGGCCAAGGTAACCGTAACCGCCAGCGGCGCTTCCCGCAACGCTTCAGAGAGCGTGGACATCCAGGTTGTCAATCCAAATCCTGAGACCGTCACAATACTCCAGCAAAGGCTTGACGGCGGAGCTTCCGCAACGCTGGAAGCCGGCGCAGGCTCAACCCTTGAGCTGGCAGGCTTCCCTGCAGTGGATGCCGCCGGTCTGTACAGGACTATGAAGAATTACCAGTACAATTGCACTGAGCAACTCTCCTCCAGGGGCCTGACTCTCCTCCACCTGCTACCGCAGTTGTCGGAGGCGGACGCCCAGGAGGCCCGCTCGCTCATTCCGGGCATCATCCACCAGATCTATGCGCGTCAGCGCAGCGACGGCGGCTTCGCTTACTGGAACGGCAACAACAGTTCCGATTCCTGGGCAAGCTCAATGGCAGGACAGTTCCTGGCCGAAGCCGCCGCAGCCGGATTCGAGGTCCAGCCCGATGTCATAGACAACTGGAAACGCTTCCAGAACAACCTAAGCCAGGCCTTCCGCCTGGCAGGCAATGCCGCGTTCTCCCAGCTGGACGAGTGCTATCGCCTCTACTCCCTGGCCGTCGCGGGCTCTCCATCGAACGCCGCGATGAACAGGCTCAAGGAGTCCGGCACGCTCGACAGCCGTGCGGAATGGATGCTGGCCGCCGCATACGCGGTATCCGGAAAGCTGCAGCAGGCAAAGGAACTTACAACCAGGGAAGGCTATGGAGATTACAGCGCCGCTGACTTCACATACGGTTCAACCCTTCGCGACAAAGCGGTAGTGCTGCAAGTCCTGGCACTCACAGACAACATTGCAGGTGCCCTGCCTGTCGCCCAGGAAGTAGCAGATGCAATAAACAAGGATCTATACTCCACACAGGAGGCCGCATTCGCCGCCCTGGCAATGGACAGGCTGTTTGCCAAGACCGGAAACCAGAGCGTCAGGGCCACCGTGGGAGGCCAGGCGGTCACCACGGCAAAGTCAGTTTACTCACAGCCCGTAACCGGAAAGGTAGAGGTGAAGAACACCTCAGACCAAGTCCTGTACGCAACCCTTATGACGGTTGCAAAGGCCCCGGCGGGAACTCTTGTCCCAGCCGCCGCCAACGGCCTCAAGCTTGTGGTTTCCTATCTGGACGCATCCGGCAGCAGCGTGAAAGTGGATTCAGTACCTCAGGGCACTGAACTTACCGTGCAGGTTCAGGTGACCAACACCACGCCTTCCGACCTGCGCTCCCTGGCATTGAGCGCGAGCATCCCTTCGGGATGGGAAATCCTCAATGACAGGATGCGCGGCGGCAGCGGCCAGAACGATGGCGCAACATACCGCGACATCCGCGACAACCGCTGCGACTGGTTCTTTGACCTGCAGCAAGGAAAGTCCAGGACCTTCACTATGAAAGTGCGCGCAGCATACGAGGGCTCATACACACTGCCTTCCGTAACCTGCTCCGCAATGTACAATCCGCACGTTGCGGCCAATACGGCATCAGCCAAGACGGTCGTAACCCGATGAGCCGCAGGCGGACAACTGTTCTGATTATTCTGGGGATTCTTCTGGCAGGCTGGCTTTTCTGCCTGCCGAAGGACCTTTTCAAAGGCACACCCTACGCCACCGTAGTCGCTGACAGGAACGGGGAATTGCTGGGTGCCCGCATCGCAGATGACGGGCAGTGGCGATTCCCTCCCTGCGACACGGTGCCTTCGCGCTATGCCGCGGCTCTCATTCAGTTCGAGGACAGGTATTTCCGCTGGCACCCCGGCGTGAATCCGGCCGCCCTTGCCAGGGCGGTTTGGAGCAACCTTAAGGCCGGGCACGTGGTGAGCGGAGGAAGCACCATCACAATGCAGGTCATACGCCTGTCACGCGGAAAGGAAAGGACTCTGTGGCAGAAGATGGTGGAAGCCATCCTGGCCACCAGGCTGGAATTCCGCTGCTCCAAGCGTGAGATTCTGGCTTTGTACGCATCCTATGCCCCGTTCGGGGGCAATGTGGTGGGCATTGAGGCGGCGGCCTGGCGTTACTTTGGCAGGCCGGCTTCAGAACTTTCCTGGGCGGAATCCGCAACCCTGGCCGTCCTTCCCAACGCCCCATCGACCATTCATCCCGGAAAGGGACGCGACCAGCTTCTGGAGAAACGCAACCGACTGCTGGAACGCCTCCACAAGCGCGGCTATTTTGATGCGTCCACCCTGGAAGGAGCCCTTGCCGAGCCGCTCCCGGACGAGCCCTATCCCCTGCCCAACCTGGCCAGGCACTATGTAGAGCGGCAACCTCACGGGGAAAGGAGCCAGAGCAGCATAGACATTCACCTGCAGCGCCAGGTGGAAGCCGCCACCACCCGCTGGTCAGACGAGCTGACCCTTGGCGGGGCGGCGGACCTGGCCGCAGTCATCCTTGACATCCGGAGCGGGGAAATCATTGCCTATGTAGGCAATGCATCGCCCCTCCGGAAGCGCAACGGTTCGGAAGTTGACATTGCCACGGCTCCGCGCAGTACTGGCAGTATCCTGAAGCCCTTCCTGTACTGCGCCGCCCTCCAGGAAGGCGTAATCCTTCCGCGGACGCTTATCCGGGACACTCCGGTAAATCTTAACGGCTTCACACCCCAGAACTTTGACCTGCAGTTCCACGGGGCGGTCCCCGCCGCCGAGGCGCTGGCGCGGTCACTTAACGTTCCCGCGGTCCATCTCCTCCGGGCTTACGGCGCCCCCCGCTTCCTTGAATTGCTCAGGCAGGCCGGGTTGTCCACATTGACCAGGAGCGCATCGGACTATGGATTATCCCTGATCCTGGGAGGCTCTGAAGGCACCCTGATGGACATCACGCAGGCTTACGCCAATATGGTTCGGCAGTACCAGGGGCTTGAGACAGACTCTCCTTTCAAGGACAAAATTGCCATCTGGTACACTTTTGAAGCCCTCAAGGAAGTGAACAGGCCGGACGAAATTGACTGGAAACTCATTCAGTCCGTCCGCAGGGTAGCCTGGAAGACCGGTACCAGCTACGGATACCGGGACGCCTGGGCCGTGGGCGTCACACCGGACTATGCCGTGGGTGTCTGGTGCGGAAACGCGGACGGGCACGGCGTGGCCGGGATGACCGGGGCAAAGACCGCCGGCCCCGTGCTGTTCGACCTCCTGAACCTGCTTCCGCCTTCGGCGGACTGGTTCCAGGAGCCGATGGAGGGCGGCGTTTTCCTGGATGTCTGCACTGCATCCGGTATGCTCAGAAGCCAGGACTGCCCGGATTATGAAAGTATCCGTTTGCCCGAAAAGGCCGCCGAGAGCGATGTCTGCCCCTATCACAAAGACGGTGTCTTCCGCCTTCCTCCCGCAATGGAATGGTACTACAAGACCTGGCATCCTGAATATCAGGTACATCCCGTAGCGGACCAGGCCCAATTGGAATTCCTTTACCCTGAACCGGGCAGCATTCTGGCCCTCCCACGCCAACTGGACGGGTCAACCCCCGGTGCCGTATTCGAGGCGGTCCACCGCAACCCCAACGCCACCCTGTACTGGCATCTGGACCAGAATTATCTTGGAGAAACACGCTTTATCCATCAGATGCGCCTTAACCCGGAACCGGGAAGGCACACCGTAACCATAGTGGACGGTGAAGGTAATACTGCATCCGTGGGATTTACTATTGCGGAAAGACTTCCCTGATATTCTCCACCATCTTCTGAACCAGGCGGTCAAGGGATTCGTAGCTGGCCCAGGCAATGTGCGGAGTGAAACGGAGGCGCTCCGGATGCGAAGTATGAAGCAGCGGATGCTCCTCCGGAATTGGCTCTGTTGAGAATACGTCAAGCGCGGCGCCGGCAATGCGGCATTTGTCTATCGCCTCCGCAAGGGCCGCCTCGTCCACTACCGCTCCCCTGCCAAGGTTCACCAGATAGGCGCCGGGCTTCATCAGCGCGAGCTCGCGAGCGCCAATCAAAGCGCGGGTGCGCTCGTTCAGCGGGCAATGGATGCTCACTATGTCGGACACCTTCATCAATTCATCCAAGGGCAGAGAAGGCCATTCCTTGCAGTGCGAAGTGCCGGACGTGGAGTAATACACCGGCTTCATTCCAAAGGCCGAAGCCACCTGCGCCACACGCTGCCCTATATTCCCCATCCCCACTATGCCTATGGTCTTGCCGAATAGCTCGTGGAAGGGCTCGCGCACATCATTGGGCACGCCGCTTCTAGAATATGTAAAGTCCTTTACCTCAGCGTCATAGAACGCCGGACGGCAAAGAAGCGAAAGGATGTGCGTGAAGGTGAGCTGTAGCACGGATTCAGTGGAATAGCCCGCCACGTTGCGGACTGCGATCCCCCGCCTGCGCGCGGCTTCCAGGTCAATGTGATTGAGGCCAGTGGCCGAAACGCAGATAAGCCTGAGCGCAGGCGCCGCCGCCATAATGTCGTCGTCCACGGGGGCTTTGTTGGTGAGTATGACATCGGCGTCAGCCACTCGCTCACAGGCTTCCCGGTGTGTAGACACCGGATAGAGCGTGAGCTCTCCCAACGCGGCAATGGGATCCAGCGAAACCGGACCCATCGTACCCGCATCCAGGAAAACCATTTTCATCCCAGCCTCCTTTCCAAGCGTTCGCGGATGGCTTCGATGAACTGCGCGGAATTGACAGCCTTGGGGGTGACGCCCTCCATAAGGTTGACAAGGTCTTTTGTGACGATGCCATCGCCCAAAGTATCAAAGCAGGCGGCCTCCAGCGCGTCCGCGAAGCCTACGAGCGCCTCAAGGCCGTCCTTGAGGCCTCTCTGGCGCAGCGCTCCGCTCCACGCGAAGATGGTTGCCATAGGGTTGGTGGAGGTCTCTTCGCCCTGGAGGTACTTGTAATAATGGCGGGTAACAGTGCCGTGGGCGGCCTCGTACTCGTAGTTTCCGTCCGGGCTTACCAGCACGCTGGTCATCATAGCCAGCGAGCCGAATGCGGTGGAGACCATATCGCTCATAACATCGCCGTCGTAGTTCTTGCAGGCCCAGATAAAGCCTCCGCGGCTGCGGATCACGCGCGCTACGGCATCGTCGATAAGAGTATAGAAATATGTGATTCCAAGCTCATCGAACTGTGGCTTGTACTCCTGGAAAACCTCGTCGAAGATTTCCCTGAAGCGGGCGTCGTATGTCTTGGAGATCGTATCCTTTGTAGAGAACCAGAGGTCCTGCTTTGTGTCTATTGCGTATTTGAAGCAAGAATGCGCAAAGGAGCGTATGGACTTGTCCGTATTGTGCATTCCCTGTACCACGCCCGCACCCTTGAACTCCTGGATCACGGCCTCCTGATGGCTGCCGTCCTCCCCGTCGAACACCAGCTTGGCCACACCCGGCCCGTTCACCCTGAGTTCAGAGTTCTTGTAGACATCTCCGTATGCGTGACGCGCAATGGTGATGGGCTTTTCCCAATTCTTTACAACCGGATGTATGGTGGGAATGGTTATGGGAGCGCGGAAAACGGTTCCGTCCATAATGGAGCGGATTGTACCGTTGGGGCTCTTCCACATCTGATGCAGATTGTACTCCGTCATACGCTGGGCATTAGGAGTGATGGTTGCGCACTTGACGCCCACACCGTATTTCTTGCAGGCCTCCGCGGCCTCTATTGTAATCTTGTCCCCGGTCTCATCCCTCTTGACAAGGCCCAGGTCATAATACTCCACCTTCAAGTCTACAAAGGGCAGTATAAGCTGGTCCTTGATCATCTTCCAGAGAATCCTGGTCATTTCGTCTCCGTCCATCTCCACCAGAGGGGTGGTCATCTTGATCTTTGTCATATCCTACTAACTGTATTTATCTGAAAAAACAAAGATAAAAAATATTTGTATCTTTGCCACCCCCAAGGTGAGTTGTCCGAGTGGTTGAAGGAGCCTGCCTCGAAAACAGGTGTACGGCAACGTACCGGGGGTTCGAATCCCTCACTCACCGCATCAAAGCCAGCATCCGCTGGCTTTTCGCGGCTCGTGAGAGATAAATCCCCCCTATACGTTACCCTCACCCCAAACCCCTCTCCTCGGGAGAGGGGCTCGGCGGCAGAAGCCGCCGGTCTGGTCCGCTCCGCTGCGGCTAATCCCTCACATTCCTTTCCCGGCCGGCGCCTGATGGCGCCTTCATACCGGGATTATGGCCGTGGAGTGTAACTTCTTGATTGATAATAGATTAGAGCTTTCAACGGTCACCTATCGGGCACCGTTGAAATAGTTATTTTGTTGATATTCAACCTATTACCCTCCACGGGCAATTAGCCCTCAAAGATATCATCAGGTATTTCTGCCCCTTCCGGGTCTGGAGAATAACTCAAAATGTCCCCTGGAAGGCAGTCCAGGACTTTGCAGAGTTTATTTAAGGTTGTGAACCGTATGGCACGGCCCTTACCGGTCTTGAGCAGGGAAAGATTGGTCATTGAGATGCCTATCTCTTCCGAGAGCTCAGAGAGTTTCATATGCCGCTCCCAGAGCAGTTTGTCCAAGTTTACTGTAATCATATTGCAAGGTTACTGTCTTTGGCGGCCAGATAAGCCATTTTGTAAAGCCCTGCAAAAAGTAGGACAATGAGCGGGAAGAATATGGTGTTGCTGTCAAGAGCTGTGGTCATATCTCCTTGTATGACAGCACTATAATTAGTATGGACAAAAGTAGCAAGGACAGTCACTAATGCTGTCCAGCGTATCAAGGAAACATTGGATCTAGGGAATATCTCACCGCTTCTCAATGAACGGTTTGTGCGGATGAGAAATATCCAGCAGAATACATACAGTAGTGTAACGCCAATGAAATGGCCTGCTATAATGAAAATCTGCCAGGCAAGTCCGTTTTGATTCCAGACAACCCGCTCTTCTGCCGGGTTAAGCCAGAGTTGCGATACCATCTGCCAATAGATTGAGAGCACGGAAACCGTTGCAAGAAACAGTATTGCAACGGAGAGCCATTTGATACTTGTTCGGGTTTTATTATTCATATCCTTTTTTTCTATAGTTGAACACCCAAGCAAATATAATGCAAATTTTACGAAAATCATAAAATAAATTTATGAAATTCGTAAAATTACTAAGGGGCCCTTCCGGGACACTGACAAGGCCGTCAGGCGCGCGGCTTGTGGATGATGCGGAGGATCAGTGAAATGATATAGACAATGATGCCGTAGACGATAGGGATGAGACCTACTTTGACCCCTCCCCATATAACATTGGGTGATACCTCATCGGGTACTCCCTGCATGAAATCTGCCATCTGGATAAAGCCTACCAAGGTCCACAAGGCGCCAAAAGCCAATGCAGCCAGCCCTATCTCCTTAACCCAAGCCGGGGCTTTCCAGGCAGCAAAGAAAAGACCAATCAACAACAAGGTTATGACAGCCATACCAAAGGGGCCGCCGGAAACAAAAAGTTGAAAAATGTTAGTTCCTAAGATACTCATAAGACTAAAGATTAAAAGTTATACAATCTGTCAGGAATTCCTTAATGCAAAGGTACTGAGCAATGATTGACATATGCAAAGTCGAATCCTTTTCACCTTATGTCAAATCCCCCTGACCTTCCATTTGACTACGTCCGAGACTTATTTTTTGCTAAAGAATACTTATTATTGCATCAGAAATGAAACGGATTCTGATCATAGTTCTCTACTGGATTGCAGCTATCCTGCTGACGGCATTCCTCGTGGTCAGCCTGGACTATCAATTCTGGCAGGGACTTATGATAGGCCTGATGTTCCTCCCCTGCGCAATGGCGCTTTCCTTCTTTTTGCCCAAAGTGGCAAAGGAACCGGCCAAAGACAGAATCAAGCATAGCTTATTTATTATTCTTGGGGTTATGGCCCTTGCGCTTTTCCTGTTGATTGTGACGCATATGCTGTTCTCTTATATCAAGAACGAACCCGCCTACTCTTTCCCTCAAGATATCGCCCCTATCCTGGCCAATCCTGTCTTCCTGGCCATAATCCTAACCATCCTCGCCTACGGCGAGTTCCGGCTGGAAAAATGGCTCGGCAAAACCCAGAAAAACCACCCTGTCTCCTTTACATCAGACTACAGGAAAGTCTCCCTTAATGCAGAAGACATACTATATATAGAATCCCGCGACTCTGAGGTGTGGATCCATACCCGCGATGGCAAATCCTACCGGAACAAGACCGGAATCAGCCAGTGGGAAAACCTCCTGGGTCCGGATTTCATAAGGATTCACAGGGCATTCCTTGTAAACGGCCAGGATGCAGTGTCCACTTCCCCTGATACCGTCACAGTAGCAGGCACTGAACTGCCTGTTTCCCGTAAATACAAGAACTCAATAAAATAACCATATCCAAATGAAAACTCTTAAGTTATTCCTCATTGCCGCATTCTCTCTTCATTGCAGCCTGTAACCCCCAGGAGCCGGAACCCCCTGTCAATGCATACAGGGAGGGTAACACAATTCTGGTCAATCCATACAAGCAGTGGACTACCAGCAAGTTACCGGCCTATATAGGCAACATCTCATCCCTGCTGGCGCCTTCTTAACAGTCTTACCCCATTTCGTAAACCACAAAGCCATTTCCTGTACCAAACCATCGTTCCGTACTATTTCGTACACCAGAAGACTCTCTTATGTACCAAACTATATTATTCTTTGTAATTCCTAAAGAATATGTATTTTTATCGGCAAAACAAGACTGAATAAATGAAACCCCTCGGATTCCTCAGAGTCGCGGCAGCAATGCCGCGTGTGCACGTTGCGGACCCGGCGGCCAATGCCCGGGAAATCATCCATCTATGCAATAGTATGGCAGACGAGCATCCCTCAGTGGTCGTCTTCCCTGAATTATGCGTCACCGGCTATACCTGCGCCGACCTGTTCGGGCAGAGCCATCTGCTGGATGACGCAGAAGAGGCGGTGGAGGCCATCCTGGCCGCCAGCGCCAAGATGGAGGCAATGATAGTCATAGGCGCCCCAGTCCGCCACTCAGGCAGGATCTTCAACTGCGCACTCGCCATAAGGAGCGGCCGCATTCTGGGAATTGTCCCGAAAACCTATATGGCCGGCAACGGCGAATTCTACGAGCCGAGGTGGTTCGCCTCTGCCCGTGTACTTTCCCCAGCAGGCGTTCGCATCCGCTACGCCGGACAGGATGACATACTGCTCGGAACCCGCCAACTGTTCCGTATCGGGGAAGCACTTGCCGCAATAGAGATTTGCCAGGACCTCTGGGTCCCTATCCCTCCGTGTTCTCAGGCAGCAGTCGCTGGAGCCCAGTTAATCCTGAACCTTTCCGCCAGCAATGAATACCTCTTCAAGCAGGAATACCGTAAAACCCTGATCGGGGCGACATCCTCACGCCTCTATGCCGCCTATGTCTATGCTTCATGCGCCGAGGGAGAATCAACCCAAGACCTTGTCTGGGCTGGCGCCTCTCTTATCTACGAGAACGGCACCCTGCTTGCCGAGAGCGAACGCTTCGCCCGAGGCAGCCGCTTCATCTGCGCCGACGTCGATATCCAGCGTCTGGAAACACTCCGCATCAAAGAGCACTCTTTCGGCTTCGAGGGCCCCGTGCCCAGCTTCGTCATCAACGATGCCGGAACTGCCGCCGATACTGACTTCGAAGCAAAGCTTCTCCGTTTCGTGGAACCTCATCCATTCGTTCCCCAGGGGGATATGGAGGCTCTAGGGATGCGATGCCGGGAAATTCTCGCCGCACAGGTTGCTGGACTTGTCACCCGCCTGGAACACATCCACTGCAAGAAAGCCGTGATCGGGGTGTCAGGTGGTTTAGACTCCACCCTTGCCCTGCTTGTCACAGCATTGGCATTCGACCGTCTCGACCTGCCTCGCAAGAATATAATAGGTGTCACTATGCCTGGTTTCGGCACTACTCCAAGGACTCGCGACAATTCCGTAGACCTGATGCACGAACTCGGCACTACAAAGCGCGAGGTTTCAATCGTACCTGCCGTCCGTCAGCACTTCTCCGACATAGGCCAGGACGAATCAAATCACGATCTTACATATGAGAACTCCCAGGCGCGCGAACGTACGCAGATTCTGATGGACATCGCCGGAAAGGAAGGAGGTATAGTCGTAGGTACTGGTGACCTCTCAGAACTCGCCCTCGGCTGGTGCACCTACAATGGTGACCATATGTCAATGTACGGAGTTAACGCCTCCGTCCCCAAAACTCTCGTGCGCACTCTTGTACGATGGGCCGCTGACAATAAGTTCGGCGCCGACAATGGTCTGCACGATACCCTTCTGGACATAGTGGACACCCCTATCAGCCCAGAACTGCTGCCTGCTGACAAAGACGGGAATATTGAGCAGATCACTGAGAATACGGTCGGTCCTTACGAACTCCACGACTTTTTCCTGTATAATTTCTTCCGTATTGGAGCAGGTCCAGACAAACTGCTGTTCCTGGCACGCAAGGCCTTCAAAGGAATATATGACGACATTACTATTCGCAAATGGCTGGAGACTTTCATGAAACGGTTCTTCAACCAGCAGTTCAAGCGATCCTGCCTTCCTGACGGCCCTAAAGTCGGCAGCGTCTCGCTGTCTCCGCGCGGGGACTGGCGGATGCCGTCTGACCTGGAGACTTACTGGAAGCCTGAAGATTAGGTAAAACGATTTATTAAAATATTTTTTAAATTTTTTATTGTTTTTCCGTTTTCTTATCCTATATTAGCACAAGAAAACAACACAAAATGACTGCAAACGTCCATATTTTTGGTATTCTCAATCAGCAGAATAATAACGTTAAATCCTGTCTTGCCGGCCGGATAGGGTAGTCTTTTGTCAGATATAAATGAAGACCGGTTCTCAAAAAGAGCCGGTCTTCATTTTTTGTGCCTTTCCCAAAAGGTTTTGTAAAACTTAAAAACAGATTCATTATGAAAAGGATTGAAGCCATCATCCGCAGGACAAGGTTCGAGGATGTGAAGGAGGCCCTGCTCCAGTCAGACATCAACTGGTTTGAGTATCACAGCGTACACGGCATCGGCCAAAGCCGACAGGAAAGGGTTTACCGTGGTGTCCAGTACTCCACCGATGTCATCGAGCGCATTGCCCTGACCATCATATGCCGTGACATCTTTGTGGAACCTACAATCAAGGTCCTTCTGCGCGAGGCCCATACGGGCGAGGTTGGAGACGGACGCATCTTTGTCAGCGACGTAATAGACACCTGGTCCATAAGGACAGGGGAACACGGTGACACCGTGCTTAGGGATAGGAAATAACAACTTTAAAATGAATGTATTATGAACGATTTAGCTATATCTCTGGATACTGTATGGATGCTGCTTGCAGCAATGTTGGTTTTCTGGATGCAACCGGGATTCGCACTGTGCGAGGCTGGATTCACCCAGGGCAAGAACACCGTGAACATCCTGATGAAGAACTTTGTGGACTTTATGCTGGGATCCCTGCTGTTTTTCTTTGTCGGCTTCGGCTTTATGTTCGGAAGTGATGGCGCCGGTTTTATTGGCGCGCCCAACTGGGGAGACCTCTCTTTCTATAAAGGAAATCTGCCGGTGGAAGGATTCCTGATTTTCCAGACAGTATTCTGCGCCACTTCGGCAACCATTGTAAGCGGTGCCATGGCAGAGAGGACAAAGTTCTCTATGTATATGATTTACAGCGCCTTCATATCTCTAATCATTTACCCCGTAGAGGGCCATTGGACCTGGGGAGGCGGCTGGCTGGCGGAGCTGGGCTTCCACGATTTTGCAGGAAGTGCAATCGTCCACAGTGTAGGCGGCGTGCTTGCCTTGATAGGAGCCATCGCACTTGGCCCGCGTCGCGGCAAATACGGAAAGGACGGAAAGAGCCGCGCCATTCCCGGCCACAGCCTGGCCCTGGCTGCTCTTGGAGTATTCATCCTCTGGCTTGGATGGTTCGGATTCAACCCGGGAAGCCAGCTGGCCGCAAGCGGAGAAGTTAACCGCCTGGCCATATCGCACGTTTTCCTGACAACCAACCTGGCGGCCGCTGCCGGTGGAACCGCCACTCTGTTCCTTACCTGGATCAAATACGGTAAGCCATCTCTCTCAATGATGCTCAACGGCGTGCTTGCAGGCCTGGTGGGCATAACGGCAGGTTGCGATTTGGTATCTCCTTGGGGAGCGGTAATCATTGGCTTGATCTGCGGCACGGTTCTGGTCTTTGCAATTGAGTTCTTTGACCATAAGCTTCACATTGATGACCCTGTAGGAGCTTCTTCAGTACACGGTGTATGCGGAATACTTGGAACGCTGATGACAGGGCTCCTGGCAACAGACGGCGGCCTCTTCTACGGCGGCGGACTGCATTTCTTTGGCATACAGTGCCTTGGCATCCTGGTAATCGACCTCTGGGCTGCGGTTTGCGGATTCCTGCTCTTCTTCGGTATAAAGAAATTCGCCGGCCTGCGCGTGGAGGCACGCGTAGAAGACGAAGGCCTTGACGTTTACGAACACGGAGAAAGCTGCTACAACTGATTATGAAAGCGCTGTTTATCACTTCCCTGTTCCTAATCGGAATGATTGCGGCAGGGGCACAGGACAGATTTGAATCTTCTCTTGGAACTGATATTGTCAGCCACTATGTATGGCGCGGTCAGGACCTTGGAGGGGTGTCGGTTCAGCCTTCCCTTGAATTTTCCTATAGGGGTCTGAGCTTCTCTGCCTGGGGATCGGAGGGCCTGTCCAATCCAATGGACACCCGGGAACTGGACTTCACACTGGCTTATGAGGCAGGTGGTTTCAACATAGGAGTAACGGACTATTGGTTCCCGGAAATTGCAAGCAAGGTATTCGAAGCCAATATAGGCTATGATTTCGGGTTCGGTTCGCTTCAGTGGTTTACAAACTTTGCAGGGGACGACAGCCTGAACGATAAAGGCAGCCTGGCATACAGCAGTTACCTGGAAGCAAGTGTTCCTTTCTCGCTAGGCGGTGTAGAATGTGCTGCAACGGCAGGCATTGTCCCATTTGCCACTGACTTCTATGGAGTTGACCGCTTTGCCTTCATTAATCTGTCACTTACAGCCTCAAAGGACATTCAGGTTACCGATTCATTCTCAATTCCTGTTTTTGCTCAGTTGGCGGCAAATCCATACACAAAAAATGCTTATCTTGTGTTTGGTATAACTCTGGAACCATAATAAGGAATGATCCTGCTTAAAGATAGCTTTGATGAGTTGCACGAGGAGTGCGGCGTAGTTGGAATCTACGGGGTGGATGGCGCCTCCCGCCACGCTTTCGTGGCGCTGGAGGCCATCCAGCACCGCGGCCAGCAGGCCTGCGGAATCGCCATCTGCGGTCCTGACCGCAGACTGCGTATCCGCAAGGGCGCCGGCCTTGTCAAAGACGTCTTCCCTGACGATTCCCTCTCCCAGCTCCCGGGCGACACTTGCATAGGCCACGTCCGCTACCCCACCACCGCCGTGGGCGGAAGGGAGAACATACAGCCGTTCTGCATCTCCTGCAAGGCTGGCAGATTCGCATTTGCACATAACGGAAACATTGTAAACGCCGACATCATCAAGTCAAGGCTAGAGGATCAAGGACATATGTTCCAGTCGACCTCTGACAGCGAACTGTTCGCCCATCTGATAGGAATAAGGGCTAATACGGACGATTGGCCCGGAAGCATAATATCTGCCGCCAACCAACTTGACGGCGCGTTCTCGACAGTGATTCTGGCAGACGGAGTACTGTATGCCTGCCGCGACAAGTATGGCTTCCGGCCCCTCTCCATCGGGCGGTTGGAAGGCGGCTACGTTGTAGCCAGCGAGACCTGCGCCCTGAACGCCCTTAATGCGGAGTTCCTGCGCGATATAGAACCAGGCGAACTGGTATCCATAGGCCCTGACGGGCTGAAGTGCTATCGCCATTCGCATCTTTCCGGAAGGTATATGTGCGCGATGGAGTATATCTACTTCGCACGCCCTGACAGCGACATAGAAGGGTGTAACGTCCACGAGTTCCGCAAGCGGACTGGCAGGCTCCTCTTTGAGGAGCACCCCGTCCCCGCGGACATCGTGGTTGGTGTCCCCGACTCCAGCCTCAGCGCCGCTATGGGTTACTCCGAGGCCTCCCGCATCCCGCTGGAGCGGGGCCTGCTGAAGAACATCTACGTGGCCAGGACCTTCATCCAACCAGCCCAGTCAATGCGCGACCTGGGCGTCCGGATGAAGATGTCCCCCATCCGCAGCGTAGTCGAAGGCAAATCCATCGCCCTGATCGACGATTCCATAGTCCGCGGAACCACCTCCAGGCAAATTGTCCGCCTTCTGCGCGACGCAGGAGCAAAAGAAGTGCATATGCTCATCGCCAGTCCTAAATATGCCTGGCCTTGCTTCTACGGAATTGACACCGGGACAAGCGAGCAGCTCATCGGCGCCAGCCACAACGTGGAGGAAATCTGCGAATTCATAGGCGCAGACTCCCTCCACTATCTATCCGCGCAGGCGCTGCTAAAGGCGTCCTGCCGGACATCCCTCTGCACCGCCTGCTTCACCGGTAATTATCCCACAGCCCTTTACGGCTCAGAAATATAAACTATGACTTGAAACGGGTCTTCCACTGGCTCCAGGGAACCTTATAGCCTTTAGGTTTCTGTTCCTTGATGTATTCGTGAACCAGCGGAATCATCTCTACTTTCTCCTTTGACAGGGGAATCTTCCATTCTGCCTCGTTCTCTTTCATTCCGTCGTAGAGCTGGAAGTTGCCTCCCTGCATAAAATGACGATAGACTACATCCTTGACAGGCACGTCAGTATTACGCATAAAGTCGTAGAATACAAGGAACATATTGGTCCTTCCCATACCGGCCTGGCAGTGGATGTGGAGCCAGGTATCTTCCGGCATATCCTTCACGAATGAAACGAAGGTGTCAATGCTGCGCGGATCCGCAAAGCAGTGGTCAAGGACCGTAAGGCGCAGATAGCCCACTCCCTTCCTTGCGCAAAGCTCTTCTTCAGTCTCTGCCGTTGTGACCTGCATCTTGGTGGTACGTCCGCCACGGCTGGTGCCGCCGGTCTCGATTTCCTTGCCTACAAGGCCGTGGATAATCTGCTTTTCGTTCTCTACAATCTGCTCGTGGGTCAATCCCATATTGTCCCAGTTCTCCTGGCCGTACAATGACAGGTGGTCTCCGTTCAAAAGGCCGTGGGTCTCGCTCCTGAGGTCGACTATGGTGATAGGGCCGCTGTGCAGTTTGCGGATCTCCGCCACAAGGGCATCAAGTTCCTTGGCACTGAAGTCCGAGCTGGCGCTCACCTTCAGGTCTGCCAGGCCCTTGGTAGAGGGCTTGAAATCAGGATCATAGCCGGATACGGCGCTGCGGACTCTCAGTTCGCTCTGGCAGGTACGGAAACTGCTGGGCAGGGCGTCCCTGTCTTTCCTTTCCGCACGCCATATAAAGGCGTCATACTCTGCCTGCTGTGCTGGAGAAAATACCTCTCTTTCCTCTGCAGCCCTGAGGTATGTATAGTGTTTATAGCTGCAGGATGCAAATGCCAGAAGGACAAATGCTATAATAAATAGAATTCTTTTTTTCATAGTGTAAATTTATTTATTAATTTGTTATATTTGTGGGAAATTTCTAACAATTCCCACAAAATGCACGAAAAGGACGGAAAATACATCTTTGGCGTAGTTAAAGTCGGTGACAAGGGACAGATTGTCATCCCAAAGGACGCCAGAAATATTCACAACATCCAGCCTGGTGACACCCTGATGATGCTCGGGGACCAGAAAGGAATAGCCTTGCTTAAGACTGAAATATTTCAGAGCATCGTTGACCAAACTATGGAAGGACTTACAAAATGAGAAAACATTGGATTGACAATCTGCGCTGGGTGACAGTTCTCCTGGTGCTGTTCTATCACGTTATTTATTTTTACAACAATAAGGGGGTATTTGGCGGAATAGGCGGCTTTGGCGACGGACCGCAATATCAGGACGTGGTAATGTACATCCTGTACCCGTGGTTTATGCCAATACTGTTCATCTTGGCGGGAATCAGCGCGCGTTACGCGCTTGAGAACCATTCCGCAAAGGAATGGTTCAAGTCACGCACACGCAAGCTGCTGGTCCCCGGCACCATCGGCCTCTTTGTATTCCACTGGATGGTTGGCTACTTCAACACGGTAGTTGCATCCAGGGAAGGCGTCTTTGACGGAATTCCCGCCATTGCAAAGTATTTTGTGATGGCATTCAGCGGCATAGGGCCCCTTTGGTTCATACAGGTACTTTGGCTGCTGTGCCTTGTACTGCTTTTAGTCCGCAAACTGGACAAGAACGACAGGTTCTGGAACTGGTGCGGAAAGGCCGGAATAGTACCAATAATCCTGCTCGGCATCCTGTTCTGGGCAGGCGAACATACACTGATCAGGAATCCGCGCCCGGAATCCCTGGACGGCCTGCTCAACCTGTACAAGCCAATATTCTACCTGATTCCCTTCCTAATGGGTTACTTTGTATTCTCCCACGCTGAAGTACAGGAAAGACTTGAAAAGGTATGGGGCCCCCTCCTGATATGCGCAGCCATCTCCGGTATCATACTGATAGCCACCACCTTCGGCCAGGACAACACCTCCCCTGAATACCTGGGCAGCCCTCTCAACACCCTCTACGGCTGGCTTATGTGCCTTGCAATGATGGCCTGGTTCAAGGCCAAATTTGACTACACAGGCAAGTTCGCAGGCTATATGACCAAATCCAGCTTTGGTATTTACATTGTCCATTACCTGGTCATCGCTGCCGTGGGATACACCCTTAAGGTTCACACCAACCTCCCTCCTGCAGCAATGTACGCTATCCATACAGTAGCAGTTTTCACCCTTTCTCCCCTTCTTTACGAAGCAATACGCAGGATTCCCATAGTTAAATGGTGCGTATTAGGAGAATAATAAAAAATTGTTTATATTTGCGCCACAATTCTGGATGTGGCGCAGTTGGTAGCGCACCTGGTTAGGGACCAGGAGGTCGCTCGTTCAAGTCGAGTCATCCAGACATAAAGAATCAAGCACTTACAGAAATGTAAGTGCTTTTTTGTTTTAGTGTAGGTTGTGAAAAAGTTGTTAATTCAGCTCTTTTTAACCGTTATTAAACTCTATTCAAAACCCTGGAGTCTTACAGTATAGGAGAATATAACAGTTCTTTAAAATGCAGTAGGAAGGGTTATTATCTTTGCCATAACTGTATGTTTTAGTCCTGGCAAAGATGGATGTCTGATTTGATTACACCAAGTAGACTAAAGATTTACGACAAAATGTTAGCGAAATATTAAATTGAATCAAGCATTTGGAATCAAAGTTCTCGATAAAACAAAAGAATTACTGGCATTTCATGTATATTTGTATACATATGCTCACTTCTATTTGCGATATATATCCGAGTGCAATTATCACTATTAACACGTTAATCTAAATGAATCAAGCTCAAAAATACGGGGATGAAGATGTTACTTGCATGAGTTGTAAGTTTTACGAAGTACTCGGCAGACAATACTGTGATTTAGCCGAAAAAGAGAATGGCCTTGATACTCCAGCATACGATTGCCCTTATTTTGAATATGGAGAGATCTTAATGCCGAAGGAAGTAAATGATGAAATAAAGAAAGAAGAGGAATTGAGAAAACAGGAAGATAGTGCTCAAAAGAGTAATAACGGATTTGCAGCTATAGTTGCCGTTTTCTGTTTGATTTCTACCGGCTTTGTCGTATCTCATGCATCAAGTTCATTAGAGGTCCTCTTTGACATCATTATTGGGGCTGTTATTACCGTTGTGTTAGTTCATCTAATCAACCATTAAGGTTAATGATAATTCTCAACTCTTTCTTTGTTTATGAGAATACGAGTATTGCCAGGATTAAAGCAAGGCCTGAGAGACTGCATACAATGGATCATTATCCAATATGTTGTCATCCTCTGTGTAATCCTGCTTCATAGAGGAGTTCTTTACATATGGTCTTTGTTCTCAGAATATGGATTCAAGGAGTTGCTATTAAGTCATTCAATAGGGAGTCATGGCGCATATGGTTGGGATGATGCTTTACTCTTGTCGATACCTATTTATACGATTCTCTTTTCTATCTGGCGTACCTTCATTAACAAGAAAGATCAATGGTGGACAATCTTTTGTCCTTGGATATTCTTTATAGGTATTGTTTATCTAAGTGTAGTTAGTAGATTAGACGGGAATAACAAGATAATCACCATTGATGAATATATATTTACCTGTTGGTTATCACCATTATTTGGAGCATTGCTGCAAGGGATAGTCTTTCTTTTTAAAAATAAAGCCTAGCATATCGTTCTGATATACTAGGCTATTCTTTCTTTTTATATATTTGACGTTAACGATTGAATAGTAGGCTAATGATAAATCGTCATAAATATCTTCCAGTAGCTCCAGGTGGAACTGTCATCTGGCATTATATGTCTATTGAACATTTCCTTTATTTGTTAAACAATAGACTTCTTTATTTTAGCCGAGTTGATCACTTAGATGATAAAGCAGAAGTCCTTGTTTCTGAGATAGAAAAGCAATATTGGAATAATAGGTATACAATAGACATAGATCAATGGGTATCTCTATGGCGAAAACGAGTTTTTATCAACTGCTGGATTAAATCTGAAACAGAGTTATCAACTATGTGGTTGGCATATGCTTCCCAAGGAAAGGGAGTAGCGATAAAAACAACAGTGGATAAGCTGAGGAGTTCTTATAAAGGAGAAAAAGCTATTTGCATCTTAGACGTTAACTATATTGATTATAAAAAACAGACAGTTCAGCCTGCTGGAGAAAGAATAAATACGTATCGTTTCTTTTCAACGAAACGTATTTATTATGAGCCAGAACATGAAATCCGTCTTATCTATAATCCTCCTACAATTGAAGAGATGGATTCGTTTCAAATCCCTGTCGACATCAATACTTTAATTGAAGAAGTACGTATTGGACCAAATGCTACTGATGATGTGTACCATGCTATTGATGACTTGGTTAAACTAAAGGGTTGCACATTTCAGGTATTACAATCCGAATTACTATACCCATAATATTATCTATTATACCTTTTTATTATGATTAATCGTTGTGAATGTTGTGGTCGCGAACTGAAGGAAGACAAAACGAAGATATGGAAGGAATACCATAAGCGTAATGAAGGAGTTGAATTTAGTGGCACAATTCGTCGGCATTATTATAGCGATTGCGAAGATGAAGAAAAAATCTGCGTTAGGTGTTATTGGATACTAATGATTAAAAAAATAATCATCAGGATAATTTCTTGGGGATTCGCTTTCTTTTTTATAATAGGTGCTTTTAAATCACAAGGAAATGAGTTTATTACCATACTAACAATAGCTTCTTTGCTTTTAGGCCCTTATACGTTGGTAAGAAATCGTTCTTTATTGTACTCTATAGTTGGAACAATATTATCTCCTCTTTTGGGCCCATGTGAAATGCATCCCTTTGGTAATGAATATACTATAAGAGAGAGACGAGAAGACAAGGTTCCAATTAGCGTGGAACGTAAACTAAAGAAAGTTGAGCAGTTTCTAATGAAAAAATATCATGTCAATGATACTGACATATCTTTAATTCTTTCATTCCTTAACATTCGGGATGAAATGGAGGAGAACTACTCTAAATATAAACATATGAAAACAAAGAAATTAGCTTTAAAGCTAATCCCAAATGAGCAAGAGTTAAAGGTATTATATCATAAAACAATAGCGGACTTATTACAATACCAAGAAAAAATAGGCTCCTAGATTTCTGAGAGCCTTTTCTGTTGTTTCATTGATATTATCTTGATTATTATATATCTTTGACTTTGAAGCCATTGCGCTTCAAACTGTATTAAGATGGTTGAAACAGATTTTTATTCTAGATTTTTTTTGATAGCCATATTAGGGTTATCTTTCATCTTTGTGATGTTTAAATCTGCTAGGAGAAATCCTTCAGCAGAACAAGGGAAGCATACAGTTGCAAAGATCTTAGGCGTTCTTTGTTTTGTCTTATCGGCAGTGCAATTATTCAGTCTCTTTATGAGTTTTGGAAGAATCGTTTTTCCAGAGTCTTCTCTTCCACAACCGATAACGCCTCATTCCATAATTAGGAGTTCTTCCCAACATCTGATTTGGGGATACCCAACTTCTGATCAGAATATGGTATTCATGTCAGCTTTAGGCTTTTTTCAATTAATAGCGTTTGGACTATATGCTCTTTTCTTTAAATCTTCCGATTCAACTACTGGCATGAAAATATGGAAAGTCATTCTTTGTTTCTTACTTTACTTCCTCATGCCGTCAGCTACCGATTTTCATTATTTTGATACTCCCGAGATAGTTATACCTATCTTAACGGTTGTATTATTGGTGCTTTATCCTAGGGTTGGAAAGGCGGCTCCTATGGATAAGATTCAAGAAACTAAAGATGTTACCCTTTCGGAAAAAGAAAAAGAGACAAAAGAAGTAATATATTCTGAGGAAAATGTGAATTTATAAACGATGACAAGATGTATTGCAAGAAATGCGGGAAGTTGATAGACGATGATGCCCAATTCTGTAAGTATTGTGGTGAAAATGTAGGCACCGTTTTAATGCCTTCATCAAAGAGAAGTCTAACTAATTGGTTTCAGAGTAAAAGTCGCGGCTTCAGGCTTTGTTTTATACTTGGTCTTTTTTGGTTCTTTATAGCATTCTGCTTATTGTTTGTTTGTGAGTATTCTGAAGATTACCAAATGCTATTTGCAGTCTCTTTTGGTGTCCCTCTTTTAGCATGGAGTATTTGGTATTATCGAAAATATCTAAAGAAAGACCGAAAAGTAAAGACGGCACCACAGGTTCTTCAGAAGCAACAAGACTCGGCCTTTAGTGCCTCTTCAATGACTTGTTCAGAGATTCCCCTTCAAGAGTTTGCTAAAGAGTATGGGAATATGCAAGTAGTTAAGATAGCCGATGGATCCACAGGTGATATTAGTGTCCGCTGTTTGTTTACTAAGAAAACCTTCGTAGATTTCAGTAAAGAGGTAGGAGTATTATCTGCTAATGAAATTGCAGAGAAAAAAGATGGATTGTATGTAAAGGCTATTGGAGATAACCAGTATGAGCTTGTCAGCAAATAGTTAATTACATACATAAAAAGAAAAGGCTCCCAGATGTTATTCCAGGAGCCTTTTTCATATTATATCCTCTCCTTGAACAGCAAGTAAAGAGGATAGACACAGAACCCAGAAGATGCCTTGACACCTATGAAGGTACCAAGCCTGTTCCTGGTTATCCAATCTCCGATACCTGGAAGATTGTTCTCGTCAAGGAATGCCAGGCAGTCTGACTGCTGGTCATGGCCTTGCAGGTATAAAAATTTATCCCTATATTTGCCTTAACCTAACTTAAATCTATGATATGCCTACAGTATTATTTCTTTTTGGACTCCGCTTTTTCTTCTATTCAGAGGAGCATTTACCCATTCACATCCACGTTAAAAATGGTGATGGAAGGGCTAAGATTAACGTTGAAACTGCTGAAGTCGTTGAAAACAGCGGTATTAAGCCCAAGGATTTGAAAAAAGCCGTCGATGCCGTTATCCTGTATCGAGAGGACTTCATTCAAGCCTGGAAAGAGTATTTTGATGAGTAACAGTATGGAAAAAATCATCCAAGTATGGTTTGAGGACGGAAGGATCTTTATAAAAACCGATAAGGAGAATACCTACAGCCGGCCGCTGGAGGCATTCCCCTTATTGTTGGAAGCAACCCCGGAACAAAGGGCTCAATATGAGATTGGGCTGGAGGGTGATGACCTTCGTTGGGAAGAAATTGATGAGGACATCCACATCAGCAGTTTCTTTGAGAAAGCCGAGCCGAACTCTGACAACGTTATTGCCAAGGTGTTCGAACGTTTCCCACAGTTGAATGTTTCGGAAGTCGCAAGAACAATTGGAATCAACAAGAGCCTTTTGTCCCGATACATCTATGGCATCAAGAAGCCCTCTGAAAAGCGAACAGAGCAGATACTGCAGGCTATTCGCCAATTAGGACGTGATATGGCTTCAATCTAACCCTGCGGAGAGGTATTCCTTCAAGGCATCTACATATGCTTGGAAGGCGTCACGCCCTTGAGGGGTTATCTTGCAGGTGGTACAGGGCATCTTGCCCTTGAATCCTTTCTCAACCGTTATGTATCCGGCGGTTGTCAGTTTGTCAATCTGCACGCTCAGGTTCCCTGCCGTAGCTCCTGTCTGCTTCTTGATGAAGGAGAAGTCCGCAGAATCCACTCCGGCCAGGACAGACATCACGGCCAGCCTCAACTCTGAGTGCAGCAACGGGTCCAGTTTAGGGAACATAACTTACTTGTATTGTGATTTGACAATAAGTCCGGTGATTGCAAGGAGAATTCCTCCAAGGGTGAAAAGAAGGGTAAGGGCCTCGGTATGAAGCAGGCAAGAAGTCACGGCTCCTCCTACTCCTACAAGGAATCCGCAAATAATGATGGGCCAGTTCTTGAGGAGGACTCCCGAAATGCTCTCAGCAAGACCCAGAAGCAATATGATGATCAGGAAAAGGTTCATAGGCACCCAGAACACTGCAATCATACTTATGGTCAGGGAGAATACTCCGAACAGAGCCCAGATATAACCTATAGCCTTCCCTATCTCATTGGTAGGGGCATTCTTGTCTTTCTTATATATGACATTGGCAAGAGGATAACCGATAGCAGAGAAGGCAAACCACAGGAAGTTCCAGGCGGGACTGCCTGTATAATGCCAGAGCAGGTAGATAGCCAATGAGAATACCGTGAGGAGTACACCCCAGAGAATGAAGCCTTTGGAGTTGTTGCGGAGAATAGCCCTGCGGCTGTTGTTCAATGTTTCTGTTATGAGGGCGAGGCTCTCGCTTGCCGTCATTTCTTTGTTTTGTTCCATAATATCAACTATTTACACTGTATGGCAACCGGGTACAGCTGCGCAGTCTGTCCTGATTGCAATGCAAATGTAAACAAGTTTATATTATAAACCAAATTATTTTGTAAAATTTTGCTGACTTTTTATTCCAGAGTTGGAATGTCATCTATGTCAACGAGGGCCTGAACAGGGTGATTTGCGCTGTTCTTGGCTCCCAGTTTAATGAGCTTCGCCGATGTGTTGAGAATGCTCTGACCCTTGACGTCCAGTTTCTTGCCTGCGTCTATGTATTCCGCCTGTGCCTTGTTCAGCGCGTCTCCCACTGCCTTGTACTTCTCCATAAACATTCCCACGCGGTCTATCATCTCCTGGGCCAGTTCATATACCCTCTCGTGATTCTGAGCCTGCACTACCTGCGTCCAGGTGGCGCTTACTATCTTCAAGGCGCCGTAAAGGCTCTGCTCATCGGCAATGTAAACGTTCAAATCCGCAGCCCTTCGCCACAGCACGGGATCAGCGTTAAGCGCTGACCACAGCGCTCCCACGTTGGGGACGAACATTATCACATATCCTGCCGAAACCTTGGGGGACTTTATATAGGAAGAATAATCCTTGGCCGAAAGCTCCGTGACGTGCTTCCAGATGCTGTCTACGTGGGCTTTCAGGTACTGCTGCCTCTCCGCCGCGCTTTGTGCGTTCACGTAATCTACATATGCGGTGAGGGAAACCTTGGAGTCTATGATCACTTCCCTCTTCTCGTCCAGATGGAGGATGATGTCAGGGCGCATAATGCCGCCGCTCTCGTTCTTGACGGGCTTGCCGTCGGGGCCGGTGATCACCGGCTGGGAGTCAAAGTGCACTCCCTCCTTCAAGCCCTGGGAACTCAGGAGCTCTTCGAGGATGGTCTCGCCCCAGTCTCCCTGCATCTTGCTGCCGTGCTTGAATGCTTCCGCCAGCTCATCGGCGCTCTTGCGCGCCAGGTCGCTGTGCTCCAGCAGGGTCTTGATGCGCTCGCGCATCTCCGCATTGCGCTCGCCCTGCTCCTTGTTGTCATCTTCCATTCGCTTCTTGAGCTCGGCTATGTTCTCCTTGAGCGGGGCCATTATCTGTCCCAGGCTCTGGTTGCTGGCCTCGGAGAACTCCTTCTGGCGGGCCTTGAGCATCTCTGAGGTCTCGTTCTTGACCTGGGCGGTGACCTTGGCCATTGTCTCGTCGAACTTCTCGCGGAGGGCGGCGAGCGCATCTTCGTTGCGCTTGGTGTAGTCTTTCTTGACTTCCTCTATGCGCGCAGCCGCCTCGCTCTTGATCTCGTCAATCTTGCCGCGCAGGGCGTCCTCCCTCTCGCGTGCGTGGGCGATATCGGCATCAAAGAGGGTCTTTTGCATTTGCAGCGCCTCCTCTCCGCGCGCCTTCTCCGCCTCCTGGGCGGATGAAACGCGCTTTTTAACCACTCTCCCGGCCACCAAAAGGGCAACCACCGCAGTGAGCAGAAGCCCCACGGCGAACGCCAGAATCAATTGCAAGGTTGCATCCATATATTATATAAGTACTTCTTCACTAAGGTAAAAAAAATGCGTAAAAACTGGAAAAAATAATTGCATTATTAAAATTATTTGTAAATTAGTAGCGGAAAACGAGACAGCAATGACTGGATTTTATTGGAACAATCAGCGCAACAATGGCAAGAACCAGAATCAGAATCAGGTTCTTGAGTTGTTGTGTTCTATCCACCAGTCGTAGGGGCACAGGAAATGAAAGTTAGTTAGAAACAAAGATATAAGGGCTGGTTCCAACAGGGAATCAGCCCTTTTAACTTTTTAAGGCTATGTGTGGTTTTATTGGCATTTTTGACAGCAAGTGCTCCCAGCGGGAGACTCGCGAAAAGGCATTGCAGATGTCTGCCCGTATCAGGCACCGCGGACCGGACTGGAGCGGAGTCTATTGCAGCGAGCATTGCACGCTGGCCCACGAGAGGCTGGCCATTGTGGATCCTTTTTCCGGAGGGCAGCCTCTATTCTCTCCTGACAGGACCTGTGTCCTGGCCGTGAACGGAGAGATTTACAATCACCAGGGTATCCGTGACCACCTAGCCGGGAAATACGATTTCCAGACCGGTTCTGACTGCGAAGTGATCCTGGCCCTTTACAAACAGAAGGGAATCGATTTCCTGGAGGACCTGAGCGGCATCTTTGCCTTTGCCCTTTATGACCAGGCCCAGGACAGATTCCTGATTGCCCGCGACCCCATCGGAGTAATCCCCCTTTATATAGGATACGATGACGACGGCACCACCTACGTTGCCAGCGAGCTGAAGGCTCTGGAGGGAATGTGCGAGCGGTACGAGCCGTTCCCTCCGGGACATCTGCTGGACAGCAGGGACGGCGAGATCCGCCGCTGGTGGAAGCGCGACTGGTTCGATTACGACGCCGTGAAGAAAAGCACGGTTAGCCCCAGGAGCCTCAGGCCCGCGCTCGAAGCTGCCGTGAAACGTCAGCTTATGAGCGACGTGCCTTACGGCGTACTGCTTTCAGGCGGCCTGGACAGTTCCGTCATATCGGCGATAGCCGCACTGTATTCCAGGAACAGGGTCGAGACCCAGGACAGGAGCGAAGCCTGGTGGCCGCGCCTGCATTCCTTTGCAATAGGCCTTAAAGGATCTCCGGACCTGGAGAAGGCGCGTGTGGTGGCGGACTTCATAGGCACGGTCCATCACGAAGTGAACTACACCGTGCAGGAAGGTCTGGACGCCCTCCGCGACGTCATCTACCACATTGAAACCTACGATGTTACAACAGTTCGCGCAAGCACCCCTATGTACCTTCTGGCAAGGTACATAAAGAGTATGGGCATAAAGATGGTCCTGAGCGGCGAGGGAGCGGACGAGGTCTTCGGCGGATACCTCTATTTCCACAAGGCCCCTGACGGAAGGGCATTCCACGAAGAGACGGTCCGCAAGCTCAGCAAGCTGCATATGTACGACTGCCTGCGCGCCAACAAGTCCCTGGCCGCCTGGGGCGTGGAGGGACGCGTGCCTTTCCTGGACAAGGAGTTCCTGGACGTGGCAATGTCCCTTAAGCCTGAGGTGAAGATGTGCCCGGGCAAAGAGATCGAGAAAAGGGTTGTCCGCGAGGCCTTCACAGACCTTCTCCCATACAGCATAGTATGGAGGCAGAAGGAGCAGTTCAGCGACGGAGTTGGCTACGGCTGGATTGACAGCCTCAAGCAGATGACTTCAGAACTTGTAAGCGACAAGCAGATGGCCCACGCGGCTGAGCGCTTCCCCATCCACACCCCGATGAACAAGGAAGAATACTATTACCGCTCCATCTTCAGCGAACTATTCCCCAGCAACAGCGCCGCCCTGAGCGTGCCCAGCGTACCCAGCGTGGCCTGCTCCACCGCGGAGGCGCTCCGCTGGGATCCTTCCTTCAACGGCGTCAACGACCCCAGCGGCCGCGCCGTAAAAGACATTCACAACCAAGCATTATAAAAGTTAGTTAGTCATAAAGAAGAGTATTATGAACAATCCAAGATTTGACGTAGTTCAAGACGCCTTCAAGAAGAGGGCCGCTACAGTAGAGATTCCGGCTATGAAGACCTCCGACTATTTCGGAGAACTGGTGTTCAACCGCGAAAAGATGCGCAAGTATCTGGACGCCAAGACTTTCACGGACCTTGTCAATTGCATTGACAAAGGAGAGACACTGGACCGCTCCACTGCAGACAAAGTGGCTGCGGGCATCAAGACCTGGGCTATGGAGCACGGAGTGACCCACATCACCCACTGGTTCCAGCCTTTGACGGAAGGTACTGCGGAGAAACACGACTCCTTCCTTGACTACGACGGGAAAGGCGGAATGATAGAGACCTTTGACGGCACCTCCCTTGTTCAGCAGGAGCCTGACGCATCGTCATTCCCAAGCGGTGGCATCAGGGCCACCTTCGAGGCCCGTGGCTACACCGCCTGGGACCCTACCTCCCCTGTCTTCATCCAGGACGACACGCTCTGTATCCCCACCGTCTTCATCTCTTACACAGGAGAGGCTTTGGACTACAAGGCTCCTTTGAAGAAGGCGCTGAAGGCAGTGAGTGACGCTGCGGTTCCCATCTGCCAGATGTTCGACCCCAACGTCAAGAAGGTCTACTCTTATCTTGGATGGGAGCAGGAATATTTCCTTGTGGACGAAGACCTGTACGCCGCAAGGCCGGACCTGATGCTCACCGGACGCACCCTGATGGGCCACGCTTCATCAAAGAACCAGCAGCTGGAAGACCACTATTTTGGAGCCATACCTTCTAGGGTTGCGGCTTTTATGCGCGACATTGAGATTGCCGGATACAAACTGGGAATCCCCCTGAAGACCCGCCACAACGAGGTTGCCCCCAACCAGTTCGAGCTGGCGCCAATCTATGGTGAAACCAACCTCTCCAACGACCAGAACCAGATAATAATGAACGTGATGAACAGCATTGCCCGCAAGCACGGCTTTGTTGTACTCTTCCACGAGAAGCCTTTCGAGGGTATCAACGGTTCCGGAAAGCACAACAACTGGTCACTGGGAACTGATACCGGAACACTGCTCCTTGCACCTGGAAAGGATGCCAAGGGCAACCTGCAGTTCGTCACATTCTTTGTAAACGTACTGGCCGCAGTGCAGAAGCACAACGCCCTTATGAAGGCCAGCATCGCCTCAGCCACCAACGCCCACAGGCTTGGTGCTAACGAGGCTCCGCCTGCAATAGTATCCGCCTTCCTTGGCAAGACTATGACCGATGTGCTTCACAAGCTTCTCACCGTTCCCTCCGACACTCCAATTGAGATTGCCGGAAAGAAAGGCCAGTCCGTGGGAATAGTTGAAATCCCGGAGATATTCGTGGACAACACTGACAGGAACAGGACTTCCCCATTCGCATTCACCGGAAACCGCTTTGAATTCAGGGCCGTTGGATCAAGCGCGAACTGCGCAGGCGCAATGACTGCGCTCAACGCCGCTGTGGCGGAACAGCTGAAAGCATTCAAGGTCGCCGTAGACAAGGAAATGGCCGCCGGAAAGGAGATGAGCATTGCCTTTATGGACTGCCTCAAGCCAATTATCAAGTCCATCATAGGTGTAGTATGCTTTGACGGAAACGGCTACACAGACGAGTGGAAGGCCGAGGCTGCAAAGCGAGGCCTGGACACCGAGACAAACGTTCCAAAGATGTTCAAGGCTTATACCTCCCCGGATGCAATAAAGCTTTTCACAAGCCTGGGAATCTATTCAGAGAAAGAACTGGAGGCCCGCAACGAGGTTAAATGGGAGACCTACAGCAAGAAGGTCCAGATTGAGGCCAGGGTAATGGGCAGGATGGCAATCAACCACGTCATTCCCGCCGCTATCGACTACCAGACAAGGCTTCTGCAGAACATTGACCTTTGCAAGGAGTCCTTCCCCAACGATTACCAGACGCTTGCAGCGACCCAGATAGGGCTTATAAAGGATATCTCATTCCTTATCAAGGAAATCCACACAAGCGTAGATGCAATGGTACAGGCAAGGGCCAAAGCCAACGAGATCCAGTGCGAATACGAGAAAGCCCTGGCATACCACGATATTGCCGATTCCCTGTTCGGGATCCGCAAGTTCATAGACCAGTTGGAAGAGATCTGCGACAACAGCACCTGGCCGCTTCCAAAGTATCGTGAAATCCTGTTCATCAACTAAACGGCCCGCTTATGCGACAAGATAACCAAGGATTGTACTCCAGGGAATATGAGCACGATGCCTGCGGCATTGGAATGCTCATAAACCTCAAGGGTGACAAATCCCATTCACTAGTGGACAACGCCCTGACGGTGCTTGAAAATATGAAGCACCGCGGGGCCGAGGCCGCCGACAACAAGAGCGGAGACGGCGCCGGAATCCTTCTTCAGATTCCGCACGAGTTCATCCTGCTCCAGGGCATCCCTGTTCCGGAGAGGCTGAAATACGGCACCGGCCTTGTATTCCTGCCCAAAGATACGGAACTGGCCGCCGGCTATATGGACATAATCCGTCAGGAGACTGAAAAGGCGGGGCTTAACCTATTCCATATCAGGGAAGTACCTGTAGACTCAAATGTACTGGGAGCAGCCTCTAAGAAGACGGAGCCCAAGATAGTCCAGATATTCATAACGGGTGCACAGGAGGTCAGCAAGTTCGAGACCCAGCTGTACCTGCTGCGCAAGCATATCGAGAGAAGGATCAGTGACAGGGATTTCTATATTGTATCCCTGTCAAACCGCGTCATCGTGTATAAGGGAATGGTCACTTCCAACCAGCTCAGGGAGTACTACCCTGACCTGGGAAGCCCGTTCTTCACCAGCGCCCTGGCAATGGTGCACTCACGTTTCAGCACCAACACTTTCCCAACCTGGTCCCTCGCCCAGCCCTTCAGGATGCTGGCTCACAACGGAGAGATAAACACCATCCGCTCCAACCGCTCCTGGATGGAAGCGCGCGAGAGCGTGCTCAGTTCCCCGGCGCTGGGAGATGTCAAGGACTTCTCCCCCGTCATCCAGCCGGATATGAGCGACAGCGCTTCCTTTGACAACGCGCTGGAGTTCTTCGTGAGGTCCGGTATGAGCCTGCCTCACGCTATGGCAATGATGGTCCCGGAATCCTTCAACGAAAAGAACCCTATCAGCCAGAGCCTCAAGGACTTCTACGAGTACCACTCCATCCTGATGGAGCCGTGGGACGGCCCTGCTGCAATGCTTTTCACTGACGGAAGGTATGCCGGAGGTATGCTGGACCGCAACGGCCTGCGTCCTTCCAGGTACCTTGTCACGGAAGACGGCCTTATGCTCATCGCCTCCGAGACGGGATGCCTCAAGATTGACCCGCAGATAGTGCGCACCAAAGGCAGCCTTCAGCCTGGCAAGATAATGCTGGTGGACACCGAAACCGGAGAGATCATAGCAGACGAGGACATCAAGAAGAGCCTCTCAGAGGGGCAGGACTACGGGAAATGGCTTGCCGAGGGCCGGACGGAGCTGGCAAAGCTCCGCAGCGGGCGCAAGGCTGACTACGAAGTGGAAGACTATGCGCGCAAGCTGCGCGGCTTTGACTTCACCCGGGAGGACATCCAGAAAGTTATCCTTCCTATGTGCTCCAACGCCCAGGAACCAATATCCTCAATGGGTAATGACACCCAGCTTGCCGTTCTGTCCGACAGGCCCCAGCTGCTGTTCAACTACTTCAGGCAGCAGTTCGCACAGGTGACCAACCCTCCTATAGACCCTATCAGGGAGGAACTTGTAATGTCCCTGACGGAATACATTGGAGCCGTGGGAATGAACATCCTTACTCCGGACAGTTCCCATTGCAAGATGGTACGCCTCCCCCAGCCTATCATCACCAACACTGAACTTGATACTTTGTGCAACATCCGCTACAAGGGTTTCAACACGGAGAAACTCCCTATGCTCTTTGACCCTTCAAAGGGAGAAAAGGGGCTCAGCGATGCCCTGGAGTCTCTCTGTCAACAGGCAGAGCGCTCAGTTGACAAAGGCATCAACTATATAATCCTCACGGACCGCGGGCTTGACGCGGACCACGCGGCCATCCCTTCCCTTCTGGCCGTGAGCGCCATCCACCATTATCTGGTTTCAATAAAGAAAAGGGTCCAGACCGCGCTGATAGTGGAAAGCGGTGAGATCCGCGAGGTAATGCACGCCGCCCTTCTGCTGGGATACGGTGCAAGCGGAGTGAATCCTTATATGGCTTTCGCCGTCATCAAGGACCAGGTTGAAAAAGGCGCTCTCCAGATGGACGAAGTCACTGCAAGGCACAACTACATCAAGGCAATGGACAAGGGCCTGCTGAAAATCCTCAGCAAGATGGGAATCAGCACAATACGCTCTTACCGCGGGGCCAAGATTTTCGAGGCGATAGGCCTCAGCAGCGAGCTCCTTTCCAAGTACTTCGGCACCGCTTCCTCAACTATTGAAGGAATCGGCCTGGGAACAATTGCAAAGGACGCCATCCGCCTGCACTCGCAGGCCTTCAATGAGGAAGGAAGCGACATCCTTCCGATGGTTGGGCAATATGCTTTCCGCAAGGACGGAATACGCCACGCCTGGACTCCGGAAGCCATCGCCACGCTGCAGATTGCGACGCGCGAAGGCAGCTACTCCAAATTCAAGGAGTTCTCCTCCTTGGTAGATTCCCGCAAGGAACCTCTGTTCCTGAGGGACTTCTTCACTTTCAAGCAAAATCCCATTCCGCTTGAAGAGGTGGAGCCGGAGGAGAGCATCGTGAAAAGGTTCGTGGGCGGCGCAATGTCGTTCGGAGCCTTGAGCGAAGAGGCTCACGAGACCATTGCGCTGGCACTCAACAAGCTGGGAAGCAGGAGCAACACCGGCGAGGGCGGCGAGGACGAGGCCCGTTTCAAGGGAACCAAGGACGGCGTTTCGTTGAACAGCAAGGTTAAACAGGTGGCATCCGGCCGCTTTGGAGTTACCACGGAGTATCTGGTCAACGCAGAGGAGATCCAGATCAAGGTGGCCCAAGGCGCAAAGCCCGGCGAAGGCGGACAGCTGCCCGGATACAAGGTGAACGGCATTATTGCCAGGACAAGGCATTCAATCCCGGGGATTTCCCTCATATCACCGCCGCCGCACCACGACATCTACTCCATAGAAGACCTGGCGCAGCTGATATTCGACCTCAAGAATGTCAATCCCAAGGCCAAGATCAGCGTGAAACTGGTAGCGGAGAGCGGCGTGGGCACAATTGCCGCCGGCGTAGCCAAGGCTAAGGCGGACCTGATTATTATTTCAGGCGCTGAAGGAGGAACGGGCGCATCGCCAATATCCTCAATCAGATATGCGGGAATATCGCCGGAGATTGGACTTGCGGAGACGCAGCAGACGCTTATAATGAACAATCTGCGCGGATCAGTGGAGCTCCAGACGGACGGCCAGCTGAAGACCGGAAAGGACATTGTTTCAATGGCGCTGCTTGGCGCTGGAGAATTTGGCTTCGGCACTGCGCAGCTGATTGTGCTGGGATGCGTGCTTATGCGCAAGTGCCACTCCAACAACTGTCCTATGGGCGTTGCCACCCAGGATCCTGAGTTAAGGAAGCGTTTCAGGGGCAAGGCCGATTACCTTGTGAACTACTACACTTTCCTGGCGCGCGAAGTACGCGAGTACCTGGCGCAGATGGGATTCCGCAAGTTCGAAGACATAATTGGAAGGAGCGACCTCATTGAGATAGACGGAAGCAAGCTTGACGAGAAGACTTCCGGCCTTGACTTTGGCAAACTGCTGCACAGGGTTGAAGGGAGTGCAGCCATCCGCAAGCAGAGGGACCAGAAGCACAATATCTTCAACGTCCTTGACCGCGAGCTCATTGCCGCCACAAAGTATGCGGTGGACAGCAGGCAGCCAATTTCACTCACTTACGACATAGTGAACACAAACCGCACGGTGGGAGCTATGCTGTCCGGACACATTACGGAAGAGTATGGCGCTCAGGGCCTGCCGGACGGCACCTTGAACATAACGTTCAAGGGCTCCGCAGGCCAGAGCTTCGGCTCATTCCTGGCAAAGGGCGTGGAGTTCAGGCTGGAGGGTGAGGCCAATGACTATATGGGCAAAGGCCTTTCTGGAGGCATAATCTCCGTATATCCGCCCGCGCGTTCGGTTTTCAAGGCTTCTGAGAATGCCATCGCAGGCAACACCATCCTTTACGGAGCCACCAGCGGCAAGGTGTTCATCTGCGGAAAGGCCGGAGAGAGGTTTGCCGTGCGCAATTCCGGGGCTATTGCAGTCGTGGAAGGCACTTCAGACCACTGCTGCGAGTATATGACCGGAGGACGCGTGGTTGTCCTGGGAAAGACAGGAAGGAACTTTGCAGCCGGTATGTCCGGAGGCCTGGCGTATGTCTGGGACAAGGACCACGATTTTGACTACTACTGCAATATGGATATGATAGAACTGAGTCTGATAGAGGAGAAGGCCCGCAGGGATGAGCTCAAGGCCCTTATCGAGGAGCACTACCAGCGTACAGGATCCAAACTGGCGGCTGAGATGCTCGCGGACTGGAGCCGTTATCAGGAAGAATTCATCCAGGTTACTCCTATCGAGTACAAGAAGGTTCTTCAGGAAGAGGCTATGCGCAAGATTCAGGAAAAGATTGACAACGTTCAGAGAGATTATTGACAATGGGAAATCCTAAGGCATTTTTGACTGTACCCCGCCAGGAAGCGGGACACAGACCTATATATGAGAGGATCTGCGACTTCAGCGAAGTGGAACAGTTCCTCAACGAGGGCGAACGCCGCCTGCAGGCATCCCGCTGTATGGATTGCGGAGTGCCATTCTGCCACTGGGCCTGCCCTTTGGGCAACAAGGCCCCCGAATGGCAGGACGCAATCTATCACGGAGAGTGGGAACTGGCGTTCAAGCTGCTTACGGCCACCAACGATTTCCCGGAGTTCACCGGCAGGGTATGCCCTGCCCTCTGTGAAAAGAGTTGTGTGCTGAACCACTGCATAGACGCTCCCGTAACCATACGGGAAGACGAGTGCTCGGTAATAGAAAAGGCGTTTGCTGAAGGCTATATCAAACCCCGGCAGTATGCAAGGAACGGGAAGAAGGTGGCGGTGATTGGCGCCGGGCCGGCGGGCTTGTCCGCGGCCACGCGCCTGAACTGCCTGGGTTACGAGGTCACCGTATTTGACAGAATGGGCAAACCGGGCGGCCTTGTCCGCTACGGAATCCCAAATTTCAAGCTGGACAAGTACATAATTAACCGCAGGGTTGACCATATGACGCAAGAAGGTATTAACTTTATATGCGGAACCGAGATAGACCTTGAAAAACTCCCTGAAGGTTATGATGCTTACGTAATTGCCACAGGCACTCCCCAGGCCAGGAACCTGGACATTCCGGGACGGGATCTCAAGGGCATCCACTTTGCCCTGGAGATGCTTTCCCAGCAGAACAGGATCCTTGAGGGAGAGGCCTTCTCCCCAGAAGAGACTGTCAGTGCCAAAGGCAGGAAAGTGCTTGTCATTGGTGGCGGAGACACCGGAAGCGACTGCATTGGCACCTGCCACAGGCAGGAATCACTTGATGTAACCCAGATAGAGATAATGCCGCAGCCACCGGAGGGGTACAACCCGGCCACGCCGTGGCCGTACTGGCCTCAGGTGCTGCGCACCTCCACCAGTCACGAGGAAGGCTGCACCAGGCGCTGGAGCCTGGCTTCCAACAAGTTCCTGGACGATGGCAAAGGCAACGTCTGCGGAGTGGAAGTGGAACGCGTGGAATGGGTGCCTTCCCCTGACGGGGGACGCCCCAGGATGGAGAAGACGGGAGAAAAAGAAGTCATAGAGTGCGATATGGTGCTTCTGGCAATGGGATTCCTGAAACCGGAGCATCCTGCCTTCGGCCCCAATGTCTTCCTATGCGGCGATGCCAAATCAGGCGCCAGCCTGGTGGTAAGGGCCATCGCAAGCGGACGGCAGACGGCCATTGAAGTTGACAGTTATCTCAATAGAAAGTAAGATGGGACAGAAAACTTTGTTTTTTACCAAGATGGAAGGGCTGGGAAACGACTACATCTATATAGATGCAGGCCGTTTCCCAATCGCCAATCCATCTGCACTCTCAGTAAGGCTCAGTGACAGGCACTTTGGCATTGGCGGGGACGGAATCATATTGATAGGCACCAGCAAGGTGGCTGACTTCAGTATGCGTATCTTCAACGCCGACGGATCCGAAGGCCTGATGTGCGGCAACGGAGCGCGGTGCGTGGGAAAATATGTGTATGACAAGCATCTTACTTCAAAGACGGACATTGCGCTGGAAACCCTTTCGGGCATAAAGATGCTGCACCTGAACATTGGTGAAGATGGTATGGTAGCCAGCGTGGCCGTGGAAATGGGCTGCTATTCCTTGACGGACGCTCCGGATGAAATGACCGTAGACAGCCGCATATTCCAAGGGATGGGTGTAAGTATGGGAAATCCCCACTATGTTACATTCCAGGACGATGCGGACACGCTTGACCTGTACAAATACGGGCCTGTGATAGAATGCGATCCTGCATTCCCGGACAAGACCAATGTGGAATTCGCCAAGGTGGTTTCCCCCGGGGTCATCCGTATGAGGGTCTGGGAGAGAGGCAGCGGGATAACGATGGCCTGCGGCACGGGCGCCTGCGCCACAGCCGCAGCCGCCGTGGAGCGCGGCCTGGTCCAGGGCCCCTGCACAATTGTAATGGACGGCGGAAGCCTGACCATAGATTGTGACAAGGCCAGCCAGAAGGTTGTAATGACCGGTCCGGCCGTAACGGTATTCGAAGGAAGCGTGGAAGTATGAGCCTCATAAACGACAATTACCTGAAACTGGAACAGAGGTACCTCTTTGCCGAGGTTGCCTCAAGGGTTTCCGCCTTCAGCGGGAAGAATCCCGGGGCAGAGATAATCAGGATGGGTATAGGGGATGTCACGCAGCCACTTGTCCCGGCCGTAGTGCAGGCAATGCACAAGGCCGTGGAAGAATGCGGCCACAGCGAGACATTCCGCGGTTACGGCCCGGAGCCTGGTTATGATTTCCTTCGCCAGGCAATAGTGGACAACGATTACGCCGGCCTTGGAATCAAGGCATCGGAGGTATTCGTCAGCGACGGAGCCAAGAGCGATACCGGCAACATTGGGGATATTTTCTCTGCAGAAAACGTAATAGGAATAACTGATCCCGTATACCCTGTTTACCTGGACACCAACACAATGGCAGGGCGGGAAATAGTGCTTATACCCTGCAATGCGGGAAACGGTTTCACAGGGGACATTCCTGGCCGGAAACTGGACATCATATACCTCTGCTACCCCAACAATCCCACCGGGGCGGTAATAACAAAGGATAAACTGAAGGCCTGGGTAGATTACGCCCTGGCCAATCACAGCATAATCTTTTACGATGCCGCTTACGAAGCCTTCATCCGTAACCCCCTTATCCCCCACTCCATCTACGAAATTGAGGGGGCAAAGCAATGTGCCATCGAGTTCAGGAGTTTCTCCAAGACGGCAGGCTTCACGGGCGTCCGATGCGCGTTCACAGTTGTTCCCGAAAAACTGACCGCGCCGTCCGCCCAAGGGAAGGAAATATCCCTCAACCATTTGTGGGACAGGAGGCAGAGCTGCAAGTTCAACGGCGCTTCATACATCTCCCAGAGAGGTGCGGAGGCTGTTTACAGCCCCGATGGAAAGGTGCAGGTAAAAGCCGTCATAGACGGCTACCTGGACACCGCCTCCGTCATCAGGGACAGCATCCAGAAAGCGGGACTGGAACCGACGGGTGGAGAGAATTCGCCTTATATATGGGCTCGGACTCCCGCCGGGATGCCTTCCTGGGACTTCTTCGACCTCCTGCTTAACAAAACGGGAGTGGTTGTAACCCCCGGAGCAGGTTTCGGTCAGGGAGGAGAGGGCTATTTCAGGGTGACAGCCTTCAACACTAAGGAGAAAAGCCTGCGAGCTATGGAAAAGTTGACTGAACTGGTTAAATCACTATAACGATGAGTAAAGCTAAACTCATTCTATCTGACGGCAGCAGTTACGATGCCTTCTCATTCGGATATGAGAAATCCGTAAGCGGGGAACTGGTGTTCTACACCGCAATGACGGGATATCCGGAAAGCCTCAGCGATCCTTCGTACAAAGGGCAGATTCTTATTCCAACCTACCCTATGATAGGCAATTACGGCGTTCCTGGGGATGTGAAGGAAAACGGGCTGTCAAAATTCTTCGAGTCCGACAGGATACAGTGCACGGGGCTGATCATATCGGACTATTCCCAGAATTACAGCCACTGGGACTCCGCGCGCAGCCTGGGAGCGTGGCTCAAGGCCTGGGAGGTACCCGGCTTGTATGGCCTTGATACAAGGGCCCTTACAAAGAAGCTGCGCGAGAAGGGTGCGATGCTGGGCAAGATAGTGTTCGACGGCGTGGATCCAGGATTCTACGATCCGGACACTGAGAACCTGGTGGAACAGGTCTCCTGCAAGGAAGTCCAGACCTTTGGAACCGGCCGTTACAAGGTACTTATGGTGGACTGCGGAATGAAGAACAACATCATAAGATGCCTTCTCAAGCACGACGTAACGGTTACCCTGGTTCCGTGGGACTACGATTTCAGGGGCGAGGACTATGACGGACTGTTCGTTTCCAACGGTCCCGGAAACCCCGCCCTGCTGCTTCCCGTAATAGAGCACCTAAAATATGCGCTTAAGGAAGACCGCCCTATAATGGGCATCTGCCTGGGGCATCAGCTTATGGCCCTTGCTTCCGGAGCGCAGACATACAAGATGAAATACGGACACCGCGGACATAACCAGCCCGTGATAGTGCCCGGAACCCAGAAGTGCTTCATCACTTCACAGAACCACGGATTTGCTGTAGATCCCGCTACCCTTCCCTCAGACTGGGAGGTGATGTTCACTAATCTGAACGACGGCACCAACGAGGGAATCAGGCACAGGACAAAGCCGTTCTTCAGCACTCAGTTCCATCCTGAGGCATCAAGCGGCCCGGTAGATACTGAAAATCTGTTCTCTGTTTTTGTGGACAATATGGCTAAATACAAGGAGGGCAAGAAAAATGGCTGAGATTCAGAAGATATTGTTACTGGGCTCGGGAGCCCTCAAGATAGGCCAGTCCGGAGAGTTTGACTATTCCGGGTCGCAGGCCCTCAAGGCGCTCAAAGAAGAAGGCAGGAAAACCGTGCTCATCAACCCCAACATTGCTACGGTCCAGACTTCAGAAGACATTGCCGACACCACCTACTTCCTTCCAATCACAGCATATTTTGTCCAGAAAGTGATAGAGAAGGAGCGCCCGGACGCCATAATGCTGGCATTTGGCGGCCAGACCGCCCTGAACTGCGGCGTAGAACTGTACCGTAACGGCGTACTTGAAAAATACGGTGTAAAGGTACTTGGAACCCCGGTGCAAGCAATCATAAACACGGAGGACCGCGAACTCTTCGCCTCAATGATGCGCGACATTGGCGTCAAGACGCCAAGGAGCATCGCAGCAAACAATATGGAAGAAGCGATGGCGGCGGTCAAGGAGATAGGCTACCCTATCATTGTACGTGCTGCGTACGCACTTGGCGGCCTCGGCTCCGGCTTCTGTACCAATGACAAGGAGCTGGAGGAACTGGCCTCAAGCGCTTTCACATACTCTCCGCAGATCCTTATAGAAGAATCCCTCAAGGGATGGAAGGAAATAGAGTACGAGGTTGTACGCGACCGCTATGACAACTGCATCACCGTCTGCAATATGGAGAACCTGGATCCGCTGGGCATCCATACCGGCGAAAGCATTGTCGTGGCGCCGTCGCAGACGCTCAGCGACCACGAGTATCACAGGCTGCGCCGAATTGCAATAGACATCATACGCCACATAGGAATCATTGGCGAATGCAACGTACAGTACGCCCTGGATCCCAATTCTGACGATTATCGCGTGATTGAGGTGAACGCCAGGCTCAGCCGCTCGTCAGCGCTGGCGTCCAAGGCCACGGGTTACCCGCTGGCCTTTGTGGCCGCCAAGCTGGGACTGGGCTTCGGCCTGCACGAAATCCCCAACGCCGTCACCAAGGTTACTTCCGCGTGCTTCGAGCCTGCATTGGACTACGTGGTATGCAAGATCCCGCGCTGGGACCTTGGAAAGTTCGAGGGCGTATCCAAGCTCATCGGATCGTCAATGAAATCCGTGGGCGAGGTTATGGCAATAGGACGCTCGTTCGAAGAGGCCATCCAGAAGGGTCTCAGGATGGTGGGCGTGGGGCTGAGGGGATTCGTTGGCAACACCCTGGAAATCCCTGACGTGAAGTACGAACTGAGCCACCCTACAGACAAGCGCATCCTTGCAATATGCCAGGCTTTTGACGAAGGCTACGACATAGATGACCTATACCAGATCACCAAGATTGACAAGTGGTTCCTGTTCAGGCTTCAGAACATATACCAGTATATGAAGCGGCTTGAGGATGTTCCTTCTTTGGAAGAACTTGATTATCAGACGCTTCTGGGTGCCAAGAAACTGGGCTTCTCTGACTGGCAGATAGGAAGGTTCGTTGCCGGCAAGACAGAAAAGGACCTGCACAAAGCCGGAATGATGGCCCGCGCCAGGCGCAAGGAACTGGGAATCCTTCCCGCAGTCAAGCAGATTGACACCCTGGCAGGTGAATACCCCGCCCAGACCAATTATCTGTACCTCACTTACAACGGCACCGAACACGACATAGAATTTGAGCGTGACGGCCGCTCCGTGATAGTGCTTGGCAGCGGCGCATACCGTATTGGAAGCAGCGTGGAGTTTGACTGGTGCAGCGTAACCGCTGTAAAGAAAATCCAGGAAAGCGGCTACAGGGCAGTTATGATAAACTACAATCCTGAAACCGTCAGCACGGACTATGACATTTGCGACCGCCTGTTCTTTGACGAGCTCTCCCTTGAAAGGGTTCTGGACATATGTGAGCTGGAATCCCCTATGGGAGTGATAGTTTCCACCGGAGGCCAGATTCCAAACAACCTGGCAATGCAGCTGGACGCAAACGGCGTCAGGATACTGGGCACATCGGCAAAATCCATCGATATGGCGGAGGACCGCGAGAAGTTTTCCACTATGTGCGACTCCCTTGGTATAGACCAGCCGCGTTGGAAGGAGCTTACCAGCATAGAAGATGTCAACGCATTCGCTGATGAAGTGGGGCTTCCCATCCTTATCCGCCCCTCGTACGTCCTCTCCGGCGCCGCAATGAAAGTAGTGCTGAGCCGTGACGAGCTTGAGGAATCGTTGAGGAATGCGGCAGTGGTGAGCCAGGAGCATCCGGTAGTTGCAACGGAGTTCCTTCAAAGGGCCAAGGAGGTTGAAATTGACGCCGTGGCGCAGGATGGAGTAATCAAATGCTACGCTATCAGCGAACACATAGAATACGCCGGAGTTCACTCAGGCGATGCCACGGTAGTATTCCCCGCCCAGAAGCTGTACTACGAGACCATCCGCCGTATAATGAAGATTGCCCGCAAGATTGCTGCGGGGCTGAACATATCCGGTCCGTTCAACATCCAGTTCCTTGCAAAGAACAACGAGCTCAGGGTGATTGAATGCAACCTCCGCGCTTCGCGAAGCTTCCCGTTTGTATCCAAGATCACAAAGTTCAACTTCATTGGCCTTGCTACTGACATTATGCTGGGCAAGCAGGTGGAGGCATACGCAAAGAACTTCGCGGACATTGACTATGTGGGTGTGAAGAGTTCCCAATTCTCCTTTGCAAGGCTTCTTCAGGCAGACCCTGTCCACGGTGTGGATATGGCCTCTACCGGAGAGGTGGCCTGCATAGGAGACAACTATTACGAGGCCCTGCTCAAGAGTATGCTATCCGTAGGATACAGCATACCTTCAAAGGAAAAGGGCATACTCATTTCCTCCGGACCTTCATACTCCAAGGTGGAACTGCTGGATGCCTGCAAACTGCTTAAAGAATATGGATATAAGATTTATTCCACATCCGGAACGGCAGCATTCTTAGAGCAGCACGGCATTGAATCCCAGATCCTGCACTGGCCGGATTCCGGCAAGCAGCCCAACGCACTGGACTATATTGAGGGTCACAAACTGGATCTGGTCATAAACATACCCAAGAATTTCACGAGGAGGGAGTTGGAGAACGGCTTTGCCATAAGGCGCTCAGCCGTTGACCACAATATCCCTCTGATTACCAACGCGCGCCTTGCCAGCGCCTTCATCTACGCCCTCTGCAAGATTGGCGTAGACGGCCTTGCAATACGCTCCTGGGACGAGTATTAAAGTACAGACAATGAAATCCAAATACATTTTCATTACGGGAGGCGTAGTTTCCTCCCTTGGGAAAGGAATTATCGCGGCATCCCTTGCTAAACTTCTTCAGGCCAGGGGCCTGAAGGTGACCATACAGAAGTTTGACCCGTACATAAACATAGATCCGGGAACTCTGAACCCATATGAGCACGGGGAATGCTATGTAACGGAAGACGGTGCGGAGACTGACCTAGACCTGGGCCACTACGAGCGTTTCCTTGGGGTCCATACCTCACAGGCAAACAACGTCACCACCGGAAGAATATACAATACAGTTATTACCAAGGAGCGCGAGGGCGCATATCTGGGCAAGACCGTACAGATTGTCCCGCACATAACGGATGAGATCAAGCGCCGTATGACTCTTCTGGGGCAAGAAGGCAAGTATGACATTATCCTTACAGAGATAGGCGGTACAGTGGGTGATATGGAGTCCCAGCCATTCATAGAGGCTGTGCGCCAACTGCAGTGGGAACTCCCTGAAGAGGACTGTATGAGCATCCATCTCACTCTGGTGCCATTCCTGAACGCCGCCAAGGAACTAAAGACTAAGCCTACGCAGCACTCCGTGCAGAAGCTGCAGCAGAGCGGAGTCCAGCCTGACGTGATTATCTGCCGCACTGAGCATCCTCTGTCCGATGACATCAAGCGCAAGGTTGCCCTGTTCTGCAATGTCAAGCCTGGCCACGTGATCCAGAGCATCGATGCCTGGAGCATCTACCAGGTCCCCCTGAATATGCACGCAGAGCACCTGGACGAACTGGTAGTCAGGAAGTTGCAGATAGAAAACTTCAATGCTCCGGACCTGGGAAGGTGGTGTGAGTTCCTTGACCGCCTTGCGCATCCGTCAAAGGAGATTGACGTAGCCTTGGTAGGCAAATATGTCTCCCTGCAAGACGCATACAAGTCCATCCAGGAGGCCCTGGTACACGCAGGGGCTGCAAATGACTGCAAGGTTCACGTCCACTCCATCCTAAGCGAAGACATCACCGAAACCAACGCCGCTGACATCCTGAAAGGGATGGACGGAATCCTGGTGGCACCGGGATTCGGTCAGAGAGGCCTTGAAGGGAAGGTGCACGCCATAAAATACGCGCGCGAGAACGGCATTCCTTTCCTGGGCATCTGCCTTGGAATGCAGATGTGCGTGGTCGAGTTCGCCCGCAATGTCCTGGGCTTTGCCGATGCCGCCTCAACTGAACTCTACCCTGACACCACCCATCCGGTGATAGACCTGATGGAAGAACAGAAGAAAACCACTATGAAGGGTGGTACGATGCGTCTTGGCGCATACGACTGCACCCTTGAGGAAGGGACGCTTGCATACAAGATTTACGGTTGCAAGGATATTTCCGAAAGGCATCGTCACAGATATGAGTTCAACGCAAAGTACGCTAAGGACTTCACGGACGCAGGACTGGTGGCTTCAGGTCACAACCCGCAGACAGGGCTGACTGAAATTGTAGAAATTCCAAACCACCCGTTCTTCATAGGATCACAGTTCCATCCGGAATACAAGAGTACTCCGGAAAAACCTCATCCTCTGTTCAAGGGATTTGTGGAAGCGGCGCTTCAATACTGCGCAAGCAAGTCCTGAAGGCTGATTCCAGCCTCTTCAAGATAGGACTTGCGCGCTTTGTACAGCGCCCTTAGCACCTGCGCCTTGGTCTGCGCGGTGCCGTACTGCAGCTTGCGGCGGCAGAGCGGGCACAGCAGGACCACATTCCAGGGGGCGTCAACGCCCGGAACCAACTTATGGGCCTCCAGATACGGGAGGCCTTTTTCCGTAAGGAAGGTCTTGTGTGAGGCGCCTGCTTCGCATACTGCGCCTGACGGGACGCTTCCTTCCAGGTTGAAGCCACGCTGGAAGGCCTCCGCCTCAAGGGCGTCCTGGCCGGCCTGGCAGTCTTTCAGATATGCCAGCAGTTCTGCGTCAAACTCCGGATTCTGGCCCTTGAAGTATCTTTGTCCGCCAAGCAGTGCCGCTCCGTAATGGGAAAGGCGTATCTTGAATTTGTAAGGATAATGGGACAGGTCCGTAAGGCTGTCGGATTCAAGGGAATATGCGCAATCCACTTTCTCTGACTTGTACCATACCGTTCTCCTGAGGAATACGTCTGTCTTTGGCTTGTGATATACCCTTGCATTGGTGCAGAACGCAACCACTTCCCTGTCAAGGGATGCCCTTGTCTTGCTGGCGTAAACCACGGTGACACCGTCTATGAATTCAGCGCCTGGCTCCGCGCCCAACCTGGTAATGTCTATGTTGCCAAGCGGTGGGCAGTATCCATAGTAGCGCCAGTCCACATCATTGCGGACAAGATTGTAGTATTCGTGGACCGTTTTGTTCCGTGCGTGGAGCCCGGAAGTCAGGTCAATAACTATGAACGGGGCGTCTTCCAAAGTCTTCATTATGCGTAAATATAATCATTTACAACAAAAAAACCGGCCAAATGACCGGTTTTTGTTTATTTATCTTCCTTTAAGACAGAAGGATGGAAGAGGGAGTAGATCACGAACCAGAAGGCGCCAACGGTGACGCAGCTGTCCGCAATGTTGAATACCGGGTCGAAGAATGTGATGTGTTTCCCCCCAATATAGGTGTCTATGAGCGGGAAGTAGAGCATATCCACAACCTTGCCCTGGAAAAGAGGGGCGTAGTCCCAGATGACACCGTAGAAGACGCAGTCAATTACGTTTCCAATGGCTCCGGTGGTGATAAGGGCCAGGGGAATGAGAAGGCCCATAGGGTTGTCTTTCTTGATAAGGTCACGGACCCACCAGATAAGGATGCCAGAGAGGATTATGCGGAAAGCAGTGAGTATATACTTGCCCACCTCCCCGCCAAAGGACATTCCAAACGCCATTCCTTCGTTCTCAATGAAGGCTATCCTGAACCACTGGCCAATCACGGGAAAACTCTCTCCTATGGACATATTGGTCTTGACCAGGATCTTTGTCACCTGGTCAATGACGAGCAATACTGCTCCCATTATCAAAAGTTTCTTCCCCTTTGACAATGCCATCGCTACTTCTTTCCTGTTCTGGCGAGCTTTTCCTTAGCCTCAACTGTGAGGGTTGCGTGAGGTACAAGGCGAAGTCTTTCCTTTGGTATAAGTTTGCCGGTCTCACGGCAGATGCCGTAAGTCTTGTTCTCAATCCTGACAAGCGCAGCCTCAAGGTTCTGGATGAACTTGTACTGGCGCTGGGCCAGCTGGCTGGCCTCTTCCTTTGAAAGCTGGTTGGCACCGTCGTCCTCAACTGTCTTGAAAGAAGGTGAGGTGTCCTCGATGTCATTGCTGCCATTGTGCATAACAACCTGTCGCAGGGTGTTGTACTCCTGTTTGGCCTTGTCCAGCTTCTCAAGGATTATTGCCTTGAATTCGGCAAGCTCCTCGTCCGTGTAGCGGGTTTTGTTCTCTTCTGCCATAGTATTAATCTGTTGCTTGGTTACTTTTATCTTTATAGGCTCATCGCCCCACTCTACCTCCACAGCCTTGTCGTCTGCCTTGTCCAAGGTAAGCATTTCTACTGACACTGCCAAAGTCTGGGATGCGAGATAGTCCTTATATGTTGCAAGTGAAGATTCTATCTGGGCGAAGTTCTCGTCGCCTGCATAGATCTCCACGGATACTTTGTCCGTAACTTCAAATCCGGAATCCTTGCGGATGTTCTGGATCCTGTTGATGAGTTCGCGGGCTACACCCTCTGCCTTGAGCTCAGGGGTCACCTCAATGTCAAGGGCGATGGTGAGCTGGCCTTCGCTAGCCACGAGCCATCCCGGCATATCCTCAGAGGAAATCTCATAGTCACCGGGCTCAAGGAGCACGGCGCCGGAGGCGAGGGCAAGGCTGTACTGCTCTGCGGCGGCCTCGCTGGCCTGGATTGCAGAAATGGTCTGCTGGTCCATAGAGCCGAAGGCTGCGGCTATCTCCTTCATCCTGGCTCCGTATTTCTTGCCAAGGGTCTTGAAGTTGGGCTTGATCTTCTTGGTGATGATTCCGGTGGTGTCCGGCAGGAACTCCGCTTCCTTGACGTTCACCTCGCTCAGGATGATGCCTTCCACGGCTTCCAGCTGGGCGCGGAGCTTGTCGGAGATGACGGGAATCACGAGCTTGGAAAGCGGCTGGCGTACCTTGATGTTCACCTTGCGGCGCAGCGCAAGTACCATTGAGGTAGCCTTCTGCGCAAGGGCCATCCTTTCCTCGAGGTCCTTGTCTACAAGGTCCATATCGGCCTCAGGCATAAGCACGTAGTGTACAGACTCCTCTCCGTCCGGAACAAGGTCCAGATAGAGGCGGTCCATATAGAACGGAGCTATAGGAGCGGACAGGATTGCAATGTTCTTGAGAACCTCATAAAGGGTCTGGTATGCGGCCAGCTTGTCGCGGGTGAGGCCGCCGCCCCAGAAACGCTTGCGGTTCAGGCGGACGTACCAATTGGAAAGATGGTCGCAGACAAAGTCCTGGATGAGGCGTCCTGCAAGGGTGATGTCATAGTCCTCGTAAGCAGCGCGGACATTGCTGATGAGGGTATTCATCAGGGAGATGATCCACCTGTCGGTCTCCGGACGGAGGCTGAGGGCCACCTGCGGAGCGGCGGGGTCGAAGCCGTCCACGTTAGCGTAAAGTGCGAAGAATGAATATGTGTTGTAAAGCGTTCCAAAGAACTTGCGGCGTACCTCGTCCACTCCGGCATCGTCATAACGGAGGTTGTCCCAAGGCTGGGAGTTGGTGAGCATATACCAGCGGAGGGCGTCAGGGCCGTACTTGTCAAGCTGCTGGAACGGATCCACGGCGTTGCCAAGGCGCTTGCTCATCTTGTTGCCGTCCTTGTCAAGGACAAGGCCGTTGGAGATGACGCGCTTGAAGGCCGGTGTGCCGCTTACCATTGTGTGGATTGCGTGAAGGGTGTAGAACCATCCGCGTGTCTGGTCAACGCCTTCTGCAATGAAGTCTGCGGTGATGCCAAATTTGCCGCCGTTCAGGCCGCGGAGGCCTTCCTGAGCGTACGGCATTGCGCCTGAATCGAACCAGACGTCAATGAGGTCAGTCTCGCGTGTCATCTTGCGGCCGCTGTCGGATACCAGGAATATGTTGTCCACGTAAGGACGGTGGATGTCTATCTTGTCGTAATTCTCCTTGGACATATCCTCCGGGTCGAAGCCTGCGTCCTTGAAAGGATTGCTTGCCATAACTCCGGCGGCTACGGCCTTTTCAATCTCCGCGTAGAACTCCTTGAGGGAGCCTATGCACTTCTCTTCCTTGCCGTCTTCCGTACGCCAGATTGGGAGAGGCGTGCCCCAGAAGCGGCTGCGGGACAGGTTCCAGTCCTGGATGTTCTCCAGCCACTGGCCGAAACGTCCGGTTCCGGTGGATTCCGGCTTCCAGGTGATGGTCTTGTTCAGTTCCACCATCTGGTCCTTGACTGCGGAAGCCTTGATGAACCAGGCGTCCAGGGGGAAGTAGAGCACCGGCTTGTCCGTACGCCAGCTGTGAGGATAGCTGTGAACGTGTTTCTGGATCTTGAAAGCCTTGCCCTGGCTCTTGAGCATTACGCAGAGGTCTATGTCAAGGGTAGGGGCGTCCTTGGGGAGGGAATCGTCATAGGCGTTCTTTACAAAACGTCCGGAGTATTCAGCATATGAAGGATCTACGGTTGCTGCATAAGCAGGATCCATATCCTCAAGCCTGTAGAAACGGCCTTCGCGGTCTACCTGGGCCTGATTGCGGCCGTCCTTGTCAACCACCATCATTGGCGGAACACCAAAGTTTGCGGCAACCTTCTTATCATCAGCACCAAAGGTAGGGGCGATATGAACGATACCTGTACCGTCCTCTGTGGTGACGTAATCTCCTGAAATTACCCTGAAGGCATCGCCCTCAAGAGGCTTGAACCACGGGATAAGCTGTTCATAGCGCATACCCACCAGTTCTGAGCCCTTGTATGTGCCGGGGAGAACCTCGTAAGGAATCTTGTCATTGAACCAGGCGCCTACAAGGGCCTGGGCCACGATATATGTAGCCTCCTTACCTGTGTAAGGATTTGAAGACTTTACTTTTACGTAATCTATGTTGGGGCCTACGCACAATGCGGTGTTGGAAGGAAGGGTCCAGGGCGTGGTTGTCCAGGCAAGGAAGTAGAGTTCGTCCTCCCCAATCACCTTGAACTGGCAGGTGACGGTGGTGTCCGTTACGTCCTTGTAGCATCCAGGCTGGTTGAGCTCGTGTGAGCTGAGGCCGGTTCCGTCAGACGGGCTGTACGGCTGGATAGAATAGCCCTTGTAAAGGAGTCCCTTGTCATAGATTTTCTTGAGGAGGTACCACAGGGTCTCAATGTAGCGGTTGTCGTAGGTGATGTAAGGGTCGTCCATATCCACCCAGTAGCCAACCCGCTCTGTCATATTGACCCACTCGGAGGTATATTTCATAACCTCTGAGCGGCAGGTCTTGTTGTATTCCTCTACGCTTATCTTGGTGCCGATATCCTCCTTGTGGATACCGAGCTTCTTCTCCACGCCAATCTCAACGGGAAGGCCGTGGGTGTCCCATCCTGCGCGGCGGTCTACCTTGTAGCCCGTCTGGGTCTTGTAACGGCATACAGCGTCCTTGATGGAACGGGCCATTACGTGATGGATTCCCGGCATTCCGTTGGCGGAAGGCGGACCTTCAAAGAATATGAATTCCGGCGCTCCTTCCCTTACTTCAAGTGATTTCCTGAAGGCATTATTCTTACGCCAGCGTTCCAGAATTTCGTTGCCGGTACTTACCAGATCCAGACCTTTGTATTCTTTGAATGTCATATTTTTTTGTATAATTTTGCAGTCGGCAAATTTAAACATTTCCCACGTCTTTTACAAAACTATGAGCGCTTTGGACATCATAATTCTAGTCTGCCTGCTCCCTGCTGTATATCAGGGACTTACAAAGGGATTTATGTCCCAGGCAGCTTCACTTGTATCAGTATTTCTGGGGTCCTGGATGGCTTTCCACTCCTCCAACGCCGCCTGCACCGCACTGGCTCCGTCCCTTCCGGACGCCTCGCCCGTTGTAATGCACGTGGCCACGTTCCTGGTTTTCTTCATCCTGTATGCGCTTGTATTCACCCTGATAGGCAAATTATTGGAGAAAATCCTCAAGCTTGTGATGCTGGGATGGCTCAACCGCCTGCTGGGTCTGGTGCTCGCAATTGCCAACGGACTTCTTGTGGCCTCGCTGCTGCTTGTCCTATTCACGGCATTGAACAATACCTTTGAGATAGTGGAGCAGAAAACCCTTGCGGAATCCGTCCTGTACCAACCACTGTACAACTTTGGATCCGCCCTGTTCCCTTACCTCAAAGCTCTGATTTTCACCGAGTAAGATGTCCAGGATAATCCTTATTGAAACCTCCGCCGCCGTATGCTCCACCGCCCTTGTAAGTGACGGCGCCATTATCAGTTCCCGCCTTTGCGAGGACGCCAGGCGCCAGTCTTCACTCACTGCGCCAATGATCAAGGAGATGCTGGACGAATGCGGCATAAGCGCGCGTGACTGCGACGCCGTATGCGTCAGCAAGGGCCCGGGATCATACACAGGCCTGCGTGTGGGAGTGTCTTCGGCAAAGGGGCTGTGCTTTGGCGCGGGACTGCCGCTGCTGGCCGTGGGGACGCTGGACCTTCTGGCCGCCCAGGCGGCCGACGAAGGCGTCATCCCCCAAGGCTGCAAATACATTGTCCCGCTGATAGATGCACGCAGGATGGAGGTGTACACCGCCGTCTTCAGCCCGGAAGGCAAGCGCCTCGACACGGTGCGCAACCTCATAGTAGAACCCGGCTCTTTCTCCGAGCAGCTTGCAGAAGGCCCCGTGCTTTTCATTGGCGATGGCGCGGACAAATGCAAGGACGTCCTTGCAGGGTCCAACGCCTTCTTCCATCAGTGCAACCCCCTGGCGGGCTCTATGCTCCGCCCCGCCCTGGAGGCATATAAAGAAAAGAGATTCGAAGACATTGCGTACTTCGAACCTCTCTATCTCAAACAGTTCATTGCCACTGTCAGCAAGAAGAAGCTATTTTAGGATTCCGTCCAGATACCTGCGCAGTTCCCTTTCAGTAGTAATCTCCCTTGTAACCAATTCCCCATTCTCTATGATGTACAGGGTTGGGATTGTGGTTATGTTGTAAGCCTGCACGGCCGGCGACGCCGCGCCAAGTCCGTCGTTTACGTTTATCCACTTGAGATTCTGGTTCCTTACTATGCTGGCCCAGAGGCTCTTGTCCGTATCGAGGCATACTGCATAGATCTCAAGTCCCTTGGATTTGTAGTCATCGTAGATGGGACCCAGGAACTCCAGGTTGAACAGAGTCTGCTGTGAATGCTGTGACGTCCAGAAATAAAGGAAGATCACCTTGTTGTCCAAGGAGGCCAGGGAAACCCTCTGTCCGTCCATTCCTGGAAGATTCAGGTCAGGGAATGCCAATTCTTGGGCTGAATCAACCCTGTTGTAGATATCCATCAGCTTGAGCCTGTTGTCAGCCTCGCGGGAAAGGGCCTGTACGTACTTGGAATCCGGATATACGGTCAAAAGGGTATCAGCCACGTTGCGGTAGCGGATGGCATCCGTCTGCTGGCTGAATATAGGAGTCTCCCCCTCGAAGGTCTGGTACATTACCGGAATCACGGTAAGGGAGTGCGGATTCTGGGTGATGTATTTGAGGCACTGGCGGTAATAGTTGATGTAAGCCCTTGCAATGCTGGAAGTCTCAGTCATTGAAGAAACGGTGGAAAGGAAGTTTGCATAGCTCTCCTCCACCTCCTGGAGCTTTTCGCTCTCAGGCGAGCCCTCTATGGTGTAATTGCCTTTGGTGTCGGATGTCACGTTCACCTGGTCTCCGGCCTCAAGCAGGAGGGAGGCTATCTTGGTGTCTCCGTGGTACAGGTATATGAACTCCGGCTGGCCTTTCTTGACATCCACCTTGCAGGAGTATTTGCCTGCGGCATCGGTCTTGAGGGTGTCCAGCACCACGTATGTATTTACATCCAGGAGCTTTACAATCACTTTGTCAGACGGAGCCCCTTCCAGGGTGCCGCTGATCCGGGCTTTTGGAGTACACGCGGCAATGAGCGCCGCGGCAAGGATTACGCCCGCTATTCTATAGTTTTTCATATTCGCTTGCTATTGAACCTGCTATCTGCTTGAATTCTTCATTGGTGAGGGACAGCTTTGCCTTGCGGAAATCCATATCCGCCTCCGTCTGGAGCGGTACCAGATGGATGTGCGTATGAGGCACTTCCATTCCCAGCACGGCCACGCCCACCCTCTGGCAAGGGATGGCGGCCTTGATGGCTATTGCCACCTTGCGGGCGAACTGGCACAGTCCGGCGTATGTCTCCGGATCCAGATTGAAGATATAGTCGTTCTCTACATTCTTGGGGATCACAAGAGTGTGTCCCTTTGCCATAGGGTTGATGTCCAGGAAGGCGTAGTAGTTATCGTCCTCCGCTACCTTGAAGGAAGGTATCTCTCCCTTGGCTATTCTGGTAAAAATTGTAGCCATTATATTGAAATTTCCAAAACCTTGAACTGAATAATGCCTGAAGGGGTTTTCGCATCAACGATATCGCCCACGGAATGTCCTATGAGGGCCTTTCCTATAGGGGTTGTGGCGGCCAGCTTACCCTTTGAGAAGTCAGCCTCCGTCTCTCCCACGATGGTGAATTCCATAACCCTCTTGAGGGCAAGGTTCTCCACCTTGACCTTGTTCATTATCTGGATCTTGTCCGTACCTATCTGGGATTCGTCAATGATCTTTGCGTTTGCCACCAGGTTCTTGAGCCTGGCTATCTTCACCTCCAGAAGTCCCTGAGCCTCGCGGGCCGCGTCGTATTCGGCGTTTTCTGACAGGTCGCCTTTCTCGCGGGCCTCGGCTATCTGCGCGGAGATGACCGGACGCTGAGCCAACGCCTCTTCCAGATCTTTCTTAATTTTGTCCAGACCCTCCTGGGTCATGTAATGAGATTCTGCCATAATTCAAATATACTTAATTATTTTATTTTCGCTATGTCCTTGTCCTTTGCCAACTGCCCTGCAAGGGCCTGGAGCGAAGGAAATTTCTGTTCATCCCTGATCTTTTCCTTGAACGTCACCTTTAGGTCAAGCCCGTAAATGTCCTGGTCAAAATCAAAGATATTGGTCTCTATCGAGGGCGCGCTTCCTACCCCCACGGTAGGGCGGACGCCAATGTTGCACATCCCTTTATATGTATGCCCAAGTACCTGGGCCTCAACGGCATACACTCCGTTCCGAGGCACCATCTTGAGCGGGTCATACAGTTTTAGGTTGGCCGTTGGGAAGCCTATGGTCCTTCCAAGGCGGTTCCCCGCGACAACCACGCCCGTAAGGCTGTACCTGTACCCCAGCATATCCGCCGCTCCCTTCACATCGCCTTCCTCCAGCGCCTTGCGGATGATGGTGGAACTCACATTGCCCGGAGCCTTCTCCACCATTATGGTTTCCAGCCCGATGGCCGATGCCGTAGCCCTGAGTTCATCCGCTCCCGGAGCGTCGCAGCCCATCCTGTGATTGTATCCCAGCAGGACCGTCTTCCCTCCAAAGCGCCCTTTCACATAATCCCGCAGATACTGCTCCGCAGTAAGGCGGCTGAATTCCCTGTCAAAGTCCAAAACCTGCACCTGGTCAACGCCCAGGGCGTACAGCAGCTGCTTTTTCTCTTCCAGAGAGTTGAGCAGCCGCAACTCCCTGGCTCCATTCTGGAGCACCGTGCGAGGGTGGGGCCAGAATGTTATTACAAGGCTCTTCTGTCCCCGGTTACGGGCCTCACAGACGAGCCTTTGTATTACAACCCGGTGTCCTGTGTGGACACCGTCAAAAAAACCTGTCGTTACAACCATTTAACAAGCGGAAGGTCCTGTTTATGCGGCAACAGGGCGTTCTTTGGATATACCCTGGTGGCAACCTGGTACATACCGGTCCTCTCAGGGAAGATGGATGCGCTGTACTTGGCTATGCCATCCTTGTATTCATCCAAAGCGAACTCGCATATCTCGCGGATATGGAGCTTGCCCTTTGCGTCGTATGTGGTAAACAGCATCTCCACGCCAATGTCTTCCGGCTTTATCTTGCCAAGGTCCAGTACAACCTCGGAAGTGAGGTCGCGGCCGGGCTCAAGGCTGTAGGACGAAGCAGGCTGGGTGTATGAAACCACCTTTATGCCTCCCCAGTTGTCCTTGATCTGGCGCTTCCATTCCGCCAGGGAGCGGGCAACGGCAAAGTCTTTGGCCTGGATGTCCTGTGAGCGTTTGTACTGAGGGTCATAGTACTGGTTCACATAGTCAGTAAGCATCCTGTTGGTGGTGAAGTTGCTGGCTACGTAAGCGATGGTATTCTTGATATAGCCCACCCATTCCTTGGAAATGCCGCTGTTCTCCTTGTTATAGTATGCAGGAATGATGTCATTTTCAAGGATGGTGTAGATGGTGGCGGAGTCAAGTTCGTTCTGGTAGTACTGGTCGTCGTAGGTCCTTTCCTGAGGCAGCGCCCAGCCGGCACCCTGGCGGTAACCTTCAACCCACCATCCGTCAAGGACGGAGAAATGCATTACACCGTTCATCGCAGCCTTCTCTCCGGAAGTACCGGAAGCCTCCTGCGGACGGGTAGGGTTGTTGAGCCATACATCAACGCCCTGAACAAGTCTCTTGGCCAGGTTGATGTCATAACCCGGGACAAAGATGATCTTGCCCAGGAACCTGTCCTGCTTGGATATCTCCACGATCTGGCGGATGAGGTCCTGGCCTGCCCTGTCCGCAGGGTGCGCCTTTCCGGCGAACAGGAACTGAACCGGACGCTCCGGATTGTTGACGATGGCGCTGAGGCGGTCAAGGTCGCTGAAAAGCAGGGTTGCCCTCTTGTATGTGGCGAACCTCCTGGCGAATCCTATGGTAAGGACATCGTCGCGCAGGTTCTTCTTTATTGTTATTGCCTGCCTTGGGGAATAGTGGCTGCTCTGTACGGGATCGGAGATCCTGTCGTTGACAGCTTTCACGAGGTCTTTCTTGAGCTGCTTGCGCACGCTCCAGATTTCCTCGTCGCTGACGTCATATATTCCCTCGAAGCACTTCTTGTCATAATGGTGTGTCTTGAATGCGGATCCGAACACCCTCTCGTGAATCTGCTGCCATTCCTTGGCGGCCCAGGTGGGATAATGCACTCCGTTGGTCACGTAACTTACGTAGAGCTCCTCAGGAAGGTATCCCGGATACATATTGGAGAAGATTTCCTGGCTGACCTTTCCGTGAAGCATAGAGACTCCGTTCACGTTCTGGGAGATATTGGCTGCGAGGATGCTCATTGAGAACTTCTCATACCTGTTGTCCGGATCGAGCTTTCCAAGGCTCATCAGGGTGCGCCAGTCAATGTTCATAGCTGCAGGGTATCCGCCAATGTAGCGGCCGAGCATTCCCTCGTCAAAGGAATCGTGTCCTGCGGGAACAGGGGTATGGGTGGTGAACAGAGAGGACGCGCGGACTACTTCCAGCGCCTCGTCAAAGTTCAGGTTATACTTTGGAATGTACTCGCGGAGCCTTTCAAGTCCGATGAATGCGGCGTGGCCCTCGTTGCAGTGATATATCTGGGGATTGATGCCAAGGGCGCGCAGAGCGCGTACGCCACCAATTCCAAGGACAACCTCCTGCTTGAGGCGGTTCTCCCAGTCACCTCCGTAAAGATGATGGGTGACCTGGCGGTCCTCCTGGTTGTTGGCCTCATAGTCCGTGTCAAGAAGATAGAGGTCCGTGCGGCCTACGGCCACCTTCCAAATCCTTGCATATGCCTGTCTTCCAGGGAAATCCACGCTTATGGTAACCCAGTTGCCGTTTTTGTCCATAACCGGCTCGGCAGGTATCTTGAGGAAGTCCTGGGGCTCATACTTGGAGATCTGGTCTCCCTGGGCGGAAAGGACCTGGGTGAAGTAGCCGTAACGGTACAGAAGGCCAACGGCCACCATATTCACGTTCATATCGCTGCTCTCCTTGAGGTAGTCTCCAGCAAGGATTCCCAATCCTCCGGAATATATCTTGAGGGAAGAGTCCAGACCGTACTCCATACAGAAATAGCCCACCAGAGGGTCCTTGCGCTCGGCTTTCTGGGACATATAGTTGTCAAAGTCCGTCATCACGGCCTTGAGCTCGCTGAGGAAAGCGGAATCCTTGGCCAGGGCCTCGAAACGCTTGATGCTCACGGTATCGAGCACCGCCCTTGGATTGTGACCTGACTTATGCCAGATGTCCGGGTCAATCTTTCTGTATAATGTCTTGGCGGAATCGTTCCAGCACCACCAAAGGTTCTTGCTTAATTTTTCCAGTCCTGATAATGCCTTCGGAAGATGACGTGTTACCATCACGCTCTTCCAGGAAGGAGCGTTATTGTTCATATCCATATTTATTTGATTACACTACTAATTGCCTATTGTTTTACTGCCAAAGCCTCGTTTACCCTGATAATGAAATCGCTGAGGACGTTCATATAGTTGATGAAGGCCTCGTATGGAGTGTCGTAAGGGTTGAATCTCTGATGGATCTCTCCGTCGGAGAAAAACTTTGTACACATATAATAAAGGTGGTCGCTTTCCTGAAGGTGCCCGAAGTCTGCCCAAAGGGTACCGTCATTAATGATGGAAAGCTTCTCGGTAAGAGAATACAGTTTGTTGAAAGCGTCCTGCTGGAGCTCGTTTCCAAGCCACGCGGACAGGTCCCTTTCCTCGTCCGCCCAAGAAATGGGCTCCGGAACGGAAAGGGCCGCTACCGGCTTGAGCTTTGAAGCGGCCTCCGAAGGGGTCACGAACTTGAGTCCTCCTGCAAGGACAGCCTCCGGGAGATGGCTCATAAACTCCATTATTCCAGTGCTCTCGCTCTGGTGCTCGCCAAAGGTCTCATAGTCCATAAACAGGTTTATGATCTCGCCGTCGGCCTGGTTGAGCCAGTTCACATACTTCTCCGTGGTCAGCGGCCATTCGTTCCAAGCCTTGTTGGAGAAACGGAAAGCGATGTCGTCGCTGAGTGGATAGTTGCGGAGAAGAAGTTTGAGCTTTGGCGCTATATCGTTGGAATATATATGGTTAGGGCTCTTCCATCCCATAATGTGACGGGCGCCCTCCGTAAGCATTGTGTTGAAGCCAAGGTCGTGAACCATTGAACCTATCTCATCAGAATAGATGAGCTCAGTGTTCCTGAATGCGGTAGGGGTTACGCCAAAGAGATTCTGTATCATCTCCTTGTGTTTGTTCACCTGCAGCTTGAACTCTGCCGGGGAGCGGAGAGCTGCCAGCGAGTGATAGTAGGTCTCGCTGAGGAACTCCACGCAGCCGGTTGCCGCCAGCTCGCGGAAGCTGTCCAGAACCTCCGGGGCGTATCTCTCAAACTGCTCCAAAGCCGAACCGGAAATGGAGAACGCTACTTTGAACTTGCCCTTGTTGCGCTTAATGGCCTGCAGAAGGATGTCGTTCATAGGTTGGTAGCACCTTTGGGCCACTCTCTTGAAAATGGTCCTGTTGGCAAAGTCATCGTAATAATGTGAATCCTTGCCTATATCGAAGAACCTGTAAAGACGGAGCCTTGTGGGTTGATGAACCTGAAAATACAAACAAACGCTCTTTTTCATAATTCGACTTGTTATAATACGGATTTGTAAACTTCTATCATTTTCTTTGTGGCATTGTTCCACTTGAGGGCGTTGACCTCTTCATATCCCTGCTTTGCGGCGAACTCTGAGAGGGCCGGATACTGAAGCAGGGCGTAAATGTCGTCAGCCATTGCATCCACATCCCAGAAATCCACCTTGAAGGCATACTTGAGCACCTCTGCGGCGCCGGACTGATGCGAAATGATGGACGGGACGTTGGTTCTCATAGCCTCAAGAGGAGAGATTCCGAACGGCTCTGATACTGACGGCATTATGTAGACGTCGGAAAGGGCGAACATCTTCTGCACGTCCGTTCCACGGAGGAAGCCCGTGAAGTGGAAGCGGTCAGAAATGCCCATCCTTGCCACCTGGCGGATGGCGCGGTTCATCATATCACCGCTTCCGGCCATTACAAAGCGCACGTTCTTGGTACGCTTGAGAACCTTTGCGGCGGCTTCGATGAAGTACTCCGGGCCTTTCTGGAAAGTGATTCGGCCAAGGAAGGTGACAACCTTGTCCTTGACTCCCCTTTCCACCATCAGGTTCTCCCTGCCGGAGAAATCCACGGCGTTGTGCACTGTAACCACCTTGTCCGGGTTGATGCCGTACTTGTTGATCACTATGTTACGAGTAAGGTCGCTCACTGTAATAACCTTGTTAGCGGCCTCCATTCCCCTTTTCTCTATATCCAGGACGCGGGTGTCCATATGCTTCTCGTCTCCACGGTCATAGGAAGTGGCGTGGACGTGGACCACAAGCGGCTTCCCGGTAAGCTCCTTTGCTGCTATGCCGGCAAGGTAGGTGAGCCAGTCGTGAGCGTGGATGACGTCAAAGCGGTCCCTGTTCTGCAGGGCTATGGTTCCGCCAACCATCGCGTAGCGGGCAACCTCTTCCATAAGGTTGGCGCCGTACTTTCCGGAGAACTTGTACTTCTGTCCATACTGGATGCGGAAATCCTTCACCTGGCGCCTGCGCTCCTCCTCCAGGACGTTGGAGAACTCTTCAGGGCCCACATAAGGCACAAGGTCAGAATCTATATGGATGAACTTTACCTTTCCAAGGAATTCATCTACGGTACTGCTCAGGGTGTCAACGGCAACGTCGCTGGCATTGATGATTGTGGTAGCGCTCTGGTCCTCGTCTCCGGAAGCCGAAGGCATCACGAACAGGGTCTCCACGCCATTATGCGCAAGGCCTTTGACTATACCCTCGCAGGCGGTTCCCAGACCACCTGCAATGTGGGGAGGAAATTCCCAACCGAACATCAATACTCTCATTGGCAGACCTCCTATTGTGCTTTATACTTGTCCAACATATAATCCACTGCCAGAAGGGCTGCGGTGCTGAGCGCGGATGAGATGGCTCCGTGGGGCTCGTGGGGCGGATCTCCGTCGTAAAGCTCCGCAAAGGCGCCCACTCCGTGCTTGCCAAGGTCGTCATAGAAACCTTCCGCAAGCCACTGGGCTTTCTTCCAGAAGGAAGGGCCCTTGATGTGGAAGCACAGCGAAACGTAAGCCTCCAGCAGGAAAGGACGGGTGCATCCCTGATGGAATGCAAGGTCCCTCTCAACCTGGGAGCCCTCGTAGACTCCGCGGTATTTAACATCGCGCGGAGACAGCGTGCGGATTCCCCTTGAGGTTACAAGCTCGTTGTCTATGATCCTGAGGATTGACTGCTTGAGGGAGTCGTCCACAGGGCTGTACTTTAGGGAGATGGCCAGCATCTGGTTAGGGCGGATGTCCATATTCTGGCCGTTGTTGTCCACATAGTCCGCAAGGCATCCCATACGCGGGTTCCAGAACATATTCTGGTAATTGGCCTTCACGAGTTCCTTGATGGGGGTCCACTTGCGGATGAACTCATCGTCCTTTCCGTACTTGCGCTCCATTTCAAGGGCGAAGCAGATGGAGTTGTACCATATTGCGTTGGTCTCCACCTGATAGCCGGCCCTCTCGGTGACGGGGCGGAAGTTGACATAGGCGTTCATCCAGGACAGGGCTACGCCGTCCTGCTGCGCCCAGAGGAGTCCGTTGGGCTGCATTGCAACCTCGTGCCTTACGCCAGGAAGGTAGCTCTCCAGTATCTTGCGGACAACTCCGCCGTACTTGGCCCAGACCTTCTTGGCGTCTGCGCCATATGAGATGTACTTCTGAAGGCTGACGGAAAGAGTGAGAGGGGCTTCCACCTGGGTTGTCCTGTGATAGAGGCGCTCGCTCTCGTCAGAGATGAGGTTGTCAAGGATCTCTTCGAATTCAGCGGGGTCGTGCTTGCCATAAAGGGTAAGGCCAGGAAGGGCTATGAGGGTTTCCCTCAGGAGGCCCGTGAACTTCCAGGAATAACCGGCGTTGATCATCTTGTAACCGTTGTGATGGGTTATGAGAAGGTCAGCGCAGCGAAGCAACTGCTCGCGTCCGCTGGTGATGGCCGGAGTCTTCTTTAAAAGATTGGTGAAGTTCCTCTTGAACGTGGCAGGATTCTCTTCCTGGAGCGAAGCGGAGAACACAATTGAATCTCCGGGCTTCATCTCCGTCTGGAACCATCCGGGTACCAGGAGGTCTTCTATGCAGTCATAACCGCGGCGGTACTCGTCAGAATAAGTGATCTTGGAATACCAGAGCGGATGATGGGTGTAGCTGAAATTGGCTGCAGTGCTGTTCAACTGCAGGTTGAGCGTAGGGAATCCCTTGTACATACAGAATGAGGCACCGCAGGGAATCTCCTTGTAGGAGGTGTCCGCCTGGTCATTCTGGTGGGTGAGCTCGTGTATGTTCCTGAACGCCAGGAAAGGCTTGAGCTGAAGCGTAGCCTTTGAAGGAGCCTTGAGAAGCTCCATCTTTATGAGCACCTGGTCCTTGTCAGGAACCAGAAGGATGCTTTTGCGGAATACAATTTCGCCTACCTTGTATGTAAGTTGGGGAACCGGGTCAGCCTCGAAGTCAACCACATATTTGTGGCCTCTTGGCTCGTAGATGTCCCCGTAGCAATGGATGCCCAGGTTGAACTGCTTGCCGTTCACGATCAGACTCTCGTCCAGCGAGGACAGCATCAGGTACCTGTCACCACCAAAGCGGTCTAGCGTTATGGCCAGGAGGCCGTGATAGCGCCGGGTGTTGCAGGCAACAATAGAAGTGTTGCAGTAATCGCCTCTCTTGTTGGCAGAAAGAATTTCGCGCTTGAGTGAATAGGAAAGATTCACCAGCTCGTTTTTGTTAAATTTCAAAAAAGGCATAAACTAATCAGTTAATTTTGTCAAGGACTATGGCGCATCTGCTGGGCAGATAAATAAAAAGACGGTCATTGACCGTTAAATGCGCTTCGCCCTTTCTTACCCTGTCAAAACCATCGTAGGCTACTTCATCGGAACTCAACGCAACGCGGTATTCCCCTGCGGGAGCCGCGAACGAATAATCCGAGAACGATTGGTCTTTGTTAAAATTCAGTGCAAAGATACTATTCTTTCGCTTGAAAATCAATATTTTCTTTTCTTCGTCTACCATAAGTGGCTCCGGAACGCCCTCAAGCACCCGCGCGGAGCGCAGATAATGCACCATTGCGGCGTCAAAAGCGGACAGGCGGCCGTACCTGAGCATAGGATTGTCCTCCAGCGACCACTGGCGGCGGGCGTACTTGTATGACCAGCCGTTACCCTCACGCGGGAAGTCTATCCACTCAGGATGCCCGAACTCATTACCCATAAAATTGAGGTATCCGTTGCCGGCGGTGGCCGCAGTCACAAGGCGTATGAGCTTGTGCAGCGCCACGCCGCGGTCCACGATCACATTGTTGGAGCCTATGTTCATTGCGTAATACATTTGGGCGTCGATCAGACGGAAGATGATGGTCTTGTCACCCACCAGCGCCTGGTCGTGGCATTCCGCATAGCTGATGGTCTTCTCGTCAACCCTCTTGTTGGTGAGTTCCCACCAGATCTCTCCCATACTCCACTGCTCATCGCTCTTCTCCTTTATCCACTTGATCCAATGGTCCGCTATTCCCATTGCCATCCTGAAGTCGAAGCCCACGCCTCCGCACTCGAACGGGGCGGCCAGGCCGGCCATTCCGCTGACATCCTCCGCTATGGTTATAGCATCCGGATTGATTTCCTTGATAAGCTGGTTGGCCAGGGCAAGGTATATGATGGCATTCTGGTCAACGCCCTGGTCAAAATAGAGCTTATAGTCCCCGAAATCCTTCCCTAAACCGTGGTCCCAGTAAAGCATACTGGTGACACCGTCAAAGCGGAATCCGTCAAGGTGATACTCCTGGAGCCAGTATTTGCAGTTTGAAAGCAGGAAAAGGCGGGTCTCGTCCTTGCCGTAGTCAAAGCAGCGGCTTCCCCAGGCCGGATGATGGCCCTGAGGGCCGTGGAAGAAGTAAAGGTCATCCCTGCCGTCAAACTCGCTGAGGCCTTCAGCAACATTATTCACGCTGTGGGAATGGACTATGTCCATTATCACGGCTATTCCCCGCTTGTGTGCGTCATCCACCAGCGCCTTGAACTCCTCAGGAGTGCCAAAGCGGGAACTGAGCGCAAAGAAATTGGACACCTGATAGCCGAAGGAGCCGTAGTACGGATGCTCCTGGAGGGCCATTATCTGAATGGTGTCATAGCCAAGGGCCTGGACGCGTGGCAGTACCTGCTTGCGGAAGTCGTTGAAAGACGCAACTTTCTCCTCTTCAGAACTCATTCCTATATGGCATTCATATATGAAGGGATTCTTGCGCCTGCCGGGATTCTTGTGCTTCCAGGAATAAGGCTTGGCAGGGCTCCACACCTGGGCGCTGAACACCTTGGTGACAGGGTCCTGGACCAGCCTGTTGGCATAGGCGGGAATCCTTTCGCCGGCACCGCCCGGCCACTCAATGTACAATTTGTACAGGGAGCCGTGGTGCAGGAACAGCTCAGGCAGGACAATCTCCCAATTGCCCCTTCCTACAGGCTTAAGGGCATACGCATCCGTGCGCTTCCAGTTGTTGAATTCCCCAATCAGGAACATACGGGTGGCGTTGGGAGCCCACTCGCGGAACACCCAGGAGCCGTCTTTCTGCTTATGGAGACCATAATACAGATGGTTGTTCACGGCCTTGTCCAAAGAGCCCCCTTGGGCCAGGTGCTCACGTGTGACAAGGATGTCCTTATGGCGTTTGTCTATGGCTTCCTTCCACGGCTCGAGCCACGGATCGGTCTGGTATATCATCTGTTTTGGCATATCACTGTTTCTCCATTTGGTCAACTTTCTCCCTGGCGGTGCGCAGGTACGCGCGGCAGGCTTCAGCCAGCTCGCGGGTGCGGGCCAGGTACTTGTCTATTTCTTCTATGCTGGATGAAGGGTCCTCAACCTTAAGGGCTATCTGCTCCAGCTCTTCTATGGCTTTATTGTAGTCAAACATATTCAATCTGTTATGACGGCGTTTACGGAGCCGTCCGCAAACATTATCCTGACACGGTCGCCCGCCTTGAGGTTCCCTGCGCCCTTGAGCACCACCCCGCGGCTGTCCGTCACAAGGGTGTAACCCCTTGAAAGGACGCTGCGCGGGTCAGCGGCGTTGATGCGCTCCACTAACATATCCACCTTGGATGCCATTGCCTGCAGCTTTGAGTTGAAGGCCAGGCGCAGGCGGGACATATAGGACTCGATGCGCTCGTCCTCAGCCATATAGCAGCCTATGAACTCATCGGCAAGGGCCGTAGGCGTCTTTACGAACGAATAGGCCACCATATCCGCCACGTGGTAATCCTTGTCGTGCCCTATTGCCGTAAACACCGGCAGGGGGCAGTTGGCTATGTTGAAGCACAGGCCGTAGTCGTCAAAGCACTGCAGGTCAAAGTTGGAGCCGCCTCCGCGCAGTATGAGCACCGCGTCATACTGCTTTGAGGCGGTCTGCACCTCTTCCAGCGCATCGGAAATGGACTCCGGCGCCTGGTTTCCCTGCATAGTTGCCGGGAACAGGTCCACGCTGAAGGCGAATCCGTATTCATTCTCCAGCAGGTGCCTCCTGAAATCCCCGAAGCCCGCTGCGTCCGGAGCGGATATTACAGCCAGCGAATAAGGGAGCGGCGGGAGTTTCAATTCTCCCTGCTTTTCCATCAGCCCCTCTTCCTGGAGCTTGGCTATGGTCTCGCGCCTTATTCTCTCCTGCTCTCCCAGGGTTACGTCCGGGTCAATGTCGTCAATGGTGAGCGTTAGCCCGTAAAGGGCGCTGTAGCTCACCTGGACGCGCACCAATATGGACATTCCCGCCTGGATGTCGCCGCCCGCGGCCTCACGGAACATACGGCTCAGCAGCGTGTATCGGCTCCTCCAAATAACGGCCTTTGCCTTGGCCACCACGCCCCCCGTGCCGCTCTGGCACAGGTCCATATAGCAATGCCCGTTGCTCTTTACCTGGATGGAGCTGACCTCCGCCTTTACCCACAGCTTGTCCGGGAAAAGGTCTTCCAACCCCTCCTGGATGCTGTCCTGCAAAGTCAAGAGATCTATATACGCCTCATCCATATCCTACTCAGCCAGCTTGTCTATATACAGGACTCCGTCCAGATGGTCAGTCTCGTGCTGGAAAATCACAGCCGTGAATCCCTGGATGGTCTCCACCGTATCTTTAAGCGTAAACGGCGATGTATAACTTATATCTATGTCCTGATAGCGCATCACGTCTCCCCTGCGGTTGGGAATGGACAGGCAGCCTTCCGGGCCGGGTGCCATTTCTCCGCGCGTGCGTATGACGCGTATGTTGGGATAAACCTCGAAAGGCTCCCCTTCCTTGTCAAAGCGCTGAACCGCCACCACCCTCCTAAGCAGACCCACCTGCGGGGCGGCAATTCCAACGCCATCCTGCTCCGGAGACGTCACGGTTGCAATCAGTTTCTGTTCCAGGCTCTTGTATTCACTGCTGGCCACCAGCTCCGCCGGAAGCTCCGCACTAGGTGTGCGCAGGATCAGGGAATCCTTCCTGTGCTCTATGGTAAGAACCCTCATCACCGGGTCAGGATCCACTATAAGGGCCTTCTCCGCGAATGACCAATTTTTATTCGAGTCCCCGCTGCAGGATGCCACGGCAAGGACAAGGGCAATTAAAGCAATACGCTTCATTTCTCTACTTTTGTCTGATAAATATCTGGACCGGACAGCCGTTGAACGGGAAATTCTCCCTGAGCTTGTTTTCCAGGAAACGCTTGTACGGATCCTTTACATACTGCGGAAGGTTGCAGAAGAAAGCAAAAGCCGGGAATTTGGTTGGCAGCTGGGTCACATATTTGATTTTCACATACTTGCCCTTCCAGGCCGGCGGCGGAGTTTCCTCTATTATGGGAAGGAGCACGTCGTTCAGGCGGGCGGTAGGTATCTTTCTGGAATAATTCTCATATACGGTGGCCACGGCGTTGAGCACATCCAGGATGCGCTGCTTGGCGGTGACGGAGGTGAAGATGATGGGAATGTCGTCAAACGGGGCTATCTTCTGGCGGAGCGCCCTTTCATAATCCCTGAGCGTGTTGCTCTCCTTCTGGAAGAGGTCCCATTTGTTAACCACCAGTACGCAGGCCTTGCGGTTCTTCTGGATAAGGTTGAAGATGCTCATATCCTGGGCCTCCATTCCGCTGTTGGCGTCAATCATCAGGACGCAGACATCCGCGTGCTCTATCACGCGTATGGAGCGCATCACCGAGTAGAACTCCAGGTCCTCGTGTACCTTGGCCTTGCGCCTCATCCCGGCGGTGTCCACCAGCATAAATTCGTGGCCGAACTTGTTGTAATATGTGGATATGGAATCCCTGGTGGTTCCCGCCACCGGGGTGACAATGTTCCTCTCCTCTCCCAGCAGGGCGTTTGTCAATGACGATTTGCCCACGTTTGGCTTGCCCACTATTGCAATATGCGGAAGGTCCGCGCGATCCCTGTCGTCAGGGGCGTCATCCGGAGGGAGGACTCGGAGAACCTCGTCCAAAAGGTCTCCGGTTCCGCTGCCGTTTGCCGCGGAAATGCTCCAGATCTCTCCCAGGCCCAGTCCGTAGAACTGGTATGCGTCAAACATCTTCTCTCCCGTATCCACCTTGTTCACGCAAAGCACCACGGGCTTGCGTGAGCGGCGCAGGACATCTGCTATCTCCGCATCGTAATCAGTGATTCCGGTTGCCGCCTCAACCATAAAGAGAACGGCGTCGGACTCCTCTATGGCTATCTCCACCTGGCGGCGGATGGCAGTCTCGAACACATCGTCAGAATTGCTGGTATAGCCCCCCGTATCCACTACGGAGAACTCCCTTCCACACCATTCGCATCGGCCGTAGTGACGGTCCCGCGTAACGCCCGTGGTATCGTCTACAATGGCCTTGCGCATACCTACAAGGCGGTTGAAGAGAGTGGACTTGCCCACGTTAGGGCGTCCTACTATGGCTACTAAACTCATTTGGAGGAGATAAATGTATTGTTCCTAAAAAATAAATTCCGTGCTCACCGGCTCATAATAGTAAACTTTGCGGATAATGCTTGCGAACACCTCCGCCATAGAGATCACGGTAATCTTGCTGGTATCAGTTCCCTCCGGGGCGTGGAGGGGAATGGTATCGGTGATCATTACCTCTGTCAGGTAAGAGTCGTTGATATTGTCGAATGCCTTGCCGGAGAGGATTCCGTGCGTAGCGCAGGCCCTCACACTGGTAGCACCCTTTGACATAAGGACTTCCGCAGCCTTGCGAAGGGTTCCGGCGGTGTCAATCATATCGTCAACTATTACTATGTCCCTGCCCTCGACGTCTCCGATTGCAGTGATAGAGGAAACAACGTTGGCCTTCTCCCTTGTCTTGTGGCAGATGACCACCGGGCAGGCAAGTTCCTTTGCATACGCATTAGCCCTCTTTGCGCCTCCCATATCAGGAGCGGCAATTGAGAGGTTGGGGAGGTTCAGGCTCTGGATGTAAGGGATGAATACCTTGCTGGCATATACGTGGTCCACGGGGATGTCAAAGAATCCCTGGATCTGGGCGGCGTGCAGGTCACAGGTCATAACCCTGTCAACGCCGGCCGCCGTAAGGATGTTGGCTATGAGCTTGGCTCCTATGGAAACCCTAGGACGGTCCTTGCGGTCCTGCCTTGCCCAGCCGAAATAAGGGATGACGGCAATAACCTTGGATGCAGAGGCCCTCTTTGCCGCATCAATGGTGAAGAGCAGTTCCATAAGGTTCTCTGCCGGAGGGAATGTAGACTGAAGCACAAAGACGGTTGCGCCGCGGACGCTCTCCGTAAACTGGGGCTGGAACTCCCCGTCGCTGAAAGGGGTTACCTCCAGCTGGCCCAGGTGGAGCCTTTCTTCTCCCGGAAGGATGTGCGCGTTCCACGATTCCACAACCTTCTCCGCAAAACCCTTGGACGCCCTGCAGGCGAACAGTTCAATTCTGTGTTCCTTGATCATAACGATGCCAGTATTGATTCTATATAGTTTAAAATTTCTTCTCTTCCTGCGGCCGTGCGCGATGAGCTGGTGAACATTGGAGGAAGCTCCTCCCAGGTCCTGGACAGGATCTCGCAGTCCTTCTCAACCATTGCCTTGAGCGCGTTTGGGCCCATCTTGTCTCCCTTGGTGAAGATGATTCCGAAAGGAATCTGGTTCTCTCCAAGGAAGGATATGAATTCCAGGTCCGTAGCGGTGATCTCGTGCCTGGAGTCTACCAGCACGAACAGCATCACCATCTCCTGCGAATTGCGGACATAGTCCGATATCACAGCCGCCAGCTCCTCCCTGCCCTTGTTGGACATCTTGGCGTAGCCGTAACCCGGAAGGTCAACCAGGTACCACTTGTCGTTGACAAGGAAATGGTTCACCACCTTGGTCTTTCCGGGGGTCGCGGAGGTCAGGGCCAGCTTGCTTTGGCCGCACAGCATATTAATCAATGAAGACTTCCCCACATTGGAGCGGCCTATGAAGGCAAACTCAGGCAATTTACGCCCGGGTTTACGGCTTACCCTTGTGCTGCTGCCCGCATAACTGGCCTGCAATATCTTCATAATCCGCAATGCAAAGTACGACTTACAAAGATAGCAAAAAAAGAATGATTATTTAGGATAAACTATGGTAAAACAAGCCCCTCCAAGGACAAAAGAACGGGAATAGGAAATACGGGCTCCGCAACGCTCCAGGATGCTTCTTGAAATGGCCAGTCCAAGGCCCGTACCGGAAGATTTGGTGGTGAAATTAGGGGTGAACAGTTTGTCCACGTTCTCGCTTGCCACGCCGGGGCCGCTGTCCTCGAATACAATGTCGTAGAAGCCGTCTCCTGAAGAGGAATTACGCAGGGAAATCTGGATGGTTCCTCCCCCCTGCTCCTCCACCGCCTGTATGGCGTTGTTTATCAGGTTTACAAACACGCGCGTAAGCTGCGGCTTGGGTCCTGTGGCCACGGCATCCTTCAGGCCCATATAGTTGATCTGGATGTTCTCCCTGTTGTCGAACATCGCTATCTCCTCCCGGAGAACCAGGTCAAGGTCCATTGATGTGGGCTCCTCCGTATAGAGTTTTGCAAAGGTGGAGAACTCGTTGGCGGTCTCGGACAGGATGTCTATGTGGTCCAGCACCACCTTGGCCACCTCGTCAAAGATGTCCTGCCAGTGGGGATCCCCTTTCTGCTTGAGGCGGATGAGCCTCTGCAGCTGGAGCTTCATTGGCGTGAGAGGGTTCTTGATCTCGTGGGCCACCTGCCGCGCCATTCCGCTCCACGCCTTGTCCCTCTCCGCCTGGGCAAGCTTGCGGGTACTGTCGGACAGGTCGCTCACCATCTTGTTGTAGGATTGGACAAGGGTGGTAATCTCATCGTCCCTGTCGTATTCCAGGTACTCAAGGCTGTCCACGTCCGATGCGCTCATCTTGCTTCCGAGCTCGGACAGCGGCTTGAACATCCTGTCCACGATGTTCCCGATAAGGATCCTTGCAATGAACATAAGGATCAGGAACACGCACAGGAGGGCTATGGTATGAATAATTGCCTCTGTCTCAAAGTCATAGTTGCTGGCTATGTACGGGCTGCTGGCAATAGCGAGCATCTGTCCGGAGTCGTTGCAGACCGGGGCGTACAGGGAATAGTACTTGTGTCCGTTGAGCATATCCCTGTCAATGAAGTAGCGGCTTCCGTCAAATGAAATCTGCTTGAAGGCGTCCGCATCTATGCGGCTTCCGAAAAGCATATTGTCCAGCACCTCCTGGGTGGTGGACTTGAACGCCACGCCGGTGGGGGTGTAGAGCATAATGTCGGACCCGGTCATATCGCTAACAGTCTCCAGGGCCGATGTGAATTCCTGGGAAGTGAGCTCCGTGAAGTCCCTGACATTGCGGCAGCGGCTCTCCAAAAGATTCTGGATGGAGCTGATCTTCTCCACCATCATCGTATGCCTGTTGGCGTCATTGCGCCTGTACACGAACAGCACGCTCACCAGCGCCAGGACAACCATTGTCAGGACAAGTGACGCCACCAGGGTGGTGGTCACCCTTGTCCTGTAATAGGTCCTTTCCATCAACGGCCTGCGCTTGCGCGAGAAGGCCATTATGGAAAGGGCCGCATACGCAATCAGCGCCACAAAGATGAAATCCAGCAGGAAGTTGGTGTTTGGAGTCTTGGGCCTGGATATGACTATTATCTCATCGTCGGAGATGTTGTTCACGAAATGGGAATACGAATCCCTTTCCAGGTAGGTCCTCTGGGCGGAGGACATCTCACGGAGCAGGTCATCGGACAAAGTCCGGACGTATGGATATGCGCCCCTGTAGGAGGTCAGTTTGCCGGAATCGTACTTGGCATAGGAATAACGCGCAGGGATGGTGACCCTTCCCGGAGAGGTATATCCCAGGAGGGAGGAGAAGCCCCTGTCCTCCTTGTTGGCCTTTGGCTCCACTTCCAGCAACATATTTGAAGGGCCGTAGGAACCTGAATAGAACGTGAACAGCGCCGCATAGCGGGAATGGCCCTGAGAAGTGGTATTGTAAACGAAACGGGAGTTGTCGAATATGGGCTTGCCGTCCTGGATGCGGGAATATACGTATTCCACCGCCTGCGGGGTAGAGTTGTCCTGGTTCAATATGAACACGGACACGTCATAATCCTGGGAAAGGCGGCTCATATAATAGTCCATTATCCTGTTCAGCACCACGGAATTGGTGTTGTCCAGCACGGAAAGGGACGCTATGAGCACGTCAGCGGCAATTTCGTTCTCAACCGAGCGGAGTTCAAGTTCAAGGGTTATGTCTCGGTCAATGGAAAGCCTGTTCGCCCAAAGACTTACCCTGTCCTGCTCCTTGCGGAAGCCGAAGACTGCCGCCACGGAAACCATAAACACCGATATCAGCAGCGCATAAATCGCAAGGTTGGTCCTGGACATTGTCTCAAGATGGATGTTGAGCCATTTCTTGAGCGCCGGACGCAGAAGCTGCAACAGCAGCGGAACCATCATCAGCAAACCGAGGAACGATGCGTATACCACAAGGGTGTACCAACTGAGCCCTTCAAGCTTGTACAGCTCCAGGTTGATGCTGGAATTGAGGATGATGCTCCTCAGCGCAAAGAAGGAATAGACCAGTATACCCGCCGCAAGCGCGCAGGCGCAGATGGAAAGCGCGGCCAGCGGCCCCGCGGTCTTCTTCTCCTGAAGCCTGCGGTACAACTCCCCGCGGATCATATATGTGGTGCCCACCAGCAGCGTCAGCGCAAGGTTTATTATCACCACTGCCGCAAGCGAGTACAGGAGCGGTCCGTCTGCATACAGCGTAGGGGAAAACATCTCCGTCTCCTCCTGCAGCCTGAAGCCGAACAGATACATTCCCAGCAACACGGCCAGGAAGCCCGCCAGCACAATATAATACCTTTTCAGGGTCCTTTCCGCCGACAGGAAGAGCAACAGCGCCGCCACGAACAGCAGCAACGCAACCCATATCATATACGCCTTGGACAGCGTATAGCTCTTGAACGTATCGAAGAGTATCTTGAACTGAGGCACCTCCTGGAAGGAAACTGCCGATCCGCCGCTGAACGAAAGCGGCTTCACTGAGAACTGGGAGCCCAGACCCAGGCTGCGGTTCACTCCGTTCCCCTGCGTGGACAGCGTCTCGCTCATTATCTCAAGGCCCGCTATCACCTTGGTGTCCCCCTGCTCTTTAAGATATGTGAGGTACCAGGTGGGACCAAGGTTCAGGAACTGCACTACGGGAGTGACCGCCAGCAGCGGCGACGACAGCGACGCCCTCTGGCTGGTGAACTGCTGTACCACCACCTTCCTGCCAATGTCATCGTTGCTTATGGTGAACCTGTTGGCCCAGGACTGGAGGGTGTCGTTGACATAGCGGTAGATTACCATATCCTGCGGGACCTCTCCCAGGTCCATCCACTGGGTATTGTCCCCTTCCAGGGCTTTCTGTACATAGGAATCCAGCTGGCCCATCCTGGCGTCAAGCACCTTTTGGACCTTTTGCGCGGCAACCTGGGAATCCGCCGGATATGGGGAAAGGTTCAGCGCGAGCAGAAGGCCTATGACGCTGCAAAGCAGGAGCACCCCGCTTGCTATGTTCTTCCAGTTTCGTTTCTCAAAAAAGGCCATTACTCGTGATGATACGGTTCCCCGCGCATAATTGTGAAAGCGCGGTATAACTGCTCAGCAAAAATCGTTCTAACTATCTGATGGGAGAATGTCATTTGCGAAAGGGAGATGCGTCCGCCCGCCCTGTCATACACTTTCTGGGAGAATCCGTACGCCCCGCCAATCACAAAGACTATGTCCTTTCCGCCGCGGCTCAGCTTTTCCTCCAGCCACGACGCAAAAGCCAGGGAACTGCGCTGCACGCCGCGTTCGTCAAGCAGGATGACTTCATCCTGCGGACGCACGTTCTTGAGTATAAGCTCCCCCTCCTTTTCCTTGATCTGCTCCCTGCCCGCAGAAGCCACGTTCTTGAGTTCGGGAATCTCAGTCACGCTGAACGGGATATAATGGCTCAGGCGCCCTGCATACATATCCAGGCCCTCTTTCACCCATTTTATATCCGTCTTTCCTACGGTCAGTAGAGTCAGTTTCATATATTATTCTTATATTCGCAAATATAACCAGATGGCTCGGTATTTGCAATCAAATTTTGTCATTATGAGCTTATTAAGGAAAATATTGGTTCTGGCGGCAATCCTCCTTTCAGGTTTGTCCCTCAGGGCGCAGACAGACGGGTATGATGTATTCATCCCAATCTCAAAGTATATTTCCCAGGGCAATTCAGACAACCTGTCCGCCTGGTTCGCAGACAATCTGGAAGTATCCATCCTTGCCAACGCCAACGACTGCAGCCGCAACCAGGCAAAACAAATCCTCAAATCCTTCTTCAGCTCACACACCCCCCGATCATTCAGCATCAACCATACCGCAAGCCGCGGCAATATGAAATATGCCCTTGGCAACCTGAATGCCGGAGGGGAAATCTACCAGGTCACCATCTTTGTCAACTACAGCGGTGACACTTACAAGATCCAACAACTTAAGATTGACCGTATACAATAAAAAAAGCAACTGATTTTCAGTTGCTTTTTTTATTCCTTTAACCGGGATTATACCCTCTGGCCGTATGAGCGGTCAGTTGTGTTTACGGTGATGACATCGCCCTGGTTGATGAAGAGGGGAACCATTATCTTGGCTCCGGTCTCCAGGGTCACTTCCTTGAGAGCGTTTGTAGAAGCGGTGTTTCCCTTAACTGCCGGCTCAGAATAGGTAACCTCAAGGGTCACATATGTAGGGAGCTCGCAGGTGAGGCACCTTTCCTCGTCTACCCAGAACATCATCTCAACGTGCTGTCCTTCCTTCATAAGGTCTGAATTCTCAACTACGTCCTTTGGAAGGGTAATCTGCTCGTAGGTTTCCTCGTGCATAAAGTTGAAACCGTCCTCGTCTGCATAGAGGAACTGATAGGGACGCCTCTCAACGTTGATCAAGTCTATCTTCATACCTGCGCTGAAGGTGTTCTCCAGGATGCGGCCGTTCTCCAGGTTGCGGAGTTTGGTCTTTACGAAAGCGGGACCCTTGCCAGGTTTTACGTGCTGGAAATACACTACCATACAGGGCTTGTCGTTATACTTGATGTAAAGGCCGTTCTTGAAATCTGCAGTTGTTGCCATAAATATGTGTTTTTTAATATGATTAGCTTATCCGTGCAAAAATAATCAATCCAAATTATAATGCCAAATTTTGGATGGTGTCCGCCACTTCCTCCAGCAGCCACTGAGGTGTGGAGGTGGCTCCGCTCACTCCCACTGAATCTCCGGGACGGAACCAGCCGGGATCGATGTCCCGGGACGATCCAACCGTATGGCAGCGCCGGTTGCAGCGGGCGCAGAGTTCCGAGAGCACCTTTCCGTTGGAACTCTCCTTCCCTGTCACGAACACAATCACGTCGTGCCCGCGGGCGAACTTCTCAAGGCTGCTGTGCCTGGAGGCCACCTGCCTGCATATTGTCCTGTGCACGGTCACCTCTCCCTGCACGCTGTCACACAACAACTTGCAAATAATGGAGTATTGCTCCGGATCCTTGGTTGTCTGGGAGAACACCTCTATTGGAGCATCCCTGCGGATGCGTCCGTCCTCAAGCATCGTGCGCAGCATTTCAGGATTCTCCACAACAAGCGCATTCCCGCCCGCGTGTCCCAACAGCCCCAGCACTTCCGCGTGCCCTATCTTACCAAAGATGATTACTTGGCCTCCGGCCGATGAAACGCGTTCCCAAGCCTCGCGGATGTCCTTCTGAAGCTTCAGGACCACCGGGCAGGTGCAGTCTATCACGCCCAGGGACCTCTCCGCGGCCGCAGCATACGTTGCCGGGGGCTCTCCGTGAGCCCTTATCAGCAACATACTGCCCGCCTGCAGCTGGGGATTGTCTATGCTGTCCGTGCGGTGCAGGCCCAGCTTCTCAAGCCTGGCCAGCTCCTGCTCGTTGTGCACTATAGCGCCAAGGGAGTACAGTTTGCCTGAAGGATGCCCGGCCAGGAACCTCTCGGCCGTGCCTATGGCCCTGATCACTCCGCCGCAGAATCCCGCTCCGGAATCGATTTCTACTTTCAAGGCCATTATTCAAGGATGCCCAGTTTACCCTGGATCACTCCCCTCACCCATTCCAGCTCTTCCTTGATGGTCATATCGGAGTTGTCCATCACATATGCGTCGGCGGCGCGGGAGAGCGGGGAGGCCTCGCGGTGGGAGTCTATGTAGTCCCTTTCCTTGAGGTTGGCCAGCACTTCGTCAAATGAAGGATTCTCTCCTTTTGCCACGAGTTCGTCAAAGCGGCGCTGCGCGCGGACCTGGTCGGACGCAACCATAAAAATCTTGAGCTCCGCATTGGGGAACACGGTTGTGCCAATGTCCCTTCCGTCCATTACCACGCGTCCCGCCTTTGCCATATCGTGAAGCCTGTCATCCACAAAGTTGCGCACGTACGGCACTGCGGATATGGGGCTGACCTGGGAGGACACTCCCATTGTGCGGATGAGTTTCTCTATGCAACGGTCACCTATATACGTTCCGTCCTGGCCAAAATACAGGTCCAGGCCCTCCAGGGCCTTTTCCAGTTTGGGAGAAATGACGCTGTCCTTGTCAATGAGCCCGTTCTCCTGGGCGAAAAGGGTCACACCCCTGTACATTGCGCCGGAATCCAGATAAAGGAATCCGAACTCCTTGGCGATAAGTTTTGCTAGGGTGCTTTTTCCGGTGGAGGAATATCCGTCCACTGCAATGATAATATCAGGTACCTGCATATGATCTATTTGGTTTTCTTTGTGTATTTGTCCGCCATATCCTTGACCTTGTTGGCCCTGGTCACGTTGTCCGGGTGGGAAGAGAACATCTTCTCCAGATAAGTGGACTGGCGGGAAGAAGATAGTTTCTGGAGTTTAACCAGGGAATTGTACATACTGTACGGATCCTTGTTGTAAGCCACGGTGAACTCAAACCCGAACTTGTCTGCGGCGAGCTCCTGCTTCTGGGAATACTGGGAGTTGAAGTATGCCTGGCCTATGTCGCCCAGCACGCTCTGCGAAAGGACGCCTACGGCGCCCGCCGCATTCACCACTCCGCGGGCCGCCGCGGCCAGGTATGCGCTCTTCATTGCCTTCTTTGTATCCTGGTTCACCACGTGGCCGATCTCGTGGCCTATGATGGCAAAGAGTTCGTTATCGTCCATTACGTCCATAAGGCCGCTGTAAACCCGTATTGAACCGTCGCCGCTGGCAAAGGCGTTGATCTCGTTCTTGATGTAGACCTTTGGGTCCAGGGTCATGCCCTGGATCTTGACTCCTGCAAGGACCCTCTTGAGCCTCTGCGCATATGCTCCGTTGTCAATCCTGTTACGGGCGTCCTCCTGGGCTATTGACTGTGCGCAAAGCGATATGATTTGCGCATCAGTGATGGACATTGCGGTCATTGCGGCGCCTGCCGCCTGGCCAAGCTGAGCGGAATCCCAATTGATGTTTCCGAGTAGGCTGCAGGCCGTCAGGGACAGCGTTGCGGCTAAAACGATTAATATCTTTTTCATAATGCACAAAGTTAAATTAATTATATATGAATTGCAATCACATTTCTGGCACACGACTTGCAATTTGTGAGGTGAACTCTAAATCTTACGGTCATGAAAAAGTTTACTTACATACTCGGTTTAGGTCTCGCAGTTCTCGCAGTTTCATCTTGCGGAGTTGAGTACAGGACGGTAGCTGCTACACCAAGTGTAATAGTTGAGCCGCGTGTAATCATCGAGCCAAGAGTAACTGTCAGGACCGGGATTCTTTATAGGATTTTCCATCGTCGTCCGACGCCCCCGCCGCCTCCGGCCCCGGTTTACGCGCCGTACTACTCTAACGTTACTCATATCACGGTTAACCCTACTCCTCCGCCGCCACCGGCCCCCAAGCCGGCTCCGGCTCCAAAGCCTCACGCTAACCCTGCACCTGCACCCGCACCGCACGGAAACGTGGCACCGGCCCCTAAGGACAACGGAGCACCCCGTGCCGGCGTAAGTTCAGGAAACCGCGTTGAAACTCACAAGACCCAGCCAAAGGCTCAGCCCAAAGCCGATCCCAAGCCGGCGCCTCAGATGAAGTCCAACGAGGTCCGCAGCAGCCAGCCAACGGTAACCCGTTCTGCAGTAGCATCTTCCAATGCAAACAGAACCACCGCCGCCCCGGCTACCCGCTCTGCAAGCCCCAGCACTGCAACCCGCAGCACCGCAAGCACTGTCAACCGTAGCACCGCTACCCGCAGCACCGCGAGCACAGCTACCAGAAGCACTGCAAGCGCAAGCGCCACCCGCAGCAACGCAGGAGCAAGCACTGCAAGCCGCAGCACCGGAAGCACCGGAAGAGGAAGGTAACCCTTTCAATGATATACAATAAAAAAAGTGACCCGCGTGGTCACTTTTTTTATTGCCTCTATCTTTGGCGGCGCTGCTGGGCTTGCTGGACGGGGATGTCCCAGTGCTCTGTATAGGCGCCGTTGCCAAGGTCAATGGTGAGGACAGTCCCGGAGAGTGTCTGGGCATCGCTCTTGACGGGGATGACCAGGCGCTGGCGGTCTTTCAGTTTGGAGATATCCGCCTTTACCGCCTTGCCGTTCTTGGGATTGACCCAGGTGAGGGTTCCCTTGATGTCGTCAGTGAGCGGTTCCCGGAGCGAGATGACAATCTGCGACGGGTCCGTGAACGACACGCTCTGAGGGAACATCCACTTTGCCCAGGCCACGGAGGAAGCCTGGCGCGAAGCCTCGTCCCTGCGGGCGAGTTCGGCCTTGTCCGCAAAGGCGCCGCTGCCAAGGAACTCGAAGGCGCCGTAGTCCGTATGGCCGTCCTCAAGGGACTGGCCAAAGAAGTCACGGCCGCCGTTATCAGGCACATACATTCCAGTGTTTATGCAAGGGGAATCCTCGCGCAGCTTGTAGCCGCCAAGCGTGGCAAGGCCGGTGCCTCCGGTACCGGGGGCCACGAACTTGGGATCCGCGACAAGCGCTTCCGGATCGTCCGGGAGGCCGTTCTTCCAGGGGCCGAAGTAGCAGTTGTGCAGGAACAGGGTTCCGGGGGCCAGGTCAGGCTTGAGCTCTTCGTCATAATTGCGCACCTGGGTATCGCCGGAGGAATAGACGGTGCGGAAACGGCCCTGGCCGGTGGCGTAGAATATGTTGTTGTAGAACTTGGCTCCAAGGAGTTCCGGCTCGCGCGTGAGGAAGAAATCTATGTCCGCCAGGCCGTAATCCACATAGAATACATTGTTGTAAACCAGGCTGTTGTCTCCCTCAAGAGGGCCCTGCATTTGGATAAGGTGCGTATGGTCGTTTTCAGAGATGTTGTAGCGGGTGACGTTCTCAAAAATATTGTACATAAGCAGCATAAGGCCGTGGTTGTTCTTTGAGTAGTTGTACTGGCATATGCATCTCTTGCAGTTGAAATCAAAGTCATATGCAAAGCCGTCCCCGTTGTAGAGGTTGCGGGCGGTGTCGTAAACCTCGTTGAACTGCATAATGGTCTCCTCCGTATTCTGGATCCAGCAGGCAGCTACGTGAGGCCACCAGCCATCGTCTCCAGGAAGGTCCGGGAAACCGGCGCGCATACAGGAGCGGTGAATCTCGTTGTACTCTATGAGGCCGCGGTAAGGGCCGTTCACAAATATGCCGTCTCCCCCGATGTTGTCCATATAATTGCCACGCACCACCACGTTGTTCCTGGCTCCGCGGCACACTATTCCGCATTTGTCCACCCTTTCGATGCGGTTGCCCTCTATGAGCACATCATTGATCACTGTGGGCTCATTTGGGCCTGTGATTGCCCTGCCGGAGGCCTGGCGCGCTGTGTGCACCAGGATTGCGGAGCTGCTGTAATTCACATAAAGGCCATTGCCTCCAAGCTGACCCCAGATATCGTGAACATAATTGTCCTTGATCACAAAGTGGTCGAAGCTTCCACCATCGCTCACCCTCACGACTATTCCCTGACGGCCTATGCCAATCTTATAGGGTTCATAAGAGACTACCTCCATCCCGTACACCTCCCAATGGGACACATTCTCCATAAGGATTCCGGCGCCTTCCGCGGATCCAAGGTTGATTACCGGACGGCCGGAGCCTTCTCCATAGGAAGACATTGTAATTGGTCTCCCCTCTTCTCCGGAGCCTTTTACAGCAATCTGTCCGTAGAATGTATCCCCTTTGCGGAACAGGATACGGTCTCCCGGCAGGAAGGTCACGGAATTCACCTTTTCAATTGATTTCCAAGCGGTTGCAACGGAAAGACCATCGGCAGAATCATTGCCTTGGGCGGAAACGAAATAAGTCTTGTCCTGGGCTGACAAGGTCGCGGCCGCAAGGAATACGGCCAGGATCACGGACAGTTTCTTCATATGCTTGATTTTTTGTTCAATCAAATATACGGCTTTATTTCTTATCTTTGTAAGGTTATGAAGATTCTGATTATAGACGACGAAAGATCAATCAGGAATTCCCTCAAGGAGATCCTGGGAGACGAAGGCCACGACGTGGACGTGGCAGAGGACGGCGCCACCGCCCTCAAAATGGTGGACAAGGACAAGTACAACGCAATATTCTGCGATATCAAGATGCCTGGGATGGACGGAATGGAAGTCCTTGACAAACTGGTCTCAATGGGCATTGACTCCGCCATCATAATGATTTCCGGCCACGGTGACATAGACACCGCCGTGGATTGTATGAAAAAGGGCGCTTTCGACTTCATCCAGAAGCCTCTGGACCTGAACAGGATCCTCATAACCCTCAAGAATTCCACGGAAAGGGCCACCCTGGTAAAAGAGAACAAGATTCTCAAGAAGAAAGTTTACGGAGCCGATATGATAGGCCATTCAGAGCCAATGGAGCATATCCGCCAGCTCATTGCCAAAGTAGCCCCCACTGACGCCCGCGTCCTTATCACCGGCCCCAACGGCTCCGGAAAGGAACTCATTGCCCGCAACCTCCACCAGCAGAGCCTCCGCAGCGCAATGCCTTATATCGAAGTCAACTGCGCCGCAATCCCTTCAGAGCTCATCGAGAGCGAGCTTTTCGGTCACGAAAAAGGCTCCTTCACATCGGCCGTGAAGCAGCATAAGGGCAAGTTCGAGCAGGCCAACGGCGGAACGCTGTTCCTGGACGAGATTGGCGATATGAGCCTTGCCGCGCAGGCCAAGGTCTTGCGCGTCCTTCAGGAGCGCAAGCTCTCCCGCGTAGGCGGCGACACTGACATTGAGGTGGACGTACGCGTAGTGGCCGCCACCAACAAGAACCTCCAGAAAGAAATTGAGGAGGGCCACTTCCGCGAAGACCTCTACCACCGCCTGAGCGTAATCCTCATCCGCGTTCCATCACTGGATGACCGCAGGGACGACATCCCTGAACTGATTGACTTCTTCACCAACAGCTGCTGCGAGAAGGGAATGACCCGCAAGACCTTCTCAAAAGAGGCAATAGAACTGCTCCAGGCCAAGACCTGGCCGGGAAATATCAGGGAGTTAAGCAATGTTGTGGAGCGCCTTCTGATACTTGGTGGATCCACCATCAGCGCCCAGGACGTCAAAGACTTTGTGAATCTGTAGCCTCCTCCTGAGCCTCTTTCTGCAACGAGCGCTCGTATTCTTCCTGAGCGCGCTGAAGCGATACTGACTTCTTAAGCACGAACCCCGCGCCAAGGTACTTGGTGCGTACGTCGTCGTCCGCGGCAAGGGATTCAGGTGTGCCTTCCTGCAGGATTGTGCCTTCATAAAGAAGATAAGCCCTGTCAGTGATGGCCAGGGTCTCACCCACGTTATGGTCCGTAATGATTACGCCAATGTTCTTGTACTTAAGCTTTGCAATGATGTACTGGATGTCCTCCACCGCAATGGGGTCGACGCCTGCGAAAGGTTCGTCCAGAAGGATGAACTTGGGGTCGATGGCAAGCGCGCGCGCAATCTCCGTACGGCGCCTCTCGCCTCCGGAAAGCTGGATTCCAAGGCTCTTGCGCACCTTTGAGAGGTTGAACTCGGCAATGAGCTGCTCCAGGCGCTCGTAGCGCTGTTCGCGGGGGATATGGTTCATTTCCATCACGGAAAGGATGTTGTTCTCTACCGACATCTTGCGGAACACGGAGGCCTCCTGAGGGAGGTATCCAAGGCCTTTCTGCGCCCTCTTGTACATAGGAAGCCCGGTAATGTCCTCTTCGTCAAGGAAAACGCGGCCGGCGTTCGGTTCTATCTGGCCCGTCATCATATAGAAACTGGTGGTCTTTCCCGCTCCGTTAGGGCCAAGGAAGCCAACAATCTCTCCTTGCTCAACTTGCATTGAGACACCTTTGACCACGGTTCTCATTCCGTATTTCTTAACTATGTTCTCGCAACGCAGTATCATATGGCAACAATTAAATGTCCAATCCCAAATCTATTACCAGGTTCTTGAATTCTTCGTTCTTCTCCATCAAATCCTGAGCCTTTTCCGACGGCAGGTACTTGATTTCTTCCTTTACTTCCGTATCCGGCTTCACCTCTACCTCCAGGCGCACCTTTGCGTTTGAAAGGGCGTCCTGGAGCTTGCGCTCCATCTCCCTGAGTTTCTTTTCCTTTATCCAGCTTTGTTGGGAAACGTTTTCAACCTGGAATGAGAGCACCTTGCCCTGTTCCTCTTCCCTAATTTCCACCAAGGCCTTCTTCATTGCCACCGCAAGGCGCGGCTGGCTTTGGATATATGAATCCGATACGCTGTTCCACGCTGCGCGGAGGTCATCGTCCGATACGGAAGCGGTGACAGGGGCGGCAGGGGCTTCCTTTGAAGCCGCAGGGCTGTCATCCCCCTGGAGCATAGCGTTGAGCGAGAGGCCGGCGGCCTTTGCTACGGCGCGCCGGGGCTTGCCCTGCGGCGCCGGAGCCTCCGCCGCGGCCGGAACGGGCGCTTCAGGCGCAGGTGCTGGGGCAGGAGCCGGCTGAGGCGCAGCCTTGGGCGCTGCGGGCGCGGGCGCTGCCTGCACCACAGGTGCAGCAGCCGGCGCCACCGCGGCATCCCCCGCCGGCACACCCTTCATAAAGGCCAGCTTCATAAGGGTGAACTCTATATGCAGCCTCTGGTTTACGGCCAGACGATAGCCCGCCTCGCATTGGTTTGTCAGTTCCAGACCATTGTAAAGGAACTGGAAACTGCATTTTGCAGCCTGGCGGGAATAACTCTGCTTGAGGGTATCGGGATAATCCAGAAGGGCGTCCAAACCGCCAGTCTTGCTCACAATCAGGTCCCTGAAATGGGATCCCAGGGAAGATATGAAGTACTGGGCGTTGAATCCCTTGGACAGGATTTCGTCAAAGATCATAAGCGCAGCGCCGTGGTTCCCTTCCAGGAAAGCGTCCACCAGGCGGAAACTGTACTCATAGTCCAGCACATTGAGGTTCTCAATGACGCTCTGGTACTTGATGTCCGTTCCGCAGAACGCAACGGTCTGGTCGAATATGGTTAGCGCATCGCGCATCGAGCCGTCCGCCTTGCGCGCTATCACGTGCAGGGACTCGTCCTCTATCTCAACCCCTTCCTTGTCCGCAATGTCGCGCAGATTGCGCACCATATCCATAATGCTGATGCGGTTGAAGTCATAGACCTGGCATCGGGACAGGATTGTAGGGATGACCTTGTGCTTTTCAGTGGTTGCCAGAATGAATATGGCGTAGGACGGCGGCTCCTCCAGGGTTTTCAGGAATGCGTTGAAAGCCTGATTGCTGAGCATATGCACCTCGTCTATGATATAGACGCTGTAGCGCCCCACCTGGGGAGGGATCTGCACTTTCTCTATGAGGTCCCGCATAGCGTCAACGCCGCTGTTGGACGCGGCGTCCAGCTCATATATGCAATATGAGCGGCCTTCCGCGAAAGAGCGGCAGGACTCGCACTCTCCGCAGGGCTCCATATCCGGAGATGGATTGGAACAGTTTATTGCCTTTGCAAATATGCGCGCGGTACTGGTTTTGCCTACTCCCCTTGGACCGCAGAACAGGTACGCGTGGGCCAGCTGGCCGCGGACTATGGAATTCTTCAGTGTCCGGGCTATATTGTCCTGGCCTATAAGGGTTTGGAAAGAACCCGGCCTGTACTTGCGGGCTGATACTATAAAATCTGACATAACTCACAAATTTAAGCATTATTTTGTGTATTTTTGTTCATATGAAAAAGTTTTACCTCCTTCTGGCAGCCCTTCTCTTGTTGCCTGTCCTGTGCTCCGCCCAGGCCAAGATTTACACCAAGAAAGTCAAGCTGAGCGACTTCCCCACAAAGACCACAAAGATAGTCCTGTCCGGCAGCGATATGCTTGACGGTCCCCTCAAGGAAGAGATAGCCCGCCGCTGGCGCATCTCCCCCTACGAGTTCTGCACCCTTGAGGAATATGACAGTCTCAAGAAGGACGACAGCTACTACTTCCTGCGTATGGTGGACGTGAGCGGCGTCAGCGCCTTCGCCCTCTCCAAGGAGGGTCTGGAGGTCATCAACCTTCCATACTGCACCAGCGGAAACCCTTCCGGGCGGGAAATGCTCTACCTGCCCGCATTCATAGACATCCTCCAGGCTTACGTGATGGACTCCATCAATTCCGATATGACCGGCTACATAGGCCTCGCCAACTACTCCAAGAACCTTTACAAAGGGGCCAACAAGAAGATATACATATCCAGGGACGACCTCGCCATCCCCGCAGACCCCAAATGGGTGGAGAAAGAAATCCGTGTCCTTGACGAGGACGACGTCGATGACGTCTTCCTTGAGGAGGACGAAGACTCCGTAGTCAGCTACAGCGTAGCCCCCGCACCAGGCACAAAGAAAGGCAAGTGCTACGTCTTCCTCCTCAACGCCTCCACGCACGAGCTCTACTTCTACGCCACCCACAAGGTATCTTCCGGCAAGAAGAGCGGCCTGACCTCCGCCGATATGACAATCATCTCCGCCCTCAAGAAGAAATGACAATAGGCAAGACCTCTTCCGGAATGCTGTACGCCATTAAGCGAAGCGGCTCCGCAGTAGCCTACTGCTCCCTTGGTATCCGATGCGGCACCAGGGACGAGGAAGGCTACCACAGCGGCATCGCCCACTTTGTGGAGCATACCATCTTCAAAGGCACCGCCAAGCGCAGCGCAGCAAGCATCAACAGCTGCCTTGACCGTCTGGGCGGAGAGCTCAACGCCTTCACCACCAAGGAAGAGATTGTCCTCCACGCCACCACCCTCAAGGAAGACGTCCGCAAGGCGATAGACCTTCTGATGGAACTGGCCACCTGCCCAACCTTCCCTGAAAAGGAGATAGAAAAGGAAAAAGGCGTAGTGATAGAAGAAATTATGTCCTACAAGGACAGCCCTGCGGACGACGTCTACGACAAATTCGAGGAAATGCTCTTTGAAGGCCACCCCCTTGGCCGCCCCATCCTGGGCACGGCCGCATCGGTAAGGAAAATAACATCGGAAGAGATGCAGCGCTTCGCACGGGAGAAATTCACCCCGGACAAGATGGCCCTTACCGTAGTGGCGGACCTGGACGAATCCCTTATGGAGAAATACATATGCAGTTTGACAAGACAATAGACAGGCACAACCACGAGGTCAACGCCGTAATTGGCGCCGTGGCCCCTTCCCTGTACCAGGAGAAGGAGCGCATAGCCGCCGTCCTCCTTGCCAACATCCTTGGCGGCCCCGCGTCAAACTCCATCCTCAACAGCCTCCTGAGGGAAAAGAACGGATGGGTATACAGCGTTGAATGCTCCTACACCCAGTACACTGACTCCGGCATAATGGCCATAAGCATAGGCTGCGACAAAGCCAACCTGGACAAATGCATAGACGCAATAAACAAGTCCATTGCAAAGCTCCAGGAGCAGCCGCTCTCCCCCGCAAGGCTTCGCGCCGCAAAAAAGCAGCTCATAGGCCAGATGGCCATCAGCTCAGATAACGGCGAGACGCAGTGCCTGGCTATGGGCAAGAGCCTGCTTGCCTTCGGACGCATCAGCTCCTTCGAGGAGGACCGCGCCCGCATAGAGGCCGTCACTGCAGAGGAGCTGCAACAAGCAGCCCGGAGCATATTCGCCCCGGGCAAGATCTCAAAACTGGTTTACCTGTAGGATCAGTCCATAGGATATTTCACGCCCCATTCAGCCCGCAGCGCATCCATTTCCTCCATAATGGCAATGGTCTCTGCGTGAGGCATATACGGCGATTCCAGAAGCCCCTTCTCCAGAGCATCCTTGCACGCCAGAACCTGATGCTCGTATCCTGTAACCTGATTCTCAGGCGGGAAGTACTCGGCCACCAGCTTATAGTCCGCATCGTAGATACGGGCCGCCTGAGGGCAGTTGGTATTGTCTATGACAATATAGGCGTCGTCCCCTACTATCAGGCCTTCCCTGTTGCAGCGCCCATAAGCGCTGGAAACCAGGTTGGCCAGTTTGCCATCAGCATACTGCAGGGTGATGGTCTCGTACATATCCATTCCCGTGGATCCCAGGACGCAGGTGGAGTCCGTCTTGACTATGTCCGTACCAAAGAACATCCTGGCAAAATTGAGGCAGTAAACGCCAAGGTCCAGGAGCGCGCCACCGCAGAGGTCCGGACGCAGTATGCGCTCCTTGTTCTCCATTGCGTAGCAGAGACTGGCGTAGATCATACGGGGACGGCCAATCGCTCCGCTCTTTATCAAGTCCATCACTTTAAGGGACAACGGCATATAGCGGGTCCAGATGGCCTCCGTGATGAATATCCCCTTGCTCTCCGCCAGTGCTATGAGTTCTTTGGCCTCGCGGGCGTTGGCGGTGAAGGCCTTCTCGCACAAAACTGGCTTTTCAGCCTCGATTGCCATCTTGGAATGTGCAAAGTGATGGGAATGCGGCGTGGCCACATATACCAGGTTCACTTCCGGATCTTCCAGCATCTCTTCATAACTGCCGTATGCCTTTGGGACGCCCCATTCCTTGGCAAAGAATTCAGCCTTCTCCAAATTCCTGGAAGAAATAGCATACAGTTGTACCTCCGGATTCTTCAGCCCGGTAAGGGTTTCAGCCATCTTGTCGGCAATCCAGCCGGCTCCGATGATTCCTAATTTGATGGTCATTGATCTGTGAGTCTTTGATTACTGCTTACAATATACAGAAAAAAGTGCTATTTTTATGAAAATATCTGATAGATGGAGACCGCCATTGACAAATATATCCGGGAACACAGCACTGCGCAGGGGGAGGCGCTGGAATGGATTGAGAAGCAGACCAATTTACATACAAACTATCCCCAGATGCTTTCAGGAGCCGTGCAGGGGCGCTTGCTTACAATGCTGGTGGAATTGACCGGGGCGCGGGATATCCTTGAGATTGGGACCTTCACGGGGTATTCCGCAGTCTGCCTGGCTCAAGGGCTTCACGGACAGGGACATATACACACCCTTGAGATCAATGACGAGCTTGAAGATCTCACACGCGAGGGTTGGCGGCGCGCTGGCGTCGAAGAACTCATAACATTGCACATTGGCGATGCCCTTGAGACCCTGGAAAGCCTTCCAGGCCCCTTTGACCTGGTTTACATAGATGCCAACAAGCGAGAGTACTGCCAGTATTACGACCTTGTATTTGACAAGCTCCGCCCCGGCGCCCTGATCCTGGTGGACGATGTGCTGCTGGGAGGCAAGGTGCTTGGACCAGACCCTGCCGGCGACAGGCAGACGCAAGGCCTGCTTGCGTTCAACGACAAAATAGCGAAAGACCCCCGCGTGGAAGTTGCAATACTTCCCATACGCGACGGTCTTTCAGTTATCCGTAAGAAGGGCTAGCCTACCTGCGATCCGTTGTTTACAACCTCCTGCGGCGTAATGAAACGCATCTTGCCGTCTTTCTGGGAGGCCATCAGGATCATTCCCTTTGACTCTATTCCCTTGATCATCCTTGGCTTGAGGTTGGCCAGGATGCATATCTGCTTGCCCACCATATCTTCAGGAGAATAGTACTGGGCTATGCCGGATACTATGGTTCTCTTGTCAATTCCGGTATCTATGGTAAGCTTGAGCAGTTTGTCAGTCTTTGGAACCTTTTCTGCCTCCAGCACGGTTGCGGTGCGGATGTCCATTGCCTGGAACTGCTCAAAGGTAACCTCTTCTTTCTGGGGCTCAACCGGGGCAGCGGCGGCTTCAGCTGCCAGATGCTCCGCCTTGGCGGCGGCAAGCTTGGCCAGCTGCGCCTCTATCTGGTCGTCCTCAACCTTGGTGAACAGCAGTTCTGCAGCGCCAATGGCGTGGCCCTCCTCCAGAAGGCCCATCTGTCCAATGCTGTCCCAGGAAGGGCTGCAGTCAAGCATCTTGCGCAGGCGGGCGCACGCGAACGGAGTGAACGGCTCAAACGCCACGCTCAGCCAGGCGCACAGCTGCAGCGACACATTCAGGATGGTGGCGGTGCGGGCCATATCCTCCTTTGCAACCTTCCAGGGCTCCGTGTCGGAGATGTACTTGTTGCCCACGCGGGCAATTCCCATAGCATCCTTGAGCGCCTCGCGGAAGTGGTAGTTCTCTATGTTCTTTTCAAGTGAAGCCTTGAGCGCGGGAATCTCCGCAAGCGCGGCACTGTCAACTTCCTGAAGCTCTCCAAGCGCCGGCACCTTTCCGCCGAAGTATTTGTGCGTGAGTACTATAGCCCTGTTCACAAAGTTTCCAAAGACTGCTACTAACTCGGAATTGTTGCGGGTCTGGAAGTCCTTCCAGCTGAAGTCGTTGTCCTTGGTCTCAGGTGCGTTGGCGGTGAGCACGTAGCGGAGGGCATCCTCCTTACCGGGGAAATCCTGGACATACTCGTGAGCCCATACGGCCCAGTTGCGGGAGGTGGATATCTTGTCCCCTTCCAGGTTCAGGAACTCGTTTGCAGGCACGTTCTCAGGAAGTATGAATCCGTCTCCGTAAGCCTTGAGCATTGATGGAAATACTATGCAGTGGAATACTATGTTGTCCTTTCCAATGAAGTGGACAAGCTTGGTATCCGGGCTCTTCCACCATTTCTCCCAACTGTCCGGAAGGAGTTCCTTGGTGTTGGAGATATAGCCTATTGGCGCATCGAACCATACATACAGCACCTTGCCTTCCGCGCCCTCTACAGGGACGGGAACGCCCCAGTCCAGGTCTCGGGTTACGGCACGCGGCTGCAGGCCTGAATCCAGCCAGCTCTTTACCTGGCCGTAAACGTTTGTACGCCACTCCTTGTGGCCTTCAAGTATCCATTCGCGGAGCCACTGCTCGTCTTTGTCCAGAGGAAGATACCAATGGGTGGTCTTCTTCTTGATGGGCTCAGCGCCGCTGAGCTTGGACTTGGGGTTGATCAGCTCCTCCGGAGAAAGCGTGGAACCGCATTTCTCACACTGGTCGCCATAGGCTCCCTCAGAGCCGCATTTTGGACAGGTTCCCACAATGTAGCGGTCTGCAAGGAAGGTCTTTGCCTCAGGGTCATAGTACTGCTCGCTTTCGCGGGTGATGAACTTTCCCTTGTCGTAAAGCCTCTTGAAGAATTCCGAAGCGGTTTCCGCGTGGATCTTGGAAGAGGTCCTTCCATAGACGTCAAAGTTGATTCCCAGAGCCTTGAAGCTCTCCTTTATAATATTGTGATACTTGTCCACGATATCCTGGGGCGAGCAGCCAAGCTGACGGGCCTTGATGGTGATTGGGACACCGTGCTCGTCGCTGCCGCACACGTACAGCACTTCCTTTCCGCGGAGGCGGAGATAGCGTACATAAATGTCGGCAGGCACGTATACTCCTGCAAGGTGTCCTATGTGGACGGGGCCGTTCGCGTAAGGAAGGGCACAGGTAACAAGCGTTCTCTTGAAGTTTTTATCCATATTTTATTGCATTTCTTTTTGGACCTTTTTCTGGGCGGCCTGCAATTTAAGAATTTCTGTCAAAATATTGTCCTGGGACTGGCTGTCAGCGCCCGCAAGTTGTGCTTTAAGGTCTGAAATACGGCTTTCTATCTTACGTTCCATATAAGTAAGGATGGTCTGCGGCACAAATTTGACCAGCCAGGACGCCCGGGTGGTGAGGGCGTTGCGGAAGTCTTTCACCGTCAACTGGTAGCGTTCCAGGGAAAGCTGGGAAACCACGAATGTTATTTCCGGGTCCGGGGAACTGAGCAGGGTGTGGAGGATGTCGTTCTGGCTGCAGCCCTCGAAATAGGAGGCCATATAGGCCTGGTAAATCTTGTCGTAGGCGGGGTTGATGAGCACTCCGCCATCGGCGGAAAGCGAAGCGTCTATGAACTCCGCCACGGTGGCCTTGTCCTCTTCAGATCCGGAGTAGTATTTGGAATCGCTGGCAAAATCCAGCGTGTCGTGGCCGTACTGCAGGAGGAACGAGATCAGTTCCCGCTCCGACGGGGCCACAATCTTGTTGACCTCAAGGGCGTCCATAGTAAGCTGCACGGCGCTCTGCTCCGGAACGTATCCGCCGGGATACTCCTCCGGGAGCGGAGGCAGCGCCGCAGCCTTGCGCCTTTCCTCGCGCTCCTGCACCTTGCGCTCGTCGGCAAGCATCTTGCGGCGCGTGGAGCTTATCCTGCCAAAAAGCACGTTCTGCTCAATTCCAAAGCGGTCCGACACGGCCTGCACGTAAACCGAGCGCTTTACCGCGTCGGAAATGTTTGCTATGGTGTCCGCTATCTCGTTTATGAGGTTGGCCTTGCGGATGATGTCCGTGCCGGCCTCTTTCATAAGCAGTTCCGCCTTGAAATTGATGAAGTCCTGCTCGTGCGTGCCTATGAACTCCTGCACCTCCGCAAGGCTGTGCTTGCGCGCGTAGGAGTCAGGGTCGTCCCCGTCAGGGATGAGCACAATCCTTACGTTAAGTCCCTCTTTCAGGACCATATCTATTCCCCTGAGGGCGGCGTGGATTCCGGCGGAGTCACCGTCGTACATTATTGTGACGTTGTCAGTGAACTTCTTTATCAGGCGCACCTGCTCTTCCGTGAGCGAGGTGCCGCTGGAAGCCACCGTATTGACAATGCCAAGCTGATGCATTGACAGCACGTCAAGGTATCCCTCCACCAGGTAGCACTTGTTCTGGCGTGAAATCTCGCTCTTTGCGTGATAGATTCCGTACAGGCTCTGGCGCTTTATGTAAATCTCTGATTCCTGGGAATTGACGTACTTGCCAATATTGAGGTCTTTGTAGTCCGACCGCAGCGTCCGGCAACCAAAGGCTATCACCCTGCCGCTGACAGAGTATATTGGGAATACTATCCTGTCGTAGAAACGGTCGCTCAAGGAGCCGTCGTCCCTGCGGTTGCAGAGGCCTGTCTCTACCAGATATTCAGCCTTGTAGCCGGCCTCCGACGCGGCGTCCACAAGGGCGTGCCGCGACGTAGGGGCCCATCCAAGGCCGTATTTTTCTATTGTGGAATCTTCCAGGCCGCGGCTCTTGAAATACGCGAGCCCCACGTTGCGGCCTTCAGGCGTCTCCCTCAGGCGGGAGACGAAGAATTTCTGGGCAAATTCGGACACCAGCATCAGGCTCTCCCTGCGCTGATGCCGCTCGCGGTCCTCATCCGTCTCTTCCTTTTCCTGAACCTCTATGTTGTATTTGCGGGCAAGGAACTTCAGGGCCTCGACGTATGTACAGTGCTCGTGCTCCATTACAAATCCAACGGCCGTACCGGACTTGCCGCAGCCGAAGCATTTGAAAATGCCCTTTGAGGGCGAGACGTAAAAGGAAGGGGTTTTCTCGTTATGGAAGGGACAGCAGGCCACGTAATTGGCACCACGCCTCTTGAGCGAGACAAAGTCGCTCACGACGTCAACTATCTGGGCGGTGTCCAGAATAAGGCTTACTGTCTCCTGGGGAATCATAGGTCAGGACGCGATTTCGCACAGGAACTTGATCCTGGCAAGTCTGATCTCCATCTCCTCGCAATCAGGTTCCAGCGCGGCGATGGCGTCCTGGAGGGAGTCTGACGTGGCTTCTTCCTTGAAATAATCCAGGATCTCCTCAACCACTTCGTCATCCACTTCCTGGCGTATGTAATAGTCCAGGTTGAGTTTGGTTCCGGTTGCCACTATGGCCTCTATCTCGCTCATCAGCTCGTCCATCTCAAGGCCGCGGGCCTCCGCTATGTCTTCCAAAGGAAGCTGGCGGTCAACGCTCTTGATAATATAGACCTTGTTCTCGGACTTGCTGGGAGAGGATTTCATCACAAAGTCGTCCGGACGGGTGATGTCGTTCTCCTCTACGTATTTCTTGATGAGGGCGATGAACTCGGCGCCGAACTTGCGCGCCTTGCCTTCGCCCACGCCCTGGCAGTTCTTGAGCTCGTCGTAGGTGATAGGATAAAGGATGGACATATCCTCAAGGGCGGGATCGCCGAAGATTATCCAGGGCTGAAGTTTTAGCCTGCGTCCCATATCCTTGCGGAGGTCCTTGAGCATTGACAGGAGCGTCATATCTCCTCCTCCGCCGCCAGCCTTGAGCGAAGCGGCTGCGCCGTCGTCATCGTCTTCCTCTTCGGATACTCCGTCAGGGAAAATACGGTCCTCCACCAACTGCAGGGCGGTAGGATGCTCGAAGAATTCCTTGCCCTTGTCTGTTACCGAGATAAGTCCGTAAGTCTCTATGCCCTTGTCCAGCAGATGCAGGATGAGGCCCTGATGGATGACGGTACACCAGAATTTCTCAGTATGGTCCTTGCCGCTTCCGAACAGCGGGAGCTGGTCGTGATGGTAGGAGGTGATGGCGGCGTTCTGCTTGCCGGTAAGGATATTTGCCAGATGCTCCATCTTGAAGTTCTCCGGCATTGACAGGATAAGTTCAATTACCCTGCACATCTCCTTGCGGCCGTCAAAGGTGGGCTTTGGATTGAGGCAGTTGTCGCAGCTGCCACAGTTGTCCTGCGGATACTCCTCGCCAAAGTAGTGCAGCAGCAGCTTGCGGCGGCACTGGCTGGATTCCGCATAGGCGACAACCTCCGAAAGCAGCTGCCTGCCTATTTCCTGCTCGGACACGGGCTTGCCCTGCATAAACTTTTCCAGTTTCTGGATGTCCTTGTAACTGTAATAGGTTATGCACTGGCCTTCCTTGCCGTCGCGGCCTGCGCGGCCTGTCTCCTGATAATAGCTCTCTATGCTCTTTGGAATGTCATAGTGGATTACAAAGCGCACATCCGGCTTGTCTATTCCCATTCCAAAGGCTATTGTGGCCACAATCACGTCAATCTCTTCCATCAGGAAAAGATCCTGGTTCTCCGTCCTTGTCTTGGCGTCCAGTCCGGCGTGATACGGCCTGGCCTTTATGCCGTTGATATTCAGCAGCTGGGCCATTTCCTCCACCTTCTTGCGGCTCAGGCAGTAAATGATTCCTGACTTGCCGGGATTCTGGCGTATGAACCTTATTATGTCCTTTTCCGGCTCAACCTTCTCGCGCACCTCGTAATAGAGGTTGGGGCGGTTGAAGGAAGACTTGAAGATTGCGGCATCAGGAATGCCCAGGTTCTTGAGTATGTCGCTCTGCACCTTGAGGGTTGCCGTAGCCGTGAGGGCGATTATTGGCGCGCGGCCAATCTCTTCCACTATGGAGCGGATACGGCGGTATTCCGGGCGGAAATCGTGGCCCCACTCGGAAATACAGTGGGCCTCGTCCACCGCGTAGAAGGAAACCTTGATTTCCTTGAGCAGGGTGATGTTGTCCGCCTTGGTGAGGGACTCCGGCGCCACGTACAGCAACTTGGTGCGGCCGGAGAGCAGGTCCTCGCGGACATCAGCTATCTGCTGCCTGGAAAGGGAGGAATTGAGGAAATGCGCTATGCACTCGCTGCCCGCCTCAAAGCCGCGTATGGCGTCCACCTGATTCTTCATCAGGGCGATGAGTGGTGATATCACAATGGCCGTTCCCTCCATAAGGAGCGCAGGAAGCTGGTAGCAGAGGGACTTTCCGCCACCGGTTGGCATAAGGACGAACGCATCGCCCCCCGCCACCAGGTGAGAGATGATCCTCTCCTGGTCTCCCTTGAAGGTGTCATAGCCGAAGAATTCCTTCAGCTTGGCACGAACGGCCAATGAGTCAGGCATAGTTTAATCCAGTTTGTGTATTGCAAGTCCGGAGCGCAGTTTAGGCTCGAACCAAGTGGTCTTTGGCGGCATTATCTTGCCGCTGTCGGCAATTGCTATAAGCTGTTCCATTGATACCGGATAAAGGGCGAAGGCCACTTTCATCTCTCCGCTGTCTACCCTGCGGCAGAGCTCTCCAAGGCCCCTGATACCGCCCACGAAGTCAATTCTGCTGTCCGTGCGCAGGTCCTTTATTCCAAGTATCTTGTCCAAAACAAGGTTGGACAGAATTGTAACGTCCAGGACTCCGATTGGGTCCGAATCGTCATAACGGCCGGGCTTTGCGGTAAACGAGTACCACTCCCCGTCAAGGTAAAGGGAGAAATTGTGCAGGGCCTTTGGATGGCATATTTCCTTTCCGGCGGGCTCAACTACAAAATCTTCCGAAAGTTTTTCAAGGAAGGCTTCCTTGGTGAGTCCGTTCAGGTCCTTGACCACGCGGTTATAGTCAATGATCTTGAGCTGGGTCTCAGGGAAGCAGACGGCCATAAAGAAATTGTATTCTTCGTTGCCGGTGTGGTTGGGGTTCTGGGCCCTCTTCTCCGCTCCAACGCGGGCTGCGGCGGCGGTACGGTGATGGCCGTCCGCTACGTAGAACGCGTCTACGCGGGTGGTGAAGATCTCAGTGATGCGCGCCACGGTGGCGTCATTGTCAATTACCCAGAATTCGTGGATGAAACCGTTCTCGTCAGTGAAACGGCAGACGGACTCTCCCTTTACGGTATCGCTTACAATCTGGGAGAGTTCCGCATCGTCCCTATAGGCAAAGAATACGGGCTCTATGTTGGCATTCTGGATGCGGATGTGCACCATCCTGTCATCTTCCTTCTTCTTGAGGGTGAGCTCGTGCTTCTTGATCTTTCCGGAGGTGTAGTCGTCCGTGTGCGCGCAGAGGACCAGGCCGTACTGGGTACGGCTGCCCATTGTCTGCGCATACACGTAGTAGCACTCCTTGGGATCCTGCACAAGCCAGCCCCTCTGCTGCCAGAGCTTGAAGTTTTCCACGGCCTTCTCATACACCCTGGGGTCGTTCTCCTCAAGGATGGGGTCGAAGTCTATTTCAGGCTTGGTTATGTGCAGCAGGGATTTCTCCCCCGCCATTGCAAGCGCCTCCTGTGAATTGAGGACGTCGTACGGCGGGGAAGAGACCTGCTCGTCAAGGGACTTTGCCGGCCTAATGGCGGCGAATGGTTTTACTCTGACCATCAGTCCTAGAATTTGTTAACCTGGAAACGTACGTTTCCGTTTGCAAAGAAGTCTACTATCTGGTTTGCAGCTGCAAGGCCTGCGTTCATATTGGCCTCTGCGGTCTGGGCACCCATCTTCTTGGGGGTTGCGAACACCCTTGCGCCAAACTTCTCCTTGAGCTCCGCAAAGTTGTCAGGAGCAACGTCAGTGGCGTATTTAAGGTCTGCGCGGTCCTCGAGGGCCTTTGCAAGGCCGGCCTCGTCAATCACTTCCTTGCGGGCTGTGTTCACAAGAACAGCGCCCTTAGGCATCTTGGTGATGAGGTCATAGCCAATTGAGCGGACTGTCTGCGGGGTAGCAGGGATGTGGATGGATACATAGTTGCTTGTTGCGTACAGGTCTTCCAGGCTTTCTGCCGGAACTGCGCCGCCTTCAACTATTTTCTCTGCGGGGAGGAAAGGATCTATGGCCTTCACCTTCATTCCAAGGGCTGCTGCCTTCTTGCCAACCAGGCGGCCTACGTTGCCGAATGCCTGGATACCTACGGTCTTTCCCTGGATCTCAGATCCGGTGGAAGGAGTGAACTGGGTGCGTGCCATATAGATCATCATTCCAATTGCAAGCTCAGCCACTGCGTTGGCGTTCTGTCCCGGGGTGTTCATAACCACTACCTTTGCAGCCGATGCGGCCTCAAGGTCTACGTTGTCATAACCTGCTCCGGCCCTTACAACTATCTTGAGCTTGGGGGCTGCGGCGATGACCTCGGCCGTAACCTTGTCGGAACGGATGATGATTGCCTCCGCGTCAGCCACCGCTGCCACGAAATCTGCCTGCTGGGCATAGTTTTCAAGAACCTCTACCTGATGTCCTGCACCTGTGAGGATATCCTTGATTCCCTTTACCGCTGCTGCGGAGAAAGGCTTCTGTGTTGCTACTAATACTTTCATTTCTTGAGTTTTTCAAATTCCTGCATACATTCTACCAGGGCGTCTACGTCTTCCTGTTTGCAAGCGTTATACAAAGAGGCGCGGAAGCCTCCTACTGAACGGTGACCCTTGATTCCAACCATTCCCTTGCCCTTTGCAAAGGCCAGGAATTCGTCCTGGAGGTCTTCGTAACCAGGAGCCATTACAAAGCATACGTTCATTATTGAGCGGTCCTCAACTGCGGCGGTGCCGGTGAAGAGAGGGTTGCGGTCGATCTCTGCGTACAGGGTTGCGGCCTTCTTCTCGTTGATCTTGTTGATAGCCTCTACGCCTCCCTGAGCCTTGAGCCACTTGAGGGTCTCGGTCATAACCAGAACTGAGAATACAGGAGGTGTGTTGAACATTGAACCCTTGTCAACGTGGGTACGGTAATCCAGCATTGTAGGAAGGTAACGGCTTACCTTTCCAAGGGCGTCTGTCTTTACAATTGCAACTGCAACTCCGGCAGGGCCGGCGTTCTTCTGCGCGCCTGCGTAGATAAGGTTGTACTTGCTTACGTCAACGGGACGGCTGAGGATGTCTGATGACATATCGGCGATAAGGGGAACCGGTGAATCCAGGTCCTTCTTGATCTCAGTACCGTAAATGGTGTTGTTGGTGGTGATGTGCAGATAGTCGATATCCGTAGGGATCTCGAATCCCTTGGGGATAAAGGTGTAGTTCTTGTCTGCAGAGCTGGCAATTGCATAAGCGTCGCCAATGCCCTTTGCCTCCTTGAGAGCCTTCTTTGCCCACATACCTGTGTCAAGATAAGCTGCCTTCTTCTCAAGGAAGTTCATAGCCGCCATAAGGAACTGAAGGCTTGCGCCTCCTCCAAGGAATAACACTTCATAGCCGTCAGGTATATTCAAAAGTTCTTTCCACAATGCGCGGCATTCATCCATTGTGGCCTCCCACTCCTTTGTCCTGTGAGAAATGCACAGAACGGACACACCAGTGCCCTTGAAATCTTTGATGGCCTCGATAGAGGCGTCCAATGCGGCCTGCGGCAAAAGGCAGGGACCTGCATTAAATACATGTACTTTAGACATTTTGAATAATTAAAGATAAATATTTAACTAACCGTTTTGTTAATTCTTCCTGTTGGGAGAGCCTGACCCTTATGTCCATTGAACACAGCTGGCCAAAGTTCTGCCCGCTTTGCGGGATGTCCATATCCTTGAGAGTGCGCATCACTGAATCCATATTCATATAGTTGAACTCTATGTGATATGACACCGCCGCCGTCTTCTCAACCTTCGCGGCCTGGGCCAGGGCGCCCTGGGCGGCGGTTTTGTACGCCTTTATCAGCCCCGGAACCCCAAGTTTGATGCCCCCGAAATACCTTACCACAACCACCAGCACGTCCGACAGCCCCGCGGAGTCTATCTGGGAGAGGATTGGCCTTCCCGCGGTGGAGGAGGGTTCCCCGTCGTCATTCATCCTGTATCTGGAGCCGTCCAGGCCAAGCCTGTAGGCAAAACAGTGATGCCGGGCATCGTGGTACTCCTTTTTCAGGGAATCCACAAGCTCCTTTACCTGAGCCTCCGTCTCCACCGGATAGGCAAAAGAGATGAAGCGGCTCCCCTGATCCTTGTACAGGCCGCGCGAGGGCGAGCCTATACTGTTGTATGTATCCTTAATTGGGGGCATACATAATTCAAATTTAGTGTTTTTGTTGGGAAAATGCAACCAAGAAGAATTATTTTGTACCTTTGCCTTGGAAAAACTATTCTAAGCATGACTTACAAGTATAGAGTCACCCTTGAGGGTATCAAAGGCTTCTACAGAGTGTATTTGATTGACGGGGCATCCACCCTGTACTCTTTCCATAAGCAGATGCGTGCCGATATGGAATTCCCGCAGGACCAGCTTATCCTTTTCAAGGGACTGGATTCCAAGGGAGGCCTGGTAGCAAGGTTCGGCCTGTTCGACCTTGGCGCCGGGGCCGTGGACCAGATAAGCATATCCCAGACCATAAAGAACGGCATTACCTCATTCGTGTATTTCTACGATGTCACCAACAAGAAGAGCGTGAACATCACCTTTGAAGGCGAGAGCCCTGAAAGCGCCCCCTCACCGGTATTGGTGGACTCAAAGGGCCCGGATCCAATCGAGTTTGAGAACGGATACGTAGCTTTCGAGGACCTCCCCGCAGAGCAGCGCCACCTCCCTTCTGACGACGATGACGACAAGCCCCGCAAGGGCGGTCTGGGCGGGCTTCTGAACATCTCCCTGGACGACCTTGACGACCTCTCCGATGAAGACGCCGACGACGAGGACCTTGACGAAGACGAGGACGAGGAGGAGGAAGACCCTGACGACGAGGACGGCAAGCTCATTTACGACGGCACCGAAGAACTCCCTGTATAGTGTCCAAGAAACTGATAATAGTCCTGGGGCCCACCGCGGTGGGCAAGACGGACTACAGCATAGAACTGGCCCTGAAATATGGATCGCCGGTTATTTCCTGCGACTCCCGCCAGATCTACAGGGAAATGTCCATTGGCACGGCCGTTCCCTCCAGGGAACAGCTTGAACGAGTAAGGCACTATTTCATCCAGACAATCTCCGTACAGGATTATTACACAGCGGGAATGTACGAGCAGCAGGCGACAGCCCTGATAGAGGACCTGTTCGCCCAGGGGCACGACACCCTGGTGATGACTGGCGGCTCAATGTTCTATATCGATGCCGTGTGCAACGGCATCCCGGACGTCCCGCAGGCGGACCCTGAACTGCGCGCAAGGCTCACGGCGCGCATCAGGGAGGAGGGCGCACTTGCCGTGGCGGAGGACCTGCGCAAGCTGGATCCGGCCGCCTACGCAAGCATAGACCGCTCCAACGGGATGCGCGTGCTACGCGCAATGGAAGTGTGCCTTGGCACCGGCAAACCCTTCTCCTCCTTCACCGTTCCCGGGACCTTCAAGAGAGATTTCCAGATTGAAAAGATAGGGCTCACGCGCCCGCGTGAAGAACTGTACGCACGCATAGACAGGCGCGTACTCCTTATGATGGACCAGGGCCTCATAGACGAAGCAAGGTCCCTGATTGGATTCAGGAACCTTACCGCGCTCAATACCGTGGGTTACAAGGAGGTTTTCCAATACCTTGACAACCCCGATGATATTTCTTTGGACCAGACCGTGAGCCTTATCCTGCGCAACACCCGGCATTATGCCAAGCGCCAGATGACCTGGTGGCGCAGGGACTGCTCAATCCGCTGGATCAACCTTGATTAGTCCTCATTCACTTCTACGGTTGCAGGGATGACCTTAAGGAGCTCCACGTCAAAAATAAGAGCCTGGTTAGGGCCGATAGGGCCGCTGCCTGCGGGACCGTATGCAAGTGCCGGAGGGAGGAACAGGCGGATCTTGCCACCCTCGCCTACAAGGCGGATACCCTCTGACCATCCGGGGATAACTCCGTTAAGAGGAAGGGTAACGCTCTCTCCCTCAGGGCTCTGGTCAAATACTTCACCGTTGATGAACTTACCTACGTAGTTAACCTCAACCTCGTCGTCCGGGCCTGCGAAAACATCGCTTCCCTTCTGGAGGATGATGTACTGGAGGCCGCTCTCGGTAACTGCTACTCCGTCCTCCTGCTTGTTCTTCTCAAGGAATGCTGAAGCCTCGGCGGATCCCTTGGCAGCATTGAATGCGGAAAGACTCTCGAGATAAGCGTTGAACAGTTCGTTCATAACCTCAGGGTTAATCTTGAACTGCTCCAGGAACTCAGGATCCTGCTGGTTTCCCTGAGCCTCTGCGAAGTCCTTGAAGCCTTTCACAATCTCGTTGTAATTGTAATCCTTTCCAAATCCCCAACTCTGGGCCTGTGCGCCGAACTGGATTCCAAGAAGGTAGCTTACGGAATCTACCTGGCTCTTTGAAGGCTGAAGGGCCTTGAGTTCAGGGGAAAGATTCGCGTTTCCACCGTTCTGTGCGCAAGCTGCGAGTGCCAGTCCAGCAAGCGCAGCTACAATGATTGTCTTGATTCTCATATTACTTATCATTATTTGTTAATAGATTATTCCATCCTAATGCCGACGCGCCAAGTATGGCGGCATCGGACTCCGGAAGGGTTGAGAACAGCACTTTGATCTTTCCCTTCCATATCTCCATAAGGTTCTTCTCCATTGCCTCCACAACCGGCTTGCGGAGCAGTTCTCCGGCCCTTGCAAGGCCACCGAAAAGGATAATGGCCTCCGGTGCGCTGAACGCCACGAAATCTGCGAACGCCCTTCCCAGCAGCTTTCCTGTATACTGGAAAATCTCGTTTGCCAGCGGGTCTCCCATAACTGCAGCGTCATAGACCGCCTTGGAGTTGAGATGCTCTACATATCGGAGCGGTGACGGACCATCCGGGCGGTCGTTGAGCCACTCCCTTGCGGTCCTGGTCACTCCGGTAGATGAAGCGTAAGCCTCAAGGCATCCCCTCTTGCCACATCCGCAAAGGCGGGCGTCATCGTGATGGTCTATGCATACGTGTCCCAGCTCTCCTGCGTGGCCGTCGTGTCCGTAGACAAGCTGCCCGCCGCATACGATTCCGCTTCCAAGGCCTGTCCCAAGGGTGATTTCAATGAAATCCTTCATCCCCCGCGCTGCGCCGTAAGCCATTTCGCCAATGGCGGCGGCGTTGGCATCGTTGGTAAGGGAAACCTTCACTCCCCCAAGGGAGGACGACAGCATCTGCGCCAGAGGCACGGAGGTGCCGGACGCCCAGCTGATGTTGGGAGCGTTGACAATGCAGCCGGAGAAGTAGTTTGCGTTGGGTGCGCCAACGCCCACGCCTTCCACCAGAGGGTCTCCGCATTCGCCCAGAAGCTGCTTGACGGCGCAAGCCAGGTCCGTCACGAAGGATGCGGCGTCAGTGCCGTATCCGTCCGTGCGAATCACGCGCCGGCCGGCTATGGAGCCGTCGGAGCGCACCACGCCAATCTTGGAGGTCTGGCCGCCGATGTCTATTCCAACTACGTATCTGTTATCTGGCTGGCTCATTAGGGAAAAGTCCGAACATCTGTGCGTCAATCATATCGGTAACCTTTGCGAAATCCTCCGGACGGTTGCCGAACTTGATGTTGTCCGCGTCAATCACTAGCAGATTGCCCTTATAGTCCTTGATCCAGTTGTCATAGCGCTCGTTAAGGCCGGTGATATAGTCAATGCGGATGCTCTTCTCGTATTCGCGGCCACGCTTCTGGATCTGGGAGATAAGGTTGGGTATGGAGGACTTGAGGTATATGAGCAGGTCCGGGGGGTTGACCAGCGACATCATAAGGTCGAACAGGTCAGAGTAGTTCTCGAAATCCCTGGTTGTCATAAGTCCCATAGCGTGCAGGTTGGGAGCGAAGATGCGGGCGTCCTCGTAGATGGTACGGTCCTGGACAATGACGTCAGAGCACTTGGAAATATCCACAACGTCCTTGAACCTCTTGTTCAGGAAGTATATCTGCAAGTTGAAGGACCACCTTTCCATATCCTCGTAGAAATCCGCCAGATACGGGTTGAAGTCCACTGATTCAAACTTGGGGGTCCATCCGTAATGTGCCGCAAGCATCTTTGTAAGCGTAGTCTTGCCGCTTCCAATGTTTCCTGCAATTGCTATGTGCATATCCTCTAAAGTTTTTAAACTTACAAAGTTAATAATTTTTTACAAACTCTCCTCTTCCGGGAAAAGGCCGTAGAGGCGGGCGTCTATGCGGTCCGTGATGGACTGGAAGTCCTCTGGGTTGTCCTTGAAGTCAAGCTGGTCACCTTCTATGATGAGGAGTTCGCCGGGGTAGTTGGCTATCCAGGACTCGTAGCGGTTGTTGAGGCCGGTGAGGTATTCAAGGCTGATGGATTGCTCGTAGTCCCTTCCGCGCTTCTGGATCTGGGATACCAGGCGGGGTATGGAGGAGCGGATGTAGATGAGCAGGTCCGGCAACTTGACCATTGACATCATAAGGTCAAAGAGCTGCATATATGTGTCATAGTCCCTCTGGGACAGGTTGCCCAGGTCACGGTTGTTGGCCACGAAAATAAAAACGCCCTCCAGGATGGTCCTGTCCTGGATTATCACTTCCTTGGAATTGGCAATCTCAAGGGTGTCGCGGAACCTCTGGGCAAGGAAATAAGTCTCAAGGTTGTACGACCAGCGCTTG